>NZ_JBEXRL010000006.1:0-442372 GCF_040613075.1 Streptomyces sp. NPDC006314 | reverse complement strand
CGCCAGGCTGCGTGAGCGCCTCGCGCCCTCGCTGCCCGGGGCGACCTGGTACGAGGTGGGCGGCGGCACCCTGGACGACGCGGTCCGGCTGGCCGGCGAGATGCAGTCCGGCCGCTACGACGCGGTCGTGGGCCTGGGCGGCGGCAAGATCATCGACTGCGCCAAGTTCGCCGCGGCGCGCATCGGCCTGCCCCTGGTCGCCGTACCCACGAACCTCGCGCACGACGGCCTGTGCTCACCGGTCGCCACCCTCGACAACGACGCGGGCCGGGGCTCCTACGGCGTGCCGAACCCGATCGCGGCCGTGATCGACCTGGACGTGATCCGCGAGGCCCCGGCCCGTTTCGTGCGCGCCGGCATCGGTGACGCGGTGTCCAACATCAACGCGATCGCGGACTGGGAGCTGGCGAACCGCATCAACGGAGAGCAGATCGACGGTCTGGCCGCCGCGATGGCCCGACAGGCCGGCGAGGCGGTGCTCCGGCACCCCGGCGGCATCGGGGACAACGACTTCCTCCAGGTGCTCGCCGAGGCACTGGTCCTCACCGGCGTCGCGATGTCGATCTCCGGCGACTCCCGGCCCGCCTCGGGTTCCTGCCACGAGATCAACCACGCCTTCGACCTGCTGTACCCCAAGCGCGCCGCCGCCCACGGCGAGCAGTGCGGGCTCGGTGCCGCCTTCGCGATGTACCTGCGCGGAGCGCACGAGGAGTCGGCGTACATGGCCGAGGTGCTGCGCCGGCACGGACTTCCGGTGCTGCCGGAGGAGATCGGCTTCACCGTGGACGAGTTCGTCCGCGCCGTGGAGTTCGCTCCGGAGACCAGGCCCGGCCGCTACACGATCCTCGAACACCTCGACCTCAAGACGAACCAGATCAAGGACATCTACGCCGACTATGTCAAGGCCATCGGTAGCTGAACTCCGTCCGGTCGTCCACCCCGCGGGGGTGAAGGACCGGCGCAGCGGTGAGCACTGGGCGGGACGCCTCTACATGCGCGAGGTGTCCCTGCGCATCGACCGCTACCTGGTGAACACCAGGGTGACGCCCAACCAGCTCACGTACCTGATGACCGTCTGCGGTGTGCTCGCGGCCCCGGCCCTGCTGGTACCGGGGATCGCGGGCGCCCTGCTCGGCGTGGTCGCCACCCAGCTGTACCTGCTGCTGGACTGCGTCGACGGCGAGATCGCCCGCTGGAAGAAGCAGTACTCGCTCGGCGGGGTCTACCTGGACCGCGTCGGCGCCTACCTCACCGACGCGGCCGTGCTGGTCGGTCTCGGCCTGCGCGCCGCCGACCTGTGGGGCAGCGGCCGTATCGACTGGCTGTGGGCCTTCCTCGGCACCCTCGCCGCGCTCGGCGCCATCCTGATCAAGGCCGAGACCGACCTCGTCGGCGTCGCCCGGCACCAGGCGGGCAAGCCTCCGGTGCAGGAGGCGGCCTCCGAGCCGCGATCCTCCGGCATGGCGCTGGCCCGCCGGGCCGCTTCGGCACTGAAGTTCCACCGGCTGATCCTCGGTATCGAGGCCTCGCTGCTGATCGTGGTCCTCGCGATCGCGGACCAGGCCCGCGGCGACCTGTTCTTCACCCGGCTCGGTACGGCCGTCCTCGCCGGCATCGCGCTGCTGCAGACCCTGCTGCACCTGGTGTCCATCCTGGCGTCGAGCAGGCTGCGGTGAGCGGCATGAAGGTCGGCGCCGTCATCATCACCATGGGCAACCGGCCCGAGGAGCTGCGGGCCCTGCTCGACTCCGTCGCCAAGCAGGACGGCGACCCGGTCGAGGTGGTCGTCGTCGGCAACGGCTCGCCCGTCCCGGACGTCCCCGACGGCGTACGGACCATGGAACTGCCCGAGAACCTGGGCATCCCGGGCGGCCGCAACGTCGGCATAGAGGCCTTCGGCCCCAGCGGCCGCGATGTCGACATCCTGCTCTTCCTGGACGACGACGGTCTGCTCGCCCGCCACGACACCGCCGAGCTGTGCCGTGCGGCCTTCGCCGCGGACCCCCGGCTCGGCATCATCAGCTTCCGCATCGCCGACCCCGAGACCGGCGAGACCCAGCGCCGCCACGTGCCCCGGCTGCGCGCCTCCGACCCGCTGCGTTCCTCCCGGGTCACCACCTTCCTCGGCGGCGCCAACGCGGTCCGCACCCGCGTCTTCGCGGAAGTCGGCGGCCTTCCCGACGCATTCTTCTACGCCCACGAGGAAACCGACCTGGCATGGCGGGCCCTCGACGCGGGCTGGATGATCGACTACCGGTCCGACATGGTGCTGTACCACCCCACGACCGCGCCGTCGCGGCACGCGGTCTATCACCGCATGGTCGCCCGCAACCGCGTCTGGCTCGCCCGTCGCAACCTCCCCGCCCTCCTGGTCCCGGTCTACCTCGGGGTCTGGATGCTGCTCACCCTGCTCCGCCGTCCCTCGCGGCCGGCGCTCAGGGCCTGGTTCGGCGGCTTCAAGGAGGGCTGGTCCACCCCCTGCGGGCCCCGCCGCCCCATGCGCTGGCGTACGGTGTGGCGACTCACCCGACTGGGCCGTCCCCCGGTCATCTGACAAGCTCGTCCCTGAGGGGCCGGTGCGCCCGGAGACGGACGCACCGGACGACGAACTCGAACGCGAACCCGAAGACGAAAGTTTCCACCTGTGAGTGAGACCACGCACGACGGCGCGGTCGCGGTGACCGCGGCCCCGTCGCCCGACGAGGGACTGACGGCGGCCGAGCTGGCCGCCAAGTACGGGCTCTCCGTGAGCGGTGCCAGGCCCTCGCTCGTGGAGTACGTCCGCCAGCTGTGGGGCCGGCGTCACTTCATCCTCGCCTTCTCCCAGGCGAAGCTGACGGCCCAGTACAGCCAGGCCAAGCTCGGCCAGCTCTGGCAGGTGGCCACGCCGCTGCTGAACGCGGCCGTGTACTTCTTCATCTTCGGGTTGATCCTGCACGCCAACCGCGGAATGTCCCGGGAGGTGTACATCCCGTTCCTGGTCACCGGCGTGTTCGTGTTCACCTTCACGCAGAGTTCGGTGATGTCGGGCGTCCGCGCGATCTCCGGCAACCTCGGCCTGGTGCGCGCCCTGCACTTCCCGCGCGCCGCCCTGCCGGTCTCCTTCTCGCTCCAGCAGCTCCAGCAGCTGCTGTTCTCGATGGTCGTGCTGTTCCTCGTGGCGATCGGCTTCGGCAGCTACCCGAGCCCGTCCTGGCTGCTGATCGTGCCGGTGCTGGTCCTGCAGTTCCTGTTCAACACCGGGCTCGCCCTGATCATGGCGCGTGCGGGTGCGAAGACCCCGGACCTGGCCCAACTCATGCCGTTCGTGATGCGTACGTGGATGTACGCGTCCGGCGTGATGTTCTCCATCCCGATCATGCTGCAGGACAAGCCGCACTGGATCGCGACGGTTCTCCAGTGGAACCCGGCCGCCATCTACATGGACCTGATGCGCTTCGCCCTGATCGACGGCTACGGGTCCGAGAACCTGCCCGACCACGTCTGGGCCGCGGCGGGCGGCTGGGCCGCGCTCTTCGCCGTGGGCGGCTTCGTGTACTTCTGGAAGGCGGAGGAGCGGTACGGCCGTGGCTGAGCAGAACAACCAGGACCGACGCCCGACGGTCATCGCGGACGAGCTGCACATCGTCTACCGGGTCAACGGCGCCAAGAGCGGCAAGGGCAGCGCGACGGCCGCCCTCAGCCGGATCCTGAAGCGGGGCGAGGAGCGCGGGGTGCGCAAGGTGCACGCCGTGCGCGGCGTCTCCTTCGTGGCCTACCGAGGCGAGGCCATCGGCCTGATCGGCTCCAACGGCTCCGGCAAGTCCACCCTGCTGCGCGCCATCGCCGGCCTGCTGCCCGCGGAGAAGGGCAGGGTCTACACCGACGGCCAGCCGTCCCTGCTGGGCGTCAACGCGGCTCTGATGAACGATCTCACCGGCGAGCGGAACGTCATCCTGGGCGGCCTCGCCATGGGCATGTCGCGGGAGCAGATCAAGGAGCGCTACGAGGACATCGTCGACTTCTCGGGCATCAACGAGAAGGGCGACTTCATCACCCTGCCGATGCGTACGTACTCCTCCGGCATGGCGGCCCGCCTGCGGTTCTCCATCGCCGCCGCCAAGGACCACGACGTCCTCATGATCGACGAGGCGCTGGCCACCGGTGACCGCAAGTTCCAGAAGCGCTCGGAGGAGCGCATCCGGGAACTGCGCAAGGAGGCGGGAACGGTTTTTCTGGTCAGTCACAACAACAAGTCGATCCGCGACACCTGCAACCGCGTGCTGTGGCTGGAACGCGGCGAGCTGCGCATGGACGGACCGACCGAAGAGGTCCTGAAGGAATACGAGAAGTTCACGGGCAAGTAGCCCATTTCGGCCAGGGCCCCGTCGGAAACCGTTCCGGCGGGGCCCCGCGTCTGCAAAGGAAACGTCAACTCCGGCTGGCACGAGGAATCTTGAGGCCAATCGGTGTGTTCTTGTGATGTGCGGGACACCCCGACGATCCTTGCTGCGTTGTACAACGTAAGCTGGACCGGTCCCGGAAAGCGGCAAGTGGGGCGATAATGCGCGACATCCTCCGTCAGGGCGGCCTCGCGCATTACCGGGCGGCGTGTCCGAAATAGTGTGTATTGGGTCGGCAGTGTAGAACGGGAGATGTGACGACGGCAATGGCTACGGAAACTCCCCAGCTCAACGCAGCATGTGCCGTCCCCGCCCCGGGCAGCGCCCGATGACGGCCGCCGACCCGGCGCCGGACCTGGAACGCGCCACACTGGACAAGGCCGCGAGCGAGAACTTCCCCGTGGCCCCGTTCTTCCTCCCCAGAGCATGGCGCGACGATCTGACGGCCGTCTACGGCTTCGCCCGCCTCGTGGACGACATCGGCGACGGCGACCTCGCCCCCGGCGGGGCCGACGCCCGTCTGCTCGGCGTGTCGCCGGCCGAGGCCGACGACCGCCTCATCCTCCTCGACGCCTTCGAGGCAGACCTGCGCCGCGTGTTCGACGGCACCCCACGTCACCCTCTGCTGCGCCGCCTGCAGCCCACCGTCCGGCGCCACTCCCTCATCCCCGAGCCGTTCCTCGCCCTGATCGCCGCCAACCGCCAGGACCAGCTCGTCACCCGGTACGAGACCTACGACGACCTCCTCGCCTACTGTGAACTGTCCGCCAACCCCGTCGGCCGCCTCGTCCTCGCCGTCACCGGCACCTCGACCCCCGAGCGGATCCGGCTGTCCGACGCGATCTGCACCGCCCTGCAGATCGTGGAACACCTCCAGGACGTCGCCGAGGACCTCGGCCGCGACCGCATCTATCTGCCCGTCGAGGACATGAAGCGCTTCCACGTCCAGGAAACGGATCTCTCCGCGAAAACCGCGGGCGCATCGGTGCGCGCCCTGGTTGCATACGAGGGGCAACGCGCCCGCGATCTGCTGAATGAAGGCGCCCCCCTGGTGGGTAGCGTCCACGGCAGGTTGAAACTGCTGCTCGCGGGGTTCGTGGCGGGGGGGAGGGCGGCGATCCGGGCGATCGCCGCCGCCGAGTACGACGTACTTCCCGGCCCGCCCAGACCCGGCAAGGTCCAGTTGCTGCGTGAGGCGGGCGTGATCCTGCGAGGAGAGGGGTGATCCGGACCGTGGATTCTCCGCCGCACGTGTCCGCACCGGTACTCGCCGCCTACAGCTACTGCGAGGCCGTCACCGGGCAGCAGGCCCGTAACTTCGCCTACGGCATCCGGTTGCTGCCGTCGGCCAAGCGCCGCGCCATGTCGGCGCTGTACGCGTTCTCCCGGCGCGTGGACGACATCGGCGACGGTGACCTGGCCGACGAGGTCAAGCTGGCGCGGCTGGCGGACACCCGTGCGCTGCTCGCCCGGATCCGCGAGGGCGAGGTCGAGGAGGACGACACCGACCCGGTGGCCGTCGCCCTCACGCACGCCGCGCGCGCCTTCCCGATCCCGCTCGGTGGCCTGGACGAGCTGATCGACGGTGTCCAGATGGACGCACGCGGGGAGACCTACGAGACCTGGGACGACCTGAAGGTCTACTGCCGGTGTGTCGCCGGTGCCATCGGACGCCTCTCGCTCGGCGTGTTCGGTACCGAACCAGGGGTGTACGGCGCCGAGCGTGCACCCGAGTACGCCGACACGCTCGGTCTCGCGCTGCAGCTCACCAACATCCTCCGGGACGTCCGCGAGGACGCCCAGGGCGGCCGTGTCTATCTGCCCGCCGACGACCTCGCCAAGTTCGGCTGCTCGGCCGGGTTCCATGGGCCGACCCCTCCCGAGGGCTCCGACTTCGCGGGCCTCGTGCACTTCGAGGTGCGACGGGCGCGCGCCCTCTTCGCCGAGGGCTACCGGCTGCTTCCCATGCTCGACCGGCGCAGCGGCGCTTGCGTGGCCGCCATGGCCGGCATCTACCGGCGTCTGCTGGAACGCATCGAGCGCGAACCGGAGGCCGTGCTGCGCGGCCGGGTCTCGCTGCCCGGACACGAGAAGGCGTATGTCGCCGTGCGTGGCCTGTCCGGCCTCGACACCCGGCATGTCTCGCGCCATGTCTCTCCCCGTTCCGTCAGGAGGCGCGCCTGATGGACGTGTCCGAGCGGGTCTGCGCGCGGCAGGCAACCCTCCGCTGCGGCGTGGCGTCCCTGACTGCGACGGCCCGGCGTGCACCGTTCAACCAGCACGCTCGGCACGCACGGAAGGACGCACGATGAGCGACGGCTCACGCCCCGCACCGGCGCACGCCGGTACGCCGCAGGTGGCAGGCCGCAGCGCTGTGGTGGTCGGCGGCGGTCTCGCCGGCATCACCGCGGCGCTCGCGCTCGCCGACGCGGGCGTCCAGGTCACCCTGCTCGAAGGCAGGCCCAGGCTGGGCGGCCTCGCCTTCTCCTTCCAGCGCGGCGAGTTGACCGTCGACAACGGCCAGCACGTGTACCTGCGTTGCTGCACCGCCTACCGCTGGTTCCTCGACCGGATCGAGGGCGCGGCGCTGGCCCCGCTGCAGGACCGCCTGGACGTGCCCGTCGTCGACGTCGCCAAGCCCGAGGGGCGGCGGCTCGGCCGCCTGCGGCGTGACCCGCTGCCCGTCCCCCTCCACCTGGGGCGCAGCCTGGCCGCCTATCCGCACCTCTCGCTCGCCGAGCGCGCGGCGGTCGGGCGGGCCGCGCTCGCGCTGAAAGGGCTGGACCTCGCCGATCCGGCCCTGGACTCGCAGGACTTCGGCAGCTGGCTGGCCGCGCACGGCCAGTCGGCGCGCGCTCTCGAGGCGTTGTGGGACCTGGTCGGGGTCGCCACCCTCAACGCGGTCGCGGGCGACGCCTCGCTGGGGCTCGCCGCGATGGTGTTCAAGACCGGTCTGCTGTCCGACCCGGGCGCGGCCGACATCGGCTGGGCCCGCGTCCCGCTGGGCGAACTGCACGACCGGCTGGCCCGCAAGGCGCTCGACTCCGCGGGCGTGCGTACCGAGGTCCGTACACGCGTCACCTCCGTCTCTACCAACGAAAACGGGAACTGGAGCGTTCAGGTTCCCGGCGCGACCCTGCAAGCCGACGCGGTCGTCCTCGCCGTGCCCCAGCGCGAGACCCACGACCTGCTGCCGCCCGGTGCCCTGGACGCCCCGGAAAGGCTGCTGGAGATCGGCACCGCCCCGATCCTCAACGTCCATGTCGTCTACGACCGCAGGGTGCTCGCGAAGCCCTTCTTCGCGGCCCTCGGCACCCCCGTGCAGTGGGTCTTCGACCGCACCGACGCCTCCGGGCTGCGTGCCGGCCAGTACCTCGCGCTGTCCCAGTCGGCGGCGCAGGACGAGATCGACGCCCCGGTCGCCGACCTCCGCGAGCGCTACCTGCCCGAGTTGGAACGACTGATTCCGGCTACGTGCGCGGCCGTGGTGCAGGATTTCTTCGTGACCCGGGAGCGCACGGCCACGTTCGCCCCCACCCCCGGCGTCGGGCGGCTGCGGCCCGGCGCCCGCACCAAGGCCCCCGGCCTGTACCTGGCCGGAGCGTGGACCGCCACCGGGTGGCCCGCGACCATGGAGAGTGCGGTCCGCAGTGGAGTGAGCGCGGCAGACGCCGTGCTGAGCGCTCTGGGCCGGCCCCGCCCCCGCCACCTCTTCGATTTCGAGGAGGCGGCCTGATGCTCGCCCAGGAGCCCGCGGCAGGCCTCCGCACTCCCGGTACCGCAACAAGAGGAGAGACTGTGCCCACTGTGCCCCCGGCCTCGACGCCCGCTCCACGGGCCGCGGCGGAGGTGTCCGCGCTGCTGGAGCGCGGCCGGACCCTGGCCACACCGGTCCTGCGTGCGGCCGTCGACCGCCTGGCGCCTCCCATGGACACCGTCGCCGCCTACCACTTCGGCTGGATCGACGCCGCCGGCAACCCGGCCGACGGGGACGGCGGCAAGGCCGTACGCCCCGCCCTCGCCGTGCTCTCGGCGGAGGTCGCCGGCGCCGCACCCGAGACGGGCATCCCCGGTGCCGTCGCCGTCGAACTCGTCCACAACTTCTCACTGTTGCACGACGACCTGATGGACGGCGACGAACAGCGCCGGCACCGCGACACCGTCTGGAAGGTGCACGGCCCCGCTCAGGCCATCCTGGTCGGCGACGCCCTGTTCGCCCTCGCCAACGAGGTCCTGCTGGAGCTGGGCACCGTCGAGGCGGGCCGCGCCACCCGTCGGCTGACCGCCGCCACCCGCGCCCTGATCGACGGTCAGGCGCAGGACATCTCCTACGAGCACCGCGATCGCGTCAGCGTCGAGGAGTGCCTGGAGATGGAGGGCAACAAGACCGGCGCGCTGCTCGCCTGCGCCTCCTCCATCGGCGCGGTCCTCGGCGGTGCGGACGACGCCACCGCCGACGCGCTGGAACGGTACGGCTACCACCTCGGGCTCGCCTTCCAGGCCGTCGACGACCTTCTCGGTATCTGGGGCGACCCGGAGGCCACCGGCAAGCAGACCTGGAGCGACCTGCGGCAGCGCAAGAAGTCCCTGCCGGTGGTGGCCGCCCTCGCGGCCGGCGGCTCGGCCTCGGAGCAGCTCGCCGAGATCCTCGCGGCCGACGCCAAGAGCAGCGACTTCGAGAACTTCTCCGAGGAGGAGTTCGCGGCCCGCGCCGCCCTCATCGAGGAGGCGGGCGGCCGCGATTGGACGGCCGAGGAAGCGCGTCGTCAGTACACCATCGCCCTCGAAGCCCTCGACGCCGTCGACATGCCCGACCGGGTACGGGCCTCCTTCACGGCGCTCGCCGACTTCGTCGTCGTACGAAAGAGATGATCACTATCGGCTCGACACACCTCGCGTAGTCGCCGGCCGGTGTCCGCCCCGAGCTCTCGGCTTCGTTCGAGCGGGGAGGGACCCAAGGACGCAGGACACCGGCCGACGGCGGACCCACAGCAGCACGACTCGCACGACTGCACGAAGGGGAAGCCATGACAGCGACGACCGACGGAAGCACCGGGGCGACCTTGCCGACCCGCGCTGCCGCGGCCAGCGACACCACCCTCATCACCCCCGTGGCGGCCGGGGTACAAGAAGCCGCCGCACGCGCCGCGAGGCGCGCCACCGACTTCCTGCTCGCCCGGCAGGATGCCGAGGGCTGGTGGAAGGGCGACCTGGAGACGAACGTCACCATGGACGCCGAGGACCTGCTGCTCCGTCAGTTCCTGGGTATCGGCGACGCGGCGACGACCGAGGCCGCCGCCAAGTTCATCCGGGGTGAGCAGCGCGAGGACGGCACCTGGGCCACCTTCTACGGCGGCCCCGGTGAACTGTCCACCACCATCGAGGCGTACGTCGCCCTGCGCCTGGCCGGTGACGCTCCCGACGCCCCGCACATGGCGCGGGCATCGGCCTGGATCCGGGAGCGCGGAGGCATCGCCGCCGCCCGCGTCTTCACCCGGATCTGGCTCGCCCTGTTCGGCTGGTGGAAGTGGGAGGACCTGCCCGAACTCCCCCCGGAGCTGATCTACTTCCCCAGCTGGATGCCGCTCAACATCTACGACTTCGGGTGCTGGGCCCGGCAGACGATCGTGCCGCTCACCATCGTCTCGGCCAAGCGCCCGGTCCGTCCGGCGCCCTTCCCGCTGGACGAGCTGCACACCGACCCGGCCCAGCCCAACCCCCCCAAGCCGCTTGCGCCGGTGGCCAGTTGGGACGGCGTCTTCCAGCGTCTGGACAAGGCGTTGCACCGGCTGCGCAAGGTCGCGCCGCGCAGACTCCGCAAGGCCGCGATGAACTCCGCCGCCCGCTGGATCATCGAGCGGCAGGAGAACGACGGCTGCTGGGGTGGCATCCAGCCCCCGGCCGTGTACTCGGTCATCGCCCTGTACCTGCTCGGCTACGACCTCCAGCACCCGGTGATGCGCGAGGGCCTCGCCTCGCTGGACCGTTTCGCCGTCTGGCGCGAGGACGGCGCCCGCATGATCGAGGCCTGCCAGTCCCCGGTCTGGGACACCTGCCTCGCCACCATCGCGCTGGTCGACGCGGGCCTGCCCGCCGACCACCCGCAACTGGTCAAGGCGGCCGACTGGATGCTCGGCGAGGAGATCGTGCGCCCGGGTGACTGGGCCGTCAAGCGACCCCAGCTGCCACCGGGTGGCTGGGCGTTCGAGTTCCACAACGACAACTACCCGGATATCGACGACACCGCCGAGGTCGCCCTCGCGCTGCGCCGGGTCAGGCACCACGACCCCGAGCGCGTGGACCGGGCGATCGGGCGGGCCGTGCGCTGGAATCTGGGGATGCAGTCGAAGAACGGCGCGTGGGGCGCCTTCGATGTGGACAACACCAGTCCGTTCCCGAACCGGCTGCCGTTCTGTGACTTCGGCGAGGTCATCGACCCCCCGTCCGCGGATGTCACCGCGCATGTGGTGGAGATGCTCGCCGCCGAGGGCCTCGCCCACGACCCGCGCACCCGGCGGGGCATCGGCTGGCTGCTCGCCGAACAGGAGCCGGACGGCTCGTGGTTCGGCCGCTGGGGTGTCAACTACATCTACGGCACGGGCTCGGTGGTGCCCGCGCTGACCGCGGCGGGCCTGCCCGCCTCCCACCCGGCGATCCGGCGGGCGGTGACCTGGCTGGAGAGCGTTCAGAACGACGACGGCGGCTGGGGCGAGGACCTGCGCTCCTACAAGTACGTCAAGGAGTGGAGCGGCCGCGGCGCCTCCACCGCCTCGCAGACGGCGTGGGCACTCATGGCGCTGCTCGCGGCGGGGGAGAAGGACTCCCGGGCCGTCGAGCGCGGCATCCGCTGGCTGGCCGACACCCAGCGGGAGGACGGCACCTGGGACGAGCCGTACTTCACCGGCACCGGCTTCCCCTGGGACTTCTCCATCAACTACCACCTCTACCGGCAGGTGTTCCCGCTCACCGCGCTCGGCCGGTACCTGCACGGCGACCCCTTCGAGCGCAACCTCCTGGCCCCGGCCGAGAAGGCCGCTCCGCAGGCCAAGGGGAGTAGCTGACTTGAGCACCCAGCCCGCTCCGGCCCCGCTGCTGATCGCCTGCGCGCTCGGCATCGAGCACCTCGCCCTGCGCACCGGCGACCGCGGCGGTGCCGGCGGGCCGTACACCGTCGTCCGCACGGGCATGGGTCCCCGGGCGGCGGAACGCTCCATCACCGGCCGTCTGGCGGCCCCGGCCCTCGCCGGGGCCGCCGTACTGGCCACCGGCTTCTGTGCCGGACTCGCCCCCGGCATGCACCCCGGCGACCTGATCGTCGCCGAGGAGACCCGGGACCCGCACGGGACCGTCCCGTGTGTGGGCACCGACCTGCTGGTCGAGGAACTCGTGCGCATCCTGCCCGGACGCACGGTCCACACCGGGCCGCTCACCGGCTCCGACCACGTGGTCCGGGGCCCGGAGCGGTCCGATCTGCTCGCGACCGGCGCGATCGCGGCCGACATGGAGTCCGCGGCCACGCTGCTCGCCGCCGGCCGTGCGGGCGACCGTCCGGTTGCGGCCGTACGGGTGGTCGTGGACGCTCCCGAACATGAACTCGTCCGGATTGGCACGGTGCGCGGTGGAATATCAGCTTTCCGTGTTCTTCGTTCCGTTCTTCCCGCTTTCTTTGAATGGCACCGTTCTTTGCTGCTCCCCCGGAGGTGAGCCAGATGGCCATGCCGTTGCGTCAGTCCATCAAGGTCGCTACATACCTGGCTGAACAGAAGATCCGCAGACGGGACAAGTTCCCGCTCATCGTGGAACTGGAACCGCTGTTCGCCTGCAATCTCAAGTGCGAGGGCTGCGGCAAGATCCAGCACCCGGCCGGTGTGCTCAAGCAGCGCATGCCGGTCGCCCAGGCCGTGGGCGCGGTGCTGGAGTCCGGTGCGCCGATGGTCTCCATCGCCGGCGGCGAGCCCCTGATGCATCCTCAGATCGACGAGATCGTGCGGCAGTTGGTGGCGAGGAGGAAATTCGTCTTCCTGTGCACCAACGCGCTGCTGCTGCGCAAGAAGATCGAGAAGTTCAAGCCCTCGCCCTACTTCGCCTTCGCGGTGCACATCGACGGGCTGCGTGAGCGGCACGACGAGTCCGTTGCGAAGGAGGGCGTGTTCGACGAGGCGGTGGAGGCCATCAAGGAGGCCAAGCGGCGCGGCTTCCGGGTGACCACCAACTCCACCTTCTTCAACACCGACACCCCGCAGACCATCATCGAGGTGCTCAACTTCCTCAATGACGACCTCAAGGTCGACGAGATGATGATCTCGCCCGCCTACGCCTATGAGAAGGCGCCCGACCAAGAGCACTTCCTCGGTGTCGAGCAGACCCGGGAGCTGTTCAAGAAGGCCTTCGCGGGTGGCAACCGCAGGAAGTGGCGGCTCAACCACTCCCCGCTCTTCCTGGACTTCCTGGAGGGCAAGGTCGACTTCCCGTGCACCGCGTGGGCGATCCCGAACTACTCGCTCTTCGGCTGGCAGCGCCCCTGCTACCTGATGAGCGACGGATACGTGCCGACGTACCGCGAACTCATCGAGAAGACCGACTGGGACAAGTACGGCCGCGGCAAGGACCCCCGCTGCGCCAACTGCATGGCGCACTGCGGCTACGAGCCCACCGCCGTCCTCGCCACGATGGGCTCCCTCAAGGAGTCGCTGCGGGCCATGCGCGAGGCCGCCGCCGGAAACCGGGAGTGACGCGGTGACCGCGGTGACCGCGGTGCCCTTGGGCGTGCCCGAGGTACCGGCCGGTCCGGTCGCGCCGCGTCGCCGGTCGCGGCAGATCCAGGCCGGCCCGGTGGCCGTCGGCGGCGGCTCGCCGGTGTCGGTGCAGTCGATGACGACCACCCGTACGTCCGACATCGGTGCCACCCTGCAGCAGATCGCGGAACTCACCGCGACCGGCTGCCAGATCGTCCGCGTCGCCTGCCCCACGCAGGACGACGCGGACGCTCTGTCCACCATCGTCCGCAAGTCGCGGCTCCCGGTGATCGCGGACATCCACTTCCAGCCGAAGTACGTCTTCGCGGCCATCGAGGCCGGCTGCGCCGCGGTCCGCGTCAACCCGGGCAACATCAGAAGTTCGACGACCAGGTCAAGGAGATCGCGCGCCGCGAAGGACCACGGCACGCCCGTCCGTATCGGCGTCAACGCGGGTTCGCTGGACCGGCGGCTGCTGCGGAAGCACGGCAAGGCGACCCCGGAGGCGCTGGTCGAGAGCGCGTTGTGGGAGGCGTCGCTCTTCGAGGAGCACGGCTTCCGGGACATCAAGATCTCGGTCAAGCACAACGACCCGGTCGTCATGATCGAGGCGTACCGGCAACTCGCCGAACAGTGCGACCACCCGCTGCACCTGGGGGTCACGGAGGCCGGCCCGGCCTTCCAGGGCACGATCAAGTCGGCCGTCGCCTTCGGTGCGTTGCTGGCCCGGGGTATCGGCGACACCATCCGCGTCTCCCTGTCGGCCCCGCCGGCCGAGGAGGTCAAGGTCGGCATCCGGATCCTTCAGTCGCTCGGCCTCAGGCAACGGCGCCCGGAGATCGTCTCCTGCCCGTCCTGCGGTCGCGCCCAGGTGGACGTGTACAAGCTCGCCGAGGAGGTCACCGCGGGCCTGGACGGCATGGAGGTGCCGCTGCGGGTCGCGGTGATGGGGTGTGTGGTCAATGGTCCGGGCGAGGCCCGCGAGGCCGATCTCGGGGTTGCCTCGGGCAACGGCAAGGGCCAGATCTTCGTGAAGGGGGAGGTCGTCAAGACCGTCCCCGAGTCGCAGATCGTGGAGACCCTCATCGAGGAGGCCAGGAAGCTCGCCGAGCCGACGAGCCCGGAACGATGAGTTGAGGCAAGGCACGGACCGAGAGGGGGCCCGAGCGTGACCATTCTGGAGACGATCCGGGGACCACGCGACCTGAAGGCGCTGTCCGAGGCGGAACTAGGCGAACTATCCGACGAGATACGTGAGTTCCTGGTGCACGCGGTGTCGAGAACCGGCGGTCATCTCGGGCCCAATCTGGGGGTGGTGGAACTCTCCATCGCGCTCCACCGGGTCTTCGAGTCACCGGTCGACCGCATCCTGTGGGACACCGGACACCAGAGCTATGTCCACAAGTTGCTGACGGGACGTCAGGACTTCTCCAAACTGCGCGGCAAGGGCGGCCTGTCCGGCTACCCCTCGCGCGAGGAGTCCGAGCACGACGTCATCGAGAACAGCCACGCCTCCACCGCGCTGGGCTGGGCCGACGGCCTCGCCAAGGCCAACCAGGTGCAGGGGGAGAAGAGGCACGTCGTCGCCGTCATCGGTGACGGAGCGCTGACCGGCGGTATGGCCTGGGAGGCGCTGAACAACATCGCGGCCGCCAAGGACCGGCCGCTGATCATCGTCGTCAACGACAACGAGCGGTCGTACGCGCCGACCATCGGCGGCCTCGCCGACCACCTGGCCACCCTGCGCACGACGGACGGCTACGAGAAGGCCCTCGCCTGGGGCAAGGACGTGCTGCTGCGGACCCCGGTCGTCGGCAACACGATCTACGAGTCCCTGCACGGCGCGAAGAAGGGCTTCAAGGACGCCTTCGCCCCGCAGGGCATGTTCGAGGACCTGGGCCTGAAGTACGTCGGCCCGATCGACGGCCACGACATCGGCGCCGTCGAGTCCGCGCTGCGCCGGGCGAAACGCTTCCACGGCCCGGTCCTGGTCCACTGCCTCACGGAGAAGGGCCGCGGCTACGAGCCCGCCCTCGCCCATGAGGAGGACCACTTCCACACCGTCGGCGTGATGGACCCGCTCACCTGCGCACCGCTCGTGCCCTCCGGCGGGCCCTCCTGGACCTCGGTGTTCGGCGACGAGATCGTGCGGATCGCGCAGGAGCGGGAGGACGTCGTCGCCATCACGGCGGCCATGCTGCACCCGGTGGGTCTCGGGGAGTTCGCCGAGCGCTTCCCCGACCGGGTGTGGGACGTGGGCATCGCCGAGCAGCACGCGGCCGTCTCCGCGGCCGGGCTCGCGACCGGCGGCCTGCACCCGGTCGTCGCCGTCTACGCCACCTTCCTCAACCGTGCCTTCGACCAGCTGCTGATGGACGTGGCCCTGCACCGCTGCGGGGTGACCTTCGTCCTGGACCGGGCCGGCGTCACCGGCGTGGACGGCGCGTCCCACAACGGCATGTGGGACATGTCGGTCCTCCAGGTCGTACCGGGCCTGAGGATCGCCGCTCCGCGCGACGCCGACCAGCTCCGGGCGCAGCTGCGCGAGGCGGTCGCCGTGGACGACGCGCCGACTGTGGTCCGCTTCCCGAAGGAGTCCGTCGGCCCGGAGATCCCGGCGATCGACCACGTGGGCGGCATGGACGTCCTGCACCGGGCCGGGCTCCCCGAGGTGCTGCTGGTGGCCGTCGGTGTGATGACACCGGTGTGCCTGCAGGCCGCCGAGCTGCTTCAGGCTCGCGGTATCGACTGCACGGTGGTGGACCCGCGTTGGGTCAAGCCCGTCGACCCCGCACTGCCCGGCCTGGCGGCCGAACACCGCCTGGTGGCCGTGGTGGAGGACAACAGCCGTGCGGCGGGCGTCGGTTCGGCCGTCGCCCTGGCCCTCGGTGATGCCGACGTGGACGTGCCGGTGCGGCGGTTCGGCATTCCGGAGCAGTTCCTCGCGCACGCCAAACGCGGCGAGGTGCTGGCCGACATCGGCCTCACGCCCGTCGAGATCGCCGGGCGGATCAGCGCGAGCCTGGCCGTCAGGGACGTCGACGGCACAGCCAAGGAGAGTGAATGACCACGGAGTTCGACCTCGGTGCCCTGCTCGCCGAGCGCGGAGCCGAGCGCTACGAGCTGCACGCGAAGTACCTCAACCCGCAGCTGCCGCGCATGCTGCACACCATCGGCTTCGACAAGGTCTACGAGCGCGGCGAAGGCGCCCACTTCTACGACGCGGACGGCAACGACTACCTGGACATGCTCGCCGGGTTCGGGGTGATGGGCCTGGGCCGCCACCACCCGGTCGTCCGCAAGGCGCTGCACGACGTCCTCGACCTGAACCTCGCCGACCTCACCCGGTTCGACTGCCAGCCGCTGCCGGGCCTGCTCGCGGAGCGGCTCCTCGCGCACAGCCCGCACCTGGACCGGGTGTTCTTCGGCAACAGCGGTACCGAGGCGGTGGAGACGGCCCTGAAGTTCGCCCGGTACGCCACCGGCAAGCCGCGGGTCCTCTACTGCGACCACGCCTTCCACGGCCTGACCACGGGCTCGCTCTCGGTCAACGGCGAGCACGGCTTCCGCGACGGCTTCGCCCCGCTGCTCCCCGACACCGCCGTCCCCCTCGGCGATCTCGACGCCCTGGCACGGGAGTTGAAGAGGGGCGACGTCGCCGCCCTCATCGTCGAGCCCATCCAGGGCAAGGGCGTACACGAGGCCCCGCCCGGCTATCTGCGCGCCGCCCAGGACCTGCTGCACAAGCACAAGGCGCTGCTCATCGCCGACGAGGTGCAGACCGGTCTCGGCCGCACCGGCGACTTCTACGCCTACCAGCACGAGGACGGGGTCGAACCGGACCTGGTGTGCGTGGCCAAGGCGCTCTCCGGCGGCTATGTACCGGTCGGTGCCACCCTCGGCAAGGAGTGGATCTTCAAGAAGGTGTACTCGTCCATGGACCGCGTCCTGGTCCACTCGGCGAGCTTCGGGTCCAACTCCCCGGCGATGGCGTGCGGCCTCGCCGTGCTGTCGGTCATGGAGAACGAGCAGATCGTCGCCGGGGTGCGCACGACCGGTGAGCTGCTGAAGTCCCGTCTGACCGCGCTGATCGACAAGTACGAGCTGCTCGCCGATGTGCGCGGCCGGGGCCTGATGATCGGCATCGAGTTCGGCAAGCCGTCCTCGCTGAAGCTGCGCAGCCGCTGGACCATGCTCCAGGCCGCACGCAAGGGCCTGTTCGCGCAGATGGTCGTCGTACCGCTGCTGCAACGGCACCGGATCCTCACCCAGGTCTCCGGCGACCACCTGGAGGTGATCAAGCTCATTCCGCCGCTGGTCGTCGACGAGGCCGACGTGGACCGGTTCGTGGAGGCCTTCACCGCCGTGATGGACGACGCGCACAGCGGTGGCGGCCTGATGTGGGATTTCGGCAAGACCCTGATCAAGCAGGCGGTGGCCCATCGCTGACCGGGGGCCGGGCCCTCTTGCCGCGCCCCGCAACCGGGACGGGCTCGGTGCGGGGCGTGGGGCGTTCAGAGGAGCAACGGCAGGACGAGAACGAAGGGATAGGCCAGTCCGAGCGCGCCCAGGACGGTTCCCGTGGTGGCGATCCACAGCCGGCCGATGCCATGGAGGGCGTAGTGGACGCCCGTGAGGCCGAGGACGACGGCGAGCCCGCCGGCGATGAGCATCACGGGGAGCAGGCCGAACGTGAGGGTCGGCCACAGGCCCGGTGCGGCCACGAGCCCCAGGACGAGTGCGGTGGGGCCGAGGGCGGTCGCCGGTGTGTCGGCTGGGTCCGGCGTGGTGCGTGCAGGCATGCGATCCCCCTGTTTTGAACGTGTTCAGTTCTTAGCCTGATCGTAGCAAAACGCTGGGGCGCGGGGCCTTTTTTGCCTCTGAGGTAAGAAAATTGCCGATCAGGCAATATCGGGGCTGAATGGAGGCATGAACGCCTCAGACGCCGCGGCACCGGGGGCGGGCCAGGGCGACGCCCTGCCGGCCGTCGCGCCGCAGCTGCGCGCACTGCGCCGCCGGGCAGGCCTCACCCTGGAGGCCGCGGCCCGCACCGCCGGGCTCTCGCCGGCCCACCTCTCCCGCCTGGAGACCGGACACCGCCAACCCTCGCTGCCGATGCTCCTCGCGCTCGCCCGTGTCTACGGTACGACCGTCTCCGAGCTCCTCGGCGAGACGGTAGCCGACCGGGACGCGATCGTGCGGGCCGCCGACATGGAGCCGACCCGGGCGGGCGGCTGGACATACGTCCAGGCCGGGGCGCCCGGCCGCGGCATGCAGGCCCTGCGCGTGCGCGTGCCGTACGGCTCCCAGGGCGACATCGTGCGCGTCCACCCGGGCGAGGAATGGCTGTACGTCCTCAAGGGGCGCCTGCGGCTGCGTCTCGGCGACACCGCGCACCTCCTCGCGCCCGGCGACAGCGCGCACTTCGACTCCCTCACCCCGCACCGCCTCGCCGCCGAGGATCACGACGGCGTGGAGCTGCTGTTCGTCCACACCCTGCTGCAGAGCCCCACGGCCACCCTGTGCCTGGGGCCGCTGACCGGAGAGCTGCCATGAGCGATTTCGAGGAGAAGTTCCCCCGATCCCTGTGGATCCGGCTGCTCATCTACATCGCGCTCGGCCATGTCCTGGCCGCGTTCCTCTACCTGTTGTTCGCGGTGGGCGCCAAGGGCTGACCCGGCGAGGCGGCGCGGAATCACGGGCCCGCGTAGCGCTGGGCGGAACTCGCTCCACGGACCGGTGACCCTACGGTGCCCGGCGGGCTCCTGCCCTCCTGTCGGTGGCAGCCCCGCTCGTTCTGCTCACGACGGTTACCGGTACCAGTCGTCCCCGCGGGCCGGCCGAGGTAGTCTCGAAGATCGCGCTCGACCCACCGCCGGCCGTCGTCCTCGTGCTTGCGATCTCCTTCCACATGCGGGCAGCGTAGGCCGACCCCACGGACGGCCTTTGCCCCCCGGCCCTGTGGACCTACGCGCCCGCGCATCCGGGCAATCCGCGCATCCGGGCAATCCGCGGACTCGCGTCCGGTCAGTCCAGCAGGCGCTCGCGCAGCCGCTCGCGGGTCTCGGTGGCGAGGCCGAGGCCCTGTTCCAGGTAGGCGTCGGCTCCGCCCCAGGTCTCCTCGATGCTGTGGAAGGCCGCCTCGAGGTATTCGGCCCGGGCGTCGAAGAGCGGGCTGAGCAGCTCCATCACCTCGGGGATGTACGCGGTGTCCGCGCTGCCGTTGCGCCGGATCCGGTAGCGGCGGTGCTTGGCGTTGGACTCCAGGTAGTCGGCGACGATGGCGTCGCGCTCCACCCCCAGGGCGAGCAGCGTGACGGCTATGGAGATGCCCGCGCGGTCCTTGCCGGCCGCGCAGTGCATCAGCGCGGGCACGCTGTCCTCGGCGAGCGCGTGCAGCACCCGGGAGTGCTCGGCGGTGCGCTCCTTGACGATCGTCCGGTACGAGGCGATCATCCGGGCCGCCCCCTTGCCGTCGTCCAGGATCGCGCGCAACTGCTCGAGGTCGCCGTCGCGGACCATCTTCCAGAACTCGGCGCCGTCCGCCGGGTCGCTCAGCGGCAGGTTCACATTGCGCACGCCGGCCAGCTCGACGTCGGGTCCCTCCAGCCTCTGGTCGGCCGCGTTACGGAAGTCGAAGATCGTGTGCAGGCCCAGGGAGGAGAGGAAGGCCGCGTCCTCCTCGGTCGCGTGCGCGAGGTGCCCGCTGCGGTACAGCACACCGTGCCGCACCCGCCGTCCGTCCACGGTCGGCAGTCCGCCTACGTCACGGAAATTGCGCACTCCGGCCAGCTCCGGCTCGGTCGACGGGACCTGCTGCGTCACGGGGGCTCCTCCCGGTCGGCCCCGCCGGCGCGGCTCGTCGACGGGCGCTCCGTCGACCATACGACATTGCTTTCCTCGGGCAATGAGTTGTCCACAGGCATTGTCACCTGGGGCCGCACAGCTGATGATGTTCGCAATTGAGCGGATCTGTTGACAGCTGTGAGGTCTCGATGGTGGACATCGCCGAAGACGGTCGTACCTGGCTCCTGTCGGGGCCCACCAGCAGTTATGCCCTGCATCTCACCGAGGCGGACGAGCTGCTCCACCTCCACTGGGGCCCGCGGATCGCGCTCGCGGACGCCGAGGCGCTGGCGGTGAGCCCCCTGCCCGGCTACTGGCCCTTCGAATCCCCGCTCGACGGCCGCGAGGAGTACCCCGTCGAGGGCGGCCCCCGCTTCGTCCGCCCCGCCCTGTCCGTGCGAACGGTCGAGCGCCGCGGCACGGAGTGGGCTTTCCAGGCGTACGAGGCGGAGGGCGACGAGCTGCGGCTGCGCTTCGAGGACGACGGGCTGGCGATCACCCTCCACTACCGGACGCGCGGGGACGTCGTGGAGCGCTGGGTGACCCTCGGCAACGGCGGTCACGCGCTCGTGGAGCTGCTGCGGGCCGACGCCGCCACCTGGACCCTGCCCGACCGCGAGGGCTGGCGGCTGTCCCAGCTGCACGGCCGATGGGCCGCCGAGTCCCGGCTCACCACCGCCCCCCTCACCTACGGTGAGAAGGTCATCGGCAGCCGCCGCGGCCACACCGGCCACCAGCACCTGCCCTGGGTCGCGCTCGACACCGACGCCACCGAGGAGCGCGGCGAGGTCTACGGCTGCGCGCTCGGCTGGTCCGGCTCCTGGCGCATCGCCGTCGCCCAACTCCCGGACGCCCGGGTACAGATCACCGGCGGCGCCGGCTACGACGACTCCGGCCTGCTGCTCCTGCAGCCGGGGGAGTCGTACACCACCCCCGTCTTCGCGGGGTTGTGGAGCGACGGCGGCTTCGGGGGCGCGAGCCGTGTCTGGCACGCCTATCAGCGCGCGTACGTCATCCCGGACGCGGAGCAGGACCGGCCCGTCCTCTTCAACTCCTGGGAGGCGACGAACTTCCACATCTCCGAGGAGCAGCAGGCCGCCCTCGCCCGCCGTGCCGCCGAGATCGGCGTCGAGCTGTTCGTGGTGGACGACGGCTGGTTCGGCGCCCGTACCAGTGACCGCGCCGGGCTCGGCGACTGGACTCCGAACCCCGACCGCTTCCCGCACGGCCTCAAGCCTCTCGCCGACCGGGTGCACGGCCTCGGCATGCGGTTCGGCATCTGGGTCGAACCCGAGATGGTCAACCCGGACAGCGACCTGTACCGCGCCCACCCCGACTGGGTCCAGTACCAATCGGGACGTAAGCGGACGGAACTGCGCAACCAGCTCGTCCTCAACCTCGCCCGCGAGGACGTCCGGGAATACCTGTGGGGGCAGCTGGACGCACTGCTCAGCAACGCCCCGATCGACTACGTGAAGTGGGACTTCAACCGCTGCTTCACCGACGCCGGCTGGCCCGGTGAGCCGTACCCGCAGCGCCTGTGGGCCGACCACGTCCGGGCCTTGTACACGCTGCTGGACCGGTTGCGCGCGGCGCACCCCGGGGTCGCCTTCGAGTCCTGTTCGGGGGGCGGCGGCCGGATCGACCTCGGGATGATGAGCCGCACCGACCAGGTGTGGACGTCCGACAACACCGACCCGCTGGACCGGCTCGCCATCCAGCACGGCTTCACCCAGATCCACCCCGCCCGGGTGATGGCCGCCTGGGTCACCGACAGCCCGAACACACAGCTCAACGGCCGGGTCAGCTCGCTGCGGTTCCGCTTCGTCAGCGCCATGGCCGGCGTTCTCGGTGTCGGCGGTGACCTCACGGAGTGGAGCGAGGAGGAACTGGCCGAGGCCCGGCGGTGGGTGGAGCTGTACAAGGAGATCCGCCCGGTCGTCCAGCGCGGCGAGCTGTACCGGCTGCGCCCCCCGGCGGGCGGCCTGAGCGCCGTCCAGTACGTCCTCGCGGACGAGGCGGTGGTCCTCGCCTGGCTGCAGGCGCAGAGCTACGGCGAACCGGTGCCGGCGGTGCGGTTGCGTGGACTCGACCCGACAGCATCGTATGAATGCCGCGAAACGGGCGAAGTGTTTCGAGGAGCCGTCTTGCTGCACCATGGGCTGCGCACCGGCCTGAAGGGAGACCTGGATGCGACGGTTCTCCGACTGTGCCGCATCTGAGCCTTCTGCCCGAATTGGCGGCTTCGTTACAACTCGCCGCCTTGTAAGGGCCGGTGGTGGGTGACGCGTGAGGAGGGTCATATCGGTGACCGAGCGTCGCACGTCATGTCCACGTAATTCTCAAGAAGTGAAGGGAAAATGAAGGGCGCAGAGGGCGGGAATTCACGCAGGGTGACCGGGCCGGTCCGCCTTCGGTCTCCGGAAACGCGAACGGCGGGGACCGGCTGCTTGTTTCCGTAGGTCTCGCTCGCCTACGTTCGCCACCAATCCGGACGGAACGCCGAATCCTGCCGCCGCCCGGAGTCCCCACACACTTGACCCGCGTTCGGCAGGAGCGGGGGACCCACCAGGTACGACTGCCTGTCCGGTCTCCGCGACAGGCTAGGGGTGAAGTCGCGATCCAACGCGGCCGGGCAGCTCCAGCCCGAACCCGACAGCTGACCTCGCAGGCGTCGGAGAGGAATGCGCCATGCCCGCTAAGGGTAAGCACCGACGTCCCAAGACCCCGCGTTTTTCCCGCTCCCGCTCCCTCGCCGTCGCCGGAACCGGCGGCGCCGCGCTGGCCCTCCCGCTCATCGGGGCCACCGGAGCGCACGCCGCCACCCCCGCGCAGTCAGTTTCCGGAAAGACCGTGCAGTCCCTTCCCGCCACGGTGAAGAAGGCGGCCGCGCAACCGGATTCCGCTGTGCGCACCTACACGGTGAAGTCCGGCGACTGCCTCTCGGCGATCGCCGACCAGCAGCACGTCAGCGGCGGCTGGCACCAGCTCTACGACGACAACCGGCAGGCCATCGGTGCCGACCCGGCGCTGATCCGCCCGGGCCTGGAACTCACGCTCGGCAAGAAGGCCGCGCAGACCCGCGCCGAGTCCGCCCCGCAGCAGGCGCCGGCGGCCTCGAAGCCCTCCCCGGCGCAGGCGGCCCCGGCGGCCAAGTCCTCCGGTTCCACGGCCACCGCCACCGGCTTCACCCTCCCGGTGACCGGCGCAACCATCGGCACCGGCTACCACGTGGCCGGCAGCATGTGGTCCAGCGGCCACCACACCGGGGTCGACTTCGTCGTCCCGACCGGTACCTCCCTCAAGGCCGTCGCCGCGGGCACGGTCGTCTCCGCCGGCTGGGGCGGCGCCTACGGCAACCAGGTCGTCATCAAGCTCAACGACGGCTACTACGCCCAGTACGCCCACCTCTCGCAGCTCTCCGTCTCGGCCGGCCAGACCGTGACCGCGGGCCAGCAGATCGGCCTGTCCGGCGCCACCGGCAACGTGACCGGCCCGCACCTGCACTTCGAGATCCGCACCACGCCGGACTACGGCTCCGACATCGACCCGCTCGGTTACCTCCGCCAGCACGGCGTGGCCGTCGGCTGAGGACCGCCCCGCCCGGCATTCCCCGCCTGACACGCCTCCGAAGGCCGGACCCACGATCCCCGGGTCCGGCCTTCGGTGTGTCCGGGCATGGTCCGGCTCCCTGCGGCCATGTGGCGGTCCCGCCCGGAGTGTCGACAGGGGAGGCGATCCGCGCGGAGCCCCTGCTCGTCCCGAACCGGCCGGTGGGTACTTCGCTTTCCGGATCGTGCGGATCCACTTCAGTGCCACCGGCTTCCGGGTGTGGCGATCACATACCCAACACGTCCGAGGGCAGCCGAATTCCTGAATTGGCAAACTATTTAAGGGTGTCTCATCTCACCGGTAGTCAACCCCGGCCTACGGTCGCGTAAGCCACATCCGAAGGTGAATCATGGTCCGACGTGGCAGACGATTCGAAGAATGACAACAGATCAGTGATCGGGTCGTACGTGGCGGTGGGGGACAGCTTCACCGAGGGCGTCGGCGACCTCGGCCCCGACGGGGCATTCGTGGGCTGGGCCGACCGGTTCGCCGTACTCCTCGCCGACCGGCGTCCCGAGGGCGACTTCCGATACAGCAACCTCGCCGTGCGCGGGAAGCTGCTGGACCAGATCGTGGCCGACCAGCTCCCCAAGGCCGTGAGACTGGCCCCGGATCTGGTCTCCTTCTGTGCCGGCGGCAACGACATCATCCGACCCGGCACCGACCCGGACGAGGTGGCCGAGCGGTTCGAGCGCGCCGTGGCCCGGCTCGCCGAGGTCGCGGGCACGGTGATGGTGACGACCGGCTTCGACACCCGAGGCGTTCCCGTGCTCAAGCACCTGCGCGGCAAGATCGCCACCTACAACGGGCACGTCCGCGCGATCGCCGACCGGTACGGCTGTCCCGTGCTCGACCTGTGGTCCCTCAAGTCGGTTCAGGACCGCCGGGCGTGGGACAACGACCGGCTCCACCTCTCACCCGAGGGGCACACCCGCGTGGCGCTGCGCGCCGGGCAGGTCCTCGGCCTCGACGTCCCGGCCGACCCGGAGCAGCCGTGGCCGCCGCTGCCGCCCCGGGGCACCCTGGAGGTCCGCCGCGACGACGTCCAGTGGGCCCGCGAGTACCTCGTCCCGTGGATCGGCCGACGGCTGCGCGGCGAGTCCTCCGGTGACCATGTGACGGCCAAGGGAACCCTGTCGCCGGACGACATCAAGCTGCGGATCACCTCCGTGGCCTGACGCCGCCGGCCCTGCCCCGGACCACGCATGCCGTGATCCGGGGCAGGGCCGTATCCGGGCGTCGTTCCAGACCGCGGCTGTGTCCGACCGGCGATCCAGGTGACGGCCGAGCCGGTCGGCGAGCCGGGCCGGGGCGGAGTCGGCCGACCGGCCGGTCAACCGGTACAAACGACGATCGCGTCCGACCCGTGTGGAGCGCTCACCGCTCCCGCTCGGTCAACGCCTGCCGGTCCAGCCCCAGTTCCCGGGCGAGCGCCTCGTCGACCCACACCTGCGCCCGGGACCGCGGCACCCCGCCCGGGTACGACGTCAGCTGCACCGCGAGCCCGTCGAGCAACGCGGTCAGCCGCAGCGCGGCACCGGCCGGGTCGGCGCACGTGAACTCGCCCGCCGCCACGCCCTCGGCGATGACCTCGGCGATCGCCGCCTTCCACTGCTTGTCCAGGTCCCGGGTGACCTCCCGAAGGGCGGGCTCGCGCAGGGCCACCGCCCAGCCCTCGATCCACAGCCGCCAGCCCTTGGCCTGACCGGTCGGCGCGTACCAGCGCACCGCCGCCCGCAGCCGGCGCAGCGCGGACGTCCTGCGCCCCAGCAGCTTGCGCAGACGCGTGAGATCGTCCTTGGCCGCGTAGGTGAACGCGGCGGCGACCAGCTTCTCCTTGGTCGAGAAGTGGTACAGCACCAGCGCGTTGCTCACCCCGAGCGCCGCGGCCACGTCGGCGATCCTGACCGCCGCCACGCCCCGCGCCTCGATCTGCTCGATGGCGGCCCGCAGCAGCTCCTCCCGCCGCTCGGCCACGCTCAACCGCACTCTCGCCACGCGGTCACCCTAATCCGTTGGGAAGGGCGGCGTCGAAGGGACCCGTTTCCTCGGGCTGTTCGAGTGGGGTCGGCGGCACCTTCGGTCACCCGGGAGACAGGACGCCCGCACGGACCGGGGCCGGTTGGGTGTGCCGGTGCCACGAACGGCTTGCGAGGCGTCGGTCGGGCCCGGGCGTCGGCCGGGACCAACGCCCACCCGGCGACGACGCCAGTACGGAGACTGGCACGCAGCCGCCGACGCAACCTCTTCAACCGCATGATCGGCCGGCTCTGAACCGCCTCGTCGGAGCTGACGTCGAGCCGGGCGGCGGTGCCCTCGCGGATGCCGACCTCGATGGCGCTGTAGGAGGTCCGCGACTGCGGACGTCCTACAGCGGACGAGGTCTTCACGCGAGCCTCGCCGAGCCGGCCCTCGTCGAGCACCGGGGACCAGGCGCCGGTCATGTCGACGCGCGAGCCCGTGGGCAGTCCGGCCGTCACGTCGACCGTGCCGGTGCGCCCGGGGAGACGGCGTTGTCGCCCGTCACCGGTACCACCCGAAGCGTTCCGCGATCACCGGCAGCCGGTCGGTCACCAGGGCGTGGGCGGCCGCGCGCGGGGTCGTACCGTCGGCCTCCGCACGGTCGAGCATCAGGCCGATCAGGGCGCGCATCGAGCGCCGGATGTGCGAGAACGCCTCGTCGGCGTCCGCACCGATGTCACCGAACAGGGTCCACCACCACCACGCGTTGGTGCCGGAGTTGACCACCACGTCCGGCAGTACCGTCACCCCGCGCGCGGCCAGCAGCGCCTCCGCCCCCGGCAGCACGGGCATGTTGGCGGCCTCCACGATCCAGCGGGCGCCGATCCCCTCCTGGGCGGCGGTGTCGATCGCGTACGAAACGGCCGCCGGCACCAGCACCTCGGCCTCAGCGGACAGCCAGGCGTCACCGGGCAGTTCCCGGTCGCCGCAGCGCAGCACGTGCCGGTCGACGCTGCCGTAGGCGTCCCGCGCGGCGAGCAGCGTCTCGATGTCGAGCCCCGCCGGGTTGGCGATCGTGCCCTTGATGTCGGCGACCGCCACCACGGTCAGGCCCGCGCGCGCGAGGAAGCGCGCGGTGGCCCCGCCCATCGTGCCGAGGCCCTGCACGGAGACCCGGGCGCCCGCGTACGGCACCGACGCCCGGTCCAAGGCCGCGAGCACCGACTCGGCGACTCCGCAGCCTCCGGCCAGCTCACCCAGGCCGATGCCGTCCACCTCGACCGCGAAGGCGTCCGCGAGCCGTTTGCGGGCCGCCGCCTCGTCGTCCAGCAAGGGGTACACCGCCTGGATGGAGGAGATGAGGCCCGCCTCGGTCGCGGCGCGGTCCACCAGGTCCTGGGTCAGGCCCAGGTCCTCGCCGGTGGTCCAGGAGCTCTCGATGTACGGCCGCATGGCACGCAGATAGCGCACCAGCAGTCCGTAGGCCTCCGGCGCCCGGGGATCGCAGTCGAGGCCGCCCTTGGCGCCGCCGAGCGGGACGTAGCGGCCCCCGGGGTTGTAGTGCAGGGCCTCCTTCATCGTCATGCCGCGGGCGAGCCCCGCCACCTCCCCCAGCGTGCAACCGGGACGCATCCGCAGCCCTCCGCTGGCCACACCCCGCACCAGCCGGTCCACGACCAGGAAGCCCTGGCGGCCGGTGACATGGTCGGTCCAGACCAGCGACATCAGGGGGGCGGGGGCGGTCATGGGGTCTCCTCGGGGACGGTGATCAGAGCGGCGCCGGGCCGGTCGAGGGCCTCGGTGAGGGTGCGCGCCAGGGTGTCAGGGTCCGTGAGCGGCGTCAGCCACCGCTGCTTCCGCTCCTTCGCGCCGCATTCGAGGACGCGGCCCGCGAGCAAGCCGTTGGAACGGAGCAGGTCGCCGATGCCCAGGTCGTCCACGCTCGGCTCCTCCTGGACGAGGCGCTGGGAGAACGCGCCGGGGAAGCCGCCCCCGCCGCCCTCCTGCCGCTGCGCGCAGCCGGTGATGCCCACCTCGGCGGCCTTGCGCCACGGGCCACAGGGCGTCTCGACGCCGGCCTCCCCGGGACCGTCCAAAGGCGGCCGGGGGCGGTCGGCGGAGGGAGCCGGGATGCGAGTTACTGAATCATGGGTCAGTATGCGGAGCCGCCGATCCGCACCCTGTCAACGTGCTGAACGGATCTTCGATGGCGCCCGCCGGGGCCGGAGGGCGGCCCCGGCGGCCCCGGGCTGTCGGAGGGGCCGACCATAATGGAGAGCCTCAGCCACTCCCCTGGAGGTACCGTGACCGGTTTGCGTTCCCTGAGCTCCGGGCTCCGCGGCTTGCGGCCCGCGGCCTTCGGCGCGGACCCGGACGGTGAGCGCCTGGCACGCATCCGTCGCTCTCCGCACTTCAAGGACGGTGTCTTCCAGAACCCCGGCGGAGCCGCGCGCACCCGGCCCTCCGGTTCCGCGCTGGACTTCGCGAAGGTGTTCTTCGACAAGGACACCCGGCCCATGCGCGCCCCGAAGGGCACCGTCCCGGTGCACCCCACGACCTTCGCCGACCTGGCCGGCCCACCCGCCACGGGACTGCGGCTGACCTGGATCGGCCACTCCAGCGTGCTCGCGGAGATCGACGGCCACCGGGTCCTGTTCGACCCCGTCTGGGGCGAGCGCTGCTCCCCGTTCCCCTTCGCCGGACCGAAGCGGCTGCACCCCGTGCCGCTGCCGCTGGCCGCGCTCGGCGAGGTCGACGTGGTCGTGATCTCGCACGACCACTACGACCACCTGGACCTGCCCACCATCAAGGCGCTGGCCGGCACGGACACCGTGTTCGCCGTGCCGCTCGGTGTGGGTGCCCACCTCGAACACTGGGGCGTCTCCCCGGACCGGCTGCGCGAACTGGACTGGCACGAGTCCACCAAGGTCGGCGGAGTGACCCTCACGGCCACTCCCGCCCGCCATTTCTGCGGCCGCGGACTGCGCAACACCCAGCACACCCTCTGGGCGTCCTGGGCCGTCGCCGGCGAGGAGCACCGGATCTACCACAGCGGCGACACCGGCTACTTCGGGGGTTTCGAGGAGATCGGTGCCGCGCACGGCCCGTTCGACGCCACGATGATCCAGATCGGGGCGTACAGCGAGTTCTGGCCCGACATCCACATGACCCCCGAGGAAGGCCTGCGCGCCCATCTCGACCTGCAGGGCGGAGCGCCGCACGGCGTGCTGCTGCCGATCCACTGGGGCACCTTCAACCTCGCCCCGCACCCCTGGGCCGAGCCGGGGGAGTGGACGAAGGAGGCGGCGGAGGAGGCCGGCCAGGCCGTGGCCCTGCCCCGGCCCGGCGAGCCCTTCGAGCCGGCGGGCAAGCTCCCGGCCGAGGCGTGGTGGCGAGCCGTGTCGGGGGAGGTCCGGCGGACCTGGCGCTCCGTCGGGGCGTTCGTCGCCGAGCCGCCCAAGCGCGGCTGACGCGTCCTCTCCTGCCGCCGAGCCCGCTAAGCCACGGCCAAAACCCGCACTCTGCGTGACATCGACAGGAAGGCCGGGGGCGGTGCGCGCGGTCCGGCGCGAGAGACGGACGGAGAACTCGAGAAAAACGGACGGGCGGTGAGGGCCGGGCGGGTGCCGGCCCATCGCCCGTCGTCTTCTTTTGTGACCGGTTTTGACCAGGTCCTATCGCTGTCTTTCGGGTCGGCCGGGGGTGTCCGGCCGGGCCATCGGTCCTTCGTACGAGGCTTCATACCAGAGCGGGACGCTCCTCTGGGGAGTTTGTCAACTGCCCACCGCACATGATGCTCAGGCAACTACTGTGAGTGTCCGTCGGACGACGCGCGGCCGGGTGCACCGGTCCCGCCGACCGGCACCGCGATGACGCATGTCCGCAGCGCGCACCGCGTGAGGAAACAGGCCCGACGGAACAGTACGAGGACGCAGATGTCTCACCTCCGAGCACCGGCCACCCGCGCCGACCGCCGCGAGGGCGGCCGGCACGGGCGGCCGGTCGCCCGACCCGCTCCCGCACTGCCCGAACCGCACATACGGCCCCAGCTCATGCGGCTCGCGGTACTGCCGCCCCTCGCGGTCGCGCTCAGCGCCACCGCCGCCGTGCTGT
Organism: Streptomyces sp. NPDC006314; assembly: GCF_040613075.1. Taxonomy (NCBI): domain Bacteria; kingdom Bacillati; phylum Actinomycetota; class Actinomycetes; order Kitasatosporales; family Streptomycetaceae; genus Streptomyces; species Streptomyces sp. NPDC006314. Next base: position 412,722 of record NZ_JBEXRL010000006.1, on the reverse strand, counting down.
TCAGCATCCGCTCCACCGGCGCGCGCACCGGTCCCATCCTGTGGGCCGTGCTCGCCGGATCGGTCACGGTGGCCGTCGCGGGCATCCTGATCGCCGCGGTGGCCGCCGACCGCGCCGCCCGCTCCGTCGCCGAGCGGGTCGACGCGTTGCGCCGCACCGCCGCGCGCGGGGAGGCCGACCTGCACGCCCTGGTCGACGCGCTGCGCCAAGGCGAGACCCCGCCGCAACGCAACCCGCGCCGCCGGCCGGCCGAGGACGCCGACGACTTCGAACTGCTCGCCGCCGATCTGGCCCGCGCGCACGACGGCGCCGTCACCGCCGTCGTGCGGGCCGCCCAGCTCTCCAGCCAGGCGAGCAGCGAGCAGAAGCTGGAGGTCTTCGTCAACCTGGCGCGCCGGCTCCAGTCCCTCGTGCACCGGGAGATCTCGATCCTCGACGATCTCGAGAACGAGATCGAGGACCCCGACCTGCTCAAGGGCCTGTTCCACGTGGACCACCTGGCCACCCGCATCCGGCGGCACGCCGAGAACCTCGCCGTGCTGGGCGGTGCCGTCTCCCGGCGCCAGTGGAGTAACCCGGTGAACATGACCGAGGTGCTGCGCTCCGCCATCGCCGAGGTCGAGCAGTACTCCCGGGTGAAGCTGGTGCCGCCGATCGACGGCGAACTGCGCGGCCACGCCGTCGCCGACGTCATCCACCTGCTGGCCGAACTCATCGAGAACGCCACGGTGTTCTCCGCCCCGCAGACCCAGGTGCTGCTCCGCGCCAACCTCGTCACCTCAGGGCTCGCCGTGGAGGTCGAGGACCGCGGACTCGGCATGCCCGTCGCCGAACAGCACCGGATGAACGCCCTGCTCGCCGACCCCGACCAGGTCAATGTCGCCAGCCTGCTTGCCGACGGCCGCATCGGCCTCTACGTCGTCTCCCAGCTGGCCCGCCGACACGGCATCACCGTGCGGCTGCAGACCAACATCTACGGCGGTGTGCAGGCCGTACTCGTCGTCCCCGAGGCCGTACTGGGAACGGCGCCCGGGGTGCCCGGGGCGATTGCCGCCACCGCCGCGCAGCTGCGGGACCCGGTGGACACCGGGGCGACGCAGCAGACGCAGCAGGTGCCGGCGCCCGTACCGCCGCCCGCACAGATCCCGAGGGCACGGACGGGAGCCGGAGTGCCGGCCCCGGCCGGGTCCGGGGCCGGGCCGGCTCCCGGTACCGGGCGGCGGCGGCACGCCCAGCGCGGGTCCGGGCGGCGGAATGCCGGGAGCGGCGCGGATCGGCCTGGTTCCGAGAGCGGCGAGGACGGGCGGAGCGGAGCTGTCCCCGCTCCGCTGCCGGTGCGAGGCGCCCAGGATGCGCGGCCGACCCCCACCGAGGCCGTACCCGGCATCGGCGCCGAGGACCGGCCGGTGGTCGAGGCACATGCCGGTATGCCACCCACCCCTCGCGACGGCATCGTGCGCGGCACCATGGACAAGCCCCGGCTGCCCCGCCGCCGGGCCCAAGAGAACCTCGTGCCCCAGCTGCGCGGCGGCCCCGCGCCCCGCCAGGACGGCGACACCGTCGCGGGCCACGACCCCACGCTGATGGCAGCTTTCCAACGCGGGATCGGACTCGCCGAGACACAGCAGCACATGGGGCCGGCGGCCGACGAGACGCCGGGCGGGGAGTCGCCGGGCGGGGAGTCGCCGGGCAGGGAGTCGCCGGGCAGGGAGCCCGGGTACGGCGAGCTGGCGTACCCGGAGTCACAGCACATGGGCTCCGGCCACACGGGCACCGCCCACATGCCGTCGCCCCGCCTCACCGCGTCACATATGGACGCCGCGCACATGGATGCCGCACACATGGCGGCCGGCCACCTTCAGTCCGCCGCGGCGGATCCCCTCGAACCCACACGCGCACGGCCCGAACACACGGGCCCCGACCACAAGGGCCACAAGCACATGGTCCCGGACCACACGCCCCGGGACCATACGCCCGACCACACGGCCCCAGCCCCCATCCCCCGAGCGCGCGCCCACGCGCCCGTATCCGACGGCACCCATGGCACCGGCCGGACCGACGGGAGCGCCCCGGCCGGCTGACCACACCCCCCGTACACACCCCACGCCCGTATACCCCCATCCAGCGCTCCCGCAGATTTCCGTACCCCAAGGAGTCGATCCACCATGGCGAGCGATGCGCCGACCGCCCACGCATCCGACCTCGACTGGCTGCTGAGCGGCCTCGTGCAGCGCGTACCGCACACCAGCAGCGCGGTGCTCCTGTCCTGCGACGGACTGGTGAAGTCCGTACACGGTCTCGACCCCGACAGCGCCGACCACATGGCGGCCCTGGCCTCCGGGCTGTACTCGCTCGGGCGCAGTGCGGGCGTCCGGTTCGGCGACGGCGGAGACGTCCGCCAGGTCGTCGTCGAACTCGACTCGACCCTGCTGTTCGTCACGACCGCCGGTTCCGGCACCTGCCTGGCCGTGCTGGCCGGTCGCGAGGCCGACGCCGCCGTGCTCGGCTACGAGATGGCGATGCTGGTCAAGAGCGTCCGCCCCTACCTGGTGACCGCGCCCCGGCAGCACACCGCCGAACCCACGGCGACGAGGCCTTGAGCGTGGCCGCAGCCGGTGACGGGCCCTGGCTGGACGACGCGGCGGGACGGCTGGTGCGCCCGTTCACGGTCAGCAACGGCCGCACCGAGCCGAGCATCGCCCTCGACCTGATGTCGCAGGTGATGGCCACCGGGGTGACCCCACTCGACTACCTCGGGCCCGAGTACGCACAGGCACTCGACCTGTGCAGCGCGCCCGTCTCGGTCGCCGAGGCCGCCGCCCAGCTGAAACTGCCCGCAGCGGTCACCAAGGTCCTGCTCTCGGACCTGGTCGACTGCGGTGCGCTGACCACCAAGCCGCCCGCCTTCCACCACACTCCCACTGACCGGTCTCTGCTGGAGGCAGTGCTCGATGGACTACGACGACAGCTCTGACCCGTTCCCCACCGCGCTCAAGATCCTCGTGGCGGGCGGGTTCGGGGTCGGCAAGACGACCTTCGTGGGCGCGGTCAGCGAGATCGCGCCACTCAGCACGGAGGAACTGCTCACCACGGTCAGTGCGGCCACGGACAACCTCGACGGCATCGAGAACAAGATGGAGACGACGGTCGCCATGGACTTCGGCCGGATCACCCTCGATCCGGAGCATGTGCTGTACCTCTTCGGCACGCCGGGGCAGGAGCGGTTCTGGTTCATGTGGGACGAGCTGTCCGAGGGCGCGCTCGGCGCGGTGATCCTCGCCGACACCCGCCGGCTCCAGGACTGCTTCGCCGCCGTCGACTTCTTCGAGGAACGCGGGCTCGCCTTCATCATCGCCGTCAACGAGTTCGACGGGGGCTTCCGCTACGACCCCGGGGAGGTGCGGGCCGCCATCGACCTCGGCCCGGAGGTCCCGGTCGTCCGCTGCGACGCCCGCATCTCCAGCTCCGGCGTGCAGACCCTGCTCACCCTGGTACGCCATCTGCTCGCCCACACCCCGGAGCCCGCGCCCAGGCGTGGCGCCCACATGTGATTCCGCCCTACCGCCCATGGAGCCCCTATATGAGGTACGCCCACAGCGACGGAGCCCGGCCATGAGCTACGAGCCGCCCCGACCGGTCCGGGGGCTGCTGCTCACCCCCGAGGACAAAGAGGCCCCCGCCCGCGTCCACCGGCTGCGCCGACTCGGCCTGGCGGACCGGCCCGACCCCGCGCTCGACGCCTTCGCCGAGCACCTCGCCCAGCTCACCGGGGCGCCGTACGCCATGGTCAACTTCATCGGCGAGGACCACCAGTTCTTCGCCGGCCTGAGCGCCCCCGCCATCGCCCCGGTCGTCCGCGAGGACGGCAGCGGGGCCGTGCTCGGCCGGGTCCTGCCGCGCGACCACGGGTTCTGCCCCCATGTGGTGGTCCGCCGCAAGGCGCTGGTCCTGGAGGACGTCCGCGACTACCCGCGATTCGCCGGTAACCCCGTGGTCGACGAGTACGGAATCCGGTCCTATCTCGGCGCCCCGCTCATCGACAGCTCAGGTATGGCGCTCGGCACCGTGTGCGCCGCCGGCACAGAGCCCAGCGCCTGGGGGAAGGCGGGCCTGGAGACCATCAAGGCACTCGCCGCCACTCTCGTCGTACGGCTCGAACGGAGCGCGGACGACGGCTTGCCTCTCTGACACGCGGGGCATCGCGAGGGGCATGAAGGAAAGCTGAGGCAGCGGTTAAGAAAAGCTCGATGGACCCCGGCCCGCGCGTACGGCAGATTGCAGGGTGATTCCACCCCTCTGACCCGGTGCGGGCTGCTTCGGCATGCCCGCGGCCGGGACCTCACCCACAGGAGCCGTAGCGTTGAAGGCGCTGGTCAAGGAGAAGGCGGAGCCAGGGCTCTGGCTGACGGACGTCCCGGAGCCCGCCATCGGTCCCGGTGACGTGCTGATCAAGGTCATGCGGACCGGTATCTGCGGCACCGACCTGCACATCCGGGCCTGGGACGGCTGGGCGCAGCAGGCGATCCGCACTCCGCTCGTGGTCGGGCACGAGTTCGTCGGGCAGGTCGTCGAGGTCGGGCGCGACGTGAGCGACGTCCGCATCGGCGACCGGGTCAGCGGCGAGGGCCACCTGGTGTGCGGCAAGTGCCGCAACTGCCTGGCCGGCCGCCGCCACCTGTGCCGGGCCACCGTCGGTCTGGGGGTGGGCCGCGACGGAGCCTTCGCCGAGTACGTGGCCCTGCCCGCGTCCAACGTGTGGGTGCACCGCGTCCCCGTCGACCTCGACGTCGCCGCGATCTTCGACCCGTTCGGCAACGCCGTGCACACCGCGCTGTCCTTTCCGCTGGTCGGCGAGGACGTCCTGATCACCGGCGCCGGACCGATCGGCCTGATGGCCGCCGCGGTGGCCCGGCACGCGGGCGCCCGCAAGGTGGTCGTCACCGACGTCAGCGAGGAGCGCCTGGAGCTGGCCCGCAAGATCGGTGTGAGTCTCGCGCTGAACGTCGCGGAGTCCACGATCGCCGAAGGCCAGCGGGAGCTGGGGTTGCGCGAGGGCTTCGACATCGGCCTGGAGATGTCCGGCCGCCCCGAGGCCATGCGGGACATGATCGCCAACATGACGCACGGCGGCCGGATCGCGATGCTAGGTCTCCCGGCGCAGGAATTCTCGGTCGACTGGGCCCGGATCGTCACCTCGATGATCACCATCAAGGGCATCTACGGCCGTGAGATGTTCGAGACCTGGTACGCGATGTCGGTGCTGCTGGAGAGCGGCCTGGACCTCGCCCCGGTGATCACCGGCCGGTACGGCTACCGCGACTTCGAAGCGGCCTTCGCCGACGCGGCCAGCGGCACCGGCGGCAAGATCATCCTGGACTGGACTGTTTGATTTCCGGCTCGGTTCACCTCCGGGGCGCCTGATGCCGGTGCCGAGAGACCGACCGTGCTCAGCCCTTCGGGCCTTCGCGCGCTCGCCCTCTCGAGACCGGCGCGCCCCTTCGGCTCACTCGCCCTCGCACTTGATGGAGTCCCTCATGTTCAACTCTGTTCGTGACGACCTGCGCGCCGCTCTCGACGAGATCCGCGCCGCCGGCCTGCACAAGCCCGAGCGGGTCATCGGTACCCCGCAGTCCGCGACCGTCAACGTCACCGCCGGCGGCCGTCCCGGCGAGGTCCTCAACTTCTGCGCCAACAACTACCTCGGTCTCGCCGACCACCCCGAGGTGGTCGCCGCCGCCCACCAGGCCCTGGACCGCTGGGGCTACGGAATGGCCTCCGTCCGCTTCATCTGCGGCACCCAGGAGGTGCACAAGGAGCTGGAGAGCCGCCTGTCGGCGTTCCTCGGCCAGGAGGACACGATCCTGTACTCCTCCTGCTTCGACGCCAACGGCGGTGTCTTCGAGACCCTGCTCGGTGAGGAGGACGCGGTGATCTCCGACGCCCTCAACCACGCGTCCATCATCGACGGCATCCGCCTGTCCAAGGCCCGCCGCTTCCGCTACGCCAACCGCGACCTCGCGGACCTGGAGGCCAGGCTCAAGGAGGCGACCGAGGGCGGTGCGCGCCGCAAGCTGGTCGTCACCGACGGCGTCTTCTCCATGGACGGCTACGTGGCCCCACTGCGGGAGATCTGCGACCTCGCCGACCGCTACGACGCCATGGTCATGGTCGACGACTCGCACGCCGTCGGCTTCGTCGGCCCCTCCGGCCGCGGCACCCCCGAGCTGCACGGCGTCATGGACCGCGTCGACATCATCACCGGCACCCTGGGCAAGGCCCTCGGCGGCGCCTCCGGCGGCTATGTCGCCGCCCGCGCCGAGATCGTCGCCCTGCTGCGCCAGCGTTCCCGCCCGTACCTGTTCTCCAACACCCTCGCCCCGGTGATCGCCGCCGCCTCCCTCAAGGTCCTCGACCTCCTGGAGTCCGCCGACGACCTGCGCGTCCGCCTCACCGAGAACACCGCGCTCTTCCGCCGCCGCATGACCGAGGAGGGCTTCGACATCCTCCCCGGCGACCACGCCATCGCGCCCGTCATGATCGGCGACGCCGCGAAGGCGGCCCGGTTGGCCGAGCTGCTGCTGGAACGCGGCGTCTACGTGATCGGCTTCTCCTACCCGGTCGTCCCGCAGGGCCAGGCCCGGATCCGCGTCCAGCTGTCCGCCGCGCACTCCACGGACGACGTGAACCGCGCCGTCGACGCGTTCGTCGCGGCCCGCGCCGAGCTGGTGGCCTGACCGGAGCCGGTCCCCAGGGGCGACCTGACCGGGGCGGACCCCTGGGATAATCGAGGCATGATCGAAGCACGGCGGCTCCACATCCTGCGTGCGGTGGCCGACCACCGCACGGTCACCGCGGCAGCCGCCGCGCTGTACCTCACCCCCTCGGCCGTCTCCCAGCAGCTGACGGCCCTGGAGCAGGAGACCGGCCACCGTCTGGTCGAGCGCAGCGCCAAGGGCGTACGGCTCACCCCGGCCGGCGAGATCCTGCTCAGCCACACCAACGCGGTCCTCGCCCAGCTGGAGCGGGCCGAGGCCGAGCTGGCCGCCTACGGCTCGGGCGAGGCGGGCACGGTCACCGTGGCCGCCTTCGCGACCGGTATCGCGCAGGTCGTGGCCCCGGCCTTGGCCCGCCTCTCGGCCCGCGCCCCCGGCATAGGCATCCGCGTCCAGGACGCCGAGGGCGACGCCAGCCTGCCGATGGTCCTGGACCGGCAGGTCGACGTGGCGGTCGCCGTGGAGTACCGGGGCGCCCCGGCCGCCGACGACCCCCGGCTCACCCACGTCCCGCTGTACGCCGAGCCGTTCGACGCCGTCGTACCGGTCGGTCACCGCCTCGCGGACACCGCCGAGGTTCCCCTCGCCGAACTGGCCAAGGACCCATGGATCGGCCCGTACCCCGGCAACCCCTGCCACGACGTGGTCGTCCTGGCCTGCGAGAGCGCCGGGTTCCAGCCCCGCCTGGAACACTCCTCCGACGACTTCCGGGCTGTCGTCGCCCTCGCCTCGGCCGACGCCGGGGTGGCCCTTGTACCGCGCTCCGCGCTGCGCGGCATGGACCTCACGGGTGTGGTCGTCCGCCCGGTCGACGGCGTGGCCCCGACCCGCCGGGTCTTCGCCGCCGTACGCCGGGGAGCCGAGGGGCACCCGCTGATCCGGCCGGTGCTGGAGGCGCTGGGGGAGGCGGCACAGGCGTGAGGCTTCCGTAACCCGCTCGTCTCATATCCGGGTTAACGTCCCGGATATGAGAGACGGCGATCCCATCGACACCCGGCTCGGCGCCCGGCTCGCCGAACTCCGGGCCCAACGCGGCTGGTCTCTGGGCGAGTTGGCGGAGCGCAGCGGAGTCAGCAGGTCGACCCTGTCCCGCGCCGAGCGGGCCGAGACCAGTGCGACCGCCGCACTCCTCAACCGCCTCTGCCACGTCTTCGGACGCACCATGTCCCAGCTGCTCAGCGAGGTCGAGGCGGAGCCGGCCCCGCTGGTCCGGGCGGAAGAGCAGCAGGTCTGGGAGGACAGCGCCTCCGGTTTCGCACGCCGGTCCGTGTCCCCGCCGCACACCGGCCTGCGCGGCGAACTGGTCGAGGGCCGGCTCACGCCGGGGGCCGACATCGCCTACGACCGCCCGTCCGTGCCCGGCCTGGAACAGCACCTGTGGGTCCTCGACGGCACGCTCGAGGTGACCGTCGGCGACACCGGCCACGTCCTCGACGCCGGCGACTGCCTGCGGATGCGCGTCTTCGGCCCGACGCGGTTCCGCTGCACCGGACCCGGCGAGGCGCGCTACGTGCTGGCGGTGGTACGGCCATGAGGGTACTGCGCTGGGACGACACTCACATGCGCCGGCACATCGAGGAGTTGGCCGACCTGCTGGCCGACACCGTGGCCGGCGGCGCCTCGGTCGGCTTCCTCGCCCCGTTCGGGCGGGCGGAGGCCGCCGCCTGGTGGCGGGAGCGGGCGGATGCCGTGGCGGCGGGGCGGCTGGCGGTGTGGGTGGCCGTGGACGACACGGACCGGGTGGCGGGCACGGTCGGCCTGGCGCTGCCCGACAAGCCCAACAGCCGCCACCGCGCCGAACTCGTGAAGCTGATGGTGCACCGCTCCGCGCGCGGGCGGGGCCTCGGCCGCCGGCTCCTCACCACCGCCGAACACGCGGCCGTGTCCGCCGGCATCACCCTCCTCCACCTAGACACCGAGACCGGCAGCCCCGCCGAGCACCTGTACCGCTCGGCCGGCTGGACCCGGGCCGGCACCATTCCCGACTACGCCCGCGACCCCACGGGCGAGTTGCACCCCACGACCCTGTACTTCAAGCGGCCGGCCGCTCCGCAGGGGTGACTGTCAGTGGCAAGGGTTACGGTGCCGGGCATGCCGGATGCAGAAGACGTACGCCGTATCGCCCTGTCCCTGCCGGACACGACGGAGAAGGTCGCCTGGAACATGCCCACGTTCCGGGTGGCCGGGAAGATGTTCGCCACGCTCCCGGAGGACGAGACGTCCATCGCCGTGCGCTGCCCGAAGGAGGAGCGTGACGAGCTGGTGCTGGCCGAGCCGGACAAGTTCTGGATCGCCGACCACGAGGCCCAGTTCGCCTGGGTGAGGGCGAGACTCGCCGTGCTGGAGGACGAGGACGAGCTGCGGGACATTCTCGCCGACTCCTGGCGTCAGGCGGCCCCGCCCCGGCTCCTGGAGGTCCACCCGGAGTTGGGGCCGCCCGGCGGTCGGTGAAAACCCTCCGGCGGCGGCCGGGGCGGCGTGGCATGATCCCGCGCGGCGGGATCGGCAAGGGCCGGGGCCGGGAGGGGAGTACGGGGTATGACCGGTACGGATGCACGGCGGGATCTCGTCATCCGGGCCGGGTGCGGCGCCGCCCCACGGCCCCGGCCGTCTGGGCGACCAGTGTGCAGACCAGGTCCCGGCCGACGTCCTCAACCGCATCCACGCCTACGACGTGGCGGGTTCCCTCGCGATGATGCCGGTCGGCCAGGCCCTCGCGGACCCGGCCGCCGGCGCACTCGGCGCCGGCCATGTCCTGCTGGTCTCCGCCGCGACGAGCCTGGCGGTGGCCGCGGCCCTGCTCGCGGCCCCGGCGATCCCGCGACCTCGTCCGTGCCGACGCGAGTGGCCCCGCCCCGAAGGCTCCCTGGCTCACGCTCGCGTCGCGACGCGCTGCCCGGCACCCACGAACCGGCCGATCCGTTCCCGCAGGCCGCGCGCATCGAGCCCGTGCGCGGCCACATGCTCCTCGATGGTCCCGTAGCGGCGCAGCTCACGTCGGCCGACGCCCAGCCCGAGCACCCGGTGCGGAACGTCGGCCAGCGCCTCGCTCACCACGCCCGTCGACGTCCCCGCGAGATAGGGCTCGACCAGCACGACGTCGCTGCCCGCCGCCTCCACGGCCCGGCGCAGCCCCGCCGCGTCGAAGGGCCGTACGGTCGTCGCGTACAGGACGGTCACGTCCAGCCCCTCCGTGGCCGCGAGGACGGCGTCCAGCACCGGGCCGACCGCGACGACGACACCGGAGCGGCCCTCGCGGACCGTCACGAAGTGCTTGCCGTCGATCACCCGGCCCTGCCGGTTGGACTGCACGGAGAGCCGCACGTACACCTTGTCGTCGCCCGCGGCGACCGCGTGGTGCAGCAGCGTCTCGGCCTCGTCGGGATGCCCGGGCACGTGCACGGTCCAGCCGTCCAGCGTGTCGAGAAGGGCCACGTCGCCCGGGGCCATGTGCGTATGGCCACCGGCCGGCCAGTCGAAGGAGGCGGCCGCGCTCACCAGCACCGCTCCGGCGTTCTGGTGCCCCAGATCCAGCTTGACCTGTTCGAAGGGCCGCTCCACGAGGAAGCTGGCGAAGGTGTGCACGACCGGCCGCAGTCCGGTGAGCGCCAGCCCCGCCCCCACTCCGACCAGGAGCTGCTCGCGGATGCCGACGTTGATCACCCGGTCGGGATGCCGGCGCATGGCCTCGCGGAAGCCGTCCGTGCCGATCTCGGCGAGGACGACCGCGACCCGCGGGTCCTCGTCCAGCAGCCGGGACACTACGGGGGCGAAACGGTCACGCATGGTGTCCATGAAGGTGTGCCCTTTCCGGAGAGCAGAGTGGGTCAGCGGTTCTTCGGCTCGACACGGGCCACGACCACGTGCGGCCGTCCCGGATGCGGGGCCGTGAACGCGGCGTACAGCGCCTCGTGGTCGCGCCCGTCGACGGTCACCGCGGACCAGCCCGCGGCCTCGAAGCGGGCGGCGATCCCACCGGGCAGCGTGTGGCTGGCGGAGGAGTTGTCGACCACCACGGTGTGCAGTCGCTCCAGGGCGGACGGCCCGGCGAAGGCGATCGCCTCGTGATTGCTGCCCTCGTCCAGTTCCGCGTCCCCGATCAGCACCCACACCGCCGGGTCGTGCAGCCCCTGCGCCCGCAGTCCCAGCGCGGTGCCCACGGCGATCGGCAGCCCGTGCCCGAGCGACCCGCTGCCGATCTCGGCCCCCGGCACGAGTACGCGGTCCGGGTGATGCCCGAGCGGGGAGTCGTACGACCCGAACCCCGGCAGCCACTCGACGGGCAGGAAGCCCTTCGCGGCCAGCACGGCGTAGTACGCCATGGGCCCGTGCCCCTTGCTCAGCAGGAACCGGTCCCGGCCCGGATCGTCCCGCCGCTCCGGCGTGACCCGGAGCACCCGGTCGTACAGCACCCACAGCACGTCGAGTGTGGAGGTGGCCGCCGGGCCGTGCTTCTCGTCACCGGTCATCAGACTCATCAGCCCGGGCAGGTCGTCATGGCCGTACGCACGGTTCTCTTCCGCTGTGATCGTCATGCCGTCGATCGTGCAACCTCAACCAAACTTGAGGTCAAGCCGAAACGGATGCGCGACCACCGACCCGAGTGCGGTATTGTTTCCCTGCGCGTTTCGACTCGGGAAACCCCAGGTCAAACGGGCACCGGGACGTGGCGCAGCTTGGTAGCGCACTTGACTGGGGGTCAAGGGGTCGCAGGTTCAAATCCTGTCGTCCCGACTTGCTTGTCGCAGGTCGGAGGCCGCTTTCTCAGAGATGGGAAGGCGGCCTTCGTGGGTGTGCGGCGTCTTTCTCCGCTACATCACGAGTACGGCGTCCCGGCACGCGTAACCGGTCGCGGGGGAGGACACCTCCAGGGTCCACACTCCCGGTTCGGCCCGTACTTCCGCGCGGAACCGCCCGTCGCCGCAGGGTCTCATCGGATCGACGGAGACACATCTGCCGTCCTCCGCGAGGCGTTGGACACGGAGTTCCATGGCGCTGTCCGCGTTCGTGGCCCATACCTCGATCGGCTCGCCGGCCAGGGCCAGGTCGGGAAGTTCGAGCCCGATCTCGTGTTCCGAGGCCAGAAACCGGGCGCGTTCGACGCCGTTGCAGATGTTCCGCAACTGGTACTGAACGGGTTCGGCGTCGATGAGCGAGGCGTGCCGGAAGGGGAACCACATGGTGGACGCCGTGGTGGCGTACTCGGGAGGGGTGGCCGAGAGCTGCGGGACGGTGCCGTCCCCCAGCCATGGACCACGACCGCCGGGCAGGTCGTCATGGAATCGAGGCTGCCCCGCGGTGTCGAAGGAGACGCTGTGCGCGGTGCGGTGCGTGGCACCGCCCAGGGGGATGAGTTCATAGGAGGCGGCTCCCTCGGCGTCGTTCCTGATCCGGGCCTTCTGCATGTCCCGGTGGAACTTGAAGGCGTCCACGACCGTGGCGGTCGCAAGGCCCTTGATCGGCGGGATCGCGCTGAGGTGCGAGACTGCCCCCTCCCGGTCGTCGACCGCGACCGCCTTGTACACCGGGAGCAACTGCCCCAGAGACGGGTACGTCGAGCACACCTCGCGGAGCCCGTCCCGCCACGCGCCCGGCAACGGTCCCAGCCCCTCACCCAGCAGGAACCGCAGAGCTTTCACGCTGCCCAGATACGGCGTGCCGAGGGAGACGACCGCGCGGGTCACCTCACGGCCCTTGAGTGCCTCCACGTAGTACCGCACGACCAGACCGCCCATGGAGCGGCAGATGAAGACCACCTTGGCGTCCCCGGCACCCGGGAACCGCCGGCGGTCCGCGGTGGACTGCCACCGGGCGAGGCGCCCCTCGACGAACCGCTGGAGTTTCCGTGCCGAGTTGCGATTGCTGAGCCGCCAGTCGTAGGGGAACACGGCCAGCTGTTCGGGAGCGATCCCGAGCCGCCTGACCAGTCCGCCGTAGCCGAGGTGTGCCATGAGGCCGGGCAGGACACGCGGGGTCTCGATCGGGGAGCCCAGGGACAGGGCGTGCTGCGGCTCCGGGTCCTCGTCCGCGATCCCCTTCTGGAGCCGGAGACGCTCCAGAAGTCTCCCGGGCCGGAGGACGCCGGCGGCGGCCTGCGGACTCAGGTTCCAGACATCCACACCATCCCAGGTCAACGCCGTGCCCATGATGCCCGGCACGACGACGACAAGGTCGTCTTTCACGGCAAGTGCTCCTCGGTCGGTGAACGGAATGAAGCGTTCCGGGCGGTGATCGGAACGCCGAGACGGATCAGGTTCTGCGAGGTCAGCAGCAACTGGTCGCAGCGCAGGCCGACCTGCGGCCCGCCCTGGACCATGAGGGTGATCCCGGCGTCGTCGAAGACGGAGGCCACCTGCGACACGTCGTAACCGCGGGGTTCGACAGCGGGGAGCGCCCGCTCGGTGGCGACGTCCCAGAGGTGGAGACGGCCTGAGGTGGCGTGCCAGCCGACCAGGAGCGGCCGATGGGCCGGGCCCACCAGGGCGAGACCGTCGAGGGGACCGCCGGGGGGCGGCGGAAGGAGGGCCGTCGTGCCGAACCAGCCCTCGCACTCGGCGATCTCCACCTGATTGCCGCAGGCGATGGCCACCAGAGGCACGGTCCTCCGACCCGTTTCCCGGACACCGGTGGCGACCGCGCGGACCTTGACGGAGTCCACGGTGAAGGGCTTGGCCTCGGCGGCGGCGAGGTCCCAGACCCGTACGACGTCGCCGCCCCACGCCGACAGCCAGGTCCGCCCCTCCGGCGTCCCGGCCACGGCGAGGCGTTGCACACTGCCCGAGGCACCCATGGGCCGCGTGGTCCCGCGGCTCCAGCCGGTCCCCGGCTCCGCGTCGCGTTCCCAGCAGGCCACACTCTGTCCGGAGGGCCAGAACAGCTCAAGGTGTCGCCCGGGGGCCGCGCGGAGGGCGATCGACGGTACGGGCACATCCCTTGCCCCCGCGAGATCGAGCATGTCGGTGGTCATGGTGACCAGGTCGGGACCGAGGGTCCACACCAGGGCGGCCCTGCGGCCGACGGCAGCCACCACCCACTGCTCGCCGAGTGACGCGGCGGCGATGGCGGTGACCGGATCGGGATGGCTCAGCACCGCACCGACGGGCCGGGGGCCGGCCGAGGTGTGCAGGCTCACCAGGATGTCCGTGTCCTGTGACCTGCACAGCAGGAACTCGCCGGCCGCGCCGACGGCGACCTCCGTCTGCGGATTGGCTCGGGGGTCGCCTCGCCGTCTTCGCCTGACCCCGGGCGTGCCCTGCTCGTGCGGGGGGTGCGGCTCCCAGACCCGGACGCGGGTCTCGTCCGCCACGGCCAGCCGCCCCGTGCCCGATGGGTCGTACGCCAGCGATTTGTGGTGGCTGGTGCAGGGCAGAGGCACGTGTTCGGTCCCCGAGCCGGACCAGACCCGCACCTCGGAGCCCTCGCGCACCGCCACGAGCAGTCCTTCGGGCCTTCCCCCACGCTCACCGCCTGGCCCCCGCTGGCGGTGTGGAGGAGGAGCTCACGGTCGCTGCCGAAGAGCGGGTCGGGCAACCGCCAGACGGAGAGTGCACGGCCGTCCAGAGCCGCGACGACGGCGCCCCGGCCGTCCCGCGGGGCGAGCGCGGACACCGCCCGCACGGGTTGGTCGGTGGTCAGCAGCGGTGCCGCGCCGTGCAGGGGCTCGGACGTGACGGTGCCACGGAAGGGAACGGCCCACAGAGTCAGTCCCCTCGGCCCACCCGCGACCGCGACGACGGAGCCGGCCAGCGGGAGGAGTGCCACACACGACACCGCGGCGGGCAGCACCCGTAACCGCAGGAGCTCCCGGCCGTACGGGCCCTTGCCGTCCCACTTCCACAGCCACAGCCGCCCGCCCTCCACGGCGGCCAGGTGCACCAGCCCGTTCCACCAGGCGGCGGCGACGGCATCGGGTGACCCTCCCCAGTACAGCTCTTCGAAGGGGTGTCTCTCCTCGCCGCGCCAGAGCCGCAGCGCCAGTCCGTCGTGTGTCACGATCACCCGGTTGCCGCCGCCTTCCGCCACCGCCAGCCCCCGCTGCCGGCAGGCCGCGGACCAGCCCGCCGGTCCGGTGTCACGGCCCCGGATCTCGTGACCGCCGGCGGTCCACGATCTGATCTCTCCCGCGCCCGCCGCGTGGATGATTCCGTTGCCGTGTCCCTCCCAGTGCACCGCGAACGCCCCGCCCAGCGGGGCCGGCCAGCTCCGCTGCAGCGGGAGCCTGTCCGCGCTGCTCCACACGTCGTTCCAGAAGACCTCGGGGGGATGGGGAACGCTGTCCAGGACCTCGGCGGGGAACATCGCGAGAGCGGTCGCACGCAGCATGGCCCACCGCGCGGCGGATCGAGGATGGGTGCGGAAATGATCCGCGACCTGCACGTACAGCGCCGGCCGTGGTGCGATCGCCAGGCGGGTGGCCACCAGCGGTTCAAGGATGTCCGGCGAGGCGTGCACAGCGAAGTGGTAGTCGCTCGTCAGCTCGTCCAAAGTGGCGTCGTCGGCGAGCGCGGCGTGTGCGGCGATGTAGTGCGCCACGTAAGGTTCGGCCTTCGCCCAGTGCTCGCTGCGTGAAGGCCGCAATGCCAGCACGATACGCCGGTGGAGCAGGCACTGCCGGGCTTCGTCGCCGAGAAGGTGAGCTCCGAAGCTCGGATGGTGGAGTCGGTGAACCTCCGTGCCGAACTCGTCGTCGCGGGCGATGGCCACGCCCGTGGCCACGGCGATCACGAATCTCAGGTCGTCTTCGGTGTACTCCTTGCTGCCAGGCGGGCGCACGGCGTTGGCCATGGCCAGCCAGACGCGGGGCTGAGGCAGCCCGTTGCCCTGGGCGAGCGCCAAAGGGCGCAGCAGATCGCGGATGCGTGCGGGTTCGGCCGGGTCCAGCCGGTCGAGTTCGTCGCTCAGCAGTGACTCCAGAGCCGCGGTTCCGTGGCGCAGTTCGTCGTCCAGTCGCTCGGGCTCCGGCAGCGTGCTCAACCGTGCCAGACGCCGTGCCCACAGGGTGGCGACCAGGAAGAGGCCGTTGCTGCGGGAAGCGATGTGGCGGGCGACGGTACGCCGTGTCTCCTCGGCCTCCGCGAGCCGGTACGGGGAGTTGTCCTGACCCAGAAGGTGCTCGACATGCAGCGCGATGTCGCCTTCGGTCTCGGGAAGCCGGTCCAGCTCGACCGGATCCTCGCAGTGCAGTGCCTCCAGCAGGGTCTCGGCGGGTAATCCGCCGGGTAGGTTCCTGCGCGCGTTGGGGCGGGTGGCGACCACCACCTTGACCAGTGGTGTCCCGGCGAGAGGGTTGATCAGTCCGCGGGCGATGTCGAACGCGTGTCCCGCGGCTGCCTCGTCCAGCCCGTCGAACAGCAGGGTCAGGCTGCCCTTGCGCTGCGCGAGGGCGGCGATCCGCTCCACATAGGTGTGCGGTGCTCCGTACGCGAGGTCGGTTTGGCCGAGACCCAAGGCGCCCAGCCGGTGGCCGAGTTCCTCGCAGAGGACCGCCAAGGTCTTGCCCCGGCAGTGCAACGCTGCGTGCACGGAATAGAGCTCGGGCTGGATCCGCGGCCGTCTGTCCGCGGGCAGTGAGGCCGAGAACCCGCGTGTCGTCAGGTGGGCCAGATAGGTCAGCAACGTGGACTTGCCGGCGCCGGAGGCACCGGAGACGGCGAACAGGCCTGTGCTCCTTGTCACCATCCAGGTGACCAGCTCCCCGAGGACGCGATCACGGGAGGCGAAGTCGCGCAGTTGCCAGCTCTCCCCGGCGTCGGAGAAAACCGGCATGACGTCGGCGCTGAGTTCCTCGCCGATCCACGACTCGTCGTCGGGGGAGCGCAGGGCGGGCTTCACGCGTTCGGAGCAGTAGGGATTGAACAGGAAGTCCGGGCGCAGGGCCCGCACCTCGTACCACTCGGGCACCTGGTCCCTCATCAACGCCCGGACGGCCAGCATGAGGTGCGTGAACGCAACGACGGGGTTCTCCCGGTGGAAGAGCGGGACCGCGCGCGTCTCCGCGTCGGGTGTGTCCAGCACATGACGCAGACAGGCCACCCACCGCCCCTCGGTTGCCTCCTCGTCGGCTTCGGCCGTGGCGATCACCGCGAATCCGGCGTCGCCGCCCGTCCCGTCCCCCACCCGCCCTCTGGCCGCCTTGACCTGTTCGTTCACGTCGTCCAGTGCCGTTCCGGAGAAGCAGGCGTCCAGGACGAGGAGGGTGTCCGCGGCGTCCTCGGCCAGCCAGGAGACGAGTTCGGACGCGGAGACGGCTCGGTCGGGGGCGAAGGCCCCGTCGGCATACGTGTCCTGGCAGGCGAGGTAGAAGGTGTCCCCGATTCTCTCTCCGTGACCGGTCCAGTAGAGGACCTTCCGGCCCGCCGGCTGCTCGCGCAGTCTGGTCACCAGCTCCCGGACGCGACCACGGTCCAAGGTAGAACCCGTGGTGTCGGCATCCCCCGAACTGGCTACCCGCAGGGGCGGCGCGTTGAAGCCGAGCCGCTTCGCCTGCTCGGTGAAGTGGTCGGCACTGCGGCGAAGGTAGGAACGGTCGCGCCGTCGGTGGGTGTCACCCCGGTAGCGGTCGACCACCACTGTGGCCACGACGCCGTCATGCGGGACATCGACCATCCGAACCCGTCCTCCCCCGAATGCCCAGCCGGAATCCGTGCGCTCGTGACAGAGCGAAGTGTGGCAACCTGGCGTCTCACCATGCGGCGCGTGGCACGCTTCGCGCAACTCGGCACCACACCAAGGGGGTTAGGTGACGCAGCGAGAGGGATTCGTCGTGGGGCATCTCCTCACGGACTGTTACATCTTCGAAGGGGACGGCACCCGCCCGATCCACGAGGAGAACGTCAAGATCATTTACGAGCCCGGGCTCCGCCGCGTGTCGCTGCCCCTCGAGGTACAGCGGTGGCGCCAGGCGATCCAGGCGGAGGAGGAGCGCAGGCAGGCCGCGGGCGAGCCCTACCGGTGGAACAACCCTCGTTTCGCCGTGGAGAGCATCGTGACCTCACGCACCAACGAGGCCGAGGAACCGATGGTGCAGCTGAGCCTGTGCGACGCCGACTACTTCGACTTCCTGGCCACCTCGGTCAACCTCGACACCCCCTTGCGTGAAGGCGAACCGGCCACCTTGCGCACGCAGTACCTCGAGAACACCGACCCGGTGACGGCGCCCGCCTTCCTCTCCTGCAGCTTCGGCGTCAACGTGGCCGTGCAGACGGGACCCGATCGGCAGATGGTCTTCGCCCGCCGCAGCGCCCTCGTGGCCGGTCACAACACGGAGCGCTGGAACTCCTCGGTGAACGAGGGGCTCGCCGCCATCCACGACGTCCCGGAGGACGGTTCCCCGATCAGCCTGCACGCCGTGGCCCGCCGCGCGCTGCGGGAGGAACTCGCCGTCCAGGACGACGACAAGGTCGAACTGGAGTTGCTCGCCTTCGCCCTCGATCTGCGCAATCACCAGTGGGCGGCTTTCTACCGCGCCGTCCTCTCCGAACTGACGGCCGATGATCTCATCAGGCGCCGGAGCAGGGGCGTGGAGGACAAGTGGGAGCACGACCAGTTCAGGTTCGTGCCCAGCGACCCGGACAACGTCCTCGACTTCATCCTGGAGGAGGACCGGGTCTGGACACCGTGTGCTCCGGCGCTCTTCTACATGGCCCTCGTGCGTGATGCCGTTCTGGCGCGTGGTGGCAACCCTTCCGGCCGGCTCGACGTCGAGGCCGCCGAGCGGAGGGCCATGGACCGACGCGACTCGAAGCAGACAGCCTGAGCGCACGCCCGGCACGCTGCGCGCACACGGTACCGGTGTGGTCAGAAGATGTTCCGCTCCCGGTGCTGCTTGCGCAGTTCGAGGAATTTCCCGCGCACTTCCTGCGGGGCCATGCCGTCGCCGGCCTGGATCATCAGATCGGCCAGGGCGTCGCGGGATTCCATGAACCCGCGCCACTTCTGCTGTGGTTTCAGCCAGGTGTCGATGGCGGTCAGCGCCGCGACCGCAAGGGCCAGCGAGGGCACCCAGGCGATGAGCCATTGGGCCTTGCCCTCACCCAGGTTCTGGTCCGCCGCCACGACGGCGCTCGCGACGATCAGCAGGATCCTGCTCAGATAGTAGGTCACCCCGTAGTTGACCGTCGCGACGCGCCAACGTCGCAACTCCCGTGTCATCTCCTCGGCGAGCACTGCCGGCAGCCGCCCGGCGGCTTCGCCGTTCCCCGCGTCGCCGCTTCCCGCATCGACTCTTCCCACCGTGTTCTCCGCCATGCATTCCCCCAGCGATCGCCGGCCATCTGCGCGGACTGCGTCATTTTGGCGCAGGTGGCCCGTGCGTAGCGGGTACTTGCCGATCTTCGTCCGATACGGCGGTCCTCCGAGGACGGCGGCAGGCGCCGGGTCGTTCGGCTGCGCCGCGTCGCGACCCGGCACCGCCGGGAATCTCCGGGTCTCGCCCGGACGCGTCCGTCAGAACACCAGACCCACGTGGGCGAGAGCCTGCTTCAGCAGCATGCCGTGCCCGCCCGGCATCTCGCTGTGCACGGCCGGTGAGGCGGCCTCCTGCGGGCTGAACCAGACCAGGTCCAGCGCGTCCTGCCGGGGGCGGCAGTCCCCGGTCACCGGCACGACGTAGGCCAGGGACACCGCGTGCTGGCGCGGGTCGTGGTACGGCGTGACACCCGCCGTCGGGAAGTACTCCGCGACCGTGAACGGCTGCAGGGAGGCCGGGACGCGGGGCAGGGCGACCGGGCCGAGGTCCTTCTCCAGGTGGCGCAGCAGCGCGTCGCGGACCCGCTCGTGGTGCAGGACGCGACCGGAGACCAGGGTCCGGCTGACCGTTCCGTCCGGGCCGATGCGCAGCAGCAGTCCGATGCTGGTGACTTCGCCGCTGTCGTCCACGCGCACGGGCACGGCCTCGACGTACAGGATCGGCATCCGGGCCCTGGCCATTTCCAGCTCGTCCGTGGTCAGCCAGCCGGGCGTGGTTTCGGTCATGTCAGACATTGCTTGATCATACTTTCCGGGTGGGGTGCCCGCCGAGGTCGCGGGCCGGTTCGTTTGCGGGCAGTCCGTACAGTCGGCGGGCGTTGTCGCGGCCCGTCCAGGCCGCGATCCGCAGGGCGTCGGGCAGGCTCAACTCGTCGGCGTCCACCCGGGCCTGGAGCAGACCGGCGAGCCCCTGACGGAAGGACAGCGCGCCCAGGTGGTGGAACTCGGCCACACCGTAGGCGTCGGAGCTGTACAGCAGTTTCCGGAACGGGGTGATCTCCAGTGCCTCCTCCAGCACCGTCCGGCAGCGGGCCGGACCGGTGTAGTGCAGGGCGAGACCGACGTCCAGGTACACCTGTCGGAACACCGCGGACAGGTAGGCGGCCTGGCGGTGGTAGGGCCAGCAGTGCAGGAGCAGGACCGGGATGGTGCCGGACGTCAGGTGCAGCCAGTCGGTGAGCAGGGCCGGGTCCGCGTGGTGCAGTCGTACGTCGGCGTCGCCGAAGCCGGTGTGGAGCTGGAGGGGCAGGCCCAGGTCGACGGCGGTCCACAGCAGGTGCCGTACCAGGACCGGGTCGGCGAGGCGACCGCCCTGCGTGACCCAGCGGGCGACGGCCCCGGTCACCTCGGTGGCCGCGGGACGCGCCGGGTCGAGGGCGAAACCGGTGCGGTAGGCGGCCACCGACTTCACCGCCACCACCCCCGGCCGGCGGACGGCCTCCTCGGCGGCCGTGCGGAAAGCCGCCGCGTACGCGTCCGGCTCCAGGCCCCGCGCGGCCACCGCCTCGGCGAGCTGTTCCAGCCGTACGACCTCGTAGGCGGCGGCCCCTGCCGAGCGGGCCAGTTCGGCGGGGGTGGTGACGGGGTGCGGGGCGTAGCCGGTGTCCACACAGAACACCTCCGCTCCGGACGCCGTCAGGAAGCGGCGGTTGACCTCCTGCCAGCCGAGGGCCGAGCGCCGGGCCAGATAGTCGGCCGGTGGCGCGTGGCGGGGGAGGTCCAGCACGGGTGCGCAGTGGCGGCGGACGGCCACGCCGACCGGGCTGTCGAAGGGCGAGACGCCCGGCCAGGCCTCGCCCTCGGTGATGAGGGACTCGAACTCGCCGCCGGTGAGGTCGGCCGTCACGGCGCCGTGGCAGTGGTGGTCCACCAGGGGCAGCTCGGCGAGTGCCTCGTGGACCGGTCCGGATACGGCGGTCATCGTCAGTACGTCCAGCGGTAGGCCGCCGCCACCTGGGCGTCGTCGAGGCCGGCCACGGCCGCCGCCTCGCCGAGGCGTACGGCGATCACGGCGTCCGCGAGGACCGGGCCCAGCGCGTCCCGCAGCACCTGGTCCGCACGGAACTCCTCCACGGCCCGCGGCAGCGACTGCGGCAGCCGCCGTACGCCGAGGGCCGCCGCCTCGTCCATGCCGTACCGGGCCGGGTCGCCGGTGATCTCCTCCGGGAGGGACAGGGCCGTGGCCAGGCCGTCCAGGCCCGCGGCGATCACGCAGCCCAGGGCCAGGTACGGGTTGGCGGCCAGGTCGACCGGTTTGACCTCCAGATTGGCGTCCTGGTCCCGGCGGCCCGCCGTGCCCGTGATCACGCGCAGGGCCGCCTCGCGGGTCTCGCGGCCCCAGGCGGTGAAGACCCCCGCCCAGCGGGACGGTTTGAGCCGCAGGTAACTGGCCGGGCTGGGGGCGGTGACCGCGGTCAGCGCGGGAAGCCGCGCCAGCACCCCGGCCGCGAAGGACTCCGCCTCCGCCGTCATGCCGTACCGGCGCTCGCCGCCCGCGTGCAGGTTCACCCCGTCGCGCCAGCAGGACAGGTGCAGGTGACCGCCGCTTCCGACGCCCTCGGCGGACACCGAGGGCGTGAACGACACCCTCAGGTCGTGCCGCTGCGCCACCGCCCGGATCGTCTGGCGGACCAGGACGCTGCGGTCGGCCGCCGCCACCGGGTCCAGCGCGCCCACCGAGATCTCGAACTGCCCGGCCGCGTACTCGGGGTGCAGCTGCTCGACGTCCACCTCCTGCGCGGCGAACGCGGCCAGCAGGTCGGCGGTGTAGTCGCTCAGCTCCACCTGCCGGATCGCGCCGTACGCCGGACCGCGGACCGCCGGCTGGAACTCCCCGGCGGGTGCCGAGCCGAGTCCGACCGCCCACTCGATCTCGATGGCCGCCTTGAAGGCGAGGCCGTGCCGCTCGGCGGCGTCGGTGACGAGGTGGCGCAGGAAGGTGCGGGAACAGCCGGGGTGCCGGGTGCCCTCCTGGGTGATCCGGTCCACCGGTGCCCACGCCCAGCCGGGCTGCCCGGCCAGCGCCACCAGATGGTCGAGGTCCGGATAGAGCCTGAGGTCACCGTCCGGGGAGCCGAGGACGTCGGTGGTGACGATCGAGTCGTCGGCGAGGAAGGTGTCGAACACCGGGGACATGCCCACGCCCCAGGCCACGGCCGCCTCCAGCCGTGCCGTCGGGACCGTCTTCACCCGGCCGACGCCCGCGGTGTCGACGTAGGCCAACACGATGCCGCGCACGCCCCTCGCGGCCAGGTCGTCGGTGAGCGCGGCCACCCGGCGCAGATCGCCGGGACGCCCGCCGGGCACGGGGTCGGCAAGGGTGGTCATACGTCCTCCTCGACGGGCTCGGCGGCGCATGGGGCCAGGATCAGCGTTTCACGGCCACCGCGCCGAACTGCGGCACCGGGGCGGCGGACGCCGATTCCGCGCGCCACTGCGAGCACGGCACCAGACCCGGCTCGACCAGGTCGAGACCGTCGAGGAACCCGCCGATCTCCGCCCGGCTGCGGGCGGTGATCGGCGGGGTGGCGTTGGCGTTCCAGAACTCCATCGCGGCGATGTTGCCCCCGCCGCCCACGTCCCCGTCATAGGTCGGGTGGGTGAGCACGAAGTGGCTGCCGGAGGGCACCGCCGACATCACCCGCCGCACGATGTCCCGGGCCTCACCGGTGTCCAGCACGAAGTTCAGGATGCCCAGCATCATCACCGCGACCGGCCGGCTCAGGTCCAGGGTCTCGCCGGCCCGCTGCACGATGCCGTCCGGGTCGTGCACGTCGGCGTCGACGTAGTCCGTGACGCCCTCGGGGGAGCTGGTGAGCAGCGAGCGTGCGTGCACGAGCACGATCGGGTCGTTGTCGACGTACACGATCCGCGACTCGGGGGCGATCCGCTGGGCGATCTCGTGGACGTTGTCCACGGTCGGCAGGCCCGTGCCGACGTCGAGGAACTGCCGGATCCCGCGCTCGCCGGTCAGGAACCTCACCGCGCGCGCCAGGAACTCCCGGTCCGCGCGGGCCACCGCCCGGATCACCGGGAACATCCCCGCCACGTGCTCGCCGACCCGCTGGTCGACCTCGTAGTGGTCCTTGCCGCCGATCCAGTAGTTCCACACCCGGGCGTTGTGCGCCACGGAGGTGTCCAGCTTCGCCGGTCCGGCCGTCGGAGGCTGCCCTTCGGTCACGTCGCCGCCCTTCTCACGTGCGGGTGTCCGCCGCCATTGTGCCGCTCGTCGATGGCGCTGTCCCGGGAGACGCGCACCATGGGCGGTTCGGGGCGCCATCGGGACGTTCCGGCCCATGAGGAACACTGGTCCCCTACCCTCCCCGACCGGAAGCAGGACATGCCCACCACGCCCACGTCCCTCCTCCACACCCCCGGCCTGCCCGCCGGCCCCGCCGACATCCGGCTCGTCGTCACCGACATGGACGGCACGCTGCTCGACGACGACAAGCGGATCCCCGACGGGCTGTGGCCGATGCTCGCCGAGCTGCGCCGGCGCGGGGTGCTGTTCAGTCCGGCGAGCGGACGCCAGTACGCCACGCTGGCCCGGCAGTTCGCGGACGTGTCCGAGGGCATGGTGTTCATCGCGGAGAACGGCACGTACGTGGTCCGGGACGGCGTGGAGCTGAGCTCCGACCCGCTGGAGAACTCCGTCGCCGCCGGGGTGGTCCGGACGGTACGGCGGCTGGTCGCGGACGGTGTGGACGTCGGCGCCGTCGTGTGCGGCAAGCGGTCGGCGTACGTCGAGCGCACCGACGAGGCGTTCCTGGCCGAGGTGCGCAAGTACTACGTCGAGCACCGGATCGTGGCGGACGCCACCGCCGTCGACGACGACGTGATCAAGGTCGCCCTGTTCGACTTCGGGGCCGCCGAGCACTCCACCGCCCCGGCCCTCGCGGAGTTCGCCGGCACCCACCATGTCGTCGTCTCCGGCGAGCACTGGGTGGACGTCATGAACCGCACCGCCAACAAGGGCACCGCCCTGCGCGGGCTCCAGAACGCGCTCGGCATCACGCCCGCGCAGACCATGGTGTTCGGCGACTACCTCAACGACCTGGAGATGCTCGACGCCGCCGAGTGGTCCTTCGCGATGGCCAACGCCCACCCGGAGGTCCTGCGCCGGGCCCGCCACCTGGCCCCCTCCAACAACGACGCCGGAGTGCTGCGGACCGTCGCCCGGGTGCTGGGCCTGTAGGCGGGCTGGCCGGGCCGCGCGTGTCCGTCCGGTCAGGCCGGGTGGAGCCGGCGGTCCGCATCAGGGCTTGCGGCCGACGCCGCCGTACAGTGAGATCGGCCCCACACCGTCCGGGGCCTCCTCGCGCCGCCAGTCGGCGACCGGCACGATGCCCGGCTCCAGCAGGTCGAGTCCCTCGAAGAAGACGGACACCTCGTCGCGGGAACGCGCCACCAGGGTCACTCCGCCCGCCGCGTAGGCGGCGATGCCCTTGCGCACGTTCTCCGGTTCGAAGTCGGCCGTCATCATGGACAGCACCAGGCAACTGCCCGGTGCCAGCGCGTCGACCAGGGCCGACACCACGTCGTGGGCTCCGTCCTCGTCGGCGACGAAGTGGAGCAGGGCGATGAGGGAGAGGGCCACCGGACGGCCGAGGTCCAGGGTCTGCGCGGCGCACCGGAGGATGGTCTGCGGGTCTCGGGCGTCCGCCTGCACGTACTCCGTCACACCCTCGGGTGTGCCCCGCAGCAGCGCGCTCGCGTGGGCCAGCACGATCGGGTCGTTGTCGACGTAGACCACGCGCGCGTCCGGCGCCACCGACTGGGCGATCTGGTGCAGGTTGGGCTCGGTGGGTATGCCGGTGCCGATGTCCAGGAACTGGCGGATGCCGTCCTCGGCCAGCGCGCGTGTGGCCCGGTGCATGAACGCCCGGTTGGCGCGCGCGGCCCGGACGGCGCCCTCGTCGATCGCCGTGATCCGGCGGCCGAGTGCCTCGTCGACGGGGTAATTGTCCTTGCCGCCGAGGAACCAGTCGTACACCCGGGCCGGATGCGGCCTGGTGGTGTCGATGCGCTGTGCGGCCGCCTCGGTCCCCGTCACGTGCTGCTCCTCCGCTCGGCTGGTCCCGGTGGTCATTTCCGGGACGTGCGGGCAGCAGTCTGACACGATCACGCGGCGCGGCGGAGACAGTCTTCGGCCACCCGCTTGTCGAGTGCGGCCCGCACCAACGCGGCGGCCAGGACGGCCGGTTCGGTGTCCCCGGCGAACTCGGTCAGCTTGTCCGGGTGCTCCGGCAGGCCGAGCCGCCGCGCCCCGGACAGCGCCTTGCCGTCGAGGTAGGGCGCCACTTCCGGCCACACGCGCTGGGCCTCGCGCAGGAAGATGTCGGCGCCGGCCGGGCCCACGCCGGGCTCCGTCTGGAGGAGCCTCTTGAGTTCGCCGGTGTCGCCGTGGGCCTCCTCGTGCAGGCGGCGCAGATCTCCCTGCCAGCGGTCCAGCAGCAGTTCGGCACCGTCGCCGAGCTGGGTCGCCGTGCGCTCGTCGTAGCGCCGGTAGCCGGCCCTGCCGAGCGCGTCCACCCGCCGCTGCCGGCCGGCCTCGGCCATGCGGCGCGGGCTGTCGAGGCGGTCCTCGTGCAGGGCCCGCGCGGCGGCCACCGCGACCGAGGCCCGGATCCGGGCGCTGAGCAGCAGGGACAGCACGAGCAGCCGGTAGAGCGGCTGGGGGGTGTCCGTCAGGCGGATGCCCGCCTCCTCGGCGTACGTCCGCCCGTACTCGGACACCAGCACGTGCACGACCCGTTCGTCCTTGTTCATGGGTCTACGGCTTGAGCGGGTCGTGGCCCAGTGTCATCAGCCGGTGCCGGCGGCGGGTGTCCTCCGGCGTCCGCTCCGGTTCGGGCTCGTTCTCCATGTCCACGAGGTCACCGACGGTGTCGACGACCTTGTGCATCACCCGGATGTCGTCGTCGGTGAGGTCGGTGCGGCGCTTCTGGAGGATCGCGAGGACATGCTGTCCGGTCGGCGTGCCCGCCTCCTCGGGCAGGGGCTCCGACTGCTCGTCCGCGTCCCGGACCCTCAGCCAGGCCGCGAGTTCCGCGGAGGTCATGTTCACCACGCGGTGGAAGTCCTCCCACAGCGCGTCGAGTTCCAGGGCGTCGGCCATGGGTTTCCTCTTCTGTGCGGGGGCGGGTGTCCTAGCTGGCGGCGTTGTCGTGCGGCTTCTCGGCCTCGAACATCCAGCGCTGCTTCTCCAGGTCGGCCGTGATGGAGATCAGCAGGTCCTGGGTGACCGGGTCGGCCTTCTCCGTGACCTCGATCCGCTCGCGCAGCCGGACGATGGCCGCCTCCAGCGTCGACACCATCAGCTCCACGACCTCGGTGTCACGCAGCCAGCCGTCCTTGGTGCCGGGCAGGGCGAACGTCGCGGCGATCGTCTCCGGGCGGCCGTCCGGTGACACACCCAGCGCGGCGGCCCGCTCGGCGACCGTGTCCGAGTGGGCACGAGCCGTCGCGACCACCTCGTCCAGCTGGAGGTGGATCGAGCGGAAACGCGGGCCCACGATGTTCCAGTGCGCCTGCTTCCCGACCAGCGACAGTCCGAGCAGATCCACCAGGGTCTCCTGCAGAGCGGTCCCGGTGACGCCGAGCGCCTCCTCGGACAGCGTGCTCTTCACCACGGTCATGATGTGACCGTCCCCTTTCGTCAGCGGTGTGCGTTACGTCCGCAAACGCGGGTGCCCAGCGTCCGGGGGAACAAACAGGCCTGCTCAGCGGGGCAGTGCCGTCTCCAGGAAGCGGATCAGCTCCGCGAAGACCTGCTCCTTGTCCGTCTCGTGGAACACCTCGTGCCGGGCACCCGCGAAGATCCGCTCGGTCAGCCGGCCGCCGCTGAGCCGCTCCACACCGACCCGGCTGCCGGGCAGCGGCACCAGCCGGTCGTCGTCCCCATGCAGCCACAACAACGGCAGCGGGCCGACATCGCCGCCCTTGGCCACGGTTTCCAGGGCCCGGACGAACGCCTGGAGCGTCGGCCGCTTCATGGGACCGTGCCAGACCAGCGGATCGGCGGCGTAGGCGGCGCCCACGGCCGGGTCCCGGGAGAGTGCGGACGGGCTGATCGGGGTGTCCGGGATCTCGTCCAGGGCGAGCAGCCGCCCCGGCAGCTCCCAGGCGCCGATCACCGGGCCGGACAGGATCAGGGCGCTCAGCTCCTCGCCGTACCGCTGGGCGTAGCGGGCCGCGATCAGGCCACCCATGGAGTGGCCGACCAGGATCAGCGGCAGGCCGGGGTGCGCGGCCCGGGCCAGCTCCGCCACGGCGTGCACATCGGTGACCACGTCCTCGAAGTCCTCGATCAGCACGCGCTCGCCGGCCGACCTCCCGTGACCCATGTGGTCGGGCCCGTACACGGCCGCCCCGTGCCCGGAGAGCACGCGGGCCGGGTCCTCGTACCGGCCCGCGTGCTCGCCATACCCGTGTACCAGGAGTGCCAGGTAGCGGGGTGCCGGGTGCGGCCACTCGCGGACGGCTACGGTGCCGCGGGTGCCGTCGAGGACGTGCTCGCGGACGTGGGGCATGTTTCCTCCAACTGCTTCGGTGAAGGTCCGGGAGGATCTTCCCAGTGAGCGGGTCGGAGGTCTATAGTCCAAAACTAGCAGTGCTAATTAAGAGGGGGCCGCGGCGCAGCCGCAGCCCCAGCTGATCCACAGTGTCGTAGGTCAGGAGTCCAGCCGTGCGTCCCGTCCACTTCGCGGCCGCCCGCCGCACCCCCATCGGCAAGCTGCGCGGAGCCCTGTCCTCCGTCCGGCCCGACGATCTGGCGGCGACCGTGATCCGCCATCTGGTGGCCGAGGTGCCCGCCCTCGACCCCGCCCGGATCGACGACGTCTACTGGGGCGCGGCCAACCAGGCGGGCGAGGACAACCGCAATGTCGCCCGCATGGCCGCCCTGCTCGCCGGACTCCCCGAGTCCGTGCCCGGCGCCACGGTCAACCGGCTGTGCGCCTCCGGCCTGGAAGCGGTCACCACCGCCGCCCGGACGATCGCCGCGGGCGAGGCCGACATCGTGATCGCGGGCGGCTCCGAGTCCATGAGCCGGGCCCCCTTCGTGCTGCCCCGCCCCGACGAGGCCCTGCCGCAGCGCATCGAGACCCACGACACCCGGCTCGGCTGGCGCCTGGTCAACCCCGCCATGAAGGACCTGCACGGCCTGCTGGCCATGGGGGAGACCGCCGAGGAGGTCGCCGAGCGCTACGGCGTCTCCCGCGAGCGTCAGGACGCGTTCGCCCTGCGCAGCCACCGGCTCGCCGCCGCCGCACGCAAGAACGGCCACTTCGACGACGAACTTCTTCCCGTCGAGCGCCCGGACGGCATCGTGGTCGAGCAGGACGAATGCGTCCGCGAGGACACCTCGCTGGAGAAGCTGTCACGTCTCAAGCCGGTCTTCCGCCAGGGCGGTACGGTCACGGCGGGCAACGCCTCGCCGATGAACGACGGGGCGGCCGGACTGCTGCTGGTCAGCGAAGAGGCCCTGAACGAACTGGGGCTGGAGTCCCTGGGGCGCTATGTCGCGGGCGCCTCCGCCGGCGTCCACCCCGACGTGATGGGCATCGGCCCGGTGCCCGCCACCCGCAAGGCGCTGGACCGGGCCCGCTGGGAGATCGGCGATCTCCAGGAGGCCGAGTTCAACGAGGCGTTCGCCGCGCAGGCACTCGCCTGCGTCGACCGGTTGGGCATCGACCCCGACCTGGTGAACCCCACCGGCGGCGCCATCGCCCTCGGCCACCCGCTGGGCTGCTCCGGCGCCCGTATCCTGACGACCCTGCTGCACCGGATGCGGCGCACGGGCGCGGAGCGGGGGCTGGCGACGATGTGCGTGGGCGTGGGCCAGGGCAGCGCGGTGCTGATCGAGAGGCATTAGCCGCACGTCCAACGGGGGCTCCCCGCACGGGCATCCGGTACACGAGCCGCAGCAAGGAAACGGAGCACCACTCCATGGCAACCCTGTCCCTCGCGTCCGTCCTCGCCGAGAACGCCAGGCGCCGCCCCGACCGGACCGCCCTCGTCGAGGGGGACCTGCGACTCACCTTCGCCCAGGTGTGGCGGAAGGCGCTGGCCCAGGCGGGTGCGCTCACCGGCCTCGGCGTACGACCGGGCGACCGGGTAGCCCTGCTGGCCCCCAACACCGCCGAGTTCCCCGTGGCGTACTACGCGATCGCCGCGGCCGGCGGTGTCGTGGTCCCCGTGCACCTGCTGCTGTCGGCCGGGGAGGTGGAGCACGTCCTGCGGGACAGCGGGGCGACGCTGCTGCTCGTGCACTCGGCCCAGGCGGAGACCGGCCGGGCCGCGGCCTCCGCCACCGGTGTCCATGCGGTCACCCTGGGCGAGGAGTTCGAGAGGCTCGCGGCCGACGCCGAACCGCTCCCGTCGTACGTCACCCGGGCCGCCGACGACCCCGCGGTGATCTTCTACACCAGCGGTACGACCGGCGTTCCCAAGGGTGCCGTGCTCAGCCACTTCAACCTGGTGATGAACGCGACCGTCAACGCCTTCGACGCCAACGACATCCGTGCCGACGACATCGCCCTCGGCGCGCTGCCCCTGTTCCACGCCTTCGGCCAGACCGTCTCCCTCAACTCCACCTGGCGGGCGGGCGCCACGCTCGTCCTGCTGCCCCGCTTCGACGCGGCCCGCGCCCTCCAGCTGATGGTCGAGGAGGGCGTGAACACCTTCCACGGCGTGCCGACCATGTTCGTCGCGCTCGCGGCGGCGGCCGCGGACGCCGACGCGCTGCCCGAGCTGCGCGTGTGCATCTCGGGCGGGGCCTCGCTGCCCGTCGCCGTACTGGAGCGGTTCGAAGCCGCGTTCGGGGCGAAGATCTACGAGGGGTACGGGCTGTCGGAGACCTCGCCGACGGCCACCGTCAACCAGCCCGTCTTCGGCACCAGGGCCGGCACCATCGGCCACCCGCTGTGGGGCGTCGACGTGGAGATCGCCCGCGCCGAGGTGGAGGGCCGCGTCGAACTGCTGCCGCCCGGCGAGCTGGGTGAGGTCGTCATCCGCGGCCACAACGTCTTCTCCGGCTACCTCGGCCGCCCGGAGGCCACCGCGGAGGCCCTGGTGGACGGCTGGTTCCGCACGGGTGATCTCGGCGCCAAGGACGACGACGGCTTCCTGCGGATCGTCGACCGCAAGAAGGACGTCATCATCCGCGGCGGCTACAACGTGTACCCGAGGGAGGTCGAGGAGGTGCTGATGCGCCATCCCGGCATCGCCCAGGTCGCCGTCATCGGCCTGCCCGACGAGCTGCACGGCGAGGAGGTGTGCGCCGTCGTCGTACCCGCGCAGGGCACCGCCCCCGACGCCACCGCCCTCACCGAGTGGTCCAAGGAGCACCTGGGCCGGCACAAGTACCCGCGGCGCGTGGAGTTCACGGACGCGCTGCCGCTCGGGCCGAGTATGAAGATCCTCAAGAGGGAACTGCGGGCGCGGTACACGGGGCGTTAGGGACCGGCCGGCGAGACGGTTCTTACGCGGGCCGTTGCGTGCGCATAGCATCGGTCCCCGCATGAACACGATGACGCTCTGGCACATCTCCGGCTGGGAGTTCGCGGCGCTCGCCTGCGCGGCCCTGCTCGTCGGCTTCTCCAAGACCGCCGTGAGCGGGGCCAACACGGTCAGCCTCGCGATCTTCGCGGCGGTCCTGCCCGCCCGGGCCTCCACCGGCGTCCTGCTGCCCGTCCTGATCGCCGGTGATGTGCTCGCCGTCCTCACCTACCGGCGGCACGCGCACTGGCCGACGCTGTGGCGGCTGTTCCCGGCCGTCGCGGCGGGTGTGGTGGTCGGCACGCTGTTCCTGATGTGGGCCGACGACGGGATCGTACGGACCTCGATCGGCGCGATCCTGCTGCTGATGGCCGGGGTCACCATGTGGCGCCGACGCCGGGAGGACGCGACGGGGGACGCGCCGGACGCGGTCACGTCCCGGGCGGGCCGGATGAAGGCGCGGTCGTACGGCGTGCTCGGCGGGTTCACGACGATGGTCGCCAACGCGGGCGGGCCGGTGATGTCGCTGTACCTGCTGTCCGCCGGCTTCCGGAAGCTGGGCTTCCTGGGCACGTCGGCGTACTTCTTCCTGATCGTCAACGTGTCCAAGGTGCCGTTCAGCGCGGGGCTCGGCCTGATCGACGGCCGCTCGCTGCTTCTTGACGCCGCGCTCGCGGTGTTCGTCGTGCCCGGGGCGCTGCTCGGCACATGGGCTGTGAACAGGATCGACCAGCGACTCTTCGAACGGCTCGTGATCGCCGCGACGATCCTGGGCGGGCTGCAGCTGCTACTGCGCTAGCCCGAGCAGTTCCGGCAGGTCGGCGAAGGACCCCAGCACCTGGTCGGGGCGGCCGCTCGCCCGCTCCACCGCCTCCGGAAGGAACTTGCCTGTTCGCACCAGCACCCCGGTGATGCCGAGCCGCTGCGCCGCCAGCACGTCCGACTCCACGTCGTCCCCGATCATCAACGCCTCGCCCGGCTCCACACCCAGCCGCCCGAGCGCCGCCTCGAAGAAGGCCCGCGCCGGCTTCCCGGTCACCTCGGCCTCGCTCCCGGCGGCCGCCTCCAGCCCGGCGATGAACGCCCCGGCGTCCAGCTGGAGCCCCGCGTCCGTCCGCCAGTACAGGTTCCGGTGCATGGCGACCAGGCGCGCGCCCCGCTGCAGGTGCGCGAAGGCCCGGTTCAGCGCCGCGTAGCCGAACTCCGGCCCGGCGCCGCCGAACAGCACCACATCCGGTACGGCGTCACCGGTCTCCTCGTCGACGAGGATGATCCCCTCCAGGTCCTCCCGGACGTCCCCGCTGTTCAGCAGCGCGCACCGGGCCCCGGCCAGGTGGGCGGCGGTGGCCGCGGGGGCGGTCAGGATGTCCTCGGCGGTCACCGGGAAGCCCGCGTCGGCGAGCGTGGCGGCGATCGACGCCCGGGTCCTGGAGGTGGTGTTGGTCACCAGCACCACCCCCAGCCCCGCCTCCCGGATCGCCCGCAGGGCCTCCACCGCGCCCGGCAGAGGACGCCAGGACACGGTGAGCACCCCGTCGATGTCGATGAGGACGGCACGCACGGACGCCATGGAAGCCATGCCTGGACCCTAACCGCCGAGGGCATCGCGGAACTGCCGGGACATCGGGGCGTCCCCTACGCTCACCCTCATGTCCCCGCATGTCCTCATCCTCGGCGGCACCACCGAGGCCCGCCGCCTCGCCGCCGACCTCGCCGCCCGCCCCGGCGTCCGGGTCACCACCTCCCTGGCCGGCCGGGTCGCCCGGCCGGGAGCGCTGGCGGGAGAGGTCCGGACCGGCGGCTTCGGCGGGCCGGAGGGCCTCGCC
This sequence comes from Streptomyces sp. NPDC006314, assembly GCF_040613075.1. Taxonomy (NCBI): domain Bacteria; kingdom Bacillati; phylum Actinomycetota; class Actinomycetes; order Kitasatosporales; family Streptomycetaceae; genus Streptomyces; species Streptomyces sp. NPDC006314. Next base: position 380,378 of record NZ_JBEXRL010000006.1, on the reverse strand, counting down.
GGCTGGCTGCGCGCGCACCGGGTGGACGTCCTGGTGGACGCCACCCACCCCTTCGCCGAGACGATCACGGCCAACGCGGCCCGTGCGGCGGCGGCCGCCTCCGTCCCCGCGATCGTCCTGCGCCGCCCCGGCTGGCGGCCCGGCCCCGGCGACGACTGGACCCGCGTCCGCTCCCTGGCCGCGGCTGCCGAAACCCTGCCCCGGCTGGGCCGCCGGGTGTTCCTGAGCACCGGGCGCCTGGGCCTGCCGGCCTTCGCTCACCTGACGGATCTGCACTTCGTCGTACGCTCGGTCGACCCGCCCGAGCCGCCACTGCCGCCGGACACCGAAGTGGTCCTCGCACGCGGCCCGTTCACCCTCGCCGACGAGACGGAGCTGCTGCGCGCCCACCGGATCGACGTCCTGGTCACCAAGGACAGCGGCGGCGAGGCCACGGCCGCCAAGCTCACGGCCGCACGCGAACGCGGGCTGCCCGTGGTCGTGGTACGACGGCCCGAACTGCCGGCCGGGGTGACGGCGGTGCCCGACGTGGCGGGCGTGCTGGAGCGGCTCGGGTTCGGCCCCGCGTGACGGCCGGCGTCCTGCCCCGGCCGATCGCACGCGGCGGACCTCAGCGCTCGCCGGTGTTCCGGCGCAGCAGATAGGTGTCCATGATCCAGCCCTTGCGCTCGCGCGCCTCGGCTCGCACCCGCTCGATGCGCGGTCCGGCCTCGGCGATCGGACCGGACACGAGGATCTCGTCCGGGGTGCCTATGTACGCCCCCCAGTAGATGTCGATGTCCTGGTCGGCGTACCGGGTGAAGGCCTGCTGGGCGTCCAGCATCACGACCACGTCGTCCACCCCTTCCGGGAAGCCCTCGGCCAGCCGCCGCCCGGTGGTGATCTGTACCGGCCGGGCCACCCGGTTCAGACCCGTGCGGTGCCGGGCGACCAGTGCGGAGACGCTGCTGACGCCGGGCACGACGTCGTACTCGAACGCCACCGTGCCGCGCTCCAGCACCTCCTGGAGAATCCCCAGCGTGCTGTCGTACAGCGCCGGGTCCCCCCACACCAGGAAGGCGCCGGTGCCGTCCTCACCCAGTTCCTCGGCGATCAGCCGCTCGTAGATCCCGGCGCGCGCACTGCGCCAGTCCTCGACGGCCGGCGAGTACGCCGCCCCGCCCGCCTTCCGGTCCCGCTCCGGGTCCCGGGCCTCCACCACCCGGTACGACCCCTCGGCCAGATGCGCGTCCAGGATGTCCCGGCGGAGCTGGGTCAGGTCGTTCTTCACCTCGCCCTTGCCGAGCAGGAAGAACACGTCCGTGCTCCGCAGCGCCTTGACCGCCTGCAGGGTCAGCTGGTCGGGGTCGCCCGCGCCGATACCGATGACATGAATCTTTCGCACGCCCCGAGTCTGCCGCATGCCACCGACAGGGCCCGCACCGCCTCCACACGGCTCGCGCCGGCACCCGTCAGGGGCCGAGCCGGGGCGATTCGGCCCGCGCGTCCACCGGGCCGGACCCGTGCTCCACGCGCCCGGCCAACTCCCGCGCCCACCGGGCGAGTCCGGGGAGATCCATCCCGTAGGGCCGGTCCTCGCCCCGCTGTGCCGCCCACTCCTCTACCGCGCCCGCGCCCCGCCGCAGCAGGCGTGCCCCGCCGACGCCGTTCCCGCGTGCCGCGTGCGTGAGGCCGACCGCCAGCTGGGCCAGCCCCCGCCACAGCGCGCGCTCGTCCCGCGGGCCCGACTTCCAGGCGTCCTCGAACACCTCGTGGGCGTGGAACGGCTTCCCCGCGTCCAGCAGCGTCTGCGCCTCGGCGACCGTCTCCCTCGGCGCCCGGACGAGACCCTCCGGCTGCCGCGGGACGCCCTCCGTGCCGTAGGGCAGCGGCCGGCCGAGCCCGTCCCTGGGCCGCGCGCTGCGGGCCCGCCCTGCCACGTCCCGGTCCCTGCCGTCCGATGCGCCTGCGTTCGTCATACGGCCGATTGTCCCCGCACGTCCATTGCCCTCTTCGGCGCACCCCCGGAGGTGGGGTAAAGTTCTGTTCGCGCGATCACGCGGGTCACCGCGAGTGAGCGCATCGGGACGTGGCGCAGCTTGGTAGCGCACTTGACTGGGGGTCAAGGGGTCGCAGGTTCAAATCCTGTCGTCCCGACTTGTGAGAGTCGCAGGTCAGGGCCGGTTTCGGAGGTATCCGAAACCGGCCCTGACCTGCGTTCGGGGGCGGAGACCGGCGGCTGCCTGCGCGGCGCCCCGCCCCCCGTACGCCGCTGCCTGCCCCATCTGATCGACCGCGTCCTGTCTACATCGACGCCGTCGCCGCCGCGCCCGAGCCCTCCCGAGTCGGCGCCGCCCTGGTGCACTTCGTGCCCGGTGCCCGCACCCACCGGCAGCGCCACCCGTTGCGCCGGGCCGTCTTCCTCACCGGGGGCGTGACCTGTGCCAGCGCCGGGGCGGGCCGATCGAGCTCATCGGGACCGGCGACCGGGTGCTGTCCGAGGCCGACCAGGAGCACCGGCACGGCGCCACGCCGAACCGAGCTGCTGATGATCGAACTCGCCAACAAGGAGAGCGACGCCGAGCACGACGTCGTGCACGGGCTGGACCCCGCCACCGGCGAGGAAGGCGCCGCCGCCCCATCCCGACTGACACCTGACCCGAACCGGCCGACATGGCACGCGCCCGGTTGGGCTCCGGCGTGGTGACCTGCGCACACTGGATGTATGCGCGGGCTGACCGCCAGCGGAGTGGCGGAGCGTGAGGACTTGCTCGCGGCTGCCGTCCAGGAGGCCGTGCAGGGCACGAGCGCGTATGCGGGGAGTATCTTCCTGCGCTCTCGTGACCGCCGGTCGATCGTCCTCGCGGCGACGTGCGGCGTGCCGCCCTCGCTGCTGGGTGGCTGGCGCCTCATCGCGGTGAGCAGCCCGATTCCCGTCGCAGTGGCGTACACGGCCGGGCGCACGGTCCACCTGGCGAACGCCGAGGAGACGATGCGGCGCTATCCGCAGCTCGCGGTGGCTCTGCCGTACGCCTTCGGTTCCTGCTCGGTGCCTGTGCGCACACGGGACGAGCTTTTCGGATCGTTGGCTGTCGTGTGGCCGGCTTCATCGGGCAGCGAGGGACTGTCCAAGGCCCATCGTCGCCTCCTGCGGAGCGTCGCCGGTCGGCTCGGTGACTCCCTGGCCCACCTCCGTGCCCGTACCGGTGAGCCCGTGGAATGGCAACCGGGGACGGCCGCCGTCGAGACCCCTGCTTACTCGGCGGCGGCCGTGCAGGTGGGCCTGTTCGACTGGAACCTCAGTACGGGCACCCTCAGCGTGGACGACGTGTTCTGCGCGGTTTTCGGTCTCGAACCCGGCGCTTTCGACGGACGTCCCGAAACACTTGCGGCGTGCCTGCACCCCGGTGATCTCGCTGCCTTCCGGGCCTGCTCGCGTGAGGCGGGCGAGGGCCGGATCGCAGCGCGGCGCCTGCGCGTACGGGATGGCAGCGACGGAGGCGAACGATATCGCACCGTCGAGTTGTGGGGCCGGGTGCCGGAAGGCGACGACGCGCGCGCGGTCGCGCATCTGGTCGGCGCCGTCCTGGACGCCCGGGCGGGCGGTGCGGCCGTCGCAGCGGTCGAACGGTTGCCAGACGGGCTGTTCTCCCTTGCCCCCGACGGGCGTGTCACCTACGTCAACCGCCGTGCCCTGCACTTGCTCGACATCTCCCCCGAAGAGGTACTCGGCCAGTGCCTGTGGGACGTGCTGCCGTGGCTGTCCGACCCCAGCGTGGAGTACCGGCACCGCTCCGCCATGATCTCTCAGGCGCCGTCCTCCTTCCTGGTGAGCCGGCCACCCGACCAGTGGCTCGCCTTCTCCCTTCACCCGCAGCCCGACGGGGTGACCGGACGGGTGGTCCCCACCGGCCGCCCCCCGTCGGCCGGGGCAGCCGCCGCGCCTCCACCGACGGTGGCACCCGCCACCGGGCCGGCGCGCCTGGGTGTGATGTACCACGTCCTGCAGCTCAGCAGCGCGCTGACCGAGGCAGTCACCACACGCCAAGTCTGCGAAGTCGTCTCCGACCAGCTCCTGCCGGCTTTCGGGGGCCAGCAGATGGCGATCCATGTGGTCCGCAACAAAGAGATGCACCTTCTCCACCACGCCGGCCACCACGAGACGTTCCTCGACTGGCTCCAGGGCGTTCCCCTGCACGCCCGCCTGCCTGGAACGGAAACTCTCACCTCCGGTGTGCCCCTCTTCATCGAGTCCCAGAAGGATCTCGTCCGGGGCTACCCGGGCATCCCCACCGGACAGGTGAGCTCCTGGGTGTATCTGCCCCTGCTCGCCTCCAACCGGCCGGTCGGCACCTGTGTCCTCGGCTTCGACGAGCCCCACCACTTCACAGAGAAGGACCGCAGTGTCCTGACCGCACTCGCCGGGCTGATCGCGCAGGCCCTGGAAAGAGCACGGCTGTACGACTCGGAGTTCGCCGTCGCGCACGGCTTGCAGCAGGCGCTCCTGCCGCACCGCCTGCCAAGAGTCCCCGGCATCCGCACCGTCGCACGCTACCTGCCCGCCACCAGCGGTATGGACATCGGCGGCGACTGGTACGACGTCATCCCCACCGACAGCGGGGTCCGCCTCATCATCGGTGACGTAGAGGGGCACAGCATCGCCGCCGCAGCCACCATGGCCCAGTTGCGCAGCGCGGTACGCGCGTTCGTGGCCGCCGGCCACGCACCCGGCGACGTGATGTCAGGGGTCAACCGCACCCTCATCGACCTCGACTGCAACCTGCTGGCCAGCTGCTGCTACATCCACCTCGAACCCGGCCGCGATCACGCCCACGCAGTGACCGCCGGCCACCCCGCCCCCCTGCTCCGTCTCCCCGACGGCACGGCAGACGCCCTCGATCTCGACGTCGGAACAGTCCTCGGCGTGGACCACGCAGGCACCTACACTCCCACCCGTTTCGTCTTCCCGCCGGGATCCGTCCTCGCCCTCTACACCGACGGCCTGGTGGAGAAACCCGGAACCGACATCGGTACGGCGATCGACCGCCTGCGCGTATCACTGGCCCACGCCCGCGCGGACTCACTGGACGAACTGGCCGACCGGCTCCTGCACCACGCCCGCGGCTCCTCCTACCGGGCCGACGACATCGCCCTGCTGCTCACCCAACACGATTCCGGCCCGATGGCGACGTGACACGGTCCGGCTCCTCGATCGTTTCCGGGCCAGGCGATCGCCGGGCGCGCGTGGTCAGTCGCGCTCGATGGTGACGGTCACCTGGCTGCCCGGGACGGCCAGGACCCATGCCCGGCCGGCTGTCCGGCGGACGACCGTCGCCCCGCCGTCGGCCGTGATCCGCCAGGTGCCCGGCGGCACGGACAGTACCGTCGGCCGCCGGCCGTGGGGTGCCGCGCGGTATACCAGCCGGTAGCCGCCCTGCCCGGCGTCGTACGAGGCGGAGCGGACCGTGCCCGCGACGGTCTCCGCGTACGGTTCGGCGGTCAGCTCCTTGTTGGCGCGGAAGGCGCCGTCGTCGTCGACCGCACAGTATCCGCCGCCGTAGCACCACACATAGCCCGCCCAGCCGGAGGCGTAACGGCCTAGGGAGGCCATCGCGTCACGGTAGAAGCGGTTCATGTTCGGCAGCGTGTTGTTGAGCGGACCCCACTCGCCGATCACGATCGGGACCTTGTACTCCTTCGGGTACGCCGTGACGGCCCGCTCGTACGCCTCGATCCAGCCGGCCCCGGGGTCGTAGTCGGCGCCCGCCTCCATGGCGGTGTTGTAGAAGTGCGGCGCGTACACGACCCGGGGATCGTCGATGCGGCCGAGGCCGGTCGGTACGCCCTCGCCCACGAGGGGGGTGGGTTCGACGAACACCCAGGCGTCCCGGTCGGCCGAACGGACGGCGTCCGCCAGGCGGTTGTACATCGGCGTGAGCTGATCGCGTTCGATCCGGCGCGCTGCCGTGGGCAGATCCTCCGCCCGGTGCGGCTCACCCATCGGTTCGTTGATCAGGTCGTAGCCGAGCACGGCCGGATGGTGGGCGAAGCGGCCGGCGAGTGTCCGCCACATCCGGGCCTGGGCACGTCTCAGGTCCTGGTCCGCGTAGAGATGGGTGAAGGCTCGCTGCACGGCGGGCTCGAAGTACTCGGCGAACCAGTCGTCCGGATGGGCGGTGAACGGCAGTCCGTCGGTCCTGGTCGCCCACTCGGGCACGCCACGGTGGCCGAAAGCGGGTCCGAAGACGTCCTGGTGGGCGTCGATCAGGACCTTCACGTCGTATCGCGCGGCCCAGTCCAGGACACGCTCGATCCTGTGCAGGTAACTCCCGCTGTACCGGCCCGGTGTCGGCTCCAGGTCGTCCCAGAAGACCAGCAGCCGGGCGAAGTCGAAGCCCTTGGCCCGCATGTCCCGCAGGTGGCGTTCGGTGATACCGGACAGGGCCTGGTCGCCCCGGTGCGTCTTGTCCTCGATGTTCCAGCCGTGCAGGGTGACGACCCGTCCGTGACGGTCGGTGAGCCGGGGTATGCCCTGCCCGGTCCCCTCGGCGTGGGCGGTGGCGGGGGCAATCAGCGCGGCGATCACCGCGCCCGCCGTCAGAAGCGCTCGCAGCACAGGAAACCTCCGGGCCGACGGTGTTCGTGGTGCGGCGCATCCCACCAGCAGCCGGACCACTCTTCAAGTCCCTTGACCTGAAGGGCACTTCAAGCGGATGACTCCCAGCCATCAGTCGCGAACGGGAGGACCGGCATGAAGTACCGCAGGATCGGATCGGATGCGGCCACCCGCCGCGAGGTGAGCGTGCTCGCGCTCGGGGCGATGCTGTTCGGGTCGCGTACCGACGAGAAGACCTCCTTCGCCGTCCTCGACCGCTATGTCGAGGCCGGCGGGACCTTCATCGATACGTCGGACAACTACGCGTTCTGGGAGGACGGAAGCCAGGGCGGCCAGAGCGAGGAACTGCTCGGGCGGTGGTGGCGCAGCCGGGGCATCGGGGACGAGATCGTCATCGCCACCAAGCTCGGCGCCCGCCCGCTCGCCCCCGGCACCGGCTACACCGACAACGCCGAGGGCCTGTCCGCGAAGGGCATCCGCGAGTCGGCAGAACGCAACCCGAGGGCGGAGCCGCAACTGAGCCTGGTCGCCTACTCACCGCTGCTGGCCCCGCCGGAGCGTCCTCGGTGGCCCAGCTCGAGGAGAACCTCGCCGCCGTGGACCTGGAACCCACCGAGGAGCAGCGGACCCGGCTGAACGCGGCTCACTGACCGCGCGGCTCCCGCACCACGGCCACGTCGCCCGGGGCGACCGTGACCGAGCCGGACGTCTCCTTGCCGGTGAGCAGTTCAAAGGCGTCTGGAGCGACGGGGAGGTCGGCTCCCAGGCCGGAGTGGTCGATGACGAAGAGGTAGTCCGCGTCGCGGCCGCGCCGGCGGACCACCTCCACACCGGGCGGGGCGGTCCGCACCGGCTCCACGCCCGCCTCACCGCGGATCCGGTCCAGCAGGGCGGTCAATGTGGCCGGGTCGGGCAGCGTGGCCAGGTACCAGGCGGCCCCGGAGCCGTGGGCGCGCCGGGTCACCGCCGGGACACCGGTCAGGGGGCCGGCGGCGTACGCCGCGACCGCCTCGGCGCCCTCCAGCCGCAGCCGCTCCGACCACAGCGAGCCCGTCGCCCCGTCCGGCACCGCACCGCTCAGCGCGACCGGCTCACCGGGCAGCAGCGGGAACGGCTCGTCGGAGCGGATGCCGAGCACCTCCCGGAAGGCTCCGGGGTAGCCGCCGAGCCGCACATGGCAGTTCTCGTCCACCGCCCCGCTGTGGAAGCCGATCGCGAGGGTGCCGCCGCGCTCGGCGTACGCCGAGAGGTTCGCCGCGCCCTCGTCGTCGACCAGGTACAGGCTGGGAACCAGGACCAGCCGGTACGCGGAGAGCTCCGCTCGGTCCGCGTCCGGGCGCACGAAGTCCACGGCGACGCCCGACCGCCACAGCGGCTCGTACCAGGCCCGGACCAGATCCAGGTAGCGCAGCTCGCCGCTCGGCTGGGAGGGCAGCTCCAGGGCCCAGCGGGCGTCCCAGCCCCAGACGATGGCCACCTCGGCGGGGGACGTGCTGCCGCGCACCTCCGCCAGCGCCTTCAGGTCGGTGCCGAGGCGCACCACGTCCTGCCAGATCCGGCTGTCCGTCCCGGCGTGCGGCACCATCGCCGAGTGCCACTGCTCGGCGCCCGCTTTCGACTGCCGCCACTGGAAGTAGGCGATCCCGTCCGCGCCGCGCGCCACATGCGCGAGCGCGTTGCGCCGCGATTCGCCCGGACACTTCGCCCGGTTGACGGGCTGCCAGTTCACCGCGCCGGTGGAGTGCTCCATCAGCAGCCAGGGGCCGCCCGCGAGCGAGCGGGTCAGGTCGCCGCTCAGCGCGATGTCGATCTGCGGCTCGGGGTCGGTGGAGATCAGGTAGTGGTCGTTGGAGACGATGTCCAGCTCCGGCGCCCAGCGCCAGTAGTCGAGGGCGTCGAAGGTGGCCATCACCATGAAATTGGTGGTGGCGGGAACCGCGGGGGCCGCCGTCCGGAGCACGTCCCGTTCCGCCGTGTACAGCGACAGCAGTTCGTCGGAGCAGAAGCGGCGCCAGTCCAGCTGGTGTGCCGGGTTGGGTACGGCGCCGGTGGCGCGCGGTGGCGGGATCTCCTCCCAGCCGTAGTACCACTGGCTCCAGAATGCCGTACCCCAGGCGTGGTTGAGGGCCGCGAGGTCGTCGCCGTAGCGGGCTCGCAACCAGCGGCGGAACGCGGCCGCGCTGGTGTCGCAGTAGCAGGCCGCGTTGTGGCAGCCGTACTCGTTGTGCACATGCCACATGGCGACGGCCGGGTGGTCCGCGTACCGATCGGCCAGCGCACCCGCGATGCGCAGCGCGGCCTCCCGATAGGCGGGGCTGGACGGGCAGAACGTCTGGCGGCTGCCGTAGGAGAGGGTACGGCCGTCCCGGTCGACCGGCAGCGCCTCCGGATGGGCCCGGAAGAACCAGGCCGGAGGTGCCGCCATGGGCGTGGCGAGGTCGGCGACGATGCCGTTCTCGTGCAGCAGGCCGAGGATCTTGTCCAGGCGCGAGAACTCGTACGCGCCCTCGGACGGCTCCAGCAGCGCCCAGGAGAAGATGCCGACGCTGACCAGATTCACGCCGGCCTCGCGCATCAGGCGCATGTCCTCGGCCCACACCTCCTCGGGCCACTGCTCGGGGTTGTAGTCGCCGCCGTAGGCGAGGCCGGGGACGGACAGGGTGCCATTCACGGTGTTCTCTTTCACGTGTGCGCGCCTCAGCCCTTGTTGGAGCCCAGGGTCAGGCCGCTGACGAACTGGCGCTGGAGCACGAAGTAGACGACCAGGGTCGGGATCGCGGTCAGCAGTGCGCCGGCGGCGACCAGGTTCGGGTCGGTGAAGTACTGGCCGGACAGATTGTTCAGGGCCGAGGTGATCGGCATGTTGTCACCGGTCGAGATCAGCACCAGCGCCCAGAAGAAGTCGTTGTAGATCCAGATCGACAGCAGGGTCGCCAGGGCCGCCATCGCCGGCTTGCACAGCGGCAGCGTGATCTGCCAGTACAGCCGCCACACCGAGGCGCCGTCGACCAGCGCGGCCTCGGTCAGCTCGTGCGGCAGCGAGCGCATGTAGTTGCTCAGCACGAACGCGCAGAAGCCGGACTGGAATGCCACGTGGATGAGGACCAGGCCGAGCGCGGAGTCGTACAGCTTGCCGCTCTCCGTGATGCCCGGGAGGTCGGTGAGCAGGTACAAGCGGTACAGCGGGGTGATGATGACCTGCTGGGGCAGCAGGTTGCCCGCCGTGAAGACCAGCAGCAGCGCGAGGTTGAGGCGGAAGTCGAACCGGCTGACGTAGAACGCGACACAGGAGGACAGGAACAGCGTCAGTAGCACGGCCGGGATCGCGATGATCAGCGTGGTGCCGAAGTAGTGCGGCATGTCCGACTGTCCGAACGCGTTCGTGAAGTTGTCCAGGCTCAGCTTGTCAGGCCAGGACACGTACCCCTTGGTGCTGGTCTCGCTGTACGGGCGCAGCGCCGAGAAGACCGCCCACAGCAGCGGCGCGAGCCAGGCCAGGGCCGTGCCGGCGAGGAAGACGTGCAGCAGGACGCGAGCGGGGCGGATCGGGGCGCGCCGCTTCAGCGGGAGAGTGGTGCCGCTCATGCGCGTCGCTCCTTCCGGAAGGTGGCGATCAGATAGGGGATGATCACCGCGAGCGAGATCACCAGCAGGACGACGGCGATGGCGGAGCCGTAACCGATGCGGCTGGACTCCCCGATGATGTTGTTGGTAACCAGGATGGACAGCAACTCGGTGCCCTGGGCGCCCTTGTTGAAGACGAAGACCAGGTCGAAGGCGCGCAGTGCCTCGATGATGGTGACGACCAGGACGACCGTGTTGGTCGGGCGCAGGGTGGGGAAGATGACGTTCTTGAACGTCTGCCACTCGTTCGCGCCGTCCAGCGCGGACGCCTCCCGCAGCGACGGGTCGACGCTCTTCAGACCAGCCAGGTACAGGATCATCATGTAGCCGGTGTGCCGCCAGGACGCGGCGATGAGGACGGCCCACAGGTTGAGGCCGGGGTCGCCGATCCAGTCGACGTAGTGGCCGGGCTCGTTGGCGCCGATGATGCTGTTGATCAGGCCTGTGTCCGGGTTGTAGACCAGCTGCCAGACGAAGCCGATGCAGGCCATCGAGATGACGACCGGCAGGAAGAACGCGGTCTGGTAGATCCTGCTGAACCGGATCCTCTTGTCCAGCTGCACGGCCAGGAACAGGCCGAACGGCGTCGGGACGAGGATCAGGACCACGAACCAGATGACGTTGTGCTGGACGGCCGGCCAGAACTGCGGGTTGTCGTCGAAGAGTTGTGTGAAGTTGTCCAGGCCCACCCATTTGATCGAGTCGAAGCCGATACCGTCCCAGGTGGTGAAGGCGAGGAAGATCGAGGCGATGGCGGTGACCCAGACCAGGGCCACGTGCAGGATGGTGGGCACGCCCGCCATCACGGCGAGCGTGAACCGGTCACGGCGGGTCAGCAGGCGCCGGTGGCCCTGCGTGACCCGCTTCTGCTCGGGCGCGGTGCCCGGAGGCGGCACGGCGGCCGCCTCCGGGCTCTTCGTGGTCGTATGAGTTGTCATCGGGCTGCTCACGAGGACGCGAAGATCGTCTTCTTCTGGCGCTCGATGGACGACAGCAGGCCGTCCACGCCCTTGGGGTTCTGGATGAACTTCTGCAGCGCGGGCTGCATCACCGTGGAGGTGAAGTCCGGGCGGCTGTCACGGTCCATGAACTGGGTGAGGCTCTTGGCGCCGCTGATCATCGTGTACGCCTTCTTCTGCAGCGCGGTGTACGAGGAGGTGTCGGCCTTGCTGGAGGCGGCGACCACACTCGGGTCCGACTTCAGGTAGATCGCCTCCGCCTCGGGGGTGCCGAGATACTCGAGCAGCTTCACCACGCCGGCGCGGTTCTTCGGGGCCTTACTGACCATGAACCCGTCGGTCGGCGCCTCGACGGTGTCCTGGCCGTACGCGGAGTTGATCTCCGGGAAGGCGAAGAAGTCCAGGTCCTCCACATCGGCCTTGTCGGTGAACTGCTGCGCCACGAAGGAGCCCAGGAGGTACATGCCCGCCTTCTTCGCCACCAGCGTCTGCGCGGCGTCCTGCCAGGTACGGCCCATCGCGCCGTCCTGGTGGTAGGGGAGCAGCTCGCTCCAGTGGTCGAAGACGGCCTTCACCCTGGAGTCGGTCCAGGAGGCCTTGCCCGCCATCAGTTCGACGTGGAAGTCGTAGCCGTTGAGGCGGAAGTTGATCTGGTCGAAGGTACCCATCGCCGGCCAGGCGTCCTTGTCGCCGAAGGCGATGGGGACCAGACCGTCCTTCTTCATCTGCTTACAGAGGGCGACCAGCTGGTCCCAGGTGGTGGGGACTTCGTAGCCGTGCTGCCGGAAGACGCTCTTGCGGTAGAAGATCGCCCACGGGTAGGTGTACAGCGGCACGAAGTAGTACTTGCCGTCGTCGCCCTTGCTCAGCTTCTTCATCGCGTCGGGGAAGTTGTCCCCGATCTTCGCCCACACATCGTCGATCGGCGTGGCCAGCTTCTTCGCGGCGAAGAACTGCATGCGGTAACCGGCGAACCAGTTGAACACGTCGTCCGGCGTGCCCTGCAGGTAGGAGTTGATCTGCTCCTGGAAGGTGTTGTGGTCCTTCGTGTTCACATCGACCGTGATGCCCGACTTCTTGTTGAAGGCCGCGTAGATCTCGGCGAAGGCCCTCTTCGGTACGGCGTCGGAGGCGTTGGAGCCGAGCGTGACGGTCTTGGGGTCGGAGGAGGAACCGCTGCCTCCGCAGGCGGACAGCAGGGGGACGCCGGCACCGGCGAGCAGGGCGGCACCGCCCGCTCCGCGCAGCAGTGAACGACGACTGGGACCCGGGACGGAAAGACCGGAGGGGGAGAGGCGCATGGCGGCTCCTGAGGAATACCAGGGTTCGGCCAAGGGGATGAGTCGATCACCGAGAGGTCCTCGAAACCGATCAGAAATCAACTCGACCGAACATCGTGGGCGTAATGACAGCCCCATGTCCGCTCATGCGTCAATAGGTGCGGGCGCTCTGGGGGGTGTCTTGCCCGAAACGTAATCGTCACCGTTACCTGCAACTTCGTTGAACAGCAGGCGAAGCGGGCTGCCCGCAGGGCGGCCGGCCGGGAGGCTGTGCGAACACGGGTGGTTCCGTTTCAGGGCCTGACCAGCAGCTGAAAGGCGAAGGAGGGGCGTGACGCCCGTAGGCGCGGCTGCGGTGCACCGCGCGGCCGTGGCGCCCCGTTCGATGGCCGCTTCCGGTCGCGGTGCGGGTAGGTCGTACAGCGGCACCGGTCCCGTACGGCCCAGGGTGAAGTCCGGGTGGTCGGGCGCGGAGCCGGGTATGGGGGGGCGGGAGGGTTTACCGGTCCTCACCCTGCACCTTCTTCCGGGAGGTGGAGCCGGACTTGCCGGCGATCAGCCGGTGCCGTTCGCCGCCGGGTGCGGTGTACTGGGCGGACGGGCACCGCGGCGGCCGTTGCAGGCGCGTAGGGGCGGTGGTGTTCACGATTTGTACTTACATTCGGACCTGCGTGTGAAATGATGTCTTAACAAAGTATTGACAGCGGCACCGCCAGGGACTTGGATCCCGTCCCAACGCGACAGCGTGTCAACGCGACAGCGTCCCTCCCCCGTCGCACAGTGAGGTGCAGGAAAGATGGACCGCTCTTCTCGCCCCCGCCCCCGCAGACTGGCCCCCTTCGTGGCCGTGGCCGCCGCGGCAGCCCTCACCCTCGCCGGCTGCTCCAGCGGCTCCGGCGGCAAGAAGGCCGAGGAGGGAGCGGCGAACGCCTCCGCGGGCAAGGCCGACACCCCCCGGATGACCGTCGCGCTGGTCACCCACCAGGCGCCCGGCGACACCTTCTGGGACACCGTCCGCAAGGGCGCGGAGGCCGCGGCGGCCAAGGACAACATCAAGCTGGTCTACTCCGCCGACCCGAACGCTGGCAACCAGGCCAGCCTGGTGCAGAACGCGATCGACCAGAAGGTCGACGGCATCGCCATCACCCTCGCCAAGCCGGACGCCATGAAGAACGTGATCGGCAAGGCGCAGCAGGCCGGCATCCCGGTCGTGGGCCTGAACTCGGGACTGAGCGACTGGAAGAAGCTCGGTCTGCTGGAGTTCTTCGGGCAGGACGAGAGCGTGGCGGGCGAGGCGTTCGGCAAGAAGCTCAACACCACCGGCGCCAAGAAGATCGTCTGTGTGATCCAGGAGCAGGGCAACGTGGGCCTCACCCAGCGCTGCGACGGAGTGAAGAAAACGTTCGAGGGCACCACTGAGACCCTGTATGTGAACGGCACCGACATGCCGTCCGTGAAGTCGACCATCACGGCGAAGCTGAAGCAGGACAACTCCATCGACACCGTCGTCACCCTCGGCGCCCCGTTCGCCCTCACCGCGACCCAGTCGGTGGACGACGCCGGCAGCAAGGCCGAGGTCGCCACCTTCGACCTGAACAAGGAACTGGTCAAGGCCGTGAAGAACGGCACCATCGAGTTCGCCGTGGACCAGCAGCCCTACCTCCAGGGCTACCTGGCGGTCGACTCCCTGTGGCTCTACGGGAACAACGGCAACTACAGCGGCGGTGGTGAGCAGCCGGTGCTCACCGGCCCGGCCTTCGTCGACAAGTCCAACGTCGGCAAGGTCGCCGAGTTCGCCGCGAAGGGCACCCGGTGATGAGCATGGCCCAGCAGGCAGAGCCGGCGGTGGGCAGGCCGCCGGCATCCGGCCGCAAGGAGACCGACGGCCGCACCGCCCGGCGCCCGCTGGCGCTGCGGCTGCTCGCCCGGCCGGAGGTGGGTGTCTTCCTGGGTGCCGCGGCCGTACTGGTCTTCTTCCTGATCGTCGCGCCCTCGGTCCGCCAGGGCAGCTCGATGGCCACGGTCCTCTACCAGTCCTCGACCATCGGGATCATGGCCCTGCCGGTGGCCCTGCTGATGATCGGCGGCGAGTTCGACCTCTCCTCCGGCGTCGCCGTCATCTCCTCGGCGCTCACCGCGAGCATGCTCAGCTATCAGCTGACCGTGAACGTGTGGACCGGCGTGCTCGTCGCCCTGATCGCCTCCCTCGCCATCGGGGCCTTCAACGGCTGGATGGTGGTGAAGACCGGTCTGCCCAGCTTCCTGGTCACCCTCGGCACCTTCCTGATCCTGCAGGGGGTGAACCTCGCGGTCACCAAGCTGGTCACCGGCAACGTCGCCACCGACGACATCAGCACCATGGACGGCTTCGACCAGGCCAGGAAGGTCTTCGCCTCGTCCTTCGACGTCGGCGGCGTCCAGGTGAAGATCACCGTGGTCTGGTGGCTGGTCTTCGCCGCCCTCGCCACCTGGGTGCTGCTGCGCACCAAGTACGGCAACTGGATCTTCGCCGTCGGCGGCGACAAGGACAGCGCCCGCGCCGTCGGTGTCCCCGTGAGGTTCACCAAGATCTCGCTGTTCATGCTGGTCGGCTTCGGCGCGTGGTTCGTCGGCATGCACAACCTGTTCTCGTTCAACACCGTGCAGTCCGGCGAGGGCGTCGGCCAGGAGCTGATCTACATCGCCGCGGCCGTCATCGGCGGCTGTCTGCTCACCGGCGGCTACGGCTCCGCGATCGGCCCGGTCTTCGGCGCCTTCATGTTCGGCATGGTCCAGCAGGGCATCGTCTACGCGGGCTGGAACCCCGACTGGTTCAAGGCCTTCCTCGGCGTGATGCTGCTGGGCGCCGTCCTGATCAATCTATGGGTCCAGCGCACGGCGACCCGGAGGTGACCGATGACTGACAACGCAACCGGAAACCATGGCGCCGTCCTCGGGGACGCCCCGCCCGCCCACGACGGGCCCCTGGTCGAACTGCGCGGCGCCGGCAAGTCCTACGGCAACATCCGCGCCCTGCACGGTGTCGACCTGACCGTCCACGCCGGACAGGTGACCTGCGTCCTCGGCGACAACGGCGCCGGCAAGTCCACCCTCATCAAGATCATCTCAGGGCTGTACCAGCACACCGAGGGCGACTTCCTCGTCGACGGCACCCCCGTACGCTTCTCCACCCCCCGCGAGGCCCTCGACAGGGGCATCGCGACGGTCTACCAGGACCTGGCCACCGTCCCGCTCATGCCGGTGTGGCGGAACTTCTTCCTCGGCTCCGAGATGACCAAGGGTCCCTGGCCCGTCCGCCGTCTCGACATCGCCCGCATGAAGAAGACGGCCGACGAGGAACTGCGCAACATGGGCATCGTCCTGGACGACCTGGAGCAGCCCATCGGCACCCTCTCCGGCGGCCAGCGCCAGAGCGTGGCCATCGCCCGCGCCGTCTACTTCGGCGCCCGCGTCCTCATCCTGGACGAGCCGACCGCCGCGCTCGGCGTCAAGCAGTCCGGCGTGGTGCTCAAGTACATCGCCGCCGCCCGTGACCGCGGCCTCGGCGTCATCTTCATCACCCACAACCCCCACCACGCCTACATGGTCGGCGACCACTTCAGCGTCCTGCGCCTGGGCACCCTGGAGTTGAGCGCCGACCGCGGCGCGGTGACCCTCGAGGAGCTGACCAACCACATGGCGGGCGGCGCCGAACTCGCCGCGCTCAAGCACGAACTGGCCCAGGTCCGGGGCGTCGACGTGGAGGAGCTGCCCGAGGAGGGCGACCTCACCGCACCGGTGGCGACCACCTCCGAAGAAACCGCCTGACATGGCGACCCGGCTCCCCTGGACCGCATCCGGGTCGGCTCGGCACCCGACTCCTGGGGCGTCTGGTTCCCCCGACGCGCGTCGCCTCCTGCGGGTGGTGGCGTGCGCCGGTTCCCGTGGTCCCCGGTTCCTGCGCAACCGCACGGGATTCGGCCGGCAGACGGCCGGGAACCAACCGGAGGCACGCGGGCGTTGTGAAGGGTGACGGGGGCCCGCGGAGACGGGAGGACGAGATGACACACCGTACGGAACCTCGGCAGACGCCCCAGGAGAGCACCGACGCGGCGGTTCTGCGCCGCGACCGCTTCGGCACGCTGCCCGAGCGGATACGCCCGGAGGACACGAGGGAGACCAAGCCGGCGACCCTGCCGGATCCGGCGCGGGACACGTACAACCCGGACGAGTGGCTGATCCGGTACTGCGGCTGACGGAGACGGGACGTACGGCGCCGGGCCCGCGGCCCGGCGCCGCCTCGTGCGCTCAGCCCTCCCGCACCTCCGCGAGCGTCACCGGCCGGTGCTCGTGCAGCGACAGGGTGCAGGCCTCGGCGATCCAGCCGGCTTCCAGGGCGTCCGCGATCGTGCAGGGGGAGGGGCGGGTGCCGGCCACGACCTCGGTGAACGCGGTGAGTTCGGCGCGGTAGGCGTCGGTGAAGCGGTCCATGAAGAAGTCGTGCGGGGTGCCGGCAGGGAAGGTCACCCCGGGTTCCACCGAGCGCAGCGGCAGCTTGTCGTCCAGACCGACGGCGATCGAGTCCGAGAAGCCGTGCAGATCCATGCGCACGTCGTAGCCCCGACCGTTGTGGCGGGAGTTGGAGACCGCGGCGATGGTGCCGTCGTCCAGCGTGAGGAGCGCGCCGGTGGTGTCGGCGTCACCCGCCGCCGCGATGTAGTCGGCGCCCCGGTTGCCGCCCACCGCGTACACCTCGGTGACCTCGCGGCCCGTCACCCAGCGGATGATGTCGAAGTCGTGCACGGAGCAGTCCCGGAAGATCCCGCCGGACGCGGCGACATACGCGGCGGGTGGCGGCGCCGGATCCAGCGTGGTGCAGCGGACGGTGTGCAGCTTGCCCAGCTCACCGGCCCGCACCGCGGCCCGCGCGGCGGCGAAGCCGGCGTCGAAGCGGCGGTTGTAGCCGATCTGGATCGGGACGTCGCTGTCACGTACGGCCTTCAGCACCTCGACGCCCTCCGCCATGGTGCGGGCCACCGGCTTCTCGCAGAAGACCGGCACACCAGCCTCGACACCGGCCCGGATCAGCGCGGGGTGGGCGTCGGTGGCCGCCGCGACGACGAGGCCGTCCACCCCGGCCGCCAGCAGCGCCTCCGGCGAGTCCGCGACCTCGCCCCCGAACCGCTCGGCGGCGGCCTTGGCGGCGTCCGTGAACGGGTCGGCGACGACGAGCGACTCGACGGCGTCCAGTCCGGAGAGGGTCTCGGCGTGGAAGGCGCCGATGCGGCCGAGGCCGAGGATTCCGATACGCATTGCTTCGCTGCTTCCTTGTGTGTGGTTACGGTCCGCTGCCGGGCCTCCGCCGCGGACCCCGATCGCCCTTCGGGCTCGTCCTCGGACGCCGGACGGGCTGGTTCCTTTCAGTCCAGCCCGCCGAGCACGTTCTGGTCCCAGTCGATCACCGACCCCGTGACCACCCCCGAGCGGTCGGACAGCAGGAGGACGACGAAGTCCGCGATTTCGTCCGGCCGGCCGAGCCTGCGCATCGGCAGCCGGGCCGCGGCCTGGTCCTGCCAGTTGTCGCCGGCACCGTGGAAGGCGCGCTGGGTGGCGTCCTCGCCCTCGGTCGCGGTCCAGCCGATGTTCAGGCCGTTGATCCGGATCCGGTCCCAGCGGTGGGCGTGCGCCGCGTTGCGGGTCAGGCCCATCAGGCCGGCCTTGGCGGCGACGTACGGTGCGAGGAACGGCTGCCCGCCGTGCGCCGACGAGGTGATGATGTTGACGATCGTGCCGGGCGCCTTGCGGGCCACCATGTCGGCGACCGCCGCCTGCATCGCGAAGAACGGCGCCCTGAGGTTGATGGCGATGTGCGCGTCGAACAGCTCCGGCGTGGTGTCCAGCAGCGTGCCCCGGGAGGTCAGTCCCGCCGAGTTCACCAGGCAGTCGATCCGGCCGTACGCGTGCACGACCTCGGCCACGGACGTCTTGGCCTGCTCGGCGTCCGCCAGATCGGCCCGCACGAACAGCGCCTTGCCTCCGGCGGCCGTCAGTTCCGCCACCAGTGCCTCGCCCGGCTCGGCCCGGCGCCCCGTCACGGCCACCTCGGCGCCCTCCCGGACGGCGGCCCGCGCGACCGCGGCACCCACCCCCTGGCTGCCGCCGTTGACCAGCACGACCTTGCCCTGGAGAAGCCCGTCGCGAGATCCGTCGAGAAGTCCGTCGGCGGCGGAGGCGGGGGACATCGGTGTCCTTCTTTCGGGCACGGGAGCGGCGCGGCCCTGTCATTCTTGTCAGTACAAACACCTCGAACAACCAGCAGGCAGCCATCAAAAAGCCCTCAAGGAGGCGGTCCGTGGGCCACCCGTTCCCCATCCGGGAGATCGCACGTCAGGCGGGTCTCAGCGAGGCCACCGTGGACCGTGTGCTGAACGGCAGGGGCGGGGTGCGGGAGAGCACCGCGCAGGAGGTCCGCCGGGCCATCGCCGATCTCGACCGGCAGCGCACCCAGGTCCGGCTGGTCGGCCGTACCTTCATGGTCGACATCGTGGTGCAGGCGCCCGAGCGGTTCACCACCGCCGTGCGCGCCGCCCTGGAGGCCGAACTGCCCTCGCTGCATCCGGCGGTGGTCCGCTCCCGCTTCCACTTCCGCGAGACCGGCCCGGTGCGGCAGCAGATCGGGACGCTGGACCGGATCGCCCGGCGCGGCTCGCAGGGCGTGATCCTCAAGGCGCCGGACGTCCCCGAGGTCACCGCGGCCGTCGGCCGGCTCACCGCCGCCGGTATCCCGGTCGTCACCCTCGCCACCGATCTGCCCGGCAGCGGGCGCCTCGCCTACGTGGGCATCGACAACCGGGCGGCCGGCGCGACTGCCGCCTACCTGATGGGCCAGTGGCTCGGCGACCGGTCCGCCAACGTCCTCACCAGCCTCAGCAGCGGCTTCTTCCGCAACGAGGAGGAACGGGAGATGGGGTTCCGCGGCGTGATGAGGGCCCGGCATCCCGAGCGGACCCTGGTCGAGATCGCCGAGGGGCAGGGCCTGGACGCCACGCAGTACGACCTCGTCCGCGCCGCCCTGGCACGCGACCCGGAGATCCGGGCCGTGTACTCCATCGGCGGCGGCAACAACGCCACCCTGCGGGCCTTCACCGACGCCGGCCGCGAGTGCGCGGTGTTCATCGCCCACGACCTCGACCACGACAACACCCGTCTGCTGCGCGGGCACCGGCTGTCCGCCGTCCTCCACCACGATCTGCGCCAGGACATGCGCGAGGCCTGCCACCTCCTGATGCGCGCGCACGGCGCGCTGCCCCCGGCGGCCGGGCCGGCGCTGCCGTCCGCGATCCAGGTCGTCACGCCCTACAACCTGCCCGCGCAGACGGCCGAGTGAGAGGGAACGACGCCGTGGCCCGCAGCGAGCATGTGGAGATCGAGGGCGTACCGCTGGTCGCCACCCTGGTACCGGGCAGCGGCATCGGGCTGCTGGCGCTGCACGGCAGCAACGAAGGGGGCACGGCCGAGCTCGCGGACCTCGTGGCACGCCGCTGCGGCGCCACCAGCCTGGTCTTCACCCAGCCGGGGGCGCGGCGGCCCGTGCACATCCCTTCCCCGCGGATGGCGGCGGACCACTGCGCCCTCCTGCGCGAGTTTCTGGACCGGGTCTCCCTCACGGTCTCCCTGCACGGGCACATGCGGCCCCACGCGCCGCACACCCTCTTCCTCGGCGGCGGCAACCGCGAGGCGGCGCTCGTCCTCGCCCGGGAACTGCTCGCCCTCGCCCCCCGGTTCCGGGCGGTCGCGGACCTGGAGGCGATCCCGGCCGCCCTGCGGGGCCTGCACCCCAGGAACCCGGTCAACCTGACCCGCCTGGGCGGCGTACAGGTGGAACTGCCGCTCCTGGCCCGGACCACCGGCGCGGCCGACACACCCCCGCAGCCGGTGGCCGACGCGCTCGCCGCGGGTGTCGTACGGCTCGGTCAGCTTCTGTCGACGTCCACCCAGGAGCCGCGCTGAGCGGACCGCGCCATCGCGTCCAGCACGGCCGCACTGTGCACGGCGTCCGTCAGTGTCGTGCCGTACGGCCGGCCCTCGGCGATGGACCGTACGAAGCGGTACGCCTCGATGACCTTCAGGTCGTCGTAACCCATGGCGTTCGCCGCGCCCGGCTGGAACGCGGCGAACTCCCCGGCGCCCGGTCCGACGTACACCGTGCTCACCGGCTGGTCCTGGTACGACGTACCGCGGCTGACGCCGAGTTCGTTCATCCGGCGGAAGTCCCAGAACACCGCTCCCTCGGTGCCGTGCACCTCGAAGCCGTAGTTGTTCTGCTCGCCGACCGAGACGCGGCAGGCCTCCAGGACCCCGCGGGCGCCGGAGGTGAAGCGCAGCAGGCAGCTGACGTAGTCCTCGTTCTCGACCGGGCCCGGCTCGCCACCGGAGGCGAGGGCGTGGCCGGCGGTGGCGCCGCTCGGCCGCGCGCGCTCGGGCACGAAGATCGCGGTGTCGGCGGTGAGGGAGGCGATGTCGCCGAGCAGGAAGCGAGCCAGGTCGGCGCCGTGTGAGGCCAGGTCGCCGAGCACCCCGCTGCCACCGCGCTCCCGTTCGTAGCGCCAGGTCAGGGCGCCGTTCGGGTGTGCCGCGTAGTCGCTGAACAGGCGGATGCGGACATGCGTGACCGCGCCGATCCCGCCGGAGGCGATCAGGTCGCGGGCGGCCTCGACGGCGGGGGCGTTGCGGTAGTTGAAGCCGACCGTGGCCTGCACGCCGGCCTCGGCGACCGCGTCCGCGACCGCGCGGGCGTCCTCGGCGGTCAGCCCCACCGGCTTCTCGATCCAGATGTGCTTGCCGGCCTCGGCCATCGCCACGCCGATCTCCCGGTGCAGGAAGTTCGGCGCGGTGATGCTGACGGCCTGCACGCGCGGGTCGGCGCCCACCTCCCGCCAGTCGCGGGTGGCGGAGGCGAACCCGAACCGTTCGGCGGCCTCATCGGCCCGGCCCGGCACCTCCTCGGCGACCGTGATCAGCCGCGGGCGCAGCGCGAGCCCGGGATAGTGGTGCGGGAGACGGGCGTACGCCTGGCTGTGGACCCGTCCCATCCAGCCGAACCCGACGACGGCGACACCGAGCGCATCCACCATGACAGCCCTTCATTGGACCGGTCCATCTCCTGTCCAGGCCACCATGTCCGGACATGAAGTGCGTGTCAAGCAGGTACGCCACGTCAGAGCTCGCCTTTGACACGACAGCCCGGCACATGGAACGGTCCATCCCATGAGATCGCCGACGATCCGCGATGTGGCCGAGCGGGCCGGAGTGTCGAAGTCGCTGGTCTCGCTGGTGCTGCGCGGCTCGGGCCCGGTGCGCGCGGAGAAGCGGGACGCCGTCCTGACGGCCGTACGCGAGCTGGGCTACCGGCCCAACGCCGCCGCCCGCAGCCTGAGCGAGCAGCGCACGCGAACGGTCGGCGTCCTCCTGGACGATTTGCGCAACCCCTGGTTCGTGGAACTGCTCGACGGCCTCAACTCACTGATCCACGCGGCCGGCCTGCACATGCTCCTCGCCGACGCCCGCCTGAACCGGCGGATGGGCCACGATCTGGCCGAACCCTTCCTCGACCTCGGCGTCGACGGACTGGTGGTCGTCGGCACGGTCCCGGACACGGGTGGGCTCGACGCGCTCGCGCGGCGGATGCCGGTGGTCGTGGCGGGCGCCCGCGAACCCCGCCCGGCGGGCGTGGACGTCGTCGCCGGGGACGACGAGCACGGGGCCAGGCTCGCCACCGAGCACCTGCTCGGCCTCGGCCACCGCCGGATCGCCCATCTCGCGGGCCACGGCGCCGTCGGAGCGCTGCGCCGGCGCGGCTTCGAGGCGGCCATGCGGGCCCACGGCGCCGAGCCGCTCGTCGAGCCCGGCGACCTGACCGAGGAGGGCGGCTACCGGGGGACCGTCCGCCTGCTCGGCCGCACCGAGCGGCCCACCGCACTCTTCGCCGTCAACGACATGGCCTCGGTCGGCGCGCTCTCGGCGGCCGAGGAGCTGGGCCTGCGGGTGCCGCGCGACCTGTCGGTGGTCGGCTACGACAACACCAGCATCTCCCGGCTGCGGCACGTGTGGCTGACCACCGTCGACACCGCTCCGTACGAGGTCGGGCGGCGCGCCGCCCGCTGCCTGCTGGACCGTTTCGAGCGGTCGGAGGGTGAGGGACGCGTGCAACTGGCCGCACCGGCACTGGAGATCCGGGGGACGACGGGGCCGCCGCCCGGGGACGGCCTCACAGGCTGATCGCGTACGCCTTGCGCAGCGTCTCGTGCACGGTCCACGTCGTACGGTCGCCCGCGCGGAGCACCGCCATGTCACCGGGGCCCACCGTCAGCGTGGGCCCGTCCTCGACCTCGATCGTCGCCGAGCCGCTGATCACCACGAACAGCTCGTCCGCCTCCGTGTCCGTGACCACGCCGGGGGTGATCTGCCAGATACCGCGGAGCTGCCGGCCGTCCGGCGACTCCCAGACCACCTTGCCGGTCACCTCCGGTTTCCCGGAGACGATCTGCTGCGGGTCGAGGGGCTCGGGTTCGAGGTCGGCGTCCGGGATGTGGAGGGCGAAACTGTGCGTCATGCGGCCGACCCTAGCGAGCGCCTCCGATCCGCCGCCGTCGGCAGTGTGTGGGGGATCCGGCCTGGTCGCAGGACACTTCGTCGGGGTGCGTGGACTGGCGGGGACGCGGGGCGCGGGTGATCGTGGGGAGCATGGCTGACTCCACGGCGGCCGCCGCCGAGCCCGGTGAGCCCGAAGAGCGACCCCGGCGGCACGACACGCGCGAGGCGGTCCTCTTCGGCGGGGTCTACGGCGCCGTCCTCGCCAGCTCGATGGTCGCCGCGCTCACCCAGTACGGCCACAGTTCCGCCGGCAGCCGCCGGTACGACGCCCTCTGGCTGCTGGTCACCGCCTTCGCCTCCGCCCTGGCCCACGGCTACGCCCACTACATCGCCGAGCGCGCCCCGCAGCGGCGCTGGGACGTCCTGCACACCATGCGCGACGAGTGGCCGCTGGTCACGGTCGTGCTGCCCACGGTGTTCCTGCTCGCGGGCGCGGGCTGGGGGTGGTGGCCGCCGAACGGCGTCGAGTACCCGGCGTTCGGCCTCAACATCCTGATCCTGTTCTCTCTCGGCCTGGCCAGCGCCCGCTGGTCGGCGCGGAGTTGGCCGGTCGCCGTGCTCATCGGCCTGGTGGACGCGCTGCTCGGGGTGATCGTGGTCGTGGCGAACGCGCTCATCAAGTAGGGCACCGGCATCCGCTGGGCGGGCATGGGCACGCGGCCCGTCCGTCCGGAACTGCTCATGCTGCCGACGCTCGTCGCGATGTTCCTCTCCGGCGTCCTCTCGGGCCGTCTGGAGCCCCGCGTCGGCGCCAAGGCCCTCCTCACCACGGGTGCCGCGCTGGACGCCCCGGCCTGTGGCTTCCTCACCCTCTGGCACGACGCGCAGTGGCAGATCGCCGTGGTCGCGGGCCTGTTCGGGCTCGGCATCGGACTGGCCTTCGCCTCGATGGCCAACCTCATCGTGGGCAGCGTCCCGCCCGAGCAGACCGGCGCCGCGACCGGCATGAACGCCAACGTCCGCACCATCGGCGGCTCCACCGGCGCCGCGCTCACCAGCGTCCTGGTCACCGGCCGGCTCCAGCCCTCCGGCTTTCCCTACGCCACCGGCTACACCCACGGCTGGGCCCTGCTCGCCCTGCTCTGCCTCGCCGCGGCCGGCGCCGCCCTCCTCGTCCCGGCCCGACGCTCCGCCCGCGCCGTGGACGCCGTCCCGGCGGCGCCGGCCCGGGCACCCGCACGGGTGCGGTAGGGTTGACCTGCGTGATCACACGGGACACCCGGGTGACACCGCAGCGGGACGTGGCGCAGCTTGGTAGCGCACTTGACTGGGGGTCAAGGGGTCGCAGGTTCAAATCCTGTCGTCCCGACTTTGCTTTATGCAGGTCGGAGGCCGTTCTCTCACACACGAGAGGACGGCCTTTTCCATGCCCGGGATGCTGGTGGTCGCAGTGTCGTCGCACGCCCGCTTCGGGGTTGCTCCGTGGCGGAGCACAAGCCGGTTGGGGCGGGGGAGCGGAGCCGGTTGAGGGCTTCGCGGAGGTGCTGGATGTGGTCGCGTCGTGGTCGCAGCCGTTCCAGCCAGGCCCGTCGGTCGTTTCGCTTCTGGGCCGGGGTGAGGGCGTGGTCGATGGTGTCGACGGCTTCGCGGGCGTAGTGCTTCCACGGAGCCGCGACCCTCGGCGCAGACAAGGGGAAAGCACAGGGGGCGCAGGAGTCGTGGTGGTCCCGGCTGGTCGCACGAGAGACCAGTCGAAACTGGGTCGCCGTCTCACCCCGCGTCGCCACCGCACTCGAGCACCGGGCCCGGTCAAGTGCCCGCCGCCACAGCGACCCCAGCGATCCATTCGCCGGACTCGTCTTCTGCAGACCCGCCGGCCGACCCCTGCGACCCCACACCGTCCTCGACCGGCTCCGGCAACTCTCCAAAGCCGCTGGTGTACCGCGGGTGACAGTTCACGACCTGCGGCACCTGGCCGCCACGATCACCATCACCGCCGGCGTCCCCCTCACCATCGTCTCCAAGACCCTGCGGCGCTCCCCCCTGTCGACCACCGCCAACATCTACAGCCACCCCAGACGCTATGGATCGGTCGCGGCCGGGCCATTTCCGGTAGACGCTGATGGGGCCGAGTGTCGAGAGGGGCCAGCATGACCGACGAGCCGACGCCTGATGAGAGCGGAGCTAAGGACACCTCGGGTTGAGCAGCTCCTTCTGGATCAAAAGCTCGGGTTCCTGCAGAACCTCTTATGGGCGATTTGGATCGGTGCCAGGGCAGGGCAGGCTTCAGGCGCCGCCGCTCGGGGCGGAATGGAGGGCGGTGTTGGGCCTGGTGCCCTTGAACGGACAGCGGCGTTCGTGGTGGCATGAAATTCGTGGGCGACCTTGGCCCCGATCACCCCCGCTGTCCCCCAGGTCAGCCAAGGCGAGCGACGAGGGCCCACCTTGCAGGGAAACGAGAGATCCCGGCGGGGCTGGTGGAACTGCCGCCGCGATTCAGGGCCCTGTACGCGGGTCGCTGCCGGGAGCGCCGGCTGCGCAGGTTCTGACGAAGTTGTGGCTGCCTCGCTCCTTCCTGTCAGGAGCAGGACGAGTACCGCACCCCGCACCCCGCACCGACCACGAGCATCCGCCGTATTAGCCCGGCGCACTGTCTTACGTACCGGGCCCCATCGCCCTGCCGGAAGAGAGCATGCGATACCAGGTCGGCGGTAGGCTGCCCGCTTCGCAGGGAGTCAAGGTCGGTCATCGATCGGCCGACGAGTCGTCCAGGACCGCCATTTGGCCACGCGCGTCGAGCCAGCCTGCGCGCCACCGAGGCCGCAGGCAAACTGGGTCTCTACGGTGGGGGCGCCAGGCGGGCCGTGAGGAACGTCACGAGTTGCTCGCGTGCCTGCAGAGCCGGGTGGCCGGCCGTTTCGCGTACCTCGTGGGTGAGGACCGAGTGGGCGCAGCGGCTGAAGTCCGTGCCGGAGCCGGATCTCAGCTGGATACATGTAAAGGCGTCGCCCAGGTGATCCTCGAGGGTCTGGAACCGCTGCCGCGGGGCAAACCGGTCCTCGCTGAAGCGCAGGCCCAGGACGCACAGGTCCCCCGCATCTGCGCGCGCGACGGTCCGGGCGAGCTCTTCCGCGGACACGCCTGGATCCGAGCGGTGGGTGGGGGTGATCGGGACGGGCAGCGAGGGCTCGCTCAGGGCGGCGGCGAGGACCGAGTCGTCAACGGCCGCGGCGAGGGCGAACCCGCCCGTGAAACAGAGGCCGACGACGCCGACGCCGGGGCCCGGCGTCCTGCCGTTCAGCTCGTTGGCCAAAGCGCACAGATAGTCGGCCACCGGCCGGTGCGCGTTGGTGGCGAATGCCCTGAATTCACGCGAAATGCAGCAGCGAGCGATGGCCAGGGACGCCCGGATCGGTCCGCCCGGTGCACCGTCCCTGCCGAACAGGGAGGGGATCAAGACGGTGAAGCCGCTGTCGACGAGGTGCTGGGCCAGCCCGAGCAGTTCCGGTCCGATGCCGGGCAGCTCGGGAAGCACTACGACGCCGGGACCGCGGCCCTTCTCGTAGTACCGGTGAAGGGCGCCACCATGCCGGATCCGCCTCGGCTCCCAGCCCTCAAGGGTGGAGGCAGGCGCGGACCCGGTCACTGTCCGCCGTCCTCGGCAGCAGGTGTGAGCCGGTCCCGGATCCAGTCCGTCAAAGTTCCCTCGATCCAGTAGTTGCTGTGGACATTGAGTCGTGTGAAGCTCGGTTCCGGGATCCGTTTCTCCTCCACGGCACTGTTCACGGCTGCCGGCATAGGGGTGGCGATCGGGTCCGTCTTGCGCCACGCATTGGCCCAGGCACCGGCGCGTTCCGTGATGCGCAAGAAGAAAGCATCGTGGAAATAGGAGGGGAAGAAACCCCGGTAGAGCGAGTTCAGGGGAGACCCGCAGGTGAGGAGAGTGAGGTTCTCCTCTGGTGGAAGACGCGTGTCCGACAGGTCGATTGCGACGCGGCTCGTCGTAGTCAGTTCGGACTCGGGCACCAGCTCATTTGCCACGAGCCAACTCCCCAGGACCGAACCCTGGCTGTGACAGAACACGACGACCCTGTCGGAGATATGGCGGTTCAGCACCTGGCGCAAGCCCCCTACGACCTCGTCGCGGTAGGAACGGCCGGCCAGTGGGTGGTAGCGCACCGGCCAGAACCCGGCCACGTCGGCCACGGTGCCGTACACCTTCTGAGCACCGCCGAAACGTCCGCGCATCACGAGGAACACCAGGACGGCGGCCGCAGCTGCGTGGGTCACCACGAGTGCAACGGTCAGCGGCCAGCCGCCGAAGCTTGCACAGAGCGCAACGGCCGCCGTCACCACCGCCACCAATGCGTACAAGCAGAACGCAGGCACAAGGGCAGAGCGGATCCGCTCCGGCAGCCGCGCCACGACGTTGTGGACGAACACCCTGCGCCGGTACCCGCATACCTGCTGCCATTCGACGGTCGCCTCCCATCCCCAGACCCGAGCCCAGACAGCGAAGGCAACGAGGAACCCCACGATGACCGCGACGGCGACGACAGGAACAAGATCGATGACTAGCACCCGGCCCGACCCCGGATCCGGCGCTTTGAGCAGGAGCGACTCCGGAGCCAACCCGGAGGAACGGCTCAAGCCGACGCCGATGTACTGCAGGTAAAGCATCAGCCACCCGGCAGCGAGCCGGAGGATCGCACCGGTTGCGTGGAGGACGAGGAAGACGAGCACCGTCACGACCGCCGCTGATGCGTTCCGCAGAAGGCTGGCGAGGACCAGCGCGAGGATGGTGGAGAGTATGACGAAGGCCAGCATCGCGTCGAGACGCGGCTCACCGGCTGACGGGGGTGGCGGCGCGTCGCCGCCGTAGCCGAGACTGTTCGGCCACCTTTGTCGAGGAAGGCGCGAGGGCTTCCACCAGAGCACGAGCCCGGCCAAACCCAGCGAGCACACGGCATGGGCCCAAGCGACACGGAGGCCGATACGCCGCTCTGGCCTCCGATACGCCCGCATCAGGATCGCGAGGGAAGCGGCTACGGCCGGGACACCTGCGACCAACCACATCCCCAGGCCCGGACGGTCACGCAAGCCCGGAACGTACGCCATGACTGTCTCCATGACGGTGATGAGCCAAGCCGTCACGACCACGGTCGACAGCCCGCAGGCCACGTACGTGACCCACTCGTAATCGCGTCGCCTTCCAACGGGCTTCATGTAGCCGACGACGTTCAGCAGTGTGAAGGGAGCCGCGAGATACCAGAGGAAGCCGGCGATGCCACGCGAGGTCCGGGACCAGTTCACCAGCAGCAGCCGGTGGGCGGGAGTCGTGGGGGCCACGAACGTGTCGACGCCTTCGGACTGGACCGCTGACGGTTCCAGACCCACGCTGCCCAGGGCGCTCAGCGGCCCGTGGTCACCGACCCCATGCACACGGACCTCGATGGACGCCATACACCCAGAACAGCACAGCCCGGGCCCCCGACCCCGGCAACGCGCGGCGCCGCTCGACGACGTGAGCTCCAATATCGCCCGCTGGCCTCACTCCACCTGTCGCACGGGGGGCTACGAGGCTTCGGAGGACCGAGGCCTGCCTGGGGCCGGACGGGCGCGGTCGTGTTGTCGGAGCAGGGGCCGGTTTACGCAGGACGGGTCTGTCCCCAGGATGGGAGTGAAGGGCTGCGGGTCATGGGCGCCCTTGGGTGATGCCGACGGAGCCGGCGCCGTGCAGTTTGGTGCTGGTGCAAGTCCTTACTTCAGCAGCCTGGGGCTGGGAGGGCCACGCTGCTTACAGCGTCAGTTCATCTCCGGCCAGCTGACTTCGGGACGGGGGCACGGACCAGCTGAGGTGGGTGCGGGGAAGGTGGCGCGGCGTGCCGTCGTGGGGCGGCGGGATGGTTGGCCGATGCTGGTCGGCATGAGCCGCCAGCCGCAGGTGATCGTGCATGCTCCGGATGGGCGTGGGCTGCGGGAGGTCAGCCTGGCGGGGCAGGGTGTGGGGCGGGCATGGTCGCTGCGGGATCTGCGCAGGGTGCTGCGGCGGGCGGGCATCGGGCCGGATGTCGACCTTGGCAACCCGGGCGTGGTGCGGTGGCGCGCGGATCCCGGCCTGTGGCCTGACAAAGCGTGGGCGCGGCGGGCGGACGGCTGCTTCATGGCCGTCGGGCTGCTGGTGTCTGCGGCAGTGCTGTCCCGGGTCGGACTGTGGGATGTGATAGGGGCGCTGACGTTCGGCGGCCGAGTTATGGGAGCGGTCTTCCTGGCAGGTGCGCTGGTGGAGGTCGCCGCAGCCGTCGCTGCGGCGGACTTCTGGGGTAAGCGGCGAGTGCGGTACTGCGGGCCGGTCGTGGTCCTGGGCGTCGTCGTCGCGGCGGTGACGAGCCTGATGTTGCTGGTCCTGCAATGGGAGGGCGGGTACCGGCGAGGCTGGTTGTGGCTGTGGGCCGCCCTGGCGTTGTGGTGCTGCTGGGCAGGATGGGCGCTGACCCGCCACAAGGCTTGGCGGGGTGTTCCGCACCCGCGGCGCTTTGCGCTCGGGGTGGCCCTGTCGGGCGTGGTGGGTGCGGCCAGCCTGGCGTACTCCTCGATGTACAGCCCCTACGTCGCCCCTCCGCGGGTGCCGTTCGGGGCTACGTTCGGCAAGCCCACCCTGAACGCCGCGCACACCTCCCTCTACGTGCCGGTCCGGCTCACGTTCAAGAACGAAGGGCCGGCCAGCATCCACGTCGTGGGGACCTTGTGGTCGGCCACCTTGTGGCCGTCGGCGTACACCGCGCCCGGAACTGACTTCGGTACCTGGGAGACCGGGCTGGGGGACGGCTTCGACAGTTACCGCCACGAGCGTTTCACGGGCTCGTCCAGCGTGCTGGCGGCAGGAACGATCACCGGCCCGGGCGACCGGCTCGACCCGGGAGACGACTTCTCCAAGGACGTGGTCGTCGAAGTTCCGGCGAAGGAGGCAGTGGACGGACGGGTCGAGATCTACGCCATCACCTCGTTCATCCGCGCCGACCGAGGGAAGCTGGCCAACAGCTACCGCGACTCCGCGGAGTACTCCTGGAACACCGAATCGGATGCTCACGAGCACCGGAGGGACCCGCCCGGCTGGCTGGCCGCGCCAGGCGACGAGTTCTTCCGCTACCGGGCGCGGATCTACCGCAGCAGCGCGATCATGCGCATCACCCAACCCCCGGACTGGGCGGCGATGTGGTGGGTGATCCCCAAAGGGGCCGGCGCCACCCCGTACATGAGCGTGCACATCGCACGCGACGCCGACAGCCAGGAGCGGCTCAGCGATGCCCAGCAGGAACCGTACGGGATGAAGACCCTGCAGACTTCGGCCGACCAGCCGATTGCCCTGCTGAAGAAGGCGGCTTCGCCTTGAACCGGCCCTCGTTGCACAGGAAGCCTGATCCTTCCACACCCTGCTGGGCGAACGGGCGCTGTTTACCCATCTCGGCGGCCGTGAAGTGATGCGTGACCAGCTTCGCCAGTTGCTGGATGAGACGGACCTGCTGGGCCTGTCCCTGGGAATCATCCCGGCCCGAGCTCGCCTCTTGGTCCACCCGGGAGGCGGCTTCTCGATCTTCGATGACAGCAGGGTCGAGGTCTAGGGGTACCGCGGGGCGGAGACGGTCACTGATCCGGGGCGGGTTGGCGTGTTCCGGAAGACGTTCGGGCTTCTCCGGCCCTCCGCGGTCTACGGACAGGCTGCCCGAGACCTGATTAAGTCCACATTGGCGATGGCCTGACGACCTGGAGGGCCCCGCCTGCTGTGGCCTACCGCCAGGGTGCCTGGGTGCGCTGAGCCTGTCGTTGGGCTGAGATGGCGTCTGCGCGGGCCATGGCCGGGAGGTGGGGGAGCCGTCCGGCTGCGTTGGTATTCCACCAGCAGTGGGCTTCGGGCGAGAACGCGGTCTTGGTGACGTTGTCGATGGCTTCTTGGTAGACGCCTGGCGAGTCATGCCACTCGGTGTCGCCGATCACCCGTAGGGAGCGGCGCGAGAGACCGTCGAGGAGGGGGATGAGCCGTGGGAGGGCGGTCAGGCGGTGTCGGCTGTGGCCAGCTTGGCGGACACCGCCTGGATATTGCGTCCAGAGGAGGTACTGGGCCGGCCAGGGCAGATCGATCGCCTCGCGCCCGTCGTAGACCACGACCACCGGCTCGGCCATGGAAGCAGCGATGCCAGTCACCATTCCGCGACCCGTGTCTTGCAGTTGATCGACCAGCCTGGCCACCCACGGCTCATCCCGTAGATCGCGCTTGATTGCACGCTCCAGGGCATCGTGGGCGCGGGCCCATCGTGCCGCGACTGGAGAGGCGTGGTTGCCCTGCTCGGCAGGGGCGAGATGCATCAGGGCCTTGAGCCACCTTTCGCACCATTGGTCGAATCCGTACTGGTCGTCGTAGCGTGCCGTGCCCGCGGAGGCGTCTTCCCGCTCTTGTGCGTCGAGGGCTTCGTCGCAGATTTCTTCCCAGGTCTCCTGCCACGGGAGCCGGAACTTTCCAGGCCGGCGGCGACGGAAGTCGCTCCCTCCTGGGCCGTGCATCCGGAAGGCGAGCACGTGGCAGTACGCCTCCAGGTCGTGTCCGGAGTCGAGCCGATCGGCCAGCGCGCGGAGTTCTTCCATGAGAGAGAGCAGATGGCGGGCCTGCGTGTAGTAGTCGGGAAACGGGTTAGGGCAACGGCGACAGCCCCCGGGCTCCGGCACGTCGGCCATGCTGCCGCGGTCTGGTACGCGCAGACTGACGCCAGCCCGCTGCGGAGGCACCCGGAATGCCCAGCAGGCCGCCGACAGGTGGAGCACCGAGCCGGCCGCTCCCTGCCGCAGCGGTACGTCCATGCCTGCCAGGGGGCCGAGTGGAACGTCATCAATAGCCCCTTATCAGGATTCTGTCCCTGGGGCAGCTATCTGGGGGTCAAGGGATCGCAGGTTCAAATCCTGTCGTCCCGACTTGCGAACGCACCGGTCAGGGGCTGCTTCGGAGGTTTCCGAAGCAGCCCTTCGATCATTTTCGGGGACCGGTTGAGGACCGGCGCCCTTGACCGCGTCAGCGGGCGGACAGGATCGAGTCCAGAGCCTGTGGCGTCTTCGATCACGCCCGGCCCGTTGCCGTCTCGCGTCGCTGTCGTCGGGCCGCCAGCACCGCGTAGACGATGATCCCGACGAACAGGAACAGCACGCCCTGATACACCGCCGCGTAACCGGCGCCCGCCATCAGCCAGATGGAGAAGGCCGCCGCCACCGCGGTGATCACCGAGTCCCGCACCAGCCGAGCCCGGTCGACCGGTCCGCGGCCGGAGACGAGGTGGAAGAGCTGCGCGGCGGTGGCCAGCAGGTACGGCACGGTGGCGGTGAACGTGGTGACGAGGACCAGGACCTCGAAGACCTTCCCCGAGCCTGACAGGTAGTTGTACGCGGTGAGCAGGGAGGAGAGCACGACGGTGACAGCGACGCCGACCGTCGGCACGCCCCGGCGGCGGCGCGCGAACGCGGCCGGGAACAGTCCGTCCTTCGCCGCGGCGTACGGGGTCTGGGCGCTCAACAGCGTCCAGCCGTTGAGACAGCCGGTCATCGACACCAGCGCGGCGAGCGCCACCGCCGTACCGCCCCAGCTGCCGCCGAACATCGCGTTCACGGCGTCCGAGAACGGCGCGGTGGAGGTGACCAGGCGGTCGTGCGCGACGGTGCCGAAGACGGACAGCGTGCCCAGCAGGTACACGAGCGCGGCGCCCGCGGTGCCGATGACGGTGGCGCGCCCCACATTGCGGCGGGCGTTTCTGACCTCGCCCGCGCTGACGGCGGCGGACTCCACACCCAGGTAGGAGAAGAGCAGCAGGGCCGCGGAGGCGGACACCGCGCCGACCGCGCCGTGGCCACTGGCGTTGAACGGCCCGAGCCGGGAGGGGTCGAAGAAGAACAGGCCACCCACCGCGACGAGCAGCAGCGGTACGAACTTCAGCACGGTGGACACCAGCTGGACGGCGCCCACGTAACGGGTCCCGGCGAAGTTGGCGAGCGCGGGCAGCCATTGCAGGGCGAGGGCGGCCAGGCAGGCCGTCCAGGGGTGGCCGCCCACCGGGACCAGCACGTCGAGGTAGCCGACGGCCGCGACGGCGAGCGCCGCGTTGGACACCCAGGTGGTGATCCAGTACGCCCAGGCCGCGAGAAAACCGGCGAAGTCGCCGAAGGCCTCACGGGCGTAGACGTACGGACCACCGGTGCGGGGGTCACGCGCGGCGAGCCGGCCGAAGACCAGGGCCAGGGCGATGGCGCCGACGGTCAGGACGCCGAAGGCGACCAGGCTGACCGTGCCGTAGGGGGCGATGGAGGCGGGGAGCAGGAAGATGCCGCCGCCGATGATGTTGCCCATGACCAGAGCGGTGGCGATGGGCAGGCCGAACCGGCGGGCGTGTCTGCCGGTGTCGCCGTGGGGGTCCTCGACGGGAACCGCGCGGGTCTCCGAGGAGGCCGGAGCCGACTGCGGGACGGTCCCGGTGTTGTGCATGGGTGGTGCGCCTCTCATGGAACTGACGTTCCCGGGATCGCCGGGACGGGCCCATGCTCGGGCAGGTTCCGAGCTGGCTCAAAATCGCCGGTTCTTGTCCCGTCGGGCCCGCCCGAGCACGCAAAATGCCTCGTGCGGTGGGTCTCGCGCCGTGAGATGTCCGGCCGTCCCGGAAGGCGTGGGACGCGGAGGCGCCCGCGGTCGGTCGGCGGACGCCCACAGGCCGCGGACGTGCTCCAGACGCCGGGTCATGATCTCGTGCACGGCCTTCTGGTGCGCGGCGGCAGGGCCTCGAGGAGGTCCCAGACGCTCCTGGGCGGAGGACCGTCACTTCGCCATGCCAGTGCCATGTCACATGATCCATACTCCGAGGAGACCCGCGCATGCTGCGCCCCCACCTCCTCAGCCGCCGGGAAGTCCCAGGCGTGGACGCCCCCTTGACGTCGTGCGCAGCCGGATCGACACTCCCGGGAGGGAAACCTAGTGAACAGGTAGGGAATCATGACGCGCCTCGGAACGGTCACCGGCCGAGCGGGTCGGGTGCCGTTGCGCGCGCCCCTGCTCACCTCCCGACGCCACATCGACCTGCTGCGCGTCTGCAGCGCGATCAGCGGCCGGCGCTGAGCCCGGCCCCTCGCCCTCATCGAAGGACCGCGCCTGCCGGCGCGCCCGTCCGCACGCCCACGCCCAGGGGAGACGCATGTCCGTCAGTCCGCTCGCCGCCGCTTCGCCCGTTCGCCGATCCGCCCCCGCCCCCGTCTTCCGGGGCCGGATCGGCCGGGACGCGCGCAGCGGCCACTACGCCGTGCCCCACCGTTACCGGCTCCATCTCTCGGCCGCCTGCCCCGGCGGGCTGCGCCTCGCCGCCGGGCACAGCCTTCTCGGCCTGGACGGCAGTTGTCCGGTCGTCCTCCTGCCCGCCGTCCCGGACTGTCCCGGCGGCGGCCACGCGGCGCTGCGCCCGCTGTACGAGGCGAGTGCCCACCACTACACCGGCCCGGCCCTCGCGCCCGTCCTCAGTGACGACTGGTCCGGACGCATCGTCAGCACCCACGCCCCCGACATCCTGCGCGACCTGGACCGCTTCCCGCGTGACGGCCGGTCCTCCCTGTATCCCTCCGGAACGGAGTCCGTGATCGAGGCCGTCCAGCGGATCTGCGCCGAGGGCATCGAGGAGTCCGCCCAGCGCGCCGGACGCGCCGGTGCCGACCGCGCCGAGCAGGCCGCCGCCCTCGACGTGCTGCTCGACACCCTGGGCCGGCTGGAGCGACGGCTGACCGGTGAGGAGTACCTGGTCGGCGACCGGCTCACCGCCGCCGACATCGAGTTGTGGGTGACCCTGGTGCAGCTCGACACCGTCCACCGCTGCCACCTCGACGCCTCCGCCGTGCACCGGATCGCCGACCACCGCGCCCTGTGGGCCTACGCCCGCCGCCTGGCCGCCAACCCCGCCTTCGGTCGCCACCTCGACCTGGACGGCATCTCCCAGCGCCACCACGGCCGTTGCCAGGGGCTGGAGGCCGCCGGGGCGGCTGTCCAGATCCTGGACTGGGCCGCCCACGCGGGGAACGCCCCGGACGCTTCCCGCAGGTGAGAGCGGGCTCCGGGTACGTCCACTTCGCATACGGCCGCTGACAATCGAACAACCTCTCCGACGAGGCCGTGGCCAAGGCGGCGGCCAACCAGCCTGGGCCATCGCCGGACAACTTCCTGACGAAGGGGATCTCCTGATAGACCGTCACGTCAATGGTCTGCCAGGCAACTGCACTGGAGAAAGGACTCCGCCTCCGTGGCCTGCCGATCGACGTCCGCGGAGGCCGTACCCCGCGGGAGGCGCGAGAGGCGTACCCGTCGGTCTTCGGGAGCAACCTCGCCTTCCAGCACAAGGCCGGACTGCCCGTGGTCTCCGAGACGCTGGAGGACTTCTTCCGCACCCGTAGCACCGGCGTGGCCGCGGACGTCACCTCCCCCGTAGGTGACGTCCGCGACCGCTCCCCCGGTGCCGGACTGTGGTTCTCATCGTCCCTCTGCCGTCACCAGCACATGACGGCCGTCTGTCCCGAACCCCACGTGGAGGAGAGGCGGACGCGGACGAAGTAGCGGCGGCCCTTGACGAGCCGCACCCCGACAACGGCGTTGTCCGGGCCGCCGCCGTCGTCGTGCCCCGCGAGGAAGCGCGGTTCCCCGTCGCGCTCCTCGAAGACCACGAGCACGGTGTCGGCGTCGCCGAAGGTGCCCACGGTGTACTCGCGGGTCTCCGGCGGCTCGACGGTGAAGTCGGCCTGTTCCGCCGGGCCGAGACCCAGCGGCACCGACCGGTACGGCACCAGCGCCACCGGCCCGGCAGGGTCGGCGGGCGGGTACCAGCGGAGCACGAACTCCTTGTCGGCCGGGGATGGTGTGCCGCACGGACGCAGCCCCCCGCGGTACTGCTCCGGCTCCAGCACCAGCCCCGGCCCGAACGGCAGCGCCATGACCGACTGCGGGTCCCACACCGAGCCGCTCACCTCGCCGGCGTCCAGCGTGCGCAGCACGTTCGTGTACGTCGTCTCCCGGCTCCAGAAGTTCGGCGGGCCCGCCAGCTCGGCGTACACGGCCTCGTCGTCCCAGTGGAGCCCGGCGAACGGGCTCTGGTGTTCGTGCACCATGCCGAGCGCGTGCCCGATCTGGTGCAGGACGGTCCCGCGCTCCCCGGGCGCGGTCACGTCCCAGCCGAGGTTCATGGTGCGCTCGCCCCGGCCGACCGACAGTGCCCCCCGGCCCACCGCCGACCAGGAGCCGGCGCCGGCCTGGAAGCCGATCCGCAGCTCCGCCTCGCCCCGGTCGCCGACCTCGGCGAAGGTGACGCCGAGGCCGAGGCCCTGCCACTCGCGGAAGCACTCGCGCACCACGTCCCGCTGCTCCTCGCCCCCGGCCCACGGCACCCGGCGCAGTTCCCCGGTCCCGGGAACCGGGATCACCGAGGCGTCGGAGTGGTCGTCGAGGAAGCAGTAGTGCAGGACCGTGCCGTTGACCCACATCCGCCGCCCCGCGAGCAGCGCACCCAGCCGCTCGGCCGTCAGCCCCGCCGCGAAGGACGGAGCCGGCTGCCGCGGAAGCGAGCAAAGGCGTCGGGTCATGCGACCAGCGTGCCCGCCCGCCGGTGCCGGGCGCGTGAGTCGGGGGCTACTCAAGTCCACCTGTATCAAACCTGAGTACGCGCGCTCCGGATGATGTGAGGACTTTCGAACCGGACGCGAAGACACTCGAGATGCCGTGGCCGTTCACCGGCCGGGAACACGAACTGGAGCTGGTGCGCGGGTCGCTGACCACCGGACGGCACGGCATCGTGGTGACCGGCCCGGCGGGTCACGGAAAGACCCGGCTGATCGCGGAGGCGGTCCGGGGCACGGATCACACCTGGGTGACCGGCACCCCCGCGTCCCAGGGCCTGCCCTTCGCGGCGTTCGCACACCTGCTCCCCGACACCGTCTCACTGCACCGCGCGGTCCAGCTCCTGTCCGGCGCACGGCTGCTCGTCGTGGACGACGCCCATCTGCTGGACGAGGCCTCCGCCGCCCTGGTCCACCAGCTCGCGGTACACGGACGCACCCGCCTGTTCGTGGCCGCGGTGGACGCGCTACCCGCGCCCGGCGCGGTGTCCCGGCTGTGGACCGGCGAGCTGCTGCCCCGGCTGGCCCTCGCCCCGCTGCCCCGCGAGGACACCGCCCAACTGCTCGCGGCGGCAGGCCTGGAACCCCTCACGGCCGGCCGCCTGCACCACGTGTGCCGGGGCGATCTGCGGCTGTTGCGCGACCTGGTGACCGCACTCGGCGCCTCCGGCCGGCTGGCCCCCGTCCCGGGTACCGGCGAGCGGGCCTGGCGAGGCGCGCTGCCGGTCACCCCGGCCGTGCGCGAGCGCCTCGCCCCGGCCCTGGAGCGCTCCGGACCCGGCGAACGCGACACCCTCGAACGCCTCGCCTTCGCCGAGCCCCTGGCGGTGCCCCTGGAGGACCTCGACCTCGACGTCCTCGAACGCCTGGAGACCGACGGTCTGATCGAGGTCGACGACGGGGGCGACGTCACCCTCGCCCATCCCCTGCACGGCCCGGCCCTGCGCGCCACGACCGGCCGGCTGCGGGCCCGGCGGCTGGCCCGCACCCCGGACGGCGCCGGCGCCGCTCTCGACGCCGAACAGCGCACCCTGGCCCAGCGGATCGAACAGCTGGACGTCCGGCCGGTGCCCACGCCCGTGGGGGAGTGGCTGGTGGCGGAGGGCGCCCCGCTGCCGGCCGGTTACGCCGCGGTACGCGCCCGGTACGCGCGCCTGCGCGGCGAGGTACGGGACGCGGCGGCGTGGGCCCGGGAGGGGCTGCGCCATGCGCCGGGTGACCCGGGATGCCGCAGCGAAGCCGAGCGTGCGGAAGCCGAGTCGGGAGGGGCGGCCGACGGTCGTCGGGGGGCCGACGGCGATCCCGACGGTGCCGACGTCCACGCTGTGTACGAAGCCGTACGCGTCGGCGCCGCCGAGCGGGCGACGGGGCGGTTGCCGGCCGGGAGCGTCTTCGCCCGGCACGCCGAAGCGCTCGCCCGCGGCGACGGGCCCGCCCTGGACCGGGCCGCCGAGGCCCTTCGGGAGCGCGGCTTCCTGCTGTTCGCGGCCGAGGCCCACGCGCAGGCGGTACGGGCGCACCGCGACCCACGTGCCGCGCGGCTCTCCCGCACCCGCGCGGTCGCTCTCGCCCGCCGCTGCCAGGGTGCCCGTACGCCGGCGCTGGCCGGACTCGTCCTCGGTGAACTCACCGCCCGGCAGCGGCAGATCGTCACGCTTGCGGCGGCGGGGCTCAGCAACCGGGAGATCGCGGAGCGGCTGACCCTGTCGGTGCGGACCGTGGGAAACCATTTGTACAGCGCGTATACGCGGCTCGGCACGGGGGATCGGGGGGCGCTGCCCTGGCTGGTGGAGCCGCCGGTCGCGGAGTCGGCGTAGGCGTCGCGTCCACGGGGTGCGGGTCCTTGCCGGCTGCGGTGCGTCGGGGCGGCACGCGCAGTTCCCCGTGTCCCCGCGTGACGTGCCGTGGGCCGTCGAGGCGCCCCTACGCCGCACCGAACGCCGCGAACGCCCAGCCCGTCGCCTGGTGCACCGCGTCGCCGGGGAGCGTGGTACGGGCGTCGCGCAGGGCCTCGGCCAGGGACAGGCCGGCACCGAGGCCCTTGTGCAGGGCGAGCATCAGCGGCACCACCGCCGCGTCGTTGACCGGCGCGCTGCTCGCCACCACTCCGGCGGTGCCCAACGGCAGCAACGCGGTGACCAGGCCGAGGAGTTCGTCGGCGCCGACCGAGGCGAGGCGGGCGGTGTCGCAGCTGGAGAGGATGATCCGGTACGGGCTGCGGGCGAGCCGCTCGAAGTCGTGCACGATCAGCGGGCCGTCCGCCATCCGCAGCGCGGAGAACAGCGGGCTGTCCGCGCGGAACGTTCCGTGCGCCGCGAGGTGCGCGAGGCACGCGCCGTCGAGTTCCGACAGCACCCGCGGCACCTGCGCCTCGTCGCCCTCCAGGACCGTCGCCACGCCGTACCGGTCCGCCAGGTCCAGCACCTCCGCACCGCCCGTCGCCAGGCCGGGGCCGCGCACCAGCACGGCCCGGCCGTCCCGCGGCGGCTCCGTCTCCCGGGCGCGCAGCCAGCTGCCCGCTGAAGGGGACACGCTGAGCACCCGGTCCCGTAGCGCGGGCAGCAGCGCCCACGGCACCCGGTGCAGGGCCCCCGGCGGCACGATCACCACCGGACCCGAGCCGAGATGTGCCGCCGCCCCGCCCAGCAGCAGCTCCTGCAGCCGCCGGCCCGCCGCCTCCACGAGCGGCAGCCGCGCCTCCGCCCCGGGATGCGCGAGCCGCCGTAGCCCGGCCTGCACGTACTCGGCCTCGGCCACCGCCTCCGCCAGCGCCCCGCCGTCGAACCGCCGCACCTTCCCCTGTCCGCACAGCAGGACGTGCACCCGGCCTTCCACCACGGCCAGTTCCACCAGCCGCCCGTCATCGAGCCGGTCCAGCAGCCGGGCCACGTCCAAACGGTCCCCGGTACCGGGCGCGGCTCCGCGCATGTGGTGGGTGCGGGAGCGGATCTCCCGTTCCAGGCGCCGCTGTTCGCGTTCCAGCGCGGGCACCGGCCGGCCCTCCATCCGGGCGCCCTCCGCCCGCGCGGCGATCTCCCGGTAGGCGGTCAGGGTGCTCAGCAACGCCGGGTCGTCGGGCGGCCGGGCCGGCGGAGCGGACAGCACGGTCGCCCGCCAGCGCTCGCTCCACACCAGCAGCCGCCGCGGATCGCCCTGGACGAGGCTCACCTCCTGGGCGAGCGCGGCCAGTTCGGCGCCCTGCGCGGTCGCATGGGCCCGCAGCTCCGAGGCGCCCAGGGTCATCCGGTGGTCGTCCAGCACGTCCAGACCGCGCCGGCACGCCTCCAGCACACCCCGCCGCGAACCGGCCGCGCGCGCCCGGAGGGCCTGCGCCGCCCAGCCGGTCATCCGGGCCGTCGGCGGGCCGCCGTGCCGGCTGCGCGCGGCCACCGCCAAATGCCGTTCCGCGTCCACCGTCCAGCCCAGCGCCAGCGCGATCCGGCCCGCGAGCAGCGATGCCTCGGCTGCGGCGGGCGAGCCGAAGCGGGCCAGCCGTTCGGCGACCGCCGCCGCGTCCGCGACCAGCCGCCCCGACCGGCGCCCGGCCGCCACCCGCGCCTGGATCAGCACCAGGCGGGCGTGGGTCTCCCACCACATCCGCCGCTGCGCGGCGAACAGCCGTACGGCGACGGCGGCGCGCGCGATCGCGGTGTGCGGGTCACCGGCCGAGCGGGCCGCCCGCGCGGCGGCGAGCAGCAGCTCGGCCTTGCGGGTGGACTGCCCGCCGATCCGGTCCAGCAACGCTATCGCCGTGTCCGCCTCGGCCAGTGCCTCGGGGGCGAGCCCGGCCGCCATCAGCACCTCGCAGCGCCGGACGGACAGCATGTAGGTGGGCGTGCCGAGCTTCGCGTACCGTTCCTCGGCCTCGTCCAGCAGCCGCAGTGCCGCCGGGATGTCCCCGGACCGGAAGGCGGCGAGCCCACGGCTCTCCACCGCGTCCGCCTTGTCGTGCTCCTGCCCGGTGGTGTCCCACAGCAGCTCCGCCGCCGTGAAGTCCGCCACCGCCCGGTCCACCGCGCCGAGCGCCAGGTGCACGGTGGCCCGCAGGGTCAGTGCCCGCGCGGTCCAGATGTCGTCGGCGACCTGCCGCAGCACCGGCAGCGCCCGCCGTACGTCCTCCAGGGCCTCCCGGTGGTGCCCCAGCACCCACCACACGTACGCCCGCCGGTACAGCACCCGGGCGCGGGTGTGTCCGGTGCCCCGTGCGACACCCCGCTCGAACGACGCGAGCCCCTGCCGCGTGCGCCCCGCGTGCACCAGTGCGACCCCCAGCGTCGCGAGCACATCGGCCTCCCGGTCGGCCGACTCGGCGCGCGCGGCGAGGTCCCGGGCCCGCCGCAGATGCCGCAGTGCGATCCGCAGATCGCCGAAGTCGCGCTGCCAGATGCCGAGCACCTGGTGGGCGACGCTGGCGTGCAGCGGCGGCGGAGCGGCGCGCAGCACCTGTTCCGCGCGTGCCCGGGCCTCGCCCGGGTCGGCGAACACCAGGGGCAGCAGTTCGAGAACCGACTCGCTTCCCGCCGTCACGCCTCGCATGGTAGTGGCCTGCTGTATCAGACGGTGACCCCGCGACTCTCACTGTCGAACACCGTCTTGAGGGGGAGGACACGCCATGGCGCCACAGCGATTCCACGAGCAGTTCGACCACATCCAGCGCTCGATGCCCGACGTCCCACTGGCCATGGGCCCGGACGACGACGCCCACTACCTGTACGAGAAGGGCGTCGTCCTCGCCCGGGACGGCGAGGAGGCCCGGGTCGTCGAGGACACCGTGCGCGCCCACTTCACCGAGGCCCAGGGGCTGCTGCCCGAACACGTACGCCGCACCGGCCCGCAGACCAACCGCACCGGCGTCACCCGCATCCGGGTCGGCGACCCGGGCCAGGGCGACGACACCGTGCCGCACGCCCTGCGCGCCCTGCGGGAGGCCGAGGACCGCGGGGGCCGCCGGCTGGTCAGCCGGAACCATGTACTGCACATCGCGGTCAACGCCTGCCCCGGCGACGAGCCGGTGCCCGTCCCGCGCACCGAGGCGGCCAACCCGGGTGCCGCGGAAGGCGGTTACCACCCGGACTCCGCCGTCCGGGTCCTGGTCGTCGATACCGGTCTGGTGCACGACCACCCCTCCTACCCGCTCCTCGCCCACACCACGGGGGACGCCCAGCTGACCGAGACCGACGGCGAGGGAATGCTCCACCAGTACGTCGGTCACGGCACGTTCATCGCCGGCATCCTGGCGGCCGTCGCACCCAACACCGCCATCACCGTGCGCGGCACCCTGAACGACGCCGGTGCCGTCCTGGAGTCCGAGTTCGGCGCCAAGCTCTTCGAGGCCGTGGACCGGGACGGCTGGCCCGACGTCATCAGCCTGTCCGCGGGCACACCCGCCGAGGGGACCTACGGGCTGATCGGCCTGGACGCCTTCATGCGGGAACTGAGCGCCCAGCCCACCCTGCTGGTCGCCGCTGCCGGCAACAACGGCAGCGACACGCCGTTCTGGCCCGCCGCCTACGCCGCCCTGCCCGAGTACGCGGACAGTGTGCTGTCGGTCGGCGCGCTGCGCGCGGACGGCGACGCCGGGGCCTGCTTCAGCAACCACGGTCCCTGGGTCCGGGTGTATGCCCCCGGCGAGCGTCTCACCAGCGCGCTCACCGGCTTCGGCACCCCCGTGCCGTACCTCTACCAGCACTCCACCTACGAGGCCTGCCGGTACGGGTTCGACTATGCCTGCACCTGCCAGTTCCCGCGGCACACCGGTGTGTTGAGCGAGGGGCGGGAGAGCTCCGGGGCCAAACCGGACCAGGTGATGTTCGACGGGCTCGCGCAGTGGAGCGGCACCTCCTTCGCGACCCCGGTCGCCGCGGGGCTCGTGGCCGCCCACATGACGGCGCACCAGGAGCGCGACCCGCGCCGGGCCGGCGCCCGGCTGCTGGCGGACACCACCGACCGGGCCGAGGTGCGCGGGGCGCACGTCCCGGCGCTCCGCCCGCCCACCTGGCGCCCGGTCCCGGTCGCGACCCCGGCCCTGCAGGCATGAGGGCCGGAACCCTCCGCTCCACGGCGTACGATGACGTCCCGTACACGAGGGGTGGAGCCGTGGACCGAACAGAGGTCGGCGCGCTGGTCCAGTCCGCCGTCGACGGGGACGCCGCGGCCTGGAAGGCGCTGGTGGAAGGGATGAGTCCGCTGGTGTGGTCGGTCGTGCGCGCACACCGGCTCTCCGACGCCGACGGACACGAGGTCTACCAGACCGTGTGGTTCCGCTTCGCCCAGCACCTGGGCCGGATCCGCGAACCCGACAAGGCCGGCGCCTGGCTGGCCAGTACGGCCCGCCACGAGTGCCTGAAGGTGCTCAAGGGCCTGACCCGGCTGACCCTGACCGACGATCCGCAGGTTCTGGACCGGCCCAGCGGGGACCGGACGCCGGAGGAGTCGCTGATCGATTCGGAGGAGGCGACGGACCGGGCCGAGCGGGTCCGCCGCCTGTGGCAGGAGCTGGACGGACTGGGTGACCGGTGCCGGCAGTTGCTGCGTGTGCTGATGGCCTCCCCGCCACCCAGCTACGTGGAGATCTCGGCCGCGCTCGGCATCGCGGTCGGCAGCATCGGGCCGCTGCGCCAGCGCTGCCTGCGCCGGCTGCGGGCCCGGATGGACGCGCGGGGTGCGGCGTGAACGGACATGACGAGAACGGAACCTTCCCGCGGAACGCGGACGGCGAGGAGTTCGCTGACGCGCTGCTGGAGGAGGAACTGCGCCAGGCGGCCGCCGTCCTGGACCCGGTCCCCGACGGGCTGCGCCAACTCGCCCTGGACGCCTACGCCCTGCACGACCTCGACGCCCGGATCGCCGAGCTGACCTTCGACTCGCTCGTGGACGCCCTGCCGGTCAGGGGGGCCATGGACGCGCCGCGGATGCTGACGTTCCGCGCGGGGGAGGTCACGGTCGACGTCGAGGTCACCGGCGACGGGCTGATCGGCCAGGTGCTGCCGCCGCGGTCGGCACGCATCGAGGTGCTCGGCGGCCCGCAGACGGCCCACCCGGTCACGGTCGACACCCTCGGCCGCTTCACCAGCGACACCCCGCCGGCCGGTCCGTTCGCCCTGCGGCTGCGGACCGGCGCGGAGGTGATCGTCACGGAGTGGCTGCGGGCCTGACGGAGCCCACCGGGTGACCCGGAGCGTCCGCGGGCCCGCGGATCATGCCCGGTGCCGCCGGCACACCTGCCGGGCGGGTC
The DNA here is from genome assembly GCF_040613075.1 of Streptomyces sp. NPDC006314. Lineage (NCBI taxonomy): Bacteria > Bacillati > Actinomycetota > Actinomycetes > Kitasatosporales > Streptomycetaceae > Streptomyces > Streptomyces sp. NPDC006314. The sequence continues at coordinate 336,443 of NZ_JBEXRL010000006.1, read as the reverse complement.
GCCGGCCACGCCCGGTCCTCGCCGCACGGCAGCCGGCCGGGTCGAGTGGACCCTCGCGCATGAGACCGGCGAGGACCGGGTCGGAGTCCGTCCCGTCCAGGCCGGCCACGGGCCGGTCCGGTACGGGCCACACGGGGCGGCCTGGCCGTAGAGCGCGCTCGTCTCCACGGTCGTCATGCCCTCACCCCCCGACCGCTGTCCTGCCGTCGTGCTCCAGCGGACCGGCTGTCAGGGCGCCGACGCACGCGTCCGTAGCGGAGGGTGCCGTTCGGTCGGGGCACCCCAGGGCCTCGGCTTCAGGCCCTCGGCTCCAGGGAGTCGACCAGCGAGGCCAGCGCGGAGGCGAGCCGGTCGAGCCCCGGACCGGCCGGTCCGCCCGGTTCCGCCATGTATGTGTCCCGCCGGATCTCGACCATGAGCGCGCTGACCCGGGCGTCCGTGCCGTAGAACTCCAGCGGCACGTACGTCCCGGCGAACGGGCTGTCCAGCCCCGTCTCCCCGCACACGGCGAACGCCTCGCGGGCCGCCTCGGTCAGCTCCGGCGGCGTGTGGAAGGCGTCCGTGCCCAGGCACACCGGCGGTCGCGGCCCCGCCGAGTGCAGCTCGTAGGGCAGCGGCTCGGCCGGATAGGAGTGCACGTCGATGACCACGGCCCGCCCGGTCGCGGCCAGCCGCCCCGCCACCGCCTCCGTCATGGCCCGGGCGTACGGCCGGAAGTACCGCGCCAGGAGCGGCTCCGGATCGGTGTCCGCGGGCCGCAGCTCGCCTCGGTGCGTGGTCCGTGTGTACACGGCGCCCATCCCCACCGCGAGCATCTCCTCCCGCTCGTCCGGGAACCGCTCCGGGTCCACCACGAGCCGCGACAGCCGGTTCACGAACCGCCAGGGCGTGACCCCGGCCAGGGCGGCCGCCCGCTCGGCGAGTCGGGCGGTGTGCGCGTCGGTGATGTGGTCCAGCTCCAGCCCGAGCGCCGCGTCGTCCAGCAGGATCCCCTTGCGCGCGTCGTCCGGTATCGTCCGCGCGGAGTGCGGAACGTGCAGCAGCACGGACGACTCGGCGGCTCCGGGCAGGAGTTCGAAGGAGGGGGCGGGCTCGGTCACGGGCTGCTCCAGGGGCGCTGTCGGTGGCGTGGTGCAGGATCAAGGTGTCACACGGCACTGACCACGGGTGGGGAACGTGTTCAGCCGGGCAACTCCCGTACGAGCGACCCCACCAGCCCGCCTCGATCACCAACCCGCCCTGCCCGTACGGCGACTCCACCACCCGCGGCCGGTCGGCGCCCGGGGCCAGGGCGGCCAGCTCCCGCTGCTGGGCGAGCGGACAGAGGCGGACGGAGTCGACGCCGGCCACCAGGTACGTGCGGTCACCCGGGCGAGGGCGGCCCGCGGTCCGCCCCGGTCGATGACATGGGCGTTGATCGCCTCGGTCAGGACGACGTGACCGGCCGCGTCGAAGCGGGGGATCGGCTTGGCGGCGTGATGGCCGAGGTAGGACTCCACCCGGTGCGGGCCGCCGCGCCGCGGGTCCTGTGGCCCCTGCGGCAGCCGGCCGAAGCGGACCTGCAGCTCCGCGGCGGGCGAGGCGCAGGCCGGTGCGTGGCCCGTGGCCGGCGTCCTGGCAGTCGCCGCCCTGCCGGTACCGGTCGCCGCGGATGGCGTGCACCTGGGGTTCGCCCGGGCGATCCGCTCCACACTCGCCGCCGCCGTCGCGAGCACCAGCAACGCGCCGGTCCGTTCCGGATACGTCACCGCCCTCCGCCGCGCGCGTCCCGCCCAGGGAGCCGGCGACGACCAGCGCCCACCGGCCGATCCCCAGTGCGTCCGCCCCTCCGCCTCCGTCGTGACCTGGTCGCGCTGGGTCGGGAACGGGCAGGCGCCGCTGGTCCGGTCGCCACCCGGGCGGGGGAGGACGGCCCGGTGCTGCCCTGCCAGCCGCCGATGACGTTCGGTGCGGCGACGAACCAGCGACCCGTGTCCAGTGCCCCGCCCGGACCGGCCGGCGCGTCCCACCAGCCCGGCGTCGGGTGGCCCGGACCGGCCGGGCCGGAGACATGGCTGTCCCCGGTGAGCGCCTGCGGCACCCGCCGTCGGACCGGACGGGCGCGAGCCGCCACCATGTCTCGAACGCTGGGGCGCGCCCGGCACTTCGCCGGCCGCCTCACGCGGCAGCGCTTTCCCGGCGGCGTACCATGTCCGCCGTCCGGGCTGCCCCCCTCCGGAGAAGCCCCGGCAACGACTCGCCCCGGCCGGGCGGTGCCGACCGGGGCGGAGTTCAGGGACCTTCGGACGCGAACGTCAGCTCAGCGACGCCAGCGTCTGGTTCCAGGTGGCCGACGGGCGCATGACCGCGTCCGCCTTGGCCTTGTCGACCTGGTAGTAGCCGCCGATGTCGGCCGGGGAGCCCTGGGCGGCGATCAGCTCGTCCACGATCCGCTGCTCGTTGGCCGCGAGGGTCTCGGCGAGCGGCGCGAAGGCCTTGGCCAGGTCGGCGTCGTCGGTCTGGTGGGCCAGCTCCTGCGCCCAGTACAGGGACAGGTAGAAGTGGCTGCCCCGGTTGTCGATGCCGCCGACGCGACGGGTCGGGGACTTGTCCTCGTTGAGGAAGGTCGCCGTGGCGCGGTCGAGGGTGTCGGCGAGGACCTTGGCGCGGGTGTTGCCGGTGGCCGCCGCGTACTGCTCGAAGGAGGGGACGAGCGCGAAGAACTCGCCGAGCGAGTCCCAGCGCAGGTAGTTCTCCTTGACCAGCTGCTGGACGTGCTTCGGCGCGGAGCCGCCGGCGCCCGTCTCGAACAGGCCGCCGCCCGCCATCAGCGGGACGACCGACAGCATCTTGGCGCTGGTGCCCAGCTCCAGGATCGGGAACAGGTCGGTCAGGTAGTCACGCAGCACGTTGCCGGTGACCGAGATGGTGTTCTCGCCGCGGCGGATGCGCTCCACCGACAGCTTGGTGGCCTCGATCGGGGACAGGATCCGGATGTCCAGGCCCTCGGTGTCGTGCTCCGGCAGGTACTGCTTGACCTTGGCGATCAGGTTGGCGTCGTGGGCGCGGCCCTCGTCGAGCCAGAACACGGCCGGGTCGCCGGTGGCGCGGGCGCGCGTGACGGCCAGCTTGACCCAGTCGCGGATCGGCGCGTCCTTGGTCTGGCAGGCGCGGAAGATGTCGCCCTTGGCGACCGGCTGCTCGATCACGACGTTGCCGGCCTGGTCGACCAGGCGGACGGTGCCCGCGGCCGGGATCTCGAAGGTCTTGTCGTGGGAGCCGTACTCCTCGGCCTTCTGCGCCATCAGACCGACGTTCGGCACCGAACCCATGGTGGACGGGTCGTAGGCGCCGTGGGCGCGGCAGTCCTCGATGACGGTCTGGTAGACACCGGCGTAGGAGGAGTCCGGAACGACGGCGAGGGCGTCGTGCTCCTGGCCGTCCGGGCCCCACATGTGGCCGGAGGTGCGGATCATCGCCGGCATGGAGGCGTCGATGATGACGTCCGACGGGACGTGCAGGTTGGTGATGCCCTTGTCGGAGTCGACCATGGCCAGGGCCGGGCCCTCGGCGATCTCGGCGTCGAAGGAGGCCTTGATCTCGGCGCCCTCGGGCAGGTTCTCCAGGCCCTTGAGGATGCCGCCGAGGCCGTCGTTCGGGGTGAGACCGGCCGCCTTGAGGGTCTCGCCGTACTTCGCGAACGTCTTCGGGAAGAAGGCGCGCACCACGTGGCCGAAGATGATCGGGTCGGAGACCTTCATCATCGTGGCCTTCAGGTGCACGGAGAAGAGGACACCCTCCTCCTTGGCACGGGCGACCTGCGCGGCGAGGAACGTGTTCAGCTCGGCGACGCGCAGCACGGAGGCGTCGACGACCTCGTCCTTGAGGACCGGTACGGACTCCTTGAGGACGGTGGTGGTGCCGTCCTCGCCGACCAGCTCGATCCTCAGCGCGCCGTCCTCGGCGACGACGACGGACTTCTCGGTGGAGCGGAAGTCGTTCTCGCCCATGGTCGCCACGTTGGTCTTGGACTCGGGGGTCCAGGCGCCCATGCGGTGGGGGTGGGTCTTGGCGTAGTTCTTCACCGAGGCCGGGGCACGGCGGTCGGAGTTCCCCTCACGCAGCACCGGGTTGACGGCGGAGCCCTTGACCTTGTCGTAGCGGGCGCGGATCTCGCGCTCCTCGTCGGTCTTCGGGTCGTCCGGGTAGTCCGGCAGCGCGTAGCCCTTGCCCTGCAGCTCGGCGACGGCGGCCTTCAGCTGCGGGATGGACGCCGAGATGTTCGGCAGCTTGATGATGTTGGCCGCGGGGGTCTTGGCCAGCTCGCCCAGCTCGGTCAGCGCGTCCGGGATGCGCTGGTCCTCGTTCAGGTACTCCGGGAAGACGGCGATGATGCGCCCGGCCAGCGAGATGTCGCGGGTCGACACGGGCACACCGGCCTGCGAGGCGTACGCCTGGATCACCGGCAGGAACGAATGCGTCGCCAGGGCCGGGGCCTCGTCTGTGTAGGTGTAGATGATGGTCGAGTCAGTCACCGGGTGCTCCGCTCCACGTCTGCAACATTGCTCGACATCAAGATATCTCGTGACCGGGATTGGCTCGACAGGGGTCCCGGCCGGAAAACATGCCGCGCCGCTGCAACCGAATCCCGGCCTCCGTGGTCATGACAAGCGATCGCCCGCCGACCACGGGTGATCCCCCACTCACCGGTGGCCGGTTCTGACCGCCCGGCCGCCCGAGCGAAAGCGGACCATGAGATATCGCAGCAGAGTGACGGCCCCGGCGGCCGTCCTGATGATGGGTGCGGCGACGGCGCTGACCCTGGACTCCCCGGCCCAGGCCGCCCCGCGCGGGCGCACGGGGGAGCCGGGCCCGGAAACCCTCGGGGACCCGGTCTTCCCGGCTCTCGGCAACGACGGCTACCGCGTGTCCTCGTACCACCTCGACCTGGCCTACGACCCCACGACGAAGCTGGTCGAGGCCACGGCCACCCTGCGCATCCGCACCACGCGGGCACTGACCCGCTTCTCCCTGGACGCCCTGGGCCTGGACATACGCGCGATACGCGTCGCCGGCCGCAGCGCCACCTGGGAGCAGGCGGACGAGAAGCTGCGGATCACCCCCGCCGGACCACTCCCGGCGAAGACGGCGGCGACCGTCTGCGTCACGTACTCCGCCGACCCCCGCCGCACACTCGCGCACACCGCCTGGGTACCCACCCCGGACGGCTTCGCCATCTGCCCGCAGCCGAACTCCGCGCACACCGTCTTCCCGTGCAACGACCACCCCTCGGACAAGGCCGCCTTCTCCTTCCGCCTGACCGTCCCGAACGGGCTGCGCGCGGTCGCGAACGGCCTGCTCACCGGCACCGACACACTCCCGGACGGCCGCACGGCGTACGCGTACCGCTCGGCCTCGCCTATCGCCACCGAGCTCGTCCAGATCACCGTCGGCGACTACGTGATCAAGGACCGGCAGGGTCCGCACGGCCTGCCCCTGCGCGACGTCGTCCCCACCGCCCGCGCCACCGCCCTCGAACCGGCCCTGTCCCTCACCCCCGGCCTGGTGGGCTGGCTGGAGGACCGCCTCGGCGCCTACCCGTTCGAGACGTATGGCCTGCTGCCGTGCAACTCCGATGACCCGAAGGCCTTCGACTTCACCGGCCTGGAGACCCAGACCCTCACCCTGTACAAGCCGAACTTCCTGCTCCAGGAGGAGAAGAAGATCGGCTCGCACATGATGCACGAGCTGGTCCACTCCTACTTCGGCAACCTCGTCAGCCCCGCCACCTGGGCCGACCTGTGGCTGAACGAGGGCCATGCCGACTTCTACGGGCTGCTCTACCGCTACGAGCGCGGCTGGGCCGACTCCCTGGGCCTCACCACCATGGAGGCCCGGATGAAGGACACCTACGCCCGTGGCGACCAGTGGCGCCACGACTCCGGCCCGGTGGCCGCCCCCAACGCGGCGAACCTCTTCGACAGCCAGCGCTACCTGGGCGGCGTCCTCGTCCTGTACGCCTTCCGCCAGCTGGTCGGCGAGGACGTCTTCCAGGCCGTCGAGCGCACCTTCCTGGAGCGCTTCCGGGGCTCCTCGGCGTCCACGGAGGACTACATCGCCGTGGCTTCGGAGGTCTCCGGGCAGGACCGGTCCGGCTTCCTGCGCGACTGGCTCTACGGAACCAAGACCCCGCGCATGCCGGGCCACCCGGACTGGACGGTGAACCCCGTCAGCTCGTCCTTCGCGGCCCCGCACAGCGGGCGCGGCGGCCACCGGCACGAGAACTCCGCCACCCTCTGATCACCGGCGGCGGGCGGGGTCCGTACCGGCCCCGCCCGTCATCTCGCGCTCGATCCACCGGCAGATGACGTTCACCACGTACACCTGCTGGGCGCGCGTCAGCTCCCGCCCCTTGGGAATCCCGTGCCAGCGCTGGAGACAGCCGCGGCAGCAGGTCGCGGTCGCGTGCTGGGCCACGAAGACCGGATGCCCCCGGTACGGCGTCTGCTTGCCGTCCTTGTACGGCTCGGCCGGCGCCAGCCGCTTGGCGATCAGGTCGTACGCGTGCCGGCGGACCGTGGCCGGCCCCTTCAGCGCGGCGGTCGCCCTGTCCCGTCCGCGCAGCCGGAACCTCGCCCGGAACGGCTGCCGCGCGAGGGCGTCGAGTCGCTGATCGAGCGAGCGGGGATCGGGGGAGGACGGGCCGGGAGAGGAGGTCATGCTGCTCCGAGCCTAGCCGCCCACGCCGTCGCGCCTCGGCGACTGCGGTACGGTCACGGTGTGGCCCGGTCGCGCGACCGCTCCCTCACCCGGCCCTTTCCACATGATCGGCTGCCCGGTTCATCGTGGTCCGCGCAGACACGACCCGGCCGCCGGCCCACCCGCGGCGTTCCCGTCTGCACGACGGCTTCGGCGCCTAGACGACCGGCGCAGTCGTCCCGACCGGCCGCGGTGGGTTGCGGTGGCCGGGATCGGTCGTGGTCGGCTCCGGGCGGTCCTAGTCGGCCAGGGAGGACCCGGGGGCCAGTTCGTCGCCGCTGCGCTGCTGCGGGATCACCACCGTGCCCTGCTGCAGGGCCACCGTACGGGTGGGGGCGGGGATGCGGATGCCCTCGTCGCGGTAGCGGCGGTGCAGGCGCTTGATGAACTCGTGCTTGATCCGGTACTGGTCGCTGAACTCGCCGACGCCGAGGATCACCGTGAATCCGATGCGGGAGTCGCCGAAGGTGTGGAAGCGGATGGCCGGCTCATGGTCCGGGACGGCGCCCGTGACGTCCGTCATGACCTCCGTGACGACCTCCGCCGTCACCCGCTCGACCTGCTCCAGGTCGGAGTCGTAGCTCACGCCGACCTGCACCAGGACCGTCAGCTCCTGCTCGGGACGCGTGTAGTTGGTCATGTTGGCCTTGGCGAGCTGGCCGTTGGGGATGACCACCAGGTTGTTGGAGAGCTGGCGGACCGTCGTCTGGCGCCAGTTGATGTCGACGACGTAGCCCTCCTCGCCGCTGCTCAGCCGGATGTAGTCACCCGGCTGGACCGTCTTGGAGGCCAGGATGTGGACGCCCGCGAAGAGGTTGGCGAGAGTGTCCTGCAGGGCCAGGGCCACGGCCAGACCGCCGACGCCCAGGGCGGTCAGCAGGGGCGCTATGGAGATGCCGAGCGTCTGGAGCACGATCAGGAAGCCGATCGCCAGCACCAGGACGCGCGTGATGTTGACGAAGATGGTCGCCGAGCCCGCCACGCCCGAGCGGGACTGGGTGACCGTGCGGACCAGGCCGGCGATCACCCGGGCCGCGGACAGGGTCACCACGAAGATCAGCCACACCTGGAGGATCTGGTCGACGTGGTGCTGGACGGTTCTGCTCAGCGGCAGCACCGCCGCGGCCGCCGCCGCGCCGCCCGCGATCGCCGCCCAGGGGACGACCGAGCGCAGCGTGTCCACGATGACGTCGTCGCCGCTCCAGCGGGTCCGCTTGGCGTGCCCCGCGAGCCAGCGCAGCAGCGTGCGCGACATGAAGGCGAGCAGCAGGCCCGCTGCCAGTGCGATTCCGGCGAGGACGAGGTCGTCCAGGGTCAGCGCGCGGTTCACAGGTCACCTCCGGGGCGCAAAGCGGCTGCGCAGAGCCTGTTGTGAAGTCTCGTCACGTTGTCACCTGCTCGATGTCCGGGATGTGCGATCACGCGGGTCACCGGTCCGCCGGTGGCCCGCGTGATCGCTCATCCTGCCGTATCCGGCGCACCAGTTCGCACGCGGACCGGCACCGCAGGCGGACTGCTCAGACGATGCCCTCCGCGAGTTCCGCCTGGTCACGGTCGTCGCCGTACGCGGCGGTGGTGGGCGTGCCGTACGACCGGCGTGCGACGTACCACCAGACGCTGGCGAGGGCCAGGACCACGGCGAGCGCGATCGAGGCGTAGTTCATCGTGCCGACCGTGACCGGTGACGCCTGCGGCAGGCAGAACAGCACCGTCACGCACGCCACCCACACGACCGCGATCCAGCCGATGGGCCTGCTCCACCGGCCCAGGTGCCACGGCCCGGGCCGGAACCGGTCGCCCGCGCGCAGCCGCAGCAGCACGGGGATGGCGTAGGCGGGGGTGATGCCGATGACGTTGATGGCGGTCACCGCGTTGTACGCCGTCGCCGAGTACAGCGACGGCAGGGCGAGGACGCCGGCGACGACGACCGACAGCCAGACGGCGGCCACCGGGGTCTGGGTGCGGCTGCTCACCTTGCGCCACAGGTGCGAGCCGGGCAGCGCCCCATCCCGGCTGAAGGCGAACACCATCCGGCTGGCCGCGGCGACCTCGGCGTTCCCGCAGAACAGCTGGGCGGTGATCACGACCAGGAGCAGCGCGCTGGCGCCGTCGGTGCCCAGGCCGTCGAGCAGGATCTGCGCGGGCGGTACCCCGGTGTCGGTGGTGCGTGTGCCGTCGTAGTCTTGGATGGCGAAGGTCAGGCCGGCCAGGAGGACGAAGCCCGCGAGCCAGGAGACCCAGATGGACCGGACGATGCCGCGGGCCGCGGAGACCGAGGCGTGCGAGGTCTCCTCGGACAGATGGGCGGAGGCGTCATAGCCGGAGAAGGTGTACTGCGCGAGTAGCAGGCCGATCGCCGCCACGTACAGCGGGTTCGACCAGCCGGTCTCGTTGACGAACTTCGTGAACACGAAGGACGGCGACTGGTGGTGGTCGGGGACGATCGCGAGGGTGCCGACGATGAGCGCGACGCCCGCCAGGTGCCACCACACGCTGACGGAGTTGAGCAGGCTGACCAGACGGACGCCGAACAGGTTCAGCACCGCGTGCAGCAGCAGGATGACGCAGAAGATCAGCATGGTCTTGCCGGGCGTCGGCTCGAAGCCCCACTGCATATTGGCGAAGGCGCCGGTGAACAGGGCGGCGCCGTAGTCGATGCCGGCGATCGCGCCGAGCAGACCGAGGAGGTTGAGCCAGCCGGTGTACCAGCCCCAGCGGCGACCGCCGAGCCGGTCGGCCATGTAGTACAGGGCGCCGGAGGTCGGATAGGCGCTGGTGACCTCGGCGAGGGCGAGGCCGACGCACAGCACGAACAGGCCGACCCCCGCCCAGCCCCACAGCATCACGGCGGGACCGCCGGTGTTCAGGCCGAAGCCGTACAGGGTCATGCAGCCGGACAGGATCGAGATCACCGAGAAGCTAATCGCGAAGTTGCCGAAGCCGCCCATACGGCGGGCCAGCACCGGCCGGTAACCGAGTTCGCGCAGGCGCTGTTCCTCGTCCTGCCGGGGCAGGCCCGGCGAGGGCGCTGGATCGGGGGTGCGGGACATGCGGAACCTCCGGGTCGTCAGGGGAACTTAGAAAAGGGGGAAGCGCTCAGTGGCCCGTTGTGCCGTCCGCGGCCGCCCGGCAGCGGTCCCGGGCCTGCACGAAGACCTCCACGGCACGGTCGCGGTCGGGGGTGCGGTAGATCCAGGGAGGGGGCGTGAAGTACGGGCCGATCGCCTCGAACACGCGTGACGCGTGCGGAAACTGGAGGGAACCCCACAGGGCGTGGGCCAGATGGTTGAGGTCCAGCAGCGAGCGTTCGGCGCGGTGGGTGTGCTCGAACCAGGAGTGCAGCGCCCGCCGTGCCTCGCGGGCCGCGTCCTCCGCCACCCAGTGCAGGTCCAGCGCCGCGTCGTGCCCGCTGTCCCGGCGGTAGCGCTCGACCCGGACGTACAGCGGCAGCAGGTGCAGCGCGGAACCGGGCGGGGCCTGCCCGGCGGCCCACTGCGCGTAGCCGGCGGCCTCCGCGAGCCGGCCCGAGCCACCGCGCACGTACAGGAACTGCAGCATCCGGTGGTGGGCCTCGCGGTTGTACGGGTCTCGCCGGCCGGCCTCGGCCAGCAGCCCCCAGGGGCCCGGCGGCAGCAACGGCTCCGGCGCGTCGGCCCGGTGCTCCTCCCAGCGCTGCTCCGGGTCAAGCTGGGCCAGGGCCAGCAGGCACACCCAGGGCACGGGGTCCTGCGGGGCGGTCCGGGTGGCGGACTGGGCGGCGTCCCAGGCCTCGATCCACAACTCATGGGTACGGCGGTGCCGTTCGCGCTGGGCCCGCAGCGCACGCTCCACGCCGACCCGGGCCTGCATCACCGCCGCGTGGACACTGCCCGGCTCCTCCGTGAGCCAGGCCCGCACCACGTCGGTGCCGGCCGCGGCCGCCGCCAGGACCTGCGTGCGCTGGGTCCACTGCCACCACTGAGCGGTGTCCGCGAGCAGGGTCCGCATGGCCATCCAGCGCCCGGTGCGCAGCTCCTGGAGTGCGCTGCGCAGGGCGTGGTCGGGGCCGGCGGGGTCGTAGGAGGGGCGGGCTCCTTCTCTGGCCATCAGCCGCCGGCCCCCTGCCACTGGCGCGCGGGCGAAGTGGCGGGGTGACGTAGCAACAGCCCTCCCCTGGGCGGTGATTGAAGTCTCGCGAAGTGGTCGCGGTCACTATAGGGGCGGAGGTTGCACCCTTTCCATTGTTGCCAAATTAACTATCGCCGCAGGCCAGTTGACCGTCAGTCAGCGTCCCTTGACGTGGGGTACAGGACAACGGCAGGCTGACGCGTGATCTTCGGAGCCGGAGTGCGGGAGGGTGCGATGACGGGGCCGGTGCTCGCCGTCGACCAGGGCACGTCCGGCACCAAGGCCCTCGTGGTCTGTCCGGAACGCGGCGTCCTCGGGTCCGGGTTCGCCGAGGTGCGCCCCCGTCACCTGCCCGGCGGCCTGGTCGAGGTGGACCCCGCCCAGCTGTACGACTCGGTGGTCGACGCCGGCCGGCGCGCGCTCGCCGAGGCGGGCGAGGACGTCGTGGCGCTGGGCCTGGCCAACCAGGGCGAGACCGTTCTCGCCTGGGATCCGGCCACCGGACGCCCGCTGACCGACGCCCTGGTGTGGCAGGACCGGCGCGCCGAGAGCATCTGCTCCGAACTCGCCGGTCACGCCGAGGAGTTGCGGCAGCTGACCGGCCTGCCCCTGGACCCGTACTTCGCCGCACCCAAGATGGCCTGGATCCGCCGCCACCTCACCCGCGAGGGCGTTGTCACCACCTCCGACGCCTGGCTGGTCCACCGCCTTACCGGCGCCTACGCCACCGACGCCGCCACCGCGGGCCGCACCCAGCTCCTCGACCTGGACCGCGCCGAGTGGTCCCCGCGCGCCCTCGACCTGTACGGCCTGACCGGGGAACGCCTTCCCGACGTGACGGACGTGGCCCAACCGGTCGGCACCACCACAGCGTTCGGCCCGGAACTCCCCCTCACCGGCCTGATCGTCGACCAGCAGGCCGCCCTGCTCGCCCAGCGCGTCACCGGGCCCGGCGCCGCCAAGTGCACCTACGGCACCGGCGCGTTCCTGCTCGCACACACCGGCGAGCGCCCCCGGCGCGGCACCTCCGGACTGGTCAGCTGCGTGGCCTGGCGGCTCGCCGGAACCACCAGCTACTGCCTGGACGGCCAGGTCTACACGGCCGCCTCCGCCGTCCGCTGGCTCACCGACCTCGGTGTCATCTCCTCCGCCGCCGACCTCGACCCGGTCGGCGGTGCCGTCCCCGACAGCGGCGGTGTCACCTTCGTCCCCGCACTCGCCGGGCTGGCCGCCCCCTGGTGGCGCGGCGACCTGCGCGGCTCCCTCACCGGCCTCGGCCTCGACACCACCCCCGGACACCTGGTGCGCGCCCTGTGCGAGGGCATCGCCGCCCAGGTCGCCGAACTCGCCGAGGCCGCCGCCACCGACCTTGGCACCCCCCTGGACCTCCTCCGCGTCGACGGTGGCCTGACCCGCTCGGCCCTGCTCATGCAGACCCAGGCCGACCTGCTGCAACGCCCCGTCGAGGTCTCGGCGTTGCCCGACGCCACCGCGCTCGGTGCCGCCGCCCTCGCCCGCCTCGGCGCGGACCCCACGCTCGGCGTCGCGGACGCCCTGCCCGACCGGAAACCCGTCGCCGTGTACGAACCCCGCATCCCGGCCGGCCAGGCCGCCGAACGCCGAGCCCGCTTTCGCGCCGCCGTCGCGGCACTGCTCGACGCATGACCGTCACGGCGGAGGGGCCGCTGCCCCGGACGGCGTACGACGTGGCGGTCGTCGGCGCCGGCGTCGTCGGCTGCGCCATCGCCCGCGAACTCGCCCGCCACCCCCGACTGCGCATCACCCTGGTGGAGGCCCAGGACGACGTCGGCCAGGGCACCTCAAAGGCCAACACCGCCATCCTGCACACCGGTTTCGACGCGACCCCCGGCACCCTGGAGGCCCGGTTGGTCCGCGACGGCCACCGGCGCCTGAGCGTCTTCGCCGCCGAGTCCGGCATCCCCGTCGAACGCGTCGGGGCCCTGCTGGTCGCCTGGGACGAGGAACAGCGGGCCGCCCTGCCCCGGCTGGCCGAGAAGGCGGAGCACAACGCGTACACCGACACCCGCTTGCTGAGCGTCGCAGAGCTGTACGCCCGCGAACCCCACCTGGGCCCCGGCGCGCTCGGTGCGCTGCATGTCCCCGGCGAGAGCGTCATCTGTCCCTGGACGACGACCCTGGCCTACGCCACCCAGGCGGTCCATGCCGGAGTCGATCTCCATCTCAACGCCGCTGTGGAGCAGGCCGCCCGGGAGGGCCACGGCCACCGCCTGACCACCACCCGCGGCATCCTGCACACGCGGTACCTGGTCAACGCGGCCGGGCTGCACGCCGACACCCTCGACCGCCGGCTCGGGCACGAGGACCTCACCGTCACCCCGCGCCGCGGCCAGCTCCTCGTCTACGACACGTTCGCCCGCCCGCTCGTCCGGCACATCCTCCTGCCCGTCCCGACCGCCCTCGGCAAGGGCGTCCTCGTCGCCCCCACCGTCCACGGCAACGTCCTGCTCGGCCCCACGGCCGAGGACCTCGACGACAAACGGGCCACCCACTCCACCGCCGAGGGCCTGGCCCTGCTGCGGGACAAGGGCCGCCATATCCTGCCGGCCCTGCTCGACGAGGAGGTCACCGCCGTCTACGCCGGGCTGCGCGCGGCCACCGAACACGACGACTACCGCATCACCGTCCACTCCGAACAGGCGTACGTCACCGTCGGTGGCATCCGCTCCACCGGCCTGACCGCGTCCCTGGCCATCGCCGCCCATGTCACCGGCCTGCTGGCCGACGCCGGCCTCGACCCCGGCCCGGTGAAGGAGCTGGAGCCGGTGACCATGCCCCACCTCGGCGCGGCCTTGCCGCGCCCCTGCGAACAGCCCGAACGCGTCGCCGCCGACCCGGAGTACGGCACCCTCGTCTGCCACTGCGAGCGCGTCTCCCGGGGGGAGATCCGCGACGCCCTCGCCAGTACGGTCCCACCCCGCACCCTGGAGGGCCTGCGCCGCCGCACCCGGGCACGGGCGGGCCGCTGCCAGGGATTCCACTGCGGGGCCGCGGTCCGGGAGTTGTTCGAGCGGGGACTGGACGAACGGGAACGGCCGTGACGGTCGGCCGGCCAGGGGGAATCGAGGGTCCATCATGACGAACGGGTTCGCGCCGGCCATGACGCGCGAAGGGGGCGGCCATGACGATCGCAGGGTGCCGGTCATGACGATCGCAGGGTGCCGGCCATGACGCTCGAAGAGCGCGGCCATGGCGTTCGAAGGCTGCCGCTCATGGCGGTCGGAAAGGTGCCGCCCATGACGGCAGCGCGCCGCGTGGACGTCCTCGTCATCGGCGCCGGCCCCGCCGGGCTCGCCGCCGCCGCACGGCTGGCCGCCGCCGGTGCCGGGCTCGTGGAGGTGCTGGAGCGGGAGGCACGGCCGGGGGGAGTGCCGCGGTACTGCGCACACGGCGGCTTCGGCACCTGGACGCACCCGCTGACCGGCCCCCGGTACGCCCGCCTGCTGACCGAGGCCGCCGAACGGGCGGGAGCCGTGCTCCGGACCGGGGAGGCGGTAGTGGACTGGGGGACGGCAGGGGCCTCTCCGGAGCGGAGCACGATACTCACAACGGTCGGCACCGGTGGACCGGAGACGATCGAGGCGCGGGCGGTCGTCCTGGCCACCGGCGCCCGCGAACGCCCGCGCGCGGCCCGGCTGGTGCCCGGAACCCGGCCCGCCGGCGTCTACACCACCGGCGAACTCCAGCAGGCCGTGCACCTCTTCGGGCAACACATCGGCACCCGCGCGGTCGTGGCCGGCGCCGAGGACGTGTCGTACGCGGCCGCCGGCACCGTCCGCGCGGCCGGCGCCGAGGTCGTCGCCCTGGTCACGCAGGACCCGCGCGCCCGGACGAGCCGCGCCCGCGCCCAGTGGGCCCGCCTGCGCCGGGGAACTCCGCTGCTGACGGACACCACGGTTGCCGAACTCCTCGGCCGGGGGCGCCTGTCCGGCGTCCGCGTCCGGCACCGCGACGGGCGTACGGCCGTACTGCCCTGCGACACGATCGTCTTCACCGGCGACTTCGTCCCCGAGGACGAACTCGCCCGCCGGGGCGGCATCACGCTGGACGCGCACCCGCACACCTCGCGGCCCGGAGTCTTCGCCGCCGGAGGTGTCCGGCACCCCGGGCGGCGGGCCCGGGCGGCGGCCCGGGACGGGACGCTGGTGGGCGGTACGGTGCTGGAGTGGCTGGCCGGAGGCGAGTGGTCCGGTCCGCCCGCGGCCCGCATGCGGTGAGGCGGCCCGGCCCTCTGCCCCCGGCCCGTCGTCCGCCGGGGCACGCGTCCGGTCGCGCGGCACAGTGCCCAGCGCACGGGCCGCTGCCCCGGCCTGTGTCCGGTCGGGCGGCGCGGTTTCCGGGGCAGCGGCCCGGTGCAGGCACCCGCACGCGGCCCTCGGGGTCACACCCCAGGCGTATCGCCGCACCTTCCGGCCCACCCCGACGAGCTGACGCGGGACGTCAGATGACCTTCAGCCGCACCAGCGCCCCCAGCGTCAGCGCCCCCGGCACCAGCGGCACCCACACGGTGATGAGCCGGTAGGCCAGTACCACCGCCGTGGCCACCGCGGCCGGGCCGCCCACCGCGACCAGCGCCACGATCAGCGCCGCCTCGACGGAACCGAGCCCGCCCGGCGTGGGCACCAGAGCCACCGCGGCCGTCGCCGCCAGATACGCCAGGACCATGTGCGCGGGCGGCACCGGCAGCCGCAGCGCCTGGCCGACGGCGGCGAGAGCGGCCGCCTGGAGAGCCGGGAAGGCCAGCGAGCCGCCCCACAGGGCCAGGGCGCGAGCCGGCCGGGTGTGCACCGACCGCGCCTCGCCCAGGGCGTCCCGCGCGAAGGCGCACGCCCGCATGCGCAACGGCCGTACGAGGGCCAGGGCGGCCGCCGCCCCCACCAGCAGGCCTGCCGCGCCCAGCAGCAGCGGGAGCGCCGAGCCGTCCGGCAGCAGGGTGCCGGGCCGCAGCACGCCCGGGAAGGCGATCAGCAACGCGGCCAGCAGACCGAGCCGGCCCACGCACTCGGCCAGCAGGTACATGGCGAGCGCGGCCGAGGAACGGGTGAGCGGCACCCCGCACACCGTCATGAAACGCAGGTTCACCGCCCCCGCGCCGAGCCCGGTCGGCAGCAGATGGTTGGCCGCGGCCGCCGCGAACTGGGTGGCCAGCAAACGCCCCTTGGGCAACGGCTGCACCACCGCGCCCTGCCGGGTGAACGCGGCGGCCACCCAGGTCAGACAGGTCGCACCGGCCGCCGCGAGCAGCCACGGCCAGGAGGCGGTGCGCAGATGGCCGAAGCCCTCGGCCAGCACCGAGCGGTGCCGTACGCCGGCCACGGCGACCAGCAGGAGCGGGACCAGGCACAGCGCCTGGCGGACGGAGGCGCGACGCGCGAGCCGGCCCCGGGGGAGCGGGGGAAGCGGGACGGCCGGCTCAGCGGCGGAGGTCTCCCGTGCGGGCCCGACAGCGGGCGGCGTGGTCGGGGACGGCGATTCACAGACTGCGGTCATCGGGGCCTTCGGTCGGGGGGACGTCGGTGGGGGTGAAAACGCGCGGACCTTGACCTCAACGAAGCTTGAGGTTCTACCTTCTCTTCCATGAGCATGGAGACCACCGCATGGACGCAGCTGCACAGCGTGATGAACGCGCAGGCGGAGCGTCGTCCCTTCGCCCGAGCCACACTGCGCCGCATCGCCGCCTTCGCCCGCCCGCACCGCGCCGGCATCGTCCGGTTCGTGCTGCTCGGGGTGGTGACCGCACTGCTCGCCGTGGCCACCCCCGTCCTCGCCGGCCGCGTCGTCGACGCGATCGTGGCGGGGCACGACTCCGGCACGGTGGTCCGGCTGGCCCTGCTCATCGCGGGCGTGGCCCTCGCGGAGGCGGGGCTCGGCATCCTCGGCCGGCGCCTGTCGGCGACGCTCGGGGAGGGACTCATCCTCGACCTCAGGACGGCTGTGTTCGATCATGTGCAGCGCATGCCCGTCGCGTTCTTCACACGTACGCGTACGGGAGCGCTGGTCAGTCGTCTCAACAACGACGTGATCGGCGCCCAGCGGGCCTTCGCCAACACCCTCTCCGGCGTCGTCAGCAACCTGGTCACACTGCTGCTCACCCTCGCGGTGATGCTCACCCTCTCCTGGCAGATCACCCTGCTCGCGCTCGTTCTCCTGCCGGTGTTCGTGCTGCCCGCCCGCCGCATGGGCAGCCGGATGGCACGGATGCAACGCGAGGCGGCGGCGCTGAACGCGGCCATGGGCACCCGCATGACCGAGCGTTTCTCCGCCCCTGGCGCCACCCTGGTCAAGCTGTTCGGCCGCCCGGAGGAGGAGTCGGCGGAGTTCGCGGCACGTGCCGCCCGGGTCCGGGACATCGGGGTCCGCACGGCGACGGCCCAGTCGGTCTTCATCACCTCCCTCACCCTGGTCTCCGCCCTCGCGCTGGCCCTCGTCTACGGCCTCGGCGGCTGGTTCGCGCTGCGCGGGACCCTGGAGGCGGGCGCGGTCGTCTCCCTCGCCCTGCTGCTGACCCGCCTCTACGCCCCGCTGACCGCGCTGGCCGGGGCCCGGGTGGAGGTGATGAGCGCCCTCGTCAGCTTCGAGCGGGTCTTCGAGGTACTGGACCTGAAGCCGCTCATCGAGGAGAAACCGGACGCCCGCGAGGTCCCCGAGGGCCCGGTCGCCGTCGAGTTCGACGACGTCCGCTTCTCCTACCCGGCCGCCGACCAGGTCTCCCTCGCCTCCCTGGAGGAGGTCGCCGCCCTCGACACCCGCGGCGGCTCCGAGGTCCTGCACGGCATCTCCTTCCGCGCCGAACCCGGCCAGACCGTCGCCCTCGTCGGCTCGTCCGGCGCCGGGAAGTCGACCATCGCGCAGCTCCTGCCACGCCTGTACGACGTCGACGCGGGCGCCGTCCGCATCGGCGGGGTGGATGTGCGCGATCTGACCGCCCCGTCCCTGCGGGCCACCCTCGGCATGGTCACCCAGGACGGCCACCTCTTCCACGACACCGTCCGCGCCAACCTGCTGCTGGCTCGCCCGGACGCCACCGAGGACGAACTGTGGGACGCCCTCGGCCGCGCCCGCCTCACCGACGTCGTACGGTCCCTGCCCGACGGCCTGGACACGGTCGTCGGCGAACGCGGCTACCGCCTCTCCGGCGGCGAACGCCAGCGTATGACCATCGCCCGGCTGCTGCTGGCCCGCCAGCGCGTGGTCATCCTCGACGAGGCCACAGCCCACCTGGACAACACCTCCGAGGCGGCCGTCCAGGAGGCGCTCACCGAGGCCCTGGAGGGCCGCACCGCCGTGGTGATCGCGCACCGCCTGTCCACCGTCCGGGCCGCCGACCAGATTTTGGTCGTGGAGGCCGGGCGAATCGCGGAACGGGGCACGCACGAGGAGCTGTTGGCGGCGGACGGGCGGTACGCCGAGCTGTACCGCACGCAGTTCGCGCAGCGGGAGGCACAGGCGCCGGCGGTCTGAGCGGCTACGGCGACTTCTCCAGCGCGGGGAGGCGGCAGCGGGTCGGGTCGGGTCGTCGTGTCCCGTCCCGGTCCGGCAGGACCGCCGGCGCCGGGCACTCGCCGGCCACCCCGGGCGGCGTGCCTGCGCCACGGTTGCGACCGGCCCGTGATGACCTCCCGCCACCGGCGCGGACCCGCGGCCCTGCCCCGTGCCAGAGCACGGTCTCGCCGGCCGGCCGTCTCCCGTGCCCGGCCGCCCGGTCGAGGGTCCGGGTACCGCTGTCGGGACATGGGGCGCGTACCGGGGCCGCAATTCGGTGGTGATCCTGCCGGACTCGCGGGTCACCGCCGCCTCCAACCATCTGTCAGGCGAATGTCGCTGCCTTCCACGCAGCGCGCGCCGTCCGTGTCGACGGTGCTGGCGAGCAGAGGACCGCGGGATGTGGGCCGCCTCGGCCGGCAGGGCCGTGGGTTCGGCAGCGGACGGAGCGGTCAGACCGTCACCACCGCGTCGGCGCGGTCGTCAAGGACACCGGAGGACCCTCCGACTCGGGTACGTACGTGACGAACCTGGTCCGCCACCCGTGACCCGACGGGCGTGAGCGGCGTGGGACGGGGAAACCGGGACCGGGTCAAGTATGCGCAGAGCGGCCCGACTTGAAAGGGATCCTCATCGTGTCGAAAGTCCAGTTCGGAAGCGCCCTCGCCGTCCTCGTCCTCGCCGCCGGGCTGACCGGCTGCGGCAGCGAGGACGGCAACGGCAAGGACGGGGACGCGCAGGCCCGGCCGAGCACGACCCCGCCCTCCCGGGCCGTCCAGGACGCCTACCGCAGGACGGTGGCCGCGGACACCGCGAAGATGACCGTCACCAGCAAGGTCGTCGCCGAGGGCCAGGCCCTCACCGCGCACGGCAGCGGCGTGGCCGGCCTGAAGGACGGCACCAGCCGGGTCACGCTGACCTCGCAGGGCACCACCGTCGAGCAGCGCGTCGTCGACGGTGTCGTGTACCAGAAGCCGTCGGGCAAGCAGCGCGGGACCGTCCCGGGCGGCAAGACCTGGACGAAGATCGACCTCGCCCGGCTGGCGAGGAACGGCTCGGCCGGGCGGTCCCAGGTCAGCGACCCGGCCGAGCCGGTGCGCTACCTCAAGGGCGTCGGCTCCGAGGACGTCACCCGGATCGGCACCCAGACCCTCGACGGCACCCGCACCACCCACTACCGCGTCTCCGTCCCCGTCTCCGCCCTCTCCCGGGGCAACGCCGGACAGGAGCAGGAACTGCGGCGCCAGCTCGGGAAGTCCTCGCTGCCCCTGGACCTGTGGCTCGACGAGCAGGGCCGGCTGCGGCAGGAGAGCGTCCGGCTCACCCTGCACCCGCTGAAGCAGAGGACGCCGGGGCGGGAGAACGCCGCCGTGACGAGCACGACCGTGCTGCGCTTCTCCGACTACGGAACCGACGTGCAGGTCAGCGCGCCGCCCGCCGAGGACACCGCGGACGTCACCGACAAGATGACCAAGACCGGTACCAGTGCCGGCTGATACGTGTGAGCCGCCGTGGCCTGGATACGCGGTCTGCACGGCACCACCGCCCATCCGGAAGGTCATCCGTGCCATGAGCAGCGCAAACGAGCCCGGCCACCACTCCGAGGTCACCCTCCGGGTGAACGGGAAACCCCACACCCTGCTCGTCGACCACCGGCGCGTCCTGCTGGACCTGCTGCGCGAGGACCTGGATCTCACCGGGGCCAAGAAGGGCTGCGACCACGGCCAGTGCGGTGCCTGCACCGTCCTGGTCGACGGGCGCCGTCTCAACAGCTGTCTGCTGCTCGCCGTCACCCTCGACGGCAGCGAGGTCACCACCGTCGAGGGTCTCGGTGGCGACGGCGAGGAGCCGCACCCGCTCCAGCGGGCGTTCCTCGACCGGGACGCGTTCCAGTGCGGGTACTGCACCCCGGGGCAGATCTGCTCCGCCGTGGGCATGCTCGCCGAGGCCGCGGCCGGCCACCCCTCCCACGTCACCGATCCCGCGGCCCCCTCCGGCCGGCCCGTCTCGCTGGACCGGCCCGAGATCCGTGAGCGCATGAGCGGCAACCTGTGCCGCTGCGGGGCCTATCCCCGCATCGTCGAGGCGGTGGAGGACGTGATCCGGTGAACGGCTTCGGATACTTCAGGCCCGGCAGCGTCCAGGAGGCCGTCGAAGCCTTCTCCGCCCATCCGGGCGCGTACTACCTCGCGGGCGGCACCAACCTGGTCGACCTGCTCAAACTCGGCGTGGAGCGCCCCACGGCCCTCATCGACGTCGGCCGGCTGCCGCTCGACACGATCGAGGAGCTGCCCGACGGCTCCCTGCGGGTGGGCGCCACCGTCCGCAACAGCGACCTGGCCGCCGACCCGCGCGTCCGCGACCGCTACCCGGCACTGTCCCAGGCGCTCCTCGCCGGCGCCTCCGGCCAACTGCGCAACGCCGCCACCACCGGCGGCAACCTGCTCCAGCGCACCCGCTGCCCCTACTTCCAGGACCTGGACAAACCCTGCAACAAACGGGAGCCGGGCAGCGGCTGCGGCGCCCGGGACGGCGTCCACCGCGACCACGCGGTCCTCGGGTACTCCGAGCACTGCATCGCCACCCACCCCTCCGACCTGGCCGTCGCCCTGGCCGCCCTCGACGCCCAGGTCGAGCTGTACAGCCCTGACGGCACCCGGCGCCTTCCGGTGGCCGACTTCTACCGGCTGCCGGGCGAGCATCCCGAGCGGGACACCTGGATCCGCCGCGGCGAGCTGATCACCGGCGTGCTGCTCCCGGCCGCCACGGCCGGTGTCCCGTCCGCTTACCGCAAGGCCCGGGACCGGGCGTCGTACGCCTTCGCCCTCGCCTCCGTGGCCGTCGTGCTGCGGGTCGCGGACGGCGTCGTCGACCAGGTGGCCGTCGCCTTCGGCGGGCTGGCCCACCGGCCCTGGCGGGCCCGGCACACCGAGCTGGCCCTGCTGGGCGCCCCCGCCAGCCCCGCCGCCTTCGAGGGCGCCGTGGCGCTCGAACTCGCGCACGCCGAACCGCTGCGGGACAACGCCTACAAAGTGCCCCTCGCCCGCAACCTCGCCCTGGACGTCCTGGGCCGACTCGCCCCGGCGCCCGCAGGGGTCTGAGCCGACCGGCATGTCATTGGAGGATCCCATGACCGGCACCGCCCTGGGTGCTCCGATCGAACGCCGGGAAGGACGGCAGAAGGTCACCGGCGCCGCCCGATACGCAGCCGAGCACGCCCTGCCCGGCCGCGCCCACGCCTGGCCCGTGCCCGCCGCGATCGCCCGCGGCCGGGTCACCGCCGTCGACACCTCGGCCGCCCTCGCCCTGCCCGGCGTCCTCGCCGTCCTCAGCCCCGGCGACGCGCCCCGCCTCGCCGAACCCGACGACGCCACCCTCGCCGTCCTCCAGGGCCCCGGCGTGCCGCACCGGGGCTGGTGCGTGGCCCTGGCCGTCGCCGAGACCCTGGAGGCGGCCCGCGCCGCCGCCCGCGCCGTCCGCGTCACATACGACGCCCATCCCCACGACGCCGGCCTCACCGAAGACCACCCGGACGCCTACGAGCCCGAGGACGTCAGCAGCGGGCCCGGCCGCGTCGAGCACGGCGACCCGGAATCCGCCTTCGCCGCCGCCGCCGTTCGCGTCGACGTCACCTACCGCGTGCCGCCGCTGCACAACCACCCCATGGAGCCGCACGCGACCACGGCCCACTGGGACGGCGACCGGCTCACCGTGTACACCTCCAGCCAGGGCGGGACGACCGTCCGGTCCGTGCTCGCCCAGCTGTTCGAGCTGTCCGAGGAGCGGATCACCGTCGTCGCCGAGCACGTCGGCGGCGGCTTCGGCTCCAAGGGCACCCCGCGCCCCGATGTCGTCCTCGCCGCGATGGCCGCCCGGCACACCGGCCGCCCCGTCACCCTTGCCTACCCCCGCCGTCAGCTGCCCACCGTCGTCGGCCACCGGGCACCCACCCTGCAGCGGCTGCGGCTCGGCGCGAGCGCGGACGGCCGGCTCACCGCCCTGCTGCACGAGGTCACCACCCACACCTCGCGCGTGAAGGAGTTCGTGGAGCAGGCCGCGGTGGTCTCCCGCGTCATGTACGCCACCCCCGCCCTGCGCAGCTCCCACCGGGTGGTCCCGCTGGACGTGCCCAGCCCGTCCTGGATGCGGGCACCGGGGGAGGCACCCGGCATGTACGCCCTGGAGTCCGCCGTGGACGAACTCGCCCACGCACTCGGCATGGACCCGGTGGACCTGCGCATCCGCAACGAACCGGACCGCGAGCCCGGCAGCGGTGACCCCTTCAGCAGCCGCCACGCCGTGGAGTGCCTGCGCGAGGGCGCCCGCCGCTTCGGCTGGGCCGACCGCGACCCACGCCCCCGATCCCGCCACGAGGGCCCCCTCCTCATCGGCACCGGCGTGGCCGCAGCGACCTACCCCGTCCAGATCGCCCCGTCCACCGCCACCGCCCAGGCCCTGCCCGACGGCACCTTCGTCGTCCGGACCAACGCGGCCGACATCGGCACCGGGGCCCGTACCGTCCTCGCCCAGGTGGCCGCAGACGCCCTCGGCGTGCCCCTCGACCGGGTGCGCACCGAGGTCGGCCACAGCGACCTGCCCCCCGCCCCACTGGCCGGCGGCTCCTCCGGCACGGCCTCCTGGGGCTGGGCCGTCCACGAGGCATGCGCCGAACTGGCGTCCCGGCTGGCCGCGCACCCCGGACCGCTGCCCAGCGAGGGGATCGAGGCCCGGGCGGACACCACCGGGAAGGCCGACGCCGACAGCCCCTACGCGCGGCACGCGTTCGGCGCCCACTTCGCCGAGGTCGCCGTCGACACCATCACCGGCGAGACCCGCGTACGCCGGCTGCTCGGCATCTTCGCCGCCGGGCGGATCCTCAACGCCCGCACCGCACGCTCCCAGTTCGTCGGCGCCATGACCATGGGCCTGGGCATGGCCCTCACCGAACGCAGCACCGTGGACAGCGCGTTCGGCGACTTCACGGAGGCCGACCTCGCCTCCTACCACGTGCCCGCCCACGCCGACGTCCCCGACATCGAAGCCGACTGGATCGACGAGGACGACCCCCACCTCAACCCCATGGGCAGCAAAGGCATCGGCGAGATCGGCATCGTCGGCACCGCCGCCGCCCTCGGCAACGCCGTCCACCACGCCACCGGGTTCCGCTTCCGCGAACTGCCCCTCACCCCCGACCGGATCCTCACCGCCCTGCTGTCCGAGGGGCGACGGTGACGGGACCTGCTGTCCGGGGGACGACGGTGACGGGACCGACCTGGGAGTACGACGGCTACCGGCCCGAGGAGGAACGCCTGCGGGAGTCTCTGTGCACCCTCGGCAACGGCTACTTCGCCACCCGCGGCGCGCTGCCGGAGTGCACCGCGGACGACGTCCACTACCCCGGTACGTACGCGGCCGGCTGCTACAACCGGCTCACCTCCGAGGTCGCCGGACGCCGGGTCGAGAACGAGGACATGGTCAACCTGCCCAACTGGCTGCCGCTGCGCTTCCGTCCCGTCGGCGGGGACTGGCTCACCCCCGACGCCGCCCCCATCACCGAGCACCACCAGATGCTCCACCTCGACCCCGGCCTGCTGGAACGGCGCACCCGCTACCCACTCGGCACCGACGGCACCCTCCTGGTACGGCAACTGCGCCTCGTTCACCTGGCCGACCCCCATCTCGCCGCCCTGCGCACCGAGTTCACCGCCGAGGGCCGCACCGTCGACCTGGACGTCGAGGCCGCGCTCGACGGGAGCGTCACCAACTCCGGTGTCGCGCGCTACCGGGACCTGGACGGCCGGCACCTCACCCACGTCCAGGTCGGCACCACCGCACCCGGCACGGTCTGGCTGCGCTGCCGTACCCGTACCTCGGACATCAGCCTGGGACTGGCCGGCCGGCTGACCGCCGAGGCGCCGGTCACCCACGCGAACGAAGCCCACCGTGCCGTACAGCACGTCCAACTGGTCCTGCCGCCCGGTCGTACCGTCACCGTCGACAAGACCATCGCCCTGCACACCTCCCGTGACCCCGCCATCAGCGACCCGCTGCGCGCGGCCGTCGACCGGGTCCGGGCAGCGCCCGGCTTCGACGAGCTGCTGGACGCGCACGCCTCCGCCTGGGAGCAGCTGTGGCGGCGCACCGCACTCGACGTCCCCGGCGAGGCGGGCAGCATCCTGCGCCTGCACCTGTTCCACCTGCTGCAGACCCTCTCCCCGCACACCGCCGACCTCGACGTCGGCGTCCCCGCCCGCGGACTGCACGGCGAGTCCTACCGCGGGCACGTCTTCTGGGACGAACTCTTCGTCCTTCCCTACCTCAACCTCCACCTCCCCGAGGTCTCCCACGCCCTGCTCCGCTACCGTCACCGCCGCCTGGACGCCGCCTGCCACGCGGCCCGCGAGCTCGGCCGGCGCGGCGCGCTGTACCCCTGGCAGAGCGGCAGCGACGGCCGTGAGGAGACCCAGCAGCTCCACCTCAACCCGCGCTCCGGCCGCTGGCTGCCCGACCACTCCCGGCTCCAGCACCATGTCGGCTCGGCGGTGGCGTACAACGTCTGGCAGTACTGGGAGGCGACCGGCGACACCGACTTCCTGCACGGCGAGGGTGCCGAGATGCTGCTGCACATCGCCCGCTTCTGGGCGGACTCGGCCGACTACGACGACCACCTCGGCCGGTACCGCATCCAGGGCGTGGTCGGCCCCGACGAGTACCACGACGCCTACCCCGGCGCGACCCGGCCGGGCCTGGACGACAACGCCTACACCAACGTCACCGCCGCCTGGGTGCTCACCCGCACCCTGGAACTGCTGCGCGCCCTGCCCGAGCCGCGCCGCCGCGAACTCACCGACAGCGCCGGGCTTGAGAGCGACGAACCCGCCCGCTGGGAGGAGATCTCGCGCACCCTCCACATCCCCTTCCACGACGGGGTGATCAGCCAGTTCGCGGGCTACGGCGACCTCGCCGAGCTGGACTGGGACGGCTACCGGAAGCGGTACGGCGACATCCGCCGCCTGGACCGGATCCTGGAGGCCGACGGTGACACGGTCAACCGCTACAAGGCGTCCAAGCAGGCCGACGTCCTCATGCTCGGCTTTCTCTTCGCTCCTCCCGAACTCCGCGGAATCTTCGACCGGTTGGGCTACCGGCTCGACGAGCGGACCTGGACCGCGACCGTGGACCACTATCTGCACCGCACCAGCCACGGCTCCACCCTCAGCGGCCTGGTCCACGGCTGGATCCTGGCCCGGGCCCGCCGCGCCGACGCCTGGGTCTTCGTCCAGGAGGCCCTGCGCGGCGACATCGCCGACCTCCAGGGCGGCACCACCGGCGAGGGCATCCACCTCGGCGCGATGGCCGGCACCCTCGACCTCGTCCAGCGCGGACTGACCGGCCTGGAGACCCGGGGTGGTGCCCTGTGCCTCGACCCGGTCCCGCTGCCCGAACTCTCCTCCTACGGCTTCTCCCTGCGCTACCACGGCCACTGGGGCGTCCAGCTGCGCCTGCGCAGCGGCCTGCTGGAGATCGCCGTACCGTCCTCGGGCCGTTCACCCATCGACATCCGCCTGCGGGACCGGGTGGTGCCGGTGCGGCCGGGGGAGACGGCACGGCTGGTACTGCCGGATTGAGACCGTTCAGCCGCCCGCCAGCCGGTACCGGTGCACGGGCAGCAGCCCCGGCCACACCGTGTCGAGGACATGGGCGCTCGGCGTGAAGAGGGGCTCGCCGAGCACGGGCAGGTCGGTGACCTCGTGCCACTCCCAGCGGCGGATCAACTGCGGCTCGGTGACGACCGGTTCACCGGTGATCCCGGTTACCCGGACGGCGGCAGTCAGCCTCGGCATGCCCTCAACGGAGTCCATCAGGACCGCCAGCACCCGCGCACCGGCGGGGTCGGCCTTCAGGGACGTCTCCTCCTCCAGTTCCCGCACGGCCGCGGCGCCGAAGTCCTCGCCGGGGTCGTTCTTGCCGCCGGGCAACTCCCACACGCCCCGCACCGACCAGCCCAGCAGCACCCGGCCCGCCTGATCCGTGACGACGACACCCGCGCCGGTGAGGGCGTGCGGGGAGGGGCGTCCCTTGCCGGCG
The DNA here is from genome assembly GCF_040613075.1 of Streptomyces sp. NPDC006314. Lineage (NCBI taxonomy): Bacteria > Bacillati > Actinomycetota > Actinomycetes > Kitasatosporales > Streptomycetaceae > Streptomyces > Streptomyces sp. NPDC006314. The sequence goes on along the minus strand of NZ_JBEXRL010000006.1, from coordinate 309,989 downwards.
CAGCCGGGCGGGGCGGGAGAGGGGCCGCGCAGCACGACCACGCCCAGGCCATCGGCGTCGTAGCGTTCGGCGGACTCCCAGCCCGCACACAGCAACCCGATCTCCTCCTCGTCCAGGGCGATGCCCCGCCTGCCGTCCGGTACGGTGTCCGCGACCGGAGTGATCACGCACAGCGCGCCACCGGGACGCAGTCGCTCCCGCAGCCGGTTCAGCACGCGGGTGCGGTCGCGGACGAACGCCCAGACGAGCCGGACGGTGATCAAGTCGTAGGACGGACGGGGGAGCCCGCCGAGGTCGTCCCGTTCGATGTCCAGCCGCCGGTACACCACCTCGGCCCCCTCGGCGCGCCGGGCCTCGGCGAGCGCCACGGCGGACCGGTCGACGGCGTCCACCCGGTACCCGCACCCGGCCAGATGCCGGGCGAGTTCGCCGAGTCCGCAGCCGACGTCCAGGGCGAGGCCGTCCGCGGGCGCCGGAACGTGCTCGGCGAGCAGCCGCCGCTCGGCGTCGCCCAGCGGCCGGAACCGGCCGCCGCTCGCGTAGTGCGCGTCCCACTCCTCGGGGTTCACGTGTCCCACCGGGCCTCCTCCGGGCTGGTCGATCCGCGGACAAGGGGATCATGACCGGGCGACGGCCGTGACACACCGCCGCCCGCGATCTCGACGGCGGCGGCCGGGGGGACCACGATGACCGAAGGGAAACCGAAGGAGTGAAAGGGGCTTTCGGGTATGAGCGTGACCGACGCCGCCTTGCGCGTCCTGGCGGTGGACGACGAGGAACCCGCGCTCGAAGAGCTGCTCTACCTGCTGGGGGAGGACCCGCGGGTCGGCCGCGTGGTGCCGGCGTCGTCGGCCACCGGGGCGCTGCGCCGGCTGAGCCGGTCCATCGAGGAGGGTCCGGGCGGCCCGGAGGGCTTCGACGTCGTGTTCCTCGACATCGACATGCCCGGCCTGAACGGCCTCGAGCTGGCCCGGCTGCTCGGTGGGTTCGCCACCCCGCCGCTGATCGTCTTCGTCACCGCCCACGAGGACTTCGCGGTCCGCGCCTTCGACCTCAAGGCCGTCGACTACCTGCTCAAGCCGCTGCGCAAGGAACGCTTCGCCGAGGCCGTACGGCGGGTCGCCGAGCTGGTCCGGGCCGGGCAGGGGCCCCGTCCGGCCGCCCCGCCGGTGACGGCGCCCGAGCCGGTCACCGCCCTGGGCGACCAGGTCCCGGTGGAGCTGGGCGGGGTGACCCGGTTCGTGCCCGTCGCCGACATCAGCTATGTGGAGGCGCACGGCGACTACGCGCGCCTGCACACCGGCCACGGCAGTCACCTGGTGCGCATTCCGCTGTCCACCCTGGAGGAACAGTGGCGGCCCCGCGGTTTCGTACGGATCCACCGCAGTCGGCTGGTCGCCCTCGGCCGGATCGAGGAACTCCGTCTGGACGGTGGCAATCTGACCGTCCGGATCGGGGACCGCGTCCTCGCCGTGAGCCGGCGCAACGCCCGGGAGCTGCGGGACCTCCTGGCCAGGCACGCGACCACGCGGGCGCGTTGAGCCGGCCGGGGCGGGCCCGGGCGTGACGGGCCTGTGGCGATTCTCGTCCGCCGGCTGTCTCCCCGCCGGCCCGCTGCGTACACTCGCCGCACACAGGTGATCACCGCGGCGTCGGGGAGTGCGTCATGGGTGCGGAGTCCGTCCCTCGCAGAGAGGTGGTCACCGGACGGCCGCGCCCCTCCGACCGCACGACCGTACCGCGCCCGGCACCTTCACCGGAGCCCCCGCCGCGGGTCGACGACACCGTACGCAAGGTGATGCGGCAACAACTGCGAGCCGGGCTCATCGCCACGGCCCTGCTCGCCGCCCTTCTCGGGCTGCTCCCCGTACTCCTGCGGGTCCTGCCGTTTCCCGGCACCGCGTCCCGCGTCCCGCCGGCCGTCTGGCTGCTCCTGGGGGTGGCTCCGTACCCGGTCCTGCTCGCCATCGGTGCCTGGTACGTCCGCCGTGCCGAGCGCAACGAGGCCGGCAGCACTGCCCCCGCCCCCGTGGAACGCCCCTGACCATGCGCCATGCACACGCCGGGACCGGCCGGTGAACCAGACGTACGGTGTCGCGGGCGTGACGGCCGTGGCCCTCGCCACCGCCCTCGTCGGCGCGCTGGGCCTACGCGTCTCCCGTACCACCTCCGACTTCTACGTGGCCTCGCGCACCGTCGCGCCGCCGCTCAACGCCTGCGCCGTCAGTGGCGAGTACCTGTCCGCCGCCTCCTTCCTCGGCGTCGCCGGACTCGTCCTCGCCCAGGGCGTCGACATGCTGTGGTTCCCCATCGGCTACACCGCCGGATTCCTGGTCCTGCTGGCCTTCGTCGCCGCCCCGCTGCGCCGTTCCGGCGCCTACACCCTGCCCGACTTCGCCGAGGCCCGGCTCGAGTCACGGGCGGTCCGCAGGATCGCCGGCGTACTCGTCGTCGGTATCGGCTGGCTCTATCTGCTGCCCCAGCTGCGGGGCGCCGGTCTGACCCTCAGGCTGCTCACCGGCGCCCCCGGCTGGCTCGGCGGCCTGGTCGTCGCCGCCGTGGTGACCGCGGCCGTCGCCGCCGGCGGGATGCGCAGCATCACCTTCGTCCAGGCCTTCCAGTACTGGCTGAAACTCACCGCCCTGCTGCTGCCCGTGGCGTTCCTGCTGCTCGCCTGGCGCGCCGACCACACCCCGGCCCCCGCCTGGGACGACCGCCCCGTCTTCCACCGCTCCACCGAGGTACGCCTCGACGCACCGCTCACCCTCACCGTGCACGAGCCGGTCCGGGTGACCGCGTCCGGAACCGTCGACGGCCGCCGCGTGCGGGGCGGTTCACCGCGGCTGGCCGAGGGCCGCCACCGGATCGGCGCGCACACCACCCTGCGCTTCCCGGCCGGAGCCCGCGTCCCCCTGCCGGACCGGACACCCGACCGCGCCGCACCGTCCAGCTGGGCCAAGCCGCTGTCGTCGAGCCGTGAACAGCACAGTCTGTACGCCACCTACGGGCTGATCCTCGCCACGTTCCTCGGCACCATGGGCCTGCCGCACGTCGTCGTCCGCTTCTACACCAACCCCGACGGCCGCGCCGCCCGCCGCACCACCGTCATCGTGCTCGGACTGCTCGGCGCCTTCTACCTGCTGATGCCCCTGTACGGCATGCTGGGCCGGCTCTACGCGCCCGACCTGCTGCTCACCGGAGACACCGACGCGGCGGTCCTCGTCCTGCCGCAGCGGCTGGTCGGCGGCATCGGCGGCGACCTGCTCGGCGCGCTCGTGGCGGGCGGGGCCTGTGCGGCCTTCCTGTCCACGGCCTCCGGAGTGACCATGTCCGTGGCGGGCGTGCTCGCCCAGGACGTGCTGCCCACCCTCGGCATCCGCCACGTCCGCCACTTCCGGCTGGCCACACTGCCCGCGATCGCGGTGCCCACCGCTGCGGGCACCGTCGTCAGCGACCTGCCGGTGGCCGACGCGGTCGGACTCGCCTTCGCCGTGTCCGCCTCCTCGTTCTGCCCCCTGCTCGTCCTCGGTATCTGGTGGCGCGGCCTGACCCCGCCGGGCGCGATCGCCGGGCTCCTCCTCGGCGGCGGCTCGGCGCTCACCGCGGTCACGGTCACCATCGCCGGCGGCGCCCGCTCGGGCTGGCTGCACACCCTGCTCGCCTGGCCCGCGGTCTGGTCCGTACCCGTGGGATTCGCGGCCATGGTGCTGACCTCCCTGGCCACCCGCGACCGCGTCCCGCCGGGCACCGCCGCGACGCTGGCCCGGCTGCACCTCCCGGAACCGACGCCCGCCCGTCCCGGGCCCGCCACCACCACCTGACCGAGGAGCCACCGTGCACACGAGTTCCAGCGCCGGTCGTCCGGACCGGCCGTACCCGGACCGAGCGTGCCGCCCATGACCGTGCTCGCCAGCGCCGCCCTCATCCTCGCCGGTCTCGCCGTGTTCGCCCTGGGTGCCGCCCTCGGGCACGGAGCGGCCCGCCGGCAGCAGGAGCACTCGGCCGACAGCGACATGGCACGCGCCACCCTCCACACCCTGCACACCGCCTCTCTCGCCGCGGCGCCCCTGCGCGCCGGCCTGACCCCCGACACGGCCCGCAAGGCGGTCCGCCGGCTGCGCCCCCTGCTCGGCACGCCCGCGCTCGCCGTCACCGCCGTCGGAGCCGGCACCGACGACGCCGTCCTCGCCTGGGACGGTGCCGCCGAACACCACCGCGAACAGCTGGCGGCACAGCTCACCCCCAGCCCCACCCCCCGCACCCGGACCCTCCCGCTGCCGTGCGACGAGGAGGACTGCCCCGTCCGCTGGGGCGTACTGGTCCCCCTCACGGCCGACGGCAGGACCATCGGCGCCCTCGCCGTGCTCAGCGGCGCGCAGTCCACCACTGTGGTCCGGGCCGCCGAGGAAGCGGGCCGCAGGCTCTCCGTGGAACTCGACCTCGCCGACCTCGACCGGACCCGCTCCAGCGCGCACGAGGCCGAGATGCGGGCCCTGCGCGCCCAGATATCCCCGCACTTCATCTACAACTCCCTCGCGAGCATCGCCTCCTTCGTCCGCACCGATCCGGAACGCGCCCGCGAACTCCTCCAGGAATTCGCCGACTTCACCCGCTACTCCTTCCGCCGTGACGGCGACTTCACCACCCTCGCCGAGGAGTTGCGCTCCATCGAGCAGTACCTGGAACTCGCCCGCGCCCGCTTCGGCCGCCGCCTCCAGGTCACCCTGCGCATCGCCCCCGAGGTGCTGCCCGTGACGCTCCCCTTCCTCTGTCTGCAACCTCTCGTCGAGAACGCCCTCAAGCACGGGCTGGGGGAATCCGTCGACCGCAGCAGCGTCACGATCCTCGCCGAGGACGAGGGAACCGAGGCCCGGGTCGTCATCGAGGACAACGGCATCGGCATGGAACCGGAACGCCTGCGCGCGATCCTGCACGGCACCGCCGGTCCGTCCACCGGTATCGGCCTGAGCAACGTCGACCGCAGACTGCGCCAGGTCTACGGCGACGACTACGGCCTCGTCATCGAGACGGGCATCGGAGCCGGCACGAAGATAACGGTCCGTGTCCCGAAGTTCCGGCCGGGCGTCCAGGCGCCGCCACTCTGACGGCGACCGCGTCGGGGCCCCGGCAACGCGTCGGAAATCGCCGGCGAAGGCGTCCCCGACGGAAGAAACCCTCCCTCTCCGCGCTCCGGCGGGAGGCCCCGGCCGCGTCCCCCCACGCTGGGGCCCGGCCGGAACCGACGCCCCGATCACGGGAGTCGGGCCGGCGTGTCGACAACGGTGGAGAGGAATCCCGATGACTGCTGAGCGTGTGCTCGCCCCCACACCCACGGCGGCGTACCGATGGCGGTGGCCGGCGCTCACCGCGCTGCTCCTGGGTGAGGCGATGAACCTGCTGGACGCGACGATCGTGCAGGTCGCCGCGCCGGCGATCCATGCCGATCTGGGCGGGTCGGTGTCCGGCATCCAGTGGTTCACGACGGCCTACACCCTCCCGTTCGCGGTGCTGCTGATCACCGGTGGGCGGCTGGGCGACATCGCGGGCCGGCGGCGGCTGTTCGTCATCGGCGTCACGGGATTCATGCTCGCGTCCACCGCCTGCGCCCTGGCGCCCTCGGTGGGTGCGCTGATCGCCTTCCGCGTGGTGCAGGGAGCAGCGGCGGCCGTGATCATTCCCCAGACGATAGGACTGATCAAGGCCATGTTCTCCGGCGACGAGATGTCCAGGGCCCTCGGCGGCATCGGGCCGGTGATGGGCCTGGCCGCCGTCTGCGGTCCGGTGCTCGGCGGCGCGCTGACCCATGCCGACCTGTTCGGCTCGTCGTGGCGTGCGGCCTTCCTGGTCAACGTCCCCGTCTCGCTGGCCGTACTGGCCCTGGCCCCCAAGCTGCTGGAGAACCGCGCGCCGAAGCGGCCCACGCTCGATCTGCCCGGCACGCTCCTGGCCACGCTCGGCGCGGGACTCGTCGTCTACCCGCTGATCGGTACGGACGTCGCCGGCCTGTCCGGGGGCAGCTGGGGCACCATCGTGGCCGGTCTGCTCATGACGGCCCTGTTCGCGCTGCACCAGCGCCGGGTCGCCGCGGCCGGCCGCAGCCCGCTGGTGGAACCCAGCCTGTTCGCGCACCGCGCGTTCCCCGCCGCCCTGGCGACGTCGGCCTCGTTCTTCGCGGTCACGAACGGTCTGATGATGGTCGTCGTGCTCCAGCTCCAGCTGGGACTCGGCACCGGTGTGCTGAACGCGGGCCTGACGCTGGTCCCGTGGTCGGTGGGCCTGGCCATCGCGTCGTGGATCGCCGGAGCCCGACTGGTCCGGCGCTACGGGCACCGTGTCATGTCGCTGGGTCTCGCCGTCCTGCTGCTCGGTGCGCTGGCCGCGATCGCCGTCTACCACGCGGCCGATCCCACGGCCTACCCCACCTGGCTGCTGCTCCCGCTGGGCGTCGTCGGCCTGGGGACCGGGCTCTTCACCGCCGCCTTCTTCACCATCGCCCTGAAGCGGCTGCGGCCGCAGGAGATCGGGTCGGCCGCCGGTCTGCTGAACGCCGTCCAGCAGCTGGGCGCCACGCTCGGGGTCGCCATCCTGGGCAGCGTCTACCTCGGCAGCGCGGAGCCGGGCGGCGCCTCGGCCGCGCTGCACGCCGTCCAGGTCGCCTTCTGGGTCGCCGTCGGGCTGGTCGTGATCGGGTTCGTCACCAGCAGGCCGATGATCGAGAAGGACGCCCCGGAGCCGGACGGAACACATCACTGACCCACCCGGCCCCCTCCCGGACAGCCGCCTTGACGGTCTGCAGCACCGGGCTGTTCTCGAGGGAGCGGATCGCGTCGAGGGAGCCCAGCCGGCGGGCGAGGTGGTGAGGCCGGCCGGCAGGGTCGTTGTGTCGAGATACGCGGGGCTCACCGCCCTACGCGGCAGCGCCCGGGTGCCGACGCCGAACGGCCGGCAGCAACGACTTCGAAGAAGACGGCCCGCCCGCCTCCGGATCGGCCGGTCGACGCCCGACGCCGACGGGCGACCAGCCGGTCGCGCGCCGTGGACGAGGCATCTGCCCGGCTCGCTGCGCGGCGACGGCGACAGTCGCGCGACGGACGCCATGAACCCGCCGGGTGTGTCGGTGTCCGCGCTCAGCTCGCGCGGGATCGCGGTGGGCCTGCACGTCGATGTCGTCGGCGGTGACCTCGTCCACGGATCTGCTGGAGGGCCGGGGCGGCGTTGCCGACCGAGGCGCGGACGCGCTCCGGGCGCGTGCGGATCACAGCGTGCGGCCGGCGGCGGCCGGCACGCGAGCGGGGCCGGGGCGGCGCCCCTCAGGTCGACCGCGCACCCGGGGGACTTCCGTACCGCGAGGGCGGACAGGCCCCGCATGCACGGCGGCGCGGGTGCCGCCGTGCATGCGGCCCGCATCTCGTCTTCGTCCGGGCGCGCCCAGGACGCGGGCTCCGAGCGAGCCGTGCCGCGCGCCCCCGCCTGGCCCGACCTCTTCGGTTCGAGCCCTCGGCGTGACCCCGACGGCCGGTTCGTGGTGGCGGCGACGGCCATCAGAGGCCTTCTCGCACGTGCGCGCGGCAGCACGGACACGAGTGGGCGGCCTGGCCGGCGACGCTGGCGCCGGCTCAGCGCGGGTCCCGCGCGGGCCGCGGGGCGCTGTGCAGGCATCAGGGCCGGGACGGGGGAAGAGTGGCGTCGGGCCCGTGCACGGTCGCCAGGTCGGCGAGGCCGGAAACGGTCAGGATCGGGGTCAGCAGGGGAGCGGCGATCAGCTCGAGGCGGTCGGCATGGGCGAACAGCACGCTCAGACCGGCGCTGTCGAGGTACTCGACGGCCGTCAGGTCCACGACGAGGGGCCCGGCGGTGGTTTCGAGGGCGTGGGCGAGTGCGTCGGCGTTGCTCATGTCGATCTCGCCGGCGACGGCGAGCCGCTGGGTGCCGTCCGGGTCCTGGCCGGGGGTGAGGGTGAGCGGGATGGTCATCGAGCGATCCTCGTATGCATGTCGACGGTGGTGCCGGCAGCGCCGGGGGTGATGGTGACCTGCTGCATCAGCGAGCGCATCAGCATGATGCCGCGGCCGCGGTGGGTGTTGAGCCCAGGCTGTGGCGTCTTCCACCGGCCCGTGTCCGTGATGGTGAGGCGGACCCCGTGGACGAAGGCCTCGGCACGCAGACGGACGGTGTCGCCGGGGGCGTCGCGGTGACCGTGCTCGATGGCATTGGCGCAGGCCTCCCCGGCGGCGACCAGGACGTTCTGGACGATGGGGGAAGGGACTTCGCACTGGTCCAGCCAATCGCGCAGCGCCTTGCGGACCGGGGCCAGCCGGGATGACTCCGCCGGGAACGACATGTCCAGCGGGGCCGGGTGGCGGTACAGGAGAAGGGCGACGTCGTCGTCGTAGCCGTCGGCGGAGGCCAACCGGGTCATGATCTGGGTGGCCAGATCGTCGACGGCGACGTCGTGGCCGTCCTGCACGGCTTCGCCGGCCTGGTCGATGCCTGCGTTGAGCGGGCGGCGCCGGCGTTCGACGAGGCCGTCGGTGTACAGCAGCACCGTGGTGCGCGGGGGCATGACGCACTCCGCTGCGGGCCGCTCCCGGCCCGGACGAACCGCGAGCGGGATGGAGCGCCCGTCCTCCAGAAGGCGGGTGGTTCCGTCGGGGTGGGCGAGAATGCCCGGCGGGTGGCCGGCGCTGGAGTAGGCCAGGCGGCCGGTGGCGGGATCCAGGACACCGCAGAAGACCGTGGTGCACCTCGCGCCGGGGATCGTGGCCGCGAAGTGGTCCAGGGCCATGAGCACCTGCGCGGGGTCGGCGTCCTGCAGGAGCAGGGCGCGGCAGGCGCTGCGCAGCTGTCCCATCACCGAGGCGGCCGCCAGGCCGCGTCCGACGCAGTCGCCGACGACGATGCCGATGCGTCCGTCGGGCAGGGTGACGGTGTCGTACCAGTCGCCGCCGACTTCCAGTGGCCGGGTGGCGGGCTCGTAACGGACGGCGAAACCGGGAGGCAGGTCCGAGGGACCGAGGATGGCGCGCTGCAACGCGATCGCTGTCTCGCGCTGCTCGTCGATCTGGTGGGCCCGGGTCAGCCCCTGCGCGAGGTGTCCGGCCAGCAGGGACAGCAGCAGCTGGTCCTCGTCGGAGAAGGGACGGTGACCACCCGGATCGATCCATACGACCATCGGACCGGCAGGATGCTCGATGACGATCCCGGCTCCCGTCCGGTCGTGGACCGGAGTGAGCAGGGGGCGCTGACGCGTCTCGGTGATCATCTGTCGGAGCTCGGCGGGCAGCTCGTGCCAGAGGGCCGCGTCGGTGGCGGTCACAGTGGGCTCGCCGCTGCCCGCGAAGACGGCGGCCAGTACGCGCTTCGCGCGCCACAGGTCCCTCAGCTCGCTCAGGGCGCCGGACAGGGCCTCGGACATGCTGGTGGCCTTGGACAGGCACGTGCTGAGGGATGCCAGGGCGCTCTCACGCTGGATGGCGTACTGCTCGGCGGTGACGTCGCGGAGGGTGCCGACGGTGACGCGGCGCCCGGTGTCGGGGTCCTCGGCATGGGCGAACGTGGCGGTGACCCAGAGCCGGTGACCGTCGCGGTGCCGGGCGGGAAGGGTGTAGGAGCCGCGGGTATCGCTCATCAGCTGATGGAACGCGTCGCTGACCCGCCGGTGCGCGTCCGGGTCCGTCTCGGCATCCGGCCACCAGGGGTGGACCGCCGGATAGGGAAGGTCCTCGGGGCCGTAGCCGAGGATGTCGGTGAAAGCGGCGTTGATCTCGACGACGGCACCGTCCTCGTCACAGACGAAGAAGGCCTCCTGCAGGGAGTCCACCAGGGCGGTGCGCCAGCGGGCCTGGTGGTTGCGCAACCGGGCCAGCTCCACGTTGGCCCGTACTCGGGCGAGCAGCTCGGCGGCGGCGAACGGTTTGACGAGGTAGTCGTCGGCGCCCGCCCGGAGGCCCTCGATGGAGGCTTCCTGCCCTGCGCGGGCGGACAGCAGCAGCACCGGTACCGACGCCGTGCGGGGATCGGTGCGCAGCGCCCTGACCAGCTGCAGACCGTCCAGGCGGGGCATCATGACGTCGCTGACCACCAGGTCGGGGGCCTTCCGGCGGATGGCGTCCAGCGCCTCCTGGCCGTCGCTGACGGCGTCGACCCGGCACCCGCCGCCGGCGAGGATGCGGGTGAGGTACTCGCGCATGTCGGCGTTGTCGTCGGCGATCAGTACCCGCGCCCGGTAAGTCGGCTGGGAGGGCGAACCCAGCTGCGGGCCGCCGTCGGACGCGAGGTCCGGCGGTCCCGCCGCGGCGGCCTCGACGGGGGAGCCGGAGGGCAGCCAGCGCAGGGCTTCCTGCAGATAGGGGTCGGCGGCCGCGGCAGAGGCCGCCCGGTGGTCGGCTGCCGGCGCCACCGCATCGGCCGGCAGATGGGCGGTGCCGAAGGACAGGCGGATGGTGAAGCGGGTGCCTTCGCCCTCGGTACTGGTGGCGGTGATGGTGCCGTGATGCAGGCCGATGAGTTCCCGCACCAGGGCCAGTCCGATGCCGCTGCCTTCGTTGGAGCGGGAGCGGGCGGTCTCTATGCGGTGGAACCGTTCGAACAGCCGGGGCATCTCCGCGGCCGGCACACCGATGCCCGTGTCGGCGACGGTCACCACCGCCTGGTCGTCGTGCCGTCGCACGGAGACGGTGATGGAGCCCTCGAAGGTGAATTTCAGTGCGTTGCTGAGCAGGTTCAGGATCACCTTCTCCCACATGTCGCGGTCGATGTGGACCGGCTCGCCGAGCGGGGAGCAGTCGACGTGGAAGGTGAGGCCCGCCCTGTCGATGGCGGAGCGGAAGACGCTGGCCAGCTCGCCGGTGACGGCGGCCAGGTCCACCGGCTCGTAGCTGGCCTGCACGCGGCCGGCTTCGATACGGGAGAAGTCCAGGAGGGTGTTGACCAGTTTGCTCAGACGCAGGCCGTTGCGGTGAATGACGTCCAGCTCCTGGCGTGCCCGTGCGTCGTCGGACAGGCGGCTCCGCAGCTCCTGTACCGGCCCCGTGATCAGCGTGAGGGGGGTGCGGAACTCGTGGCTGATGTTGGAGAAGAAGGTGGTCTTGGCCCGGTCCAGTTCGGCCAGTTCCTCCGCTCGCTGCTGCTGGCTCTCGTAGCTGCGGGCGCTGCCGATGCCGGAGGCGAGGTGCCCGGCGGTCAGCTCGACGAAGCTGCGGTAGCCGTCGTCCAGCACCCGGTACCGGTTCAGCGCGGCCACCAGGAACCCGTACGGGGCGCTGCCCTGCTGCAGCAGCGGTACGACCAGGGCATGCGTGGGCGGCTGTTCCCAGACCCCGCTCGGCAGACCGGTGAACGGGGGGCCGTCGAGAGCGACCAGCGCGGTCTCGCCGCGGGCCAGGGCCGCCGCGGGCCAGACCGCGTCCGCGTCGTCGATCCCGACGGTGGCCACGGCGGCCGGATGGCCGTCGGGAAGTCCGGTGGTGGCCGCGAGCCGGGCCGAGCGGCCGTCCTGGAAGAGGTAGGTCAGCGTGAACGGGAGATCCTGCGGGTTGCCGCTCAGCTGCCGGCCGGCGAAATCCAGCACTTCCTGCTCGGTGCGGATCACGCTGGGATCGGAACCCAGATCACGCAGCGTCGCCATCCGGCGCTCGCCGATGATCCGCACGGTGTCCTCGCTGACGACGCACAGCATGCCGACCACGGCACCGTCGTCGTCGCGCAGCGGACTGTAGGAGAACGTGTGGTAGCTCTCCTCGGTGTATCCGGAGCGTTCCAGGAACAGCAGCAGCGCCTCGTCCCAGGTCGCCTCCCCGCTGGTGAGGACGGTGTCGATACGGGGGCCGATGTCGCCCCAGATCTCCGACCACACCTCACTCGCCGGACGTCCCAGCGCCCAGGGGTACTTGCGGCCCAGGGTGTCGCGGCGGTAGGCGGAGTTGCAGAAGAACGTCAGCTCCGGTCCCCACGCCATCCACATGGGGAACCGCGAGGACAGCAGGATGCTCACCGAGGTCCGCAGGCTCTGCGGCCAGCTCTCGGGCGGCCCGAGCGGCGTCCGCGCCCAGTCCACCGCGGCCAGGTCGCGACCGACTTCACGGTCGGCGGCGAACACCTGCACTCTGGCCGCCGCCTGCGGCTCCTGCCCGGCGTCTTCCGGACGCACCACGTGACACCTTCCGTCCGATCCGGTCACTTCCCCGAAACCACCACCCGATCGCATTCCCCGTCGCACGGGGCGCAGGCGCTCGCCTCGCACGTCCCCACCAGGGCCACGCCCGCGTCGTCAAGACCCGGCGCGCCGCCGAAAACCAGGCGTCGACCTCGGCGGGCCCGTACGGCTCCGTAGGATAAGGCAGCTGATCGGGCCTCCGGCCAGGCCCATGTGAAGCGGCACCGCTGAGGGCGGGCAAGGCGGGCGAGGAGCAGGAGCGCAGCTCCCTGTTCGGCCCAGTCGGCCCTCGGTGGCTGCCCGTCCGTATCTGCCGTACAGGAGGCAACGGTGTCCGAGATGGAACGGATTCTCACCATCACCCGGCAGTGCGATCCCGGCGGGCCGATCGTGCTGCGTGTCGACGGGGAACTGGACCATCACACCGCGCCCGACTTCAGCGAGGCAGTCGCAGAGGTCGCTTTCGGCCCCGGCCTGGACGTGATCATCGACCTGTCGGCCCTGGAATACTGCGACTCCACCGGCATCACGGTGCTCATCAGGGCCTACTACCGAGCGGAAGCCGCCGGTTCGACCCTCGGCATCGCGGGCCTCAACCCCGACCTGCTGCGCGTCTTCCAGGTCACGGGGCTCCACCAGCTCTTCACTCTCCACCCCACCGTCGAGCAAGCCCTTGATCACCTGCGGACACAGGCGGCCGCCGAGGAGAGGGCGAGGCCGGCTGGTCACTGACGCGCCCGAGGGTGTCAGACCGATGCTTGCCGGGCGGGCGCCCGCTGAACTCCTCCGGCGCCGCGAGGAAGGCCGGGTCCTCGGAAGCGACGGTGCACGACTCCCACTTTCAGGCCGTCGGGCCGGGGAGCCACAGGTCGGGGCCGAAGACTTCGTAGCGGATGTGCCGTGCCGGAACCCCCGCGCGTAGCAGCTGTCCGCGTACGTCTCGCATGAACGGCAGCGGTCCGCACAGGAAAACCGTCGCTCCGTCGGGGAGTTGGATCCCGTCGAGGTTCATCAGACCGCCGCGGGCGTGGGGTTCCTCCGCGCCGGGCCGCTCGTACCAGAACACGGCGCGTGCGTTCGGGAGTTGTCCGGCCAGTTCACGTGTCTCGGTGCGCAGTGCGTGGGGCATGCGCAGGCGCACGCTGACGTACTGGCCCGCCCGTGCGCGCGGTGCGGGTTGGCCGTCGGCGGGGCGGAGCAGGAGGGACACCGTGTCCGGGGTCTCGGTGCGGCGTTCGATGACCGTCCACTGCCGCCAGATCTGGCCGGGTTCGAGGCCCGCGTCCTGGTAGAGGCGTGCCTCCTGGGCGATCAGGGCGCCGGCCATCAGCCAGCACACCTCGTCCCAGGCGGCCGCCACCTGAGGGGTGACCGCGTCGCCGAGGACCTCGGCTATGGCGGCGAACAGGTACTTGTGCACGATCGTGTACTGGTCGTCGGTGACTCCGACGGCGGTGTGCCTGTGCGCGATCCGGGCGAGGAGGGCGTCCGGGCGGGTGTCCGGGTCCTCCAGCAGGGCGGTCGCGAACCCGGCGATCGAGCCGGCCAGCGCACGGCGCTGGGCGCCGCTGGCCTGGTTGCCGCGGTTGAACATCCCGTCGAGCAGTTCCGGCCGGTCGCGGAACATCGCGCCGTAGAAGCGGGTGGTGATCTCGTCCAGTGCTCCGGCCACGGCGGGCAGGGTGGCCCGGACCAGGGCGGCGGATTCTGTGGACAGCATGAAGACTGCGAGTGCGCTGTCCTCGGTGTGGATGACGGCGCTGTGGCCCTGGCCGTGGAAGGCGACCATGTCGGCGGCCAGGGCGAAGCCCTGCTGCGCGGAGCCGGCCCGCTGGACGGTGAGGACCGGGCAGAGCTTCTCGCGGGTCAACGGCTCGTCCGGGCCGACACGTGCGACCTCGACCAGGATCAGGGAGGTGTCGGCGGGCACGGTGAAGCCGGCCTGTTCGGCGATCCATGCCGGGCTCCGTCCTACAGCGGCCGCGCTGACCTTGGGCTCGCAACCGGCGTTCGCCTGGCCGGTGGGGAACAGGAACGCTTCCAGCTTCGCCTTCTCCTCGGCGGTCGCGAGATGGGCGTGCAGGGTGCGGAACTCGGCCAGGGCGGCGTCGTAGATCTCCTCGTCGAGGATGACGGCCTGTTCGGAGGCGCAGATCATGCCGTTGTCGAACGACTTGGACAGCACGAGGTCGTTGACGGCGCGGCGCAGTTCGGCGCTCTTGTGGACGTAGGCGGGTACGTTGCCGGCGCCGACGCCCAGGGCGTACTTGCCGGCCGAGTAGGCGGCCTTGACCATGGGGGTTGCGCCTCCTTCGTCGAGGTCGTGGACCGGAAGACCGGCAGCGTGCCGGTCGCGTACGGGGGCGGGTGCCCGGCAGCGCCTGTGAGCGCTGTGAAGTGGTCATCGGCCTCGCCAACCCCTGTGCTTCTCCCAGGACATGCTCCGTCGCCGGGCCCGGAGGAGGCCGTCAGCGCAGCGCTCGTCTCGGTCGCGTGGCTCGTCGCCGGCCCTGCTCGCACCCGATGCCACCGTCCTGACCAGCGCCACCGGCGGACAAGGCCCGGGCGAGCCGGTCGGCGACTTCTACGTCGTCATCTCGTACTGACCTCTCGTCCGGCAACCGTCGGTGAGCGGCCGTCGACCACAGCAACGCGCCGGGCTGCTTTTCAGACTAAACGGCATGTTGCTTTCAAAAAAGGATAAAAACTGCATAACATCCTGAGCCGTACATATCATCCAATGGATGGTAGCGACTTCGAACGAAGAGGGAATGCTGTGCGTAAGCTTCGCGAGGCTGCTCTGGTAGCTGCCATGGTCGGAAGTATCAGCGTGTTCGGCGTGAGTGTCGCCTCCGCCCACGGCTCACACGGCGGCGACGATGGGGACAAGAACACGGTCAAGTGCGACCAACGCTCTGAGGTCAACTACGTGACGTACCAGAACGGCCTCGTCAACGTCCCGCTTCCGCTCGTCGGTAGCGGCCCGGCGACCGCAACCTCTCCCCAGCAGACCTGTAGCGGGAGGGACAGCAACGCCCGGAACGAAGCCACCGCCCAGTCGGGCACCGCCACCGGCGGAGATGGAACCACCCCCCCACCCCCGCCCAACGGTGAACTCGACACCTTCCAGGTGGCGGGACCGGAGGTGACGGTTCCGGAGGGCGGCGAGGCGACAGCCACCGCGACGTGCCCCGCCGGAAGTGTCGTCACAGGCGGTGGGTTCGTCGTTACCACATCGGAGGCTGCCCTCAACTACGACGTGCGTGAGGACCAGAGGGGCCCGGGCGAATCATGGCAAGTGACCCTCGAGCAGGTAGACGAGGAAACAGAGGCTTTCACATTCCACGCCGTCGCGGAATGCGCCACCTCGAGCTGATCCTGCACCAGGACCCCGCCGGAAGGAAACAACGGCGGCCATGGACGCGGCAGGCGCCGGACGGCCCAGAGGTCGCGCCCCCATTGCGGCAGGCCACTACGCCATGACACTCGAAGACACACGAGTAGAGTGTGGGGCGTTCCGGCAGGAACGCCCCCACGGGCCCAACTCGTCGCCACCGCTCGGTCCTTCGGTCACTCGTGCGGGATCACCACCACCGGCGCCGTGGCGTGGTGCAGCACCGCGTGCGTGACGGGTCCGATGTGGGCACCCAGCGGGGTGCGCCGGATGCGGCGGCCGACGACGACCAGCGACGCATCGCGGGCGGCATCCACCAGATGGTCACCGGCGCTGCCGACCGGGGTCTGCTCGACGACCTCCACTCCGGGGAACTTCTCGCGCCACGGCGCCAGGGCCGCCTCGACGGCGCTTGCCTCCTCGCGGGCGAGTTCGGCGTTCAACAGCGGGTCCGAGGGGAGCCCGTAGGCGAAGCAGGGCGGCTGGTTCCACCCGTGCACCACGCGCAGCCTTGCCGAACGACGGGGCGCAGCCTCGAACGCGAACGAGATGACCGCGTCGTCGGGGTGCTCATGGTCCAGCCCCAGCACGACGTCCCGATACGGCGTCGTGCTCGACGGCCGGCCGTCCGCGTCCCTCTGGTGCTCGTCCTCGGCGCTTGCACCGGAGCGTACGAGGACGACGGGGCGGTCGGTGTGCGCGACCAGGGCGAGCCCGACGGAACCGACCAGGAAGCCCATGGTGCCACCGAGGCCTCGCGATCCGATGACCAGCGGGTCGGCGTCCGCGGACGCCGACACCAGCGCCGTCACGGGCGGCTGCGGGACCTGCTGCGAGGTGATCTCCAGGCTCGGGTGGCGCTTGTGCAGTGGATACCCGGCGTCTGCTGCAGCTGACCCAGGCGGCCGAGGCCCGCAACGCATCCCATCCGGATCGCACGACCGAGACGCGCACCTGGCTCACCGCCCCGGGAAGGGACACACCCTACGGTATCCCCGTGACCGCCCTGGGGGCCCCGGACGCGTCCGGGCGGATACCGATGAGGGATTTCGCCGGCCGGACGCCCGCTCCGCACCTGCCCGCCCTGCGCTTCGAACGCCACGCCCAGGCAGGGCTGTTGTGGACCCAGGAGACCGGCGCGAGGACTGGTTGCGGGCGGGCCAGGCCCTGCAGCGCGTACTGCTCACGGCGACGGTGCACGGGGTACGCACCTCGATGCTGCACCAGGCGATGGAGTGGAAGGATCTGCGGACGGCGATGGGCGGATCGAGGCAACCGTGCTGCCCACAGCTGTTGATCCGGATCGGATACGGCCCCGACGGCGGCCGCACGCCACGCACGGCCGCGCACGCCACACCTCACCCCGCACCGAGCAGACGGCCTCCGACGTGCGTGCCGCTCCATCCGACCGACCGTGCCGCCCCGGCGGCACACGCCCGGCCGGCGAGACACGAGCTCGCGTCCGGTGACCATTTCGAATGGGATCCAGGCGTGGACTCAGCGTCCCGGTGAGGATGCCCGGCGGCGTCCACCACGTGCGCCGGTAGCCTGGGCGTCTTACGCGTGCCGGTGGCCTTGCTCGGCGTTGAACTCCGCCCAGGCCCGGTCCCACCGCGCCCTGCGACGCACATCCAGCCGTACCCGGCAGACCCACCAGCCGCCCACGACCAGCACGCACACACCCGCTCCGGCCGCCGCGCCGAGGAGGGTTCCCTGGGACCTGGCCTGGGCGGGGGTGAGCGGGGCGGGACGAAGGCGGTCCGCGTCGTCGAGCCACACCGTCGTGGACGAGCCCGCCTTGCCGCCCGCTGCCACCGGGGCCTCACCCATCTTGGGTGCGCCATCGGACATCGTCCACCGCACCGTCGCCATCACGCGGTCGTCTGCCTGCCCGGAGAACCGTGACGGCGTCGCGGGGGCGTCCTTGACGAGGCGTGCGGCAGTGCGGTGCAGGCCCTGCCCCTGGTCGAGGGCGGAACGCTCGCCCACGCCGGCCATCACCACGCCCACCGCGGCCACCAGGGGGAGCAGCAGCGCCACCGCTGCCAGGCCGATCCAGGCTTCGGCGACGTCGGAGCGCCGCTTGAGCGGGTTGCGCCGCCAACGCCAGAGCAACACCCTGCCATCCCGTTTCAGCATGCGCGCATCCCTCCGGGCACGACGGATCTGGACATCACACCTACGGTGACGGATCGGCGATCGATGGCGTCAGAGACCAACGGGGTCGTCTTGTGAGGGCCGATCGGCCCGCTTGCCGAAGCCGGCCGGGGCTGGGCTGCCGAAGCGCCGCCGGGCACAATGCCGTTCATGACAGTCGAACCGGATGGCGCGGATGCTCCTCAACTGAGTGACGCCGTGGCGCTGTTGGCGGGCTTCCTGGACGCGGAGCCGTTGACCGCGGCCATCGCCTCACTGGAGCGGGACCTGGCGGGAAGGCCCGCGCGGGAGGTCGGTGACACGGCCGCCGCCAGGGGCATCAGTCCCGAACTCATGGTGGCGGCCCTGACCGTGCGTGAGAGCCTCGGCCGGCTGAACGACCTCATCCACGCGGCCGGGATTGTGCTGGCGCTTCCTCATCTCCTGGAGGACGGGGAGGAGATCGCCGTCCGTCCGTCGCTGGCCGCAGGCAACGACCCGCGCCGGCCGTTCGCCGGGGCGATGTGGTCCTTGACGCTGCCGCCGGGGTCGACGGACTCCGGCTCGCACCCGCAGTCGTCTCGGTGCAGGCCGTACGACAACCCGATCCAGCCGGTCGTGATACGCCTCGCCCCTCACCAGGAGTTCGGCGCTACGCCCTCGAACGTTCCCTCGATCACGGCGCGGAGAGGCAGGTGGAAGAGGGCCGGTCACGCGGTCCCTGGGCCGGGAGCCCCGGTGGCCCACCGGGCGGCGAGTTCTCCGGCGCGGCGGGCTGCGGCGGTCACCGCGTCGGGGCCACCGCCTGTCTGCGCCGCCGCGTATCCGACGAGGAAGGTGGTCAGCGGTGCGGCGGGCCGGGCGACGCCGTGAGCGGCATCGCCCGCGAGGGCGAGGAGGAGGGCCTGGTCGACGTCGAGGTCGATGCGCAGGTCGGCCTTGAGGGCGGCCGTCCATTCCCGCAGTACTTCGTCCATGGTCGTTGTTCTCTCGTCCGTGTGACCGGTGAGCGACGTGTGCGGAGTGCGGTGGCCGGTCAGACCAGGCTGCTCCAGTACGTCCAGAAGCGCGTGAGGACGAGCAGCACGATCACCCCGTACCAGGCGCCGAGGAGCATCCAGTGTGTGTCCCGGACGACGTACAGCACACCCCGGGGCACAGGGACGATCCCCCGTTCCAGGCAGTGCAGAGTGACGTACCAGAACAGGCCGATGGTCACGACCCAGACGACGGCGCAATAGGGGCAGAGCTTGTCGAGCTCGTAGAGCGACTGCCCGATCAGCCAGTGCACGAACGCCACCCCCACCAGGGCGCCGGCGTCCAGCGCGAGCCACAGCCGACGGTGCAGGCGTGCCCCGCAGAGCACGGCGACGCCCAGGGCGGTCACGGCGGCGAAGGCGCCCAGTCCGAGCAGCGTGTTGGGGAAGCCGAACAGGCTGCCCTGCGGGCTGGACATGACGCTGCCGCAGCTCACGACGGGGCTGATGTTGCAGGGCGGTTGGTAGGCGGGGTCACGGAGCAGCCGCCAGTTGTCGACGGTGAACTGGAAGGAGACCAGCCAGCCGACGGCCCCGGTGAGGAACATCACCCATCCCGTACGGCGGCTCGCGCCCCCCGTGCGCGGTTCCAGCGTGGCCGTGGCCTCCGGCGCGAGCGCGGGTCCGTGACTCATGCGGCTCGCCGCGAGCCGGAGGCCGCCCGGGGCCGGCCCGCGGCCGTCGGCGCCGCGGCCGGTGTGGCTCGCCGCCGGTAGACCAGGTACGGCCGCGCCAGGTATCCGATCGGGGCGCTCCACACATGGACCAACCGCGTGAACGGCCAGGCCGCGAAGAGCAGGAAGGCGCTCAGCGCGTGCAACTGGAACAGCAGCGGGGCTCCGGCGATGGCCTCCGGCTGCGGCTGGAGAACGAACAGGCCGCGGAACCATACGGAGACGGTGGAGCGGTAGTCGTAGCCCGCGCCGAAGACGTTGTGGGCGGCGGTGGCGGTGATGCCGAGCAGGACGGTGGCGGACAGCAGCGGGAACAGGAGTTTGTCGCTGCGATCCGTGCCCAGACGGATCTGGCGGGTCAGCAGCCGACGGGCACACAGCATGCCCAGTCCGGCGACCATGGCGACGCCGGCCACCGAGCCCGCCCAGACGGCAGTGGTGTGGTAGGCGTGCTCGGTGATGCCCACGGCCTCGGTCCACGAGTCGGGAATGGCGAGCCCGACGACATGCCCGGCGATCACCATGAAGGCGCCCAGGGTGCTGGCGGGCTCGCTGGCCGTGGTCGTGGCCGGAGCGGTGACCCAGTCGTTCGCCCCGGCGCTGGCGCCGGTGGGCACCATCGCCTTCCTGGCCATGGCCGCCGCGCTCGGCGCGGGCAGCGGCGCGACCTTCGCCCTGGTGGCCCAGCTGATCCCGGCCAACCAGGTCGGCTCCGTCACCGGCGTCGTCGGCGCCGCGGGCGGCCTGGGCGGCTTCCTGCCACCGCTGGTCATGGGCTCGCTGTACGGGGCGTACGAGTCGTACGCGATCGGCCTCGCCCTGCTCGCCTTCGTGGCCGCCGCGGCGCTGACCTTCACCCTCACCGCCGTCCGCGCGGCGGCCGAAGGCGGAGGGCGGAAGCCCCGCACTGGTCGTCAGCGCGGGCACGGCACCACCGCCGGCACCACCGCCGGCACCACCGCGTAAGGGCACACGGACGGGACCGACGGGAACGAAGGGCAGGGAGAAGACCGGTGTGCGAGTACTGCGGCTGCCAGTCCCTGGCGTCGATCGACGAGCTGACGCGGGAGCACGACGAGGTCGTCCGCTTGATCAGCCATCTCCGCCCCGCTCACCAGGACGGTGACGTGGACCGGATGGCGCGGGTCGCCCGCGAGATCGCGACCGTGCTCGGCCCCCACACCCAGGTGGAGGAGCACGGCCTGTTCCCCGCGATGGCCCGGGACTTCCCCGAGCAGATCGCCGCCCTGAAGACCGAGCATCGCCACGTCGAGGCCGTCCTGGGGGAGGCCGCCGGCGACGTCACGCCGTCGGATCCGGCCTGGCCGGGGCGGCTGCTGGCAGCGATGGCCATGCTGCGCGATCACATCCTCAAGGAACAGGACGGCGTCTTCCCGGCCGCCCTCGCCAACCTCAGTACCGAGGACTGGGAAGCGGTCGAGGCCGAGCGCCGGAGGGCGGGCGGTGCCCTGTCCCGGCCGACCGCCTGACCGATCGCACTCCAGCCCCGGCCGGGCGCCACACCAGGCACGCCCTGTACCCCCGCTCCACCCGAGCGGGGGTACAGGGCGTGCAGACCCGCCGAGCGGAGCCTGGGGAGTTGCTCCGGCACGCAGGCATCCGTACCAAGCCACGTGTGGGTCGTGGTGTGGCTGTTGACCTTCGAGGGGACAGCGCTCGTAGAGTCGTGTGCAGCTGTGGCCGATCACGATTCGAACGCCACCGGACGCACTTCAGCACCGTGAGGCGGTCAGGGACCGTCTCGCCGAGGTCCTCGATCTGATCGTCAACGGTGGACCTGGCGTGCAGACGGGCCGGACAGCGCCGCGAGTGCCGTGGCCGCCGGTGTGAGGTCCGGACGGGCTGGCGTCCGCCTGGCCGCGACCGCCCTGGTCCTCAGCCCGAGACGGCCTCGGCCCAGCCGCGGTTGACGGTTTCTCTCGCCTTCTCCCTCTGCGCCTCCGTCGGAAACGTCGGCGTGCCCTCGACCGTCGGCAGTTTCTCCGCGGCGGCCTTGTCGAGGGTGCCGTCCTTCTCCATGGCGTCGATGAGGACGGGCCGCGCATAGGCGCCGAGCCGGATATTCTGGCCCTCCGGGCTGAAGACATACTCCTGCCACAGACGTGCCGCCGCGGGGTGCGGGGCGTCTTTGTTCACCCCGTTCGCGTAAAACTGGGCGAAGCTGCCGTCGAAGGGGATGGCGGTCCGCCAGTCGACGTCCGCGCCCTTCTCGCGGAATTCGTCGGCGTATCCGAGGTTGAGGAAGTCCCAGTCGATGCTGATCGGGGTCTGGCCCTTCGCGATCGTGGCCGGGGTGGACTCGACCGGGATGAAGTTGCCCTTCTTCCTGAGCTCGGCGAAGAAGTCGATGCCGGGCTGGATGTCGTCGAAGGAACCCCCGTTCGCCAGAGCCGCCGCGTACACCCCGGCGAAGGCGGAGCCGGACCTGGTGGGGTTGCCATTGAGCGCGACCTTGCCTTCGTACTCGGGCTTGCGCAGGTGGGCGAAGGTGGCGGGGCAGGTCTTGACGCGCTTGGCGTCACAGCCGATCGAGATGTAACCGCCGTAGTTGTTGTACCAGCGGGCCCGCGGGTCCTTCTGCGACTCGGGGATCTGGTCGTACGCGGCGACCTTGTACGGAGCGAGCAGGCCCTGCCGTGCGGCGGCCTGGGCGAACGAGTCGCCCACGTCGATCACATCGGGGGCGTGGCCTCCGCCCCTGTGCTCCTTCAGGGCGTTGATCTCGTCCTGGCTGGTACCTTCCGGGTTCTCCACCATGACCTTGATCCCGTACTTCTTCTCGAAGCCGTCGATCAGTGCGCCGTAGTTGGCCCAGTCGCTCGGGAGCGCCATCGTGTTGAGCGAGCCCTCCTTCTTCGCCGCCGCGGTCAGTGCTGCCATGCCGCCGGCGTCCGCGGCGGAGGTGGCCACTGCGGGTGCTCTGGGCGCGGCGGTGGGCTTGTCTCCGCAGGCGCCGAGGAACGCCGCCGCGAGGGCCAGGCAGGCGGCGACGGAGGCTGTCCGGAGACCGGGTGAGGCCACAAAGGCTCCATAACGGGCGGTCGCGTACTTATCGAGGCCAGCGTACGTTCGGCGACCTCGGCAGCGCAGTCCCAGACGGTGGTGTCCGCCGTCTTCCCTGCGGCTGCCGTACCGGCGCGTGCTCAGAGTCCTTCGTCGTCCCACCCGGCCAGCAGCGCCTCCCCGAGATCCGTCGCGGACGGTGCGGCCCCGTCGTGAAGGGCCTGCTCGCTCCAGATGATCTTGCCGCGGGCGGTGTAGCGGGTGCCCCAGCGCTCGGCGAACTGCGCGACGAGGAACAGGCCGCGGCCACCCTCGTCGGTGGCCTCGGCCCGGCGCAGGTGCGGGGAGGTGCTGGACCCGTCGGAGACCTCGCAGACCAGGCTGCGGTCGTACAGCAGCCTCACCCGGATGGGCTCGGTGCCGTAGCGGATGGCGTTGGTCAGCAGCTCGCTGAGGACGAGTTCCGTGGTGAAGGCGATGTCCTCCAGGCCCCAGTCCGCCAGTCGGCGGGCGCAGGCGTTGCGCATCGGAGACACCGCCGCGGGGTCGAGGGGCACGTCCCACTCGGCGATCCGCTCGGGGTCCAGTCGGCAGGTGCGGGCCACCAGCAGCGCGACGTCGTCGCTGGGCCTGATGGGCAGCATCGCGTCGATCACCGCGGTGCAGGTTTCCTCCGGGGTGCGGGCGGGCCCGGCCAGGGCGGCGCGCAGCGCTGCCAGGCCCGCGTCCGGATCGCGGTCGCGGCTCTCGATCAACCCGTCGGTGAAGAGTGCCAGCCGGGAGCCTTCGGGCAGGGTGGCCGTCATGGTCTCCATGGGCAGACCCGCACCCAGGCCCAGCGGCGGGGAGACCGGCACCTCGGGGAAGGACACGGTACCGTCCGGGCGGACGAGGGCGGGGCCCGGATGCCCGGCGCTGGCGGCGGTCACCTGCCCCGAGACGGGATCGTAGATGGCGCACAGGCAGGTGGCTCCCGTGATCCCCTGCCACTCCTGCTCGTCGGTGTCGATGTGGGCGACCAGCTCGTCCAGGTGGCTCAGGAGTTCGTCCGGGGGCAGGTCGAGGGTGGAGAAGTTGTACACGGCGGTGCGTAGGCGGCCCATGGTGGCGGCGGCGTGGAGACCGTGGCCGACGACGTCGCCGACCACCAGGGCCACTCGGGCGCCGGGCAGCGGGATGACATCGAACCAGTCGCCGCCCACCCCGGCCTGGGCAGCCAGATAGCGGTGCGCGACCTCGACGGCCGACTGCTCCGGTACGCCCCGGGGCAGCAGGCTGCGCTGCAGGGTGACGGCCATGGTGTGCTCGCGGGTGTAGCGGCGGGCGTTGTCGACGGACAGCGCCGCCCGGGTGGTCAGCTCCTCGGCGAAGGACACATCCTCCTCGTCGAACGGCGGGGAGTCCTGCCCCCGCCAGTAGCCGGCCATCCCCAGCACCACGCCCCGGGCCCGCAGGGGTACGACGATCAAGGAGTGGAGGCCGCGGTCCAGGATCTGCCGGGCGTTGGCCTGGTCCTGGGCCTGCCATCGGTGAGTGGCGCGCAGGTCCGCCTCCAGGACCGCATGGCCGCCGGCCAGCCCGGCGGCCATGGGACCGGTGGGAGCGAACCGGATCAGCTCGCCGACGGGGGAGAGCGGGTGGTCGCCCTGAAGGCCCACGACGGCGGTGCGGCGCGTCTCGGTGCTCCCTTCGGCCGGCTCCTCGCCGCGCAGCACCGGGTCCAGCAGGTCGACCGTGACCACGTCGGCGAGGCGCGGGACCGCCACCTCCGCCAGTTCCTCCGCGGTGCGCTCCACGTTCAGCGTCGTTCCGACCCGCACCCCCGCGTCATAGAGCAACTTCAGCCGCTCGCGGGCCACCTCGGCCCTGCCGGAGAGTGCCCGCAGCTCGGTGGTGTCCCGCAGCGTGACGACGGTCCCGGCCTGCCCGTAGGGGGCGGTGGGCCGGATGTTCACCGCCAGCAGCCGATCGGCTGCCATGTGCAGCTCGTCGGTCGCGGAGCGGCCCGACGCGATCGGATCGGCGATCCCCTCCTCCAGACCCAGGTCCGTGACGTTGAGCCCTTCCGCGTCCACCGGCAGATCCAGCAATCGCCGTGCCTCGTCATTGGCCAGCAGCAGCCGTCCGCCACCGCCGACGATCAGTACGCCCTCTCGCACCGCGTGCAGCACCGCGTCGTGATGCTCGTACATCCTCGTCATCTCGGCCGGCCCCAGGCCATGGGTCCGGCGCAGCAGCCGACGGCTGACCAGAGCCGTCCCGCCCGCGGACACGGCGAGCACCGCGGCGGCGCTGCCCAGGACGACCGGCAGCTGCCGGTTCACCATGCCCTGGACGTTCTGGACCGTGACCGGGGAGGTGACGACGGCGATGACGGAGCCGTCGGTGTCCTTGACGGGGACCACCGAGACCACGGACTGGCCCAGGGACCCTTCGAACGTCTCGGTGAAGGACTTGCCGGCCGCCGCCTTGGAGAAGGGGCCGACGACGTGCTTCCCGATCTGTCGTGGGTCGCTGTGGGTGAGAGTGACCCCGTCGAGCGTGTACACGTTGATGCCGTCGACCCCGGCGATCTTCCGGGCCGCTTCGGCGCTCGGCTGTAGCACCGCGCTCGGACGGGGGCTGTGCAGGGCCGCGACGATTCCGGGAGATTCCGCGAACGTTCCGGCGGCGGCGAGCGTACGGTACCGGGCGTCCAGCATGGCGGCGCTCCGGGCCTGCACCACGAGCGCCACCACCGCGGCGGCGACGAGAAGCACCACGACGGCCAGCTGCAGGAGGAACACCTCACCGGCCATGCTGCGCACGCTCAGCAGGGAGAACAGACGCTGCGGCCGCCGCGCCCTTCCCCCGGTGGGCTGGGCGTGCTCCTGATGCTCTTGGTGGTCTCCTGAGCTAGGAGGCCGTGGGGGAGAGGTAGAGCTCGTGGTCCAGCCGAGCAGCCGTCGCCGGAAATGTCCAAGGAGGTCGCTCACCACTCCATTTTCCAACCTCTGTGGGCCGTCGGCAGCGGGGAGCGACGGTCCTCGAGCAGAAGCGATCCGGGCGCCCCGCAGCGGAGTGAAGGTGTGGCGCGATGCGTGGGGGCGCGGGATCCGGGGGCCCGCAGTGGCCCGACGCGGCATCGGGAAGGTCGGCAATGGTTCAGCATGAGTCCTGAAAGACCTGGGAAGCTGACCGAAGATGCGCATGGTTGTAGGTTCCGGACGCCCCCCTGACCTGCGTGAAGCAGGTAAGGAGCAGACAAAACGGGAGATTCCGCCATCCCGATGGCCGGCACGCTGACGGTGACCGCCGGCGGAGATCACAGTGCGGCCGTGTTGGGGCGTCGCCGCCCGCGTAGGGCTCGACACGACGTCAGGCCCTCGTCCCGCTGCTCCGGATCGTCATGGGCGCGGCGACCGTGTACGGCACGCACGCGGCCCCCATGGAGGGTTTCGTAACGCGGTTGCCTCGTGGGTCGTCCGTGCGATCCCGTGAGCCGTCACAGGCGTCATGCTCACGCCATGACTGACATCCCCCGCCACAACACCGCGGAACCGCAGCGCGACCTCCAGCCGTCGGACGTTCCCGGAGGTGCCACCCGCAGGTCCGTCATAGCCGCCTTGGGCGGCGCCACCCTCGGCGTGGCCGCGCTGGGTCTCGCCGCCACGCAGGCGACTGCCGACACCGAGCACCAGGCCGCGGCCCGGCCGGCTGCAGCGTGCGTCCTCACGCCCGAGCAGACCGAGGGACCGTACTACCTGGACCTGGAGACGGTCCGCAAGGACATCACAGAGGGGAAGGCGGGTGTTCCGCTGACCCTCCGCGTGACGGTGGTCGACGCAGCGACCTGCGCCCCGCTGCCCCAGACGGCCGTCGACATCTGGCACTGCGACGCCCTCGGGATCTACTCCGGTTATGTTGCCGGCGGTTCCACCCCGGACACCACCTTCCTGCGCGGCGTGCAGCTGACCGACTCCGCCGGTGTCGCGGAGTTCACCACCATCTACCCCGGCTGGTACGTCGGCCGGGCTCTCCACATCCACCTCAAGACGCATGTGGGAGGCACCGTCTCGAACGGGACGTACCACGGCGGCCACGTGTCCCATACGGGCCAGCTCTACTTCCCGGAGACGTACAACACCAGGATCGCCGCCCTGTCCCCGTACCGGCGCAACACGGCCACCCGTACGCTCAACGCGCGGGACGGCATCTACCGCAACGGTGGGTCCTCGACCCTGCTGACCCTGACCCAGGCAGGCGGCGACCTCGGCAAGGGAGTCACCGGAACCGTCGTCCTCGGCATCGACCCCGCCGCCACCCCCTGACGCACCTGGATGCCTGCAGTGGCCGGCCCTGCCACGGTGTCGGCCATCGCACGCGCTACTGCGGCCGCACCGCTCCTGCCGGAGCCGACCGGCGCAGACTTCGTAGAGACACATGGCTGAAGGCGTGGTTTCGTTCCGGGGCGGTACGGCCAGGAGTCGGGGATGAGCCGGAGCCGAACGTGTGATGTGTGCGGTGCGACGCTGATCGTGAGACCGCACGGAGGTCGGCCGGCTCGATACTGCTCCAGCGCCTGCCGGCAGCGGGCGCTGCGGCGACGGGCGGCTTCTGGTGTCACGCCTGCGGTCTCGACGGCCGGTGGGAGCGTGATGCCGTCGGCGCTCGACTCCTTCGTCGGCCGGCAGCGCGAGCTGTCGGGCCTGCGTACCCTGCTGAGGAGCTCGCGCCTCCTCACGCTGACCGGTGCGGGCGGTGTGGGCAAGACCCGGCTGGCGCTGGAGTTCGCCAAGGGATTACCGAGGCGCTTCGCACGAGTCGACCTCGTGGAACTCGCCTCACTCCAGGACGGCGCGCTGGCGACGCAGTCCCTGGCCGCCGCGCTGGGGGTGGGCGAACGAGCGGGCCGGACCGGCGTCGACGTGCTGGTCCGGGCGATCGGTGACGCCTCCCGGCTGCTGATTCTGGACAACTGCGAGCATCTGGCCGAGCCGTGCGCCCGGCTGGCGGCGACCTTGCTGGGCCGCTGCCCCCGTCTGCGGATCCTGGCCACCAGCCGGGAGGCCCTGAGGGTGCCCGGAGAGACCGTGTTCCGGCTCGGTGAGCTGTCCCTGCCGCCGGCCGACGCCGGAGAGGATGCGACGGCCCTCATGCAGTCCGATGCCGTACGGCTCTTCGTCGAACGCGCCGCGAGCAACTCTCCGGGGTTCACGCTCCATCGCGGCAACGGCCATCTGGTGGCCGAGATCTGCCGGCGCCTGGACGGCCTGGCGCTCGCGGTCGAACTCGCGGCCCGACACGTCGGTGCGCTCGCGCTGAGCGACATCCTGGCGGGGCTGGACGACCAGTTCTGCCAGTTGGACCTTCTGACCGGGGGAAGCAGAACCGGACCCGCACGCCACAGCGGGTTCGCCGCAGCTGTCGACTGGAGCCATCGGCTGCTGGATCCGGCCGAGCAGGCGGTCTTCCGGCGCCTTTCGGTCCTGGTCGGCGGGTTCGACGCGGCCGCCGCGCAATCAGTCTGCGCCGGTGACGGCATAGGCCGACGACAAGTATTCCGCATCCTGTGCGCCCTGGAAGCGAAGTCGCTCGTCGTACGTCTGCCGGGAGAGACGGCGCCCACACGCTTCAGGCAGTTGAGTGCCATCCGTGCCTGCGCCCTGGACCGTCTGCGTGCATCCGGCGAGCTACACGCCACCCTGCGCCGGGCGCTCGCGTGGCTGACCGACCTGGCCGGGCGGGGCCGCGGGGAGGTGTTCGCCGACCAGGCCGGCAGCCCGCTCGCGGTGGAACGGGACAATCTCGTCTCGATACTGGCCTGCGGCGCCGGCCACGGTGATGCCGTACTGGCGCGGCTGACACTGGAGCTCGCACGTGTGCACTACCAGCAGGAGCAGCCGTCGGCCGCCCGTGCGCTGCTCACCGGACTGCTGCGGGGAGCCGGGGGCCGGGCGCTGGGTGGGCAGGTGCCGGCGCTCGCCGCACGCGTGGCCTGCCAGCAGGCCGATCTGGACGAGGCGCTTCGCCTGGGTGAGCAGGCGGTGCGGAGCGAACGGATGCGCGGTGACGCCGCCGGACTGGCCAACGCCCTGGACGCCCGGGCGGCCGCGCGCCTGTGCCGCGGTGAGTTCGCCGAGGCCGTCGCGGATCTGAGGGAGTGCCTGGAGGTCGTCGCTTCCCCCGGCATCCCGCAGGACATTGCCTGGTGCACCCATCACCTGGCCTGGGCGCTGCTTCAGTCCGGCGGGGAGCTGGAGGCCGACGAACTGATGACACGGTGTCTGCCCGTGCTGAGGCGACAAGCGCCGTGGCCTCGGACCGCGGCCGCGCTGCACACCGCGGGAGCCGTACGGCTGGCCTTGGGGCGCCTGCGCAGCGCGGAGACCTTGTTCGCCGAGGTGCTGCGGATCGCTCCAGGGGCCAGTTTCCATGCCCTGTACCCCGTGGAGGGCCTGGCCCTCGTGGCCGCGGAGAGCGGCGACATGCAGCGTGCGCTGAGGCTGTACGAGGCGAGCGTGCAGGCGCGGCGCCGCCTGGACACCGAGCCCGAGGCTCCCTGGCGGCACAGGATGGAACAGGCGGCGGCGCGTGCCCGGACGCGGCTGTCGGCTGCGGCGCAGGAGGCTGCCGTCGCCGGTGCCCGTGGACTGCGCGGAGAGCGGCTGGTCGCGTACGCGCTCGGCACAGGGAGCGGCGAGGACCGATCGAGACGCGATGTCCGCGCCACCGACGAGCGGCTCCGGCTCACCGTAAGGGAGTCCACGGTGGCCGAACTCGTCGCCGAAGGGCTGACCAACCGGCAGATCGCGGACCGGCTCGGCCTTTCGATCCACACGGTCGCCACGCACCTGGACAAGATCCGCGACAAGCTGGGCCTGCGCTCTCGCACGCAGATCGCACTGTGGGCAGCCGCACGGACCGAGGGTGGGTGCACAGCCCGGCGGTGAGCACCTGGAACAGGAGAAGCTCGGACATGGAGGACCGGACCAATCGTGCTCCGGACATGGTGACACGTTCGGCTGGTCGGCGGGGTTCCGCTCGCCGACGGCCGGGAGAGCAAGATGGTCGCGCCCGCGCGGTGTGCTCGGCCTTCACCGCCGCGATGCGCCGCTACGGAGTGCCCTTCGAGGTCCTGACGGACAACCTGGGCACGGCCACGACGGAGGCGATCACGACGAAGCGGGGGTGGTCGTCGATGCCGGCGCGAGGAGTTCCTCGATCACGTGGCGCCGTTCGAGTCGCTGGCCCCGACCCAGGAAGCGATCGACGGCTGGGTGCACGCCTACAACCACCAGTGCCCGCGTCCAGTTCCTGCCGGCGGGCGACCCATTCGGCGGCAGTGACGTGGTCGACCGGGGCCGGGGCGAGCGGTACCAGGGAGCGGTGCAGGAACGCCTGCCCGACCAGCGGACCCGCCGCACGAAGCACTCTCCGGTGCGACATACTCTCCTGATGAGTTCACGCACTTTCCCGATCAACCAGCCGATCACTGTACGGAGGGCCGTCGCGCGGGATGCCAAACGGCTCACGCGGCTCGTGCGTGGCTCAGGCGCCTACGAGGGTAAGTACGCAGCCGCAGTCGCGGGCTACCGGGTGGGTCCTGATTACATCGAGGCCCACCGCGCCTTCGTAGCCGTCGGCGCCGACGAGCATGGAGGCCGGGTCCTCGGGTTCTACTCGCTCGTCCTCGCTCCACCGGAGCTCGACCTGCTGTTCGTCGCTGACGAAGCGCAGGGACGGGGTATCGGACGACTGCTCGTGGCGCACATGCAGTCCGAGGCCCGTGCCGCCGGGCTCGACCGTGTCAAGGTCGTGTCGCATCTTCCCGCCGAGGGCTTCTACCACCGCGCCGGTGCAGTGCGGATCGGGACCGCCCTCGCGAACCCGCCCGCCGTGCCGTGGGACCGTCCCGAATTCGAGTTTCGCATTCCTTCGGGCCTCCTCGGCGACCCGGGCACACTCTGAGCAGTTCGGTCTGGTGGCCGCCTTTCCCAACGCCGGCAGGAGGGTCAGGGGTTGATCCAGGCGCCCGGGACCTCAGCCAGTGCGGACACGTCTGCGGGGAGTTGGGCGGATGCGACGTCGGCGAGCGACACGCCGTCGAGGATCTCGCGCACGTTGGACCGCAGCGCGATCCACAAGGGGAGCAGCGACTCGGCCGGGCCGGTGTAGGACAGCTCCGGGGGGCGGACGCCGCGCACCGAGACCAGCGGTCCGTCCACGACGCGGATGACGTCGGCGATGCTGACGGACTCGGCGGGCCTGGCCAGGCGGTAGCCGCCGTTGCCGCCGCGTTGGCTGAGCACGAGACCTCCCCGGCGCATGTCGTTCAGGATGCTTTCGAGGAATTTGTGCGGGATGTCCTGGGCGGCGGCGATGGCCTCGGCCTTCAGTGGCCCGTCATCCCGTGACGCGGCGAGTTGCAGCGCGGCACGTACCGCGTAGTCCGCCCTGGCTGAGATCCGCATGCGCTCATTATCCCGTATGGCTGCGGCCGGTATCCGCTGCGAGCGGGCCGCCGGGCGGGGGTAGGTCTCCCCGCCCGGCGGCCGGTGGAATCAGGCCGCGGCGGGGGTGTAGTGGGAAGCGTCGTCGCCCTCGATGACGTGGCTGAGGGCGCCGTCCACACCGGCGG
Organism: Streptomyces sp. NPDC006314; assembly: GCF_040613075.1. Classification (NCBI taxonomy): domain Bacteria; kingdom Bacillati; phylum Actinomycetota; class Actinomycetes; order Kitasatosporales; family Streptomycetaceae; genus Streptomyces; species Streptomyces sp. NPDC006314. The sequence continues at coordinate 278,950 of NZ_JBEXRL010000006.1, read as the reverse complement.
GGACGTCGCCCGCGACGGTCACCCGGTGCAGCAGGCGCGGGAGGTCGCCGTAGTCGTCGGGGGCGTAGTGCTGGGTGATGCGGTTGTCGAACAGGACCAGGTCACCGGGCGACCAGGCCACGCGCACGATGTTCTCGGGGCGGGTGACGTACGACTGGAAGATGCGCAGCAGGTCGCGGGAGTCGGAGGGGCCGAGCCCCACGATGCTCTGGGCGAAGCCGCCGATGAACAGTCCGCGCTCCCCGGTCTCCGGGTGGACCCGGACGACCGGGTGGGCGGTGCGGTACTTCCGTGAGACGAACCGCCTGCGGTGCTCGGCCGCCTTCTCGGACCTGGGGGCGGCGTAGTCGTAGTCGTTGGTGTGCACCGCCCACAGCTTGTCCGCCAGCTCGCGCAGCGGTTCGGGCAGGTCGCGGTAGGCGGCGGCCGCGTTGGCGATCAGGGTGTTGCCACCGTAGGGCGGGACCACGATGCCGCGCAGCGTGGACGCCTTCGGGGGAGTCCGGACGAAGGTGACGTCCGTGTGCCAGTGGTTGGCCCGGATGCCCTCGTCACCGTCGACGGGCAGGATCCGGGGCTGTCCTTCCACCGAGGGGACCGTGGGGTGCGCGGTGGTGAGCTCGCCGAAGAGGGAGGCGAAGCGGAGCTGGCCGGCGTCGTCGAGCTGCTGGCCGCGGAAGACCAGCGCCTTGTGCTCCAGGAGCGCGGAGTTGATCTCGCTGACGACGGCGGGGTCGAGGTCGGTGGAGAGATCCACGCCGAGGATCTCGGCGCCGATACGGCCGCCGATCCTGCGGATGTCGAAGCCGGTACTCGTAGTCATGTGGCGGGTGTCCTTCCAGGAGGTGACCGGCCGGGAGGCGACCGGTCGCGAGGTGATCAGGAGGTGATGGGCAGGGAAATTCCCTTGGGCCCCAGGGGGTCGAGAGGAGGGCCCACGGCCCTGAGGGAGCCGGGCGTGCGGCCTTCTCCCCAGCCGATGTGCCGGCGGTAGCTACCGAGCAGGCCGGTACGGTCAAGGTGCTCCTCGTCCCAGGTGGGGTCATCGGGCAGCGGGCGGGTCAGGGGCGCGACGTACAAGGCGTCGGCCGGGCAGTTCGCCTCGCACTGGAAGCAGGTCTGGCAGTCGTCACGGCGGGCGAGCACGGGGATGCCGTCCTCACCCCGGTCGAAGACATTGGTCGGGCAGACCCTGATGCACTTGTCACAGGTGATGCAGCGTTCCGCCGAGACCAGCTCGATCACGAAGCCACCTCCAGCGGTTCCGCCGACGCGGTGGGGGTGGTTAGCGCGGTGGTCACGGGCTCGGTGCGGATCCACACCCGGTCGAGGCCACCTGTGACGATGCGGTGGTGCTGCCCGGGGTCCTGCGCCGGGAAGTCGAGCCGCTTGGCCATGCCGCGGGTCTCGGTACGTGCCAGCGCCGAGGCGTACATCCAGCGGGCGTGCGCGGTCATGGCCGCCGCCTGCCTGGCACGTACGGTCTCCACGCCCGGTGCATGCAGGGACCCACGCGACTCCTCCCACAGGCTGTCGAGCACATGCAGCGAGGCGGTGAGGCGGTCGCCGTGACGCAGATAGTTCTTGTCGTAGGGCAGCACTTCACGCTGGACGGCGGTGACGACCTCCCGGAAGCCGTCCGCCCGACCTGGTGTTCCGGTGGGCCGCAGCCCTGCTCCGCCCGCTGCCACCAGGTGCCTCGTAGCGGATCGGGTGCCGAGCGCGCGGGCGTGCCGGGCCGCGCCCTGCCCCGCCCAGGTGCCGGAGGAGATGGCCCAGGCGGCGTTGTGGCTGCCGCCTCCGGTGAAGCCGCCGCAGATCAGCTCACGGGTCGCCGCGTCCCCGGCCGCGTACAGGCCGGGGACGGTGGTGGAGCAGTCGTCGCCGGTGATGCGGATGCCACCGGTGCCGCGCACGGTGCCCTCGGCGAGGAGCGTGACGGCGAAGCGCTGGGTGAAGGGGTCGATGCCGAGCCGGTCGAAGGTGAGGAAGAAGTTCGGCTGGGCCAGCCGCATCGCCTGCCGTGCAGTCGTGTCCGCCCGGTCGAGGCGGCAGTACACCTTCTCGCTGAGCAGCGCACGTGCGATCACGGAGCGGCCGCCCTGGCCGGCCGCACCCTCCAGGAGCGTGCCGTCCTCGTGGTAGAAGGTGGCGAAGGAGTAGAACGCGGTCTTGGTGACGGAGGTCCCCTCGGGTGCGATGCCGTACGCGTTGGAGAACTCCATCCCGGACAGCTCGGCCCCCACTTCGGCGGCGAACAGTGCACCGTCGCCGGTGTTGACGTTGCAGCCGAGCGCGCCGCTGAGGAAGGCGCAGCCGCCGGTGGCCAGTACGACGGCCCCGGCGCGCACCCGGTACGGCCGGCCGGCCTGACGCTGGTACCCCCTGGCCCCGGCGACCGCGCCGAAGGGATCGCTGAGCAGTTCGGTGACCGGGCTGTGGTCGAGGATGCGTGCCCCGGCACGCTGGACGCGGATCCGCATCCGGCGCATGTACTCCGGTCCCTGCAGCCCGTTTTTGAGCCGCTTGCCGTCGGGTCCGGCAGGGAAGGGGTAACGCCCGGCCGCCGCGAGTTCGTTGATTCCGGCGTACGTCTGGTCCAGCACCCGGGTCATCCAGCGCCGGTCGGCCAGGTATCCGCCCAGTGCCTCCCTGCTCGCCATGGCCGCTTCCCGCGCGGCGGGCTCCGGGGGGACGTACCAGACGCCGGTGCCGGCGGAGGCGGTGGCGCCGCTGGTGCCGCAGTAGCCCTTGTCGGCGAGGACCACGTCCGCCCCGTCCTGCGCCGCCTTGAGCGCGGCCCAGCTGGCCGCGGGCCCGCCCCCGACCACCAGGACGTCGGTGGTGAGATCCAGCCCGCTCATACCGGCAGCCCTTCTCCTGCGGCTGTGGTGGCCAGCCGGTTGGCGGGGCGGGCCAGGCCGTAGTGCTCGCGCAGGGTGCGGCCGGTGTACTCGGTGCGGAACAGGCCGCGTCGTTGCAGGATCGGCACGACGTGGTCGACGAAGTCCTCCAGGCCGCCCGGCAGATGGGGCGGCATGATGTTGAAGCCGTCGGCGGCGCCCTGGGTGAACCATTCCTCGAGCTGGTCGGCCACCTGTTCCGGTGTGCCGGCGAAGACGCGGTGGCCGCGTCCGGCGCCGAGGTGGGCGATGAGCTCGCGCAGGGTGAGGCCGTCGCGGCGGGCGAGTTCGGCGACGAGCGTGAAGCGGCTCTTGTTGCCGTTGATGTCCCGTTCCTCGGGCAGGTCGGGCAGCGGGCCGTCCAGGGGCAGCCCGGTCAGGTCGGTGCCGAGCATCCCGGACAGCTGTGCGAGCCCGTACTCGGGGACCTGCAGTTCTGTCAGTTCTTGTTCCAGGGCGCGGGCCTCGGACTCGGTGGAGCCGATGACGGGGGCGATGCCGGGAAGGACGAGCAGCTGGTCGTCGGTGCGGCCGTAGCGGGGCAGCCGGGACTTGAGGTCCTTGTAGAAGGACTGGCCGTCGGCGAGGGTCTGCTGGGCGGTGAAGACGGCTTCTGCGTACTGGGCGGCGAATTCCCTGCCGTCCTCCGACGAGCCTGCCTGCACCAGCAGCGGGTGACCCTGCGGGGTGCGCGGTACGTTCAGGGGGCCCTGCACCCCGAAGTACTCCCCGCGGTGGTTGATCTGGCGCACCTTGTCGGTATCGGCGTAGACGCCGCGCTCCCGGTCGAGCAGGATCGCGTCGTCCTCCCAGCTGTCCCAGAGCTTGGTGGCGACGTCGACGAACTCCCGCGCCCGCTCGTAGCGCAGCCGGTGTTCCAGGTGCTCGTCCTGCCCGAAGTTGCGGGCCTCGTTCACGGTGCCGGAGGTGACGATGTTCCAGCCGGCCCGGCCGCCGCTGATGTGGTCCAGGGAGGCGAACTTGCGGGCGGTGTGGAAGGGCTCGTTGAAGGTGGTCGAGACGGTGGCGATCAGGCCGACGTGCTCGGTGACCGCGGCCAGGGCGGACAGCAGGGTGAGCGGTTCGAAGCCACCGAGCGCGTTGTGCCGGACCTTGCCCCACAGGGCGAGGCCGTCGGCGAGGAAGACCGAGTCGAGCAGGCCGCGTTCGGCGGTCTGCGCGAGCTGCTGGAAGTAGCGCAGGTCGGTGACGCGTTCGGGTTGGGTACGGGGGTGCCGCCAGGCGGCCTCGTGGTGGCCGGCGTTCATCAAGAAGGCGTTGAGGTGCAGCTGACGCGGTCCGGTCGTGGTCATGGGGTTCCTCGGGTCGGAAGGCGGTGAGGCGATCGGGGGGCAGCGACCGCGGTGACGGTGAGGCGTCCGGCGGACCGGGTCAGCCGCCTGCGGGGACGCGCCAGGAACTGAGCCGCCGCTCCACGGCCACCAGCACCTGGTTGAAGACCACGCCGATGGCGGAGATCGTGATGATGCCCGCGTACATCTGCGGGATCGCGAAGTTGTACTGCGAGGCGTTGACCAGATAGCCGAGGCCCGCCTTCGCTCCGATCATCTCGGCGGCGACCAGCACCAGAATGGCCGCCGCTCCGGCCAGCCGGATGCCGGTGAAGATCACCGGTACCGACGACGGCAGGATGACCTTCTGGAACAGCCGGGGCGCGGACAGATCCATCGACTTCGCCAGCTTCAGCAGGGTCGGGTCGACGTTGCGGACCGCGCTGATGGTGTTGAGCAGGATCGGCCAGGTGCACGCGTACACCACGATGGAGATCTTCGAGGTCTCGCCGATGCCCAACAGCAGGACGAACACCGGCAGCAGGGCCAGCGCCGCGGTGTTGCGGAAGACCTCCAGCAACGGGCCGAGGAGGTCGGCCACCGGCCGGTACCAGCCGATCACCAGACCGAGCGGCACGGCGACGACCACCGCGATACCGAATCCACTGAACGAGCGCACCAGGCTGGCGCGTGCGTTGTCGGCGAGCTGCCCGTCGGCTGCCAGCCCCCACCAGGCGCGGGCGACCTCACTGAACGGCGGCAGGAAGGTCCGGTCGACCAGGCCGAGCCGCGGTGCGGCCTCCCACAGCAGCAGCAGAGCCACGATCGACGCGGACTTGGTCGCCCCCGTCGCCACGAGGAACGGCAGTCGGCGCACCGCCCGGCGGGCAAGGGCCGCCGTGGCGGGACCGCGGCGGTTGTCCGACGGCGATGCCTTGAGTGACACGGACGGCGCCGGCGCAGCGGGGGAAGGGGCCACGGCAGGCTCGGCGGCGCTCGCGGAGCCCGGCGTTGTGGTCTTGCCGGTTACCGTGCCGGTTGCCGTGCTGGTTGTGGGGCTCATACGGAAGCCTCCTCCTTCTCCAACTGCTGGGCCTTGGCGACTTCGTCGTGCAGCAGTGACCAGATCTCGTGCCGGTAGCGCGCGAACTCGGGACTGGAGCGCAGGTCGTCGGTCGCCGTACGGGAGTCGAAGACGATCGGCACGATCCGCTTGATGCGGCCCGGCCTCGACGTCATGACGGCTACGCGCTGTCCCAGGTAGACGGCCTCGTCGATGCCATGGGTGATGAACACGACGGTCTTGCCGGTGCGCTGCCAGATGCGCAGCAGTTCGTCCTGGAGCGACTCCCTGGTCTGGGCGTCCAGGGCGGCGAACGGCTCGTCCATCAGGAGCACATCGGGGTCGTAGGCGAGACTGCGGGCGATAGCCACCCGCTGCCGCATTCCGCCCGACAGCTCATGCGGATGGCGGTCCTCGAACCCGGACAGACCGACCAACTCAAGGAATTCCCTTGCCGCCGCAACCCGTTGGCGTCGTGGTACGCCGGTGGCTTCCAGGCCGAACTCGACGTTGCCCTGCGCGGTGCGCCACGGCAGCAGCGCGTACTGCTGGAAGACGATGCCGCGGTCCAGACCCGGGCCGGTCACGGGTTTGCCGTCCAACAGGATCCGCCCGCCGGTGGGCTGCGCGAGGCCGCCGAGGAGGTCGAGCAGCGTCGACTTTCCGCAGCCGCTGGGGCCGACCAGGACGACGAACTCGCCGGCCGCTATCTCCAGATCGATGGTGTCGAGGGCGGTGAACCGGGTGCCCGGCCGAGTCCCTGCACGGTCGGTGCCGGCTGCTCGGCCCTTCCGCGTCCGGTCCTTGACGGTGAAGTCCTTTCGCACCTGCTCGAGCACCAGCTTGGGTGTGATGGTTGCGGGCATGGGATCAGCTCCCACTCGTCGGGGAGGAGGAAGCCGCTGAGGGAGCGGCAGCGTCGGCGTTGCCCGCGTCGTTGAATTGATTGGTGTAGAGGTCCGACAACGTGACCTGGCCCTTCTTGATGTCGCCGCGCTCGGCGAGCCAGTCGATCCACAGCTGGAGTTCCTTGTCGGTGATCCGGCCGGCCGTTTCGGCGACGCCGAAGGACCGCCAGTACCTCAGTGGTCCGGTGTCCTCGTTGCGGCCGCGCTTCTTGACGATGTCGGTCATCCGGGCGACGACTTCGTCGTGCGGGGTGGAACGGGCCCACTCGATGGCTTTTCCGACGCCGGTGACGAAGGCCCGGGCGGTCCCGGGGTTCTGCTTCAGGAAGCGGTCGGTCATCACGTAGGTGCCGGCGCTGAACGCGCCGAGGAGTTGGTAGTCGGTGAACAGCGGGCGGATGCCCCCCGCTGCCAGGGCCTTGTCGCGCAGGATGCCGCCGAGCACGGCCACGTCGATCTGCTTCCGCCGCAGCGTCTGCTCGGTGTTGACCGGGGGGACCACCAGGGGCTCGACCTTGCCGATGTCGGCCCGGGACAGACCGGCTCGCCGCAGGTAGATGTCGAGCATGGCCTCGGAGTGGGCGCCGAGGGTGTTCATGCCGACCTTCTTGCCGATGAGGTCCATGGCGGAGCGGATCGGGCTGTCCTTGAGGACGTAGAAGCCGTTGTGGGCGTACTTGTCGGAGCCGTAGTAGCTGATGACCGCCTTGACGGGGGCTCCGTTCGCGGCGAGTTTGACGACTGCGCCGTTGAACGCGCCTCCGAAGTCGACCTGGCCGGTGGCCGCGGACTGGATGTCCTGCGGCCCGCTGATCGTGTTGCCGACCCACTCCAGCTTCACGTCGCCCAGATAGCCGAGATCCTCGGCCAGTTCCGGCAGGGTGACCTGACCCGCCCAGCCCTGGTACCGGAGGGTCTTGGTCTGGCCCTTGCGGGAACTTGCTCCGGTCGCGGTGCCGCAGCTCACGGCCGCGGCCGAGAGGCCCAGCAGAGTGAGGAACTGGCGTCGAGTCGATGCCGTCGTGGCCATGGAAAGGTCCTGTTCAAGATCGAGGAGTAGCTGGTGTGGCTTTCTGCCGCGGTCTTCGGGCGCTGCTTGGAAAGCGACCGAAAGCAAGACCGGATGGGCGGAGAAGCTTCCGGCAATGACGAGAAGTGGCGCCCGAATGGGTTGACCGGTGTGACGGGGCCTGGACGGAAAACGGGTGCCTGACGCCCTGGCGGCGGGGTGGGTGGGGCAGCGCCCAATGGCGGCAGAGAAACCTCAACAGGAATGGCTTTGAGGAATCCTTCTCACCTCAACAGCGGCACGCTCGTAGTAGCCGGCTGTGAAAATGGAGCGGAGGAGAGCAGCGCGGTCAGCGGGCGCAGCGGCCGACGGCACAGATGGCGCTGGCCTGACGTCGCAGGTCGACGTGCAGGCGCGCGGCGAGGTACTCGGACTTGCTCACACCCAGAGAGTTGCAGCGAAAACCGGCCAGGTCAACGTTGCTTGCGCGTCCGTCTCATATTCTCAACCGTCCGAAATGCTGGTGAAGTACAGCGTTCACAATCACCCGGGGTGTCGGATTGGATGGCGAAATGCCGATCAAGCTGAGGTGAACGGGGAGCGTTTCTGTGCGCGGGTGGGGCCACGCTCATACGGTCAGATGGGCAGGACGAACGGAGGATGCTCACCGTTGAGGAAGTAGTCCCCGACTTCGCGGATCCGGTGGGTGACCGGCTCGTACAGGGTGTGGGCCCGGGCGTTGCGCCAGAAGCGGTCGAAGCCCAGCCGTGAGGAGGCGGAGCGAGCGCCGACGATGTCGAGGGCGCGCGCGGCGGACTCCTGCGCGGCCCGGGAGGCGGCGGCTTCGGCCAGGGCCACGAGGACCGAGATCTCCGCGTACTGGTCGTAGGTGAGGTCTCCGCCGCGTGCCAGCCCGTCGTGCACGGCTTGCAGCGCCTGATCGGCGAGAGCGGAGGCCGAGCGCGTGAGGACGGTGAGTTCTCCGTAGACGGACAGCACGTGCGGGTCCTGGGGAGAGCCGACCGGCCAGGCGGTCTGCCACGCGGAGTGTGCCGGCCGGCTGTACTCACGGGCTTCGGCGAGCACTCCCTCGGCTATGCCGAGACGGAGCTGGACGGACAGCAGCCGCCCGACCGGCGATACCAGAGCAGTCAGGGGTGACAGGACGTCCTCGTCCGCGGACAGGGAACCGAGTACGTCGTCGGCAGCGACTCGTACGGCGTCGAACTCGACGCTCCCGCCGGCCGCGAGCCGTTGGCCGAAGGCGTCGGCGTCGCCGTCGATCGCCACGCCGTGACGGGTTGGATCGAGGACGACGGCGAGCGGTTCGCCGGTGTCGGACCGCACGGCCCGCACGGCGAGGCGGTCGGCGACCAGGACCCCGCTGACGTAGCTCCGGCGGCCGTTGAGCACATGGCCGTTGCCTGTCCCGGTCAGCGTCAATGAGGGTTCCTGGCGGGCGAGACCGCCACCCCAGCACCACCGCTCCGCCGCGGACTGCCGCTCGAGCCGATCGGCGAGAGAGGGCTGGGTGAAGAACCGCGCGCTCCACGACAGGAAGTAGTGACAGCCGAGCAGCTGACCGATCGCACCGTCGGCCGCGGCGATCTCCCGGATCACGGCGTACGCCGTGGGCCAGTCCGCGCCGCCTCCCCCGAACCCGGCCGGTATGAGGAGGGTCAGCAGTCCCGCCTCACGCAGCCGGGACACCTCGTCGAACGGGGCCTTGCCTGCCTGCTCCCGAGCCGCCGCATCCGTGGCCAGGTCATCCGCCGTCTCCCGGGCCACGCGCAGCCAGTGCGCCCGGCCGGGCCCGGTCCGGTCGCATTCCGAAGCGGGGCCGGCCGGCGCGGGGGCAACGCCCATGGAAGCGGTCTCCTCTAAGGTCGATGGCACGGTGCGGTGGTGGTGTCGTCCTGCCGGGCGGGTACGTACTTGTAACCCACCCGCCGGACGGTGACGATGCGATGCCGGTGTGCCGCGCCCAGCTTGCGGCGCAGACGCGCGATGTGCACGTCGACGGTGCGGCCGTCGCCGATGTGGTCGTAGCCCCATATGCCGGCCATCAGCTGCTCGCGCGAGTGCACCTGGTGGGGCTGCTGGACCAGGTGGGCCAGCAGTGCGAACTCCAGGTAGGTGAGGTCGAGTTCATCTCCGTCCACCGATGCGACATGACGCGCGCTATCGATGCGGACGGCGTCGTCTCCCGTGTGCCGGACGGTAGGCGAGCCCGTGTAGGCGACCGGTCGGATCTCCGGTCGTGTCACGTCCTTGGCGAAGAGCCGGGCGGGATCGGTGCCCTCGGGGACGAGCAGGAGGTAGCCGACGAGCGGAGCGGACCCGTGTCCCCCGTCGCCGTCCTGCACGATGCCGCCCACGAGGCGGAGATGACGCGTGTCGGCGAGTGGCGAACCGGATGGGGTGGCCTGGGCCGGAAGTGCCGTGGTCATGGCGGTCGTCCTTCAAAAGCGCGTCGGGTCATCAGGCGCAGTGGGATGGATTCGCCTGAGCACCTGGGATGAGAGAGAAGGAGCGGCGTGGCACGCGCGGAGTGTGAGGCGCGTGGTTCACACGCGACAGCAGGCGGCGCTGACGACGTGACCAAAGTCGACATGCCGACGACGAACGAGTCGTTGCTGCGTGTGGGGCATGTGCATCATCCTGCGCACCCGCCGGGTGGCCGGTCAACACTTCCCCAGTAAATCGATAGGAAATGTAGGGAACGCAACACCGCAGGCGGGCTCACCGGGCTCACCGGTCGCCGTCCACTGCCGGGCGGCCCTCGGTTGCGGTCGCCCTTTCCAGTCGGGCGCGAAGTGCGGCGAGACGGAGCCTGAGTCCTTGCGGAGGTGTGGGCGGCAGGGTGCGTGCGGAGCCGCGCGCGGAGTGGCGCTCGACGTAGAACTGTCCCGCACTGAGCACGGTGGTCACGGCCATGTGCCAGAGGGTGGCGACCATCGGCAGCGGGATGACCTGGTAGGTCTGGTCGCAGACCAACTGCACCGAGTACAGCAGGTCGTGTACGGCCAGCACGCTGACGATGCTGGTGCCCTTCAGGGTGCCGATGAGCATGTTCCCGGCGGTCCGCACGATGGAGCGCATCGCCTGCGGAATGGCGATCCGGAGCATGGTGCGCCGCCTGCCGATACCGAGAGCCTGTGCCGCCTCCGTCTGGCCGGCGTCGACCGAGAGGATGCCGGCGCGTACGACCTCGGCGGCGTAGGCGGCCTCGTGCAGGGTCAGCCCGATGACGGCGGTGAGGGTCGGCCCGAGCGGGTTGACCGTCTTGACGGTGACGAACTGGGGCCCGAAGGGGAGGCCGAGCGTCGGGTAGAGGGCGCCGATGTCGAACCAGAACAGGTCGACCCATCGCGAAGACCAGCAGCGCGGCGGCAGCAGTCAGTCGGCGGCCGATACGCCGGCGCGGCACGATGCGCGGCAGGTCGTCGGCGGGGCCATGGCCCGAGTCCTTCGGACGCCCTGCCGGTGGGAGTGACGCGGCGACACCGGCGGCGGGATCGGTGATGTCGGATGGCGAAACCATCAGGAGGCTCTCCAGGGGAGGGAGGCGCGGGCACCGGCGACCGCCGGGGTGGCGCACACGTTCGCGGAATCCGCGCAGACACAGTGCGGCGTACGGGGCGGCGGCCCGGTTTCGGCGTCATCACGCTCGCCGCGTCCCTCAACGCGGCCGGTGCGGCTGCCGCGCGTGGCGGAGCCGGGTCCGTGCTCGATCGTATGTGCCCAACGCGCGCATATGTCAACCACGACGAGGAACCATGTGCCGGAATCAGGTACCGGAAGCACTTGCCGGTCCGGCATCCGGGACCTGGTTGACGAGACGGGAGATGTACTGCTCAATTAATCGCATGAATGCCGAGCAGCGCCTGGTCACCCGTGACCACATCGACTTCGGTCGGGTGTGGTCCGCCGCGTGTTGCGCCTGAAGCGGCAGCGGGCCGTCTGACCGGCCCTTTCCTCCCTCGGTACCCCTGTCACGGGCCGAGTTCGCCCCTTCGTAGCACCCTCCCTCGCCCGAGGCCCATGCCCCGGCGTCATCACACCTGCTCGCCCCCCGGCTTCCCAGCGCCCTGAGGCGCGCCGTCACACCCGGCCGCAGTGAGGGCTGCTCCGCGGTGCCCGCGTGCTGCCCATCGGCACGGCACGGCACCAAAGGACTTGAGAAAGGCCATCTCCCATGCCAGTGGAGTTTCTCGGCATCGCCGCCACCAACGACGGCTCCGAAACCACCCCGCGCTCCGGTGCCGCCTTCGACAAGGAGTACACGCTCCGGCTCGCCCGGGCGCACGAGGAGAACGGATGGGACCGGGTGCTGTTCGCCTACGGTTCGGGATCGCCGGACCCCGCGCCGGCCGCCGCTTACATCGCGAGCAGGTTGGACCGCCTCCAGATCCTGCTCGCCCACCGGCCCAACGTCTCGTACCCGACCTTCGCCGCGAAGACCTTCGCCACCCTCGACCAGATCAGCGAGGGCCGGCTGACGGTGCACTTCATCACCGGCGGCAACGACCACGAGCAGGGCCGCGAGGGCGACACCCTCACCAAGGACGAGCGCTACGCCCGCACCCGCGAGTACATCCGGATCGTCAAGAAGATCTGGACCACCCCTGAGCCCTTCGACCACGAGGGCGACCACTACCGCTTCCACGACTTCGTCAGTGACGTCTTCCCCGTCCAACAGCCCCGTCCCAGCGTTTCCTTCGGCGGCTCCTCATCCGCCGCGTACGCCGCGGGGGGCGCCGAGGCGGACATCTACTGCCTGTGGGGCGAGCCCCTGGAGAAGACCGCCGAGCAGATCGAGGCCGTGAAGGCCGCCGCGCGGGCCGCGGGCCGTACCGACGTGCCGCGCATCCAGGTGGCGTTCCGTCCGATCATCGCGCCCACCGAGGAGCTGGCCTGGGAGAAGGCGCACCGGACGGTCGGCGCCATCCGGGAGCGGCGGGCGGCGGGCCTCGTACGGCACCATCGCAGCGGCTCCCCTCAGAACGCCGGTTCGCAGCGGCTGATCGCCATCGCCGAGGCGGGGGAGCGCTACGACCGGGCCCTGTGGACCCCGACGGCCGCGGCCACCGGCGGCGCGGGCAACTCCAACGCGCTGGTCGGCACCCCGGAGACAGTGGCCCAGGCACTCCTCGACTACTACGACCTCGGTGTCGACATCCTCTCCGCCCGCGGCTACGACCTGCTCGGCGACGCGATCGACTTCGGCCGGTACGTGATCCCGCTCGTCCGCGAGGAGGTCGCCGAACGCGACGCCGTGCAGGCGGCGCGCGGCCCGCAGAACCTCGCGACGGTGGGCGAGTGAGCTCCCCAACAGCACGGGCAACGCTCAAGGTGGTCCCCACCCGCCACTACGCCCGGTGGGCGGCGGCCGTCGCCGTGACCGTGCTGGTCGCCCAGTTCGTGCACGGTCTGGCCACCGACCCGGTCTGGGAGTGGGGCGTGGGCCTGGACAGCGGCAAGTACGACGTCGGCTTCAGCAGCATCACCGACACGCAGGAGCGTAAGCAGAAGTACGACTTCGCCTCCTACCGAGAGGACAACCTCGGCTTCGCAGCGAAGAAGGGCAGCGGGCTCAAGGCCACCGGGCCCGAGGACGTGGCCGGCAGGACGGTGGCCGTGGGCAGCGGCACCAACCAGGAGAAGCTGCTCAGCGAGTGGAGCAAGGAGGACGGGAAGGCGGGCCTCAAGCCGGTGAACATCAAGCACTACCAGAACGACAGCGACACCTACCTCGCCCTTCAGTCCGGCCGGATCGACCTCTACCTCGGCCCCGGCCCCACCGCCGCCTACCACGCGGCCACCACCGGCAACACGGAAGTCGTGGGCACCTACTCGGGCGCCGGCGCCACCGTTCAGGGCCTCATCGCGGCCACCGCCGAGAAGGGCAACGGACTGGTCGAACCGCTGGCCGACGCCCTCAACGAGATCATCGGCAACGGCGCATACGCCAAGGTGCTGAAGCGCTGGGGTCGGTCCAACGAAGCCGTGAACAAGCCGGAGATCAACCCGCCAGGCCTGCCCAAGACCGACAAGTAGCCGTCCTCGCAGGCATCCCCTGCCCGTACGGGGCCCGATCCGCGGCCCCGCACCGACCCCACGCCCGTCCCACGCTCCCGAAGGGTCCGCCATGGCCACCGTCCTGTCCGTCTCCGGAAGTCCCTCCGCCACCTCCCGTACCGCTCGCCTGCTGCGCCATCTGGACAGGCGGCTCACGGCCCAAGGGCACGAGGTGATCCCGCTCGACGTCCGCACCGTCCCCGCCGAGGCGCTGCTCGGCGCCGACTTCCGGCATCCGGCGATCATCGAGGCGGCCGAACTGTTCGACCGCGCCGACGGGGTCGTGATCGGCACGCCCGTCTACAAGGCCGCCTACTCCGGGCTCCTGAAGTCCCTGCTGGACCTGCTGCCGCAGTACGGCCTGGCCGGCAAAACGGTCCTTCCGCTGGCGACCGGCGGGACCACGGCGCACGTCCTGGCGATCGACTACGCCCTGCGCCCGGTACTCAGTTCCATGGGCGCCACGCACATCGTCCAGGGCTGGTTCACCCTCGACAAGGACATCGCGGTCGGCGATGACGGCACGCTCACCGTCGCGCCGGGCCCGGCCGAGGCCCTGGCACATGTCGTCGACCGGTTCTCCGAAGCCCTCGGCAGCCGAACAGCCCTGCTGGCTGCCGCCGGATGAACACCGTGACCAGGATCGCCGACGACGAGCGAAGGGGCGTGAGCCCTAAGTGAGCCTCACCTTCCACTGGTTCCTGCCCACCAACGGCGACAGCCGCCACGTCGTCGGCGGCGGCCACGGCACCCCGGTCACCGCGACCGGGGGTGACCGGCCGCCGAGCATCGGCTACCTCACCCAGATCGCCCGCGCCGCAGAGGACCTCGGCTTCACCGGCGCGCTGACCCCCACCGGCGCCTGGTGCGAGGACGCCTGGCTGACCACCGCCATGGTCAGCCAGCACACCGAGCGGTTGAAGTTCCTGGTCGCCTTCCGTCCCGGCTTCGTCTCACCGACACTGGCCGCGCAGATGGCGTCCACCTTCCAGCGGCAGACCGGCGGCCGGCTACTGCTCGACGTGGTCACGCGGCTGTGACCACCCCGACCGGCCTTGTTCCGCCGGATCTGGCGGCAGGAGAAGGTGAGTGTCCCCCGGCGCTTCCGCCCGGAGCTGACGGACGCCGAGGTGTGGCCCCCGTGCTGCGCCGTGAGATCCCAGACCCCCCGTTCTCCTGGGCACCGGTCCTCGCCGGTCCGGCGTCCGGGCTCACACCCGAGTTCGCGCCCGCGCCCGCATCCGTGTCCACCGACCGCCAGGAGCATCCGACCATGTCCGGCATCCCCCTCGGGGTCCTCGACCTCGTCCCGATCTCGTCCGGGTCCACCGCCGCCGAGGCCCTGCGCAACACCATCGATCTCGCCCGGCAGACCGAGCGGTTCGGTTACACCCGCTACTGGTTCGCCGAACACCATCTCAACCCAGGCGTGGCCGGAACCTCTCCCGCCGTCGTGCTCGCCCTGACCGCCTCCGCGACCTCCACGATCCGGATCGGCTCCGGTGCCGTACAGCTCGGTCACCGCACCGCCCTTTCCACCGTCGAGGAGTTCGGGCTGATCGACGCCCTGCACCCGCGGCGTCTCGACCTGGGCCTCGGCCGCTCGGGAGGCCGTCCTCGGGGACGGACGGCAGGACCTCGGCCGATCACCACTCCCGTCGTCGACGGTTACGCCCCGAACGGTCTGAAGATCCCGCCACGATTCTCTCCGGAGCAGCTGATCGGTTCGCCGCGATTCCTGCTCCAGCAGCAACTGCTGCATCCGCCCGGTACCAGCCCTCAGGACTACGGCGAGCAGGTCGACGACATACTGGCGCTTCTCCGGGGGGACTACCGCTCGTCGGACGGCGTCGAGGCACATGCCGTCCCCGGCGAGGGCGCCGAGGTGCAGGTGTGGATCCTCGGCAGCAGCGGCGGCGAGAGTGCTGACGTCGCGGGCCGCAACGGCCTGCGATTCGCCGCCAATTACCACGTCAGCCCGGCCACCGTCCTGGAGGCGGCAGAGGGCTACCGGGCCGCGTTCCAGCCGTCCGGCCACCTCGACAAGCCCTATGTCAGCGTCTCCGCCGACGTGGTCGTCGCCGAGGACGACGCGACCGCTCGCGAGCTGGCCACCGGCTACGGCCTGTGGGTTCGCAGTATCCGCACCGCCGAGGGCGCCATTCCCTTCCCGACCCCCGAGCAGGCCCGTGCCCACTCCTGGACCGATGCCGACCAGGCACTGGTCGCCGACCGCGTCGACACCCAGTTCGTGGGCTCCCCAGGGCGCGTCGCCGACCAGCTCGAACAACTTCAGGAGGCGACGGGAGCCGACGAGCTGATCCTCACCACCATCACCCACGACCACGCCGACCGGGTGCGCTCCTACCGACTGCTGGCAGACGAGTGGCAACGCCGATGAGCTCGGCGCGGCCCCGTTGACGCCATCGGCGTCGGTTGCTCTCGACCGTCGCCCTCATGGCCACAGCAGACGTGACGCGGATCTCGGTGCGCCTGCGGTGCGCTGGCCCATATCCTGACCTCATTCGTTGGTCCGAGTGAGGTGCAGACCCGCGAGCAGGCTTCCCCTTTCGACTGACGCGACCTCAGTGAACTCATTCAAGTCGGCAGGGCGCCGTTGTAGGCTCGAAGAACGGCCCTTGACCTGCAAAAAGCAGGCAGGGAGCGAATTCCGGGAGTTCTGAATGCTTCGTACTCTGTTCAAGTCCAAGATCCACCGCGCCACCGTCACGCAGGCCGACCTGCACTACGTGGGATCGGTGACCATCGACGCGGACCTCCTCGACGCCGCCGACCTGCTGCCGGGCGAGCTGGTGCACATCGTCGACATCACCAACGGTGCCCGGCTGGAGACGTACGTCATCGAGGGCGAACGGGGGTCCGGGGTGATCGGGATCAACGGGGCGGCCGCCCATCTCGTGCACCCCGGAGACCTGGTGATCATCATCAGCTACGCTCAGGTCTCCGATGCCGAGGCACGGCAGCTGCGGCCGCGGGTCGTGCACGTGGACGGCGACAACCGGATCGTGTCCCTCGGCGCCGACCCGTCGGAGCCGGTGCCCGGCTCCGACCAGCAGCGCAGTCCGCAGGCCGTCCGGGCCTGATCGGCGGACCGGGACCAGGAGCGTGCCTGCCCATGAGTGAGACCGAGATCCGCGACGACCGGGCGGCGGGCCACCTGGAGGCCGTCGGCGACGGTGAAGTCGTCGGCCACATCGAGTACTTCGTCCTGGAGTCGCCCGCGCGCGCCCTGGTCCCGGTGCATACGATCGTGGAGCCGGCCCACGAGGGCAAGGGCATCGCCGGCTCCCTGGCCCGCGAGCTGTACGCCCTCGCCGAGCGCGAGGGCGTCCCGGTGGCCCCGCTCTGCCCGTACGTCGTCCAGTGGGCCGAACGCCACCCCGACGTGGCCCCGCCGGCCGATCCGCAACTGCTGGCGGGCGCGAAGGACTGGCTCCGGGCCCACCCCGAGAAGTTCTGACCGAGCGGCCGGCCCCGCGGGCGCCGTCGGGTGGTCAGGGGTGGGGACCTTGCTGATGCCAGGTTGTGGGCGCGGGAACCGGATGCTCCTCACGAGCGGTTCGTGCACCGCTTCAGCTCCTGGCCGTCAGTCACGGCAGGCACCGCTGCAGTACCGGGTTCCGGTCCGGCCGGGCGCTCCCGTTCGCGTGCTAGGCCATCGCTATCGTCCCCTGGGCCACGGCGCACAGCGTCTCCCGGCCCTCCGCGTCGACCGTCGACACGTCGCACCGGCAGACGGCGAGGGTGCGGCCGGCTCGGACCACTTCGGCCCGGGCCCGCAGGAGGATGCCCGTGGCCGGGCGCAGGTAGTCGATGGTGTAGCCGGCGGTGATCAGCCGGGGGCCGAGGACGGAGCCGGCGGCGAAGGTCAGGGTGTTGTCGGCCGCGTATCCGAGGACTCCGCCGTGCACGAAGCCGTACTGCTGGAGCAGTTCGGTGCGGATGTCCAGTTCGAGCTCGGCCGAGCCGTCGCCGAAAGCCGTCAGCCGGGTGCCCAGCAGCACACTGAAGGGCTGCTCGGCCAGTACCTTCCGGGCGTGTTCCAGTTCCAGGGTCTCCACGGTCTTCCCCCGCGCCTCGTCTCGCTTCACTAGTGAAGTGAGACTGGCGCGGTCCCGGTCCGTCTGTCAAGATCGGCCCATGCCCGAGCCGCCCGACCAGCGTCTGTTCTTCCTGCTGCAGCGCACCGCGCACCAGCTGCGCACCGCCGCCGACCGGCGCTGCCTGGCCGCCGCGGGGGTCACCACGGCTCAGCTCGGCGCGCTGTACGCGGTGCGGGACCGGCCGGGGATCACCCAGGGGGAGCTCGCCCGCACGCTCGGTCTGCGGGAGTCCGCCGTCACCGCGCTGGTCCGGCGGCTCGCCACGGCCGGGCTGCTGGCCAGGAACCCTCATCCCCGTGAACACCGGGCCGTGGCCCTGGAGTTGACCGAAGCCGGGGACGGCGCCCTGACCGCCGCACGGCCGGAGGTCGACCGGTTCAACGCCGAACTGCGCGCCCAGCTGGGTGACGACGGGTTCAGCCGCACCGCCGCCGCGCTGGACCGGCTCGTCGGCTGGGAGCCCTGAACGCCCTCGCGTCGAGGCGCCGGCCCGGGCGACGGCACCACCGGTCTGCCGGCTGCCGGCTGCCGGTGGCCGATGCCGTTGTTCGTCGTGGTACGTCGCCGTGCGGTCAGTCTGTGCGAGGTGCCAGCCCGGTGCGGTACGCATACGCGACCGCCTGGCCTCGATCGACGACTCCGATCTTGGCAAAGATGTGGTTGATGTGAGTCTTCACGGTCACCACGCTGATGCCCAGGTGGACCGCGATCTCCTCGTTGCGCAACCCCTCGGCCATCGAGGAGAGCACCTCCACCTCCCGCGATGTGAGCCGGTCGTGCGGTCTGTGGCCGTGGCCGCTGTCGTCGCCGCCGAGGGCGACGGCGACGACCCGGCCCTGGACCGTCGGCGCGAGCGCTGTGCCGCCGGCGACGACGGTGTTCAGGGCGGCCACGATCTCCTCGACGGTCGCGTCCTTGGTCAGGTAGCCGCGCGCGCCGGCGCGCAGAGCTGCGAACAGCGACCGGTCATCGGGGTAGGTGGTCAGCGCGAGGACGGCGACGTCCGGGTGAGCCCCGACGATACGCCGCGTGGCTTCGATACCGTCCATGCGGGGCATACGCAGGTCCATCAGGACGATGTCGGGGCGCAGGCTCTGGGCGAGCGCGAGCGCCTCGTGCCCGTCCGCGGCCCTGCCCACGATCTCGACACCGGTGGCCCGTTCGAGCAGCATGGCCAGTCCCTCGCGCACCAGCTCCTGGTCGTCGACGACCAGTACGCGCACGCTCATCGCGCCACCGGAAGGGTCAGCCGTACGAGAAAGCCGGTGGCGGTCGGACCGGCGACGAGCGTTCCGCCGGCCGCGGTGACCCGTTCCCGCAGCCCGGTCAGCCCCTGGCCGCCGCTGGGTAGCTTCGGGCGTGGTTGCCGCCGCTTGCCCTCGATGTCTTCCACGGTGGCGAGCACCCGTCCGTCCTGCACCGTGACCTCGAGGCGAACCCGCTCCGCCGCGCTGTGGCGCACGGTGTTGGTCAGCGCCTCCTGCACCGTGCGATACAGCGCCAGGGCCACATCCTGCTCCAGCGCGGGCGGCGGGTCGGGCAGGACGATCTCGCAGGGCAGGCCGGAGGTCATCGCGAAGTCGTTCGCCAGCTGACGCACCTGCGCCCAGTCGGGGGCCCCGCCGCGCAGTGCGCTGAGCACCGTCTGCGTCTCATGCATCGAGGCCCGGGCGACCTCGACACCCCGGTCGAGCATCGCGCGTAGCCGCGGCACATCGACCGGGTCGTCCTCAAGCAGGGAGCGCACCGCCATCAGCTGGACCAGCAGCGCGCTGGCGCTGTGCGCCACCACGTCGTGGATGTCCCCGGCGATCCGCGTGCGCTCACCGAGCACGGCCTCCCTGGTCTGCGCGGCACGCGCGGCCGCGGACGACGCCTCCAGCCGGCGCCGAGTCGACCGCTCGCGCACGACCGCCAGGCTCAGGGCCACCACGAGGTAGGCACACAACGGGGACAGCACCACCGCCGGGAAGAAACCGGCGCCGACAAGCCCCACCCCGACCGCGACCGCCAGCGGAGCACCGAAGCGGGGCGAGAGCAGGCCGGCGGCGGCCGCCGCCAGGCAGCCCAGCGGCACCACCACCATGCCCACCTCGCTCATCGAGTCCAGTTACCCTTCCCGTCGCGCGCCGGGCCGCCACCGCGACCAGGCCCGCACACCAGACCTACTCGCCCCCGGGACCGGGCAACTTCGCCCCTTGCGTACCAGCCAGAGCCCGCGCCACGTCAGCGCCACCCAGACCAGGGTAATGACCGAACCGGCGAGCCAGATGTGTTCACGCAGGAACACACCGGCGGCGGTACCGCCCAGCGCGGCGCCCAGCAGCGCCAGCGTCAGCGGCAGGTGGCACGGGCAGATGGCGAAGGCACCGATGACCGTGGCCAGTCCCCGTCGCTCGCGACGCCGTACCGCTGTCTCCTCGGCGACGCCCGGGCCGGTACCGCCGCGGGCCACCGGCCGGGGCGCGGGCGGTGTCTCACCCGGCATCGTCGCCCGGTCCACCGAGACAGGCGGGCGCTCGGCGGTCGGCGCGCTCATCGGCTCCCCCCGCCGGAGCGCCGCCGCGACCGGACCACGTAGGTCACCAGCCCCGCCAGTCCGAGAGCCGTCGCGAGACATGCGTAGATCATGGGATTCCCTTCGTCGAGACGATCAGACAGCGACCAGCCTGCTGGCCGCAGGGGTTCCACGCATGAGCGCCTGGGCGGAGATACGCCAGGGGTCTCCACCCCAGGGTGGAGACCCCCGGATTCCCCCGTAGTCGGCCTATCCGAGCGCGGCGGGCCGGCCACGCTGGACGAGCTGAGAATCCGGGGCACGGCCGGCAGCCGTCCACAGATCCAGAAGGTGGCCGAGGACCTGGCCGCGTGGCTATTCGGCCCTCCAGCCCCTGGCTGAGAAGAGCGGGCGGCCGAGCAGGGCGGCCCTTCAGCCGGCCGTGGCTTTCAGCTGGGAAGTCAGCCACGGTTCCAGCCAGCGTGCTCCTTCCGGTGTGAGATGGACGCCGTCGCTGCGTACGCGAACGCCGTCGACCTGCCAAGTGAAAGCGCCGTCCGGGCAGAGGCGACCGGCCAGGTCGAGGATCTTGACGCTGGGACCCTCGTGGGTGGCGACTTGGCGGAGCATGCGGTTCCAGCGGTCGACGCGCTCGGGATTGTCCTCGGGCCACAACCCGCCGTCAGGACGTTCTCCGCGGCGGTTGTACGGCTCCGTGGCCAGCAGTACGCGGGCGCCGCGAGCCGCCGCCGTTTCGACCGCGCGCCCGAGCTGCGCCCGCAGATACCCGTCGAACGCCTTGTCGCCGATATGTGTCCAGCGTCCGTCCTGCTCGCGGTCCATGGTCTCCCAGCGACCGAAGAGGATGACCACCACGTCCGGATCATGGCGGTCCACCGCCTGGCGGAGGTCGATCGGCCACCGCTCGCACCGGCGGGACACCTCGTGGAGGCTCCCGAAGTAACGGTAAGGGCTGCCCAGAGCCAGGCCACAGCCTTGTCGGGTGATGTCGTGGACGGTGACACCGGGGGTGGGCGGCAGGTAGTGGAGCAGGCTCCAGGCGATGGAATCACCCATGATCACGGTGGAGACCGCTGTACCGGGGTGGCGGTCGGTGGGACGGTACGGCGGCCGGCCGGTGGGGGGTTCGTGTTCGCGGAACGCGGTAGCGGCGTCCTCCGGCGCTGTGGCCGTGGAAGGACTGAGTCGCGGCCCGGACGGAAGAGCACTGATCGCCGTGCCTGCCACCAGGGTCAGGCACACCGCGCTTGTCGCCAGCGCTGGAAGCGGTCGGCGGAGGAAGCGCAGGGAGCGGCGCTGGACAGGCAGTTCGATGAGGACGAAGGAGACGGCGGCGACCACCACGGTGACGGCGGCGCGCAGGCCGAAGAGCCGGACCCCGTCCAGTCCCGTGCGCTCGGCACTGAGCCACCTGAACAGCGGCCAGTGCCACAGGTAGACCCCGTACGAGATGCGGCCGAGCAGGGCCAGTGGGGGCAGGGACATGATCCGCGCAGCGACCGAGCCGGTGGAGGTGACCACGTGGGTCAGCAGCGCCGCTGTCGCCAGTGAGCCCGCCAGCAGGCCACCTGGATAGAGGAAGGGCGCTGTGCCGTCGAGGCTCGACCACAACCAGGCGAGAGCGACCGCACCCAACGCTGCCGCCATCGCGAGGAGAGACCGATGCCGCAGCCCATGTCCGGGCGAACGTGCCAGCAGGATCGCCACCGCGCAGCCGACCAGAAGCGCCAGTGCCCGCGTGTCACTGCCGAAGTACGTCCTGCCGAGGTCGGCAGGGTCCCTGAACAGCACCCCGCACAAGGCCGACGACGCCGCAACGCCGCACATGCTGATCACCAGGAGCATCGAGCCGGCACGGCCACTGCGGCCCCGCGAAACCCGCATCACTCCGATCACGAGCAGTGGCCACACGATGTAGAACTGCTCCTCGATACCCAGTGACCAGGTGTGCTGCAACAGCGAGGGAGTGGCCGTCTGCGCGAAGTAGTCCGTGCCACGGAAGACCATCCGCCAGTTCGCCACGTACATCAGGGCGGCAAGCGCGTCACCACGCAGCCCCGCGAGATCCGACGACGAGATCAGGTGGGGGCTGACCAGGCACACCACCAGGACCATGACCAGGAGTGCGGGCAGCAGCCGGCGGGCCCGACGCGCCCAGAAGGAGGCAAGGCCGATCGCTCCCGTGCGCACCCGTTCCTGCAGCAGCAAGGTGGTGATGAGGTAGCCGCTGAGAACGAAGAACGCGTCGACACCCAGGAACCCGCCCCGGGCCCAGGAGATGCCGCCGTGGTGGGCCAGCACCGCTGCCACCGCCAGTCCCCGGAGCCCGTCGAGTGCGCGGTTCCTGTCCTTTCCGGCAAGGGGCGGGCGGGTTTCGCCGCGGACCGGCACGGCCGACTGCGTGCCGCCGCCGTCCCGGCTCATCGCCAGGACCTCGACAGGGCCGACCACCGGGATCGTCGCCCGCCCGCCCGCTGTGCTCCTCGACCCGCCCCTGCCCCCAAGCCGACGCGTCGTGGCGGAGCCGGCGGACGAGGCAAGCAGCGGTCCGCGCCGTTCGGAGGGAACCGGTCGGCAGCACCGACGGGGTGGCAGGTCATCCCACCCGGGCACGTCGTCCGAGTCATGACCACTCCCGCTGCTGCCGTCCGTGTCTCGCGCCCACGCGCCGCGTCCTACGTCTCCACGCTGACACCGCCCCACCCACCTCGCGCGCTGGGCGAGGCAGGAGGAGCAGGAGGAGGGAAGCCGTTCAGCAACTGACGGACGGAGGTGGTGCCCGTACCCGGCCCCGGCCTCCCGCCGGGGCCGCGGGGCACCGGTCCACTGACGCGAGCAGTGCCGTGAGCAGCCGCGACCGATGACGGCCCGGGTGGCCGGCACGCCGATGCCGGCCGTCAGGGCACCATCGGGCTGATCGAAGGGTTCGGCGCTATCGGGCTGATCCTCCTCCACCCCCGCAGCCACCTGTACCCGTCCGGTCCTGCCGTCGGGTGAGTGCGGGAGCGGCTGCCGGGTAGGCGGGGGAGTAGTCCAGAGGCGACGTCCAGTGACTGCCCGGAGGACACGATGACGAATCCGTACCCCGACCCCGTCCCGCCGGGACCGACGCCAGGCCCGGGCCCGACCCCGCCGGACCCGTACCCCAGCCCCGTCCCGCCCCCGCAGCCGGGCCCCGAGCCGACCCCGCCGGGCCCCGGGCCGCAACCCACGCCACCCGAGCCGGGCCCCGACCCGACCCCGCCCCCGGCACCACCGGCACCGGGCCCGCCGGAACCCTCGCCGTCCCCGATCCCCCCGGGGCCCGAGCCGGTACCGAGCCCCGAGCCGGGTCCGCCCCTCACATGAGTCACCGGGAGGTGCAGGCGCCCCGAAACGGGGCGCGGGGAACTGCGCGACCAGCCACGACAAGCCGGCGGTCGCGCCACAACAGTCCGCTAGGCCCCCTGGGCGCAGACCACCACGGTCAGGCCGTGACCTCCGACCGGTCCCCACCCCACACCGTGTGGAACGACCCGTCCCGGTCCACCCGACGGTACGTGTGCGCCCCGAAGAAGTCCCGCTGACCCTGCGTCAGAGCCGCGGGCAGGCGTTCCGCACGGAGCGCGTCGTAGTACGCGAGCGCCGCCGCGAAGCCCGGCGTCGGCACCCCCTGCCGCGTCGCCGCGACCAGCACCTCGCGCCAGTCGTCCTGCGCCGCCGCGATCTCCTGCGCGAACGTCTCGTCCGACAGCAGGCTCGGCAGATCGGCGCGGGCGTCGTACGCGGCGCGGATGCGGTCGAGGAAGGCCGCGCGGATGATGCAGCCGCCCCGCCAGATCGCGGAGACGGCACCGAGGTCGATGTCCCAGCCGTACTCCTCGCTGCCCGCCGCGATCTCGTGGAAGCCCTGTGTGTACGACACGATCTTGGACGCGTACAGCGCCTGCTCCACCCGGTCCGCGAAGGCCGCCGCGTCCGACTCGCTCAGCGCGGACGCCGTCGGCCCGGCCAGCCCGCGCGAGGCCTCGCGCAGCGCCGCGTGGCCGGACAGGGAGCGGGCGAAGACCGCCTCGGCGATACCGGACACCGGTACGCCCAGGTCCAGGGCGATCTGCACCGTCCAGCGGCCGGTGCCCTTCTGCTCGGCCTGGTCGACCACGACGTCCACGAACGGCTTGCCGGTCGCCGCGTCCACATGGGACAGCACCTCGGCGGTGATCTCGATCAGGTAGGAGTCCAGCCGGCCCGTGTTCCAGGTGCGGAAGATGTCCGCGATCTGCGCGGGGGAGTAACCGGCCACATCGCGCAGCAGCTGGTACGCCTCGCCGATCAGCTGCATGTCGGCGTACTCGATGCCGTTGTGGACCATCTTCACGAAGTGCCCGGCACCGTCGGGGCCCACGTGCGTCACGCACGGCGCGCCGTCCGCCGCCTTCGCGGAGATCTTCTCCAGCATCGGGCCGAGGGAGTCGTACGACTCCTTCGAACCGCCCGGCATGATGCTCGGCCCGTGCAGCGCGCCCTCCTCGCCGCCGGAGATGCCCGTGCCGACGAAGTGGATGCCCCGCTCGCGCAGCTCCCGCTCCCGGCGCCGGGTGTCCGCGAAGTGCGCGTTGCCCCCGTCGATGATCATGTCACCGGGCTCCAGCAGCGGCGCGAACTCCTCGATCACCGCGTCCGTCGGCTCGCCCGCCTTGACCATGACGACCAGCCGGCGCGGACGCTCCAGCGCCGCCACGAAGTCCTCGGCGGTCTCGGCCGCGATGAAGTCCCCCTCGTGCCCGAACTCCTCCACCAGCGCCTTCGTTCGCGAGACCGTACGGTTGTGCACGGCGACCGTGTAGCCGTTGCGGGCGAAGTTGCGTGCGAGGTTGCGGCCCATGACCGCGAGTCCCGTGACACCGATCTGCGCTGAAGTGCTCATACCGCCTGCTCCCTAGCTGCATCGTGACTACGGCTCCGTCAGTACGGGCCCTCGCCCATCCTGACGTGCTGCTACGGCGAGCGCACATCCGACCCGCCACGCTTGATTACGCAGCCACGGCGCCCTGAGCCTCAGTTTTTGGCGATCTCGCTCAAGCAGCGGCCGTTCCCGGCCACTTGGCGGGGCCGTAAGGCTGGTTTGTCGTCTTGTCATGGCCTGTTCGCCGCGCTTACCTTTGCCGCTCCTGACGCATGCCGAGGGGATTTCGGACATGGCCGTACGCGGTCGGCACCGCCGGTACCAGCCGAACAGGATCAACCGCGCCTCACTCACCGTCACGGCGGGCGGTGCCGGCCTCGCGATCCCGCTGGTCGCCGCCGGCACGGCCGACGCCGCCGACGCGGCCACCTGGAACAAGGTCGCCGTGTGCGAGTCCAGCGGCAACTGGGACATCAACACCGGCAACGGCTATTACGGCGGGCTGCAGTTCACCCAGTCCACCTGGCAGGCGTACGGCGGCACGCGATACGCACCGCGCGCCGATCTCGCGACCCGGGACCAGCAGATCGCCGTCGCCGAGAAGGTGCTCGACGGGCAGGGGCCGGGAGCCTGGCCGGTGTGCTCGGTGCGGGCCGGGCTGACGCGGGGCGGCGCCGAACCCGATCTGCACACGGACAGTGCCGCCACGCACCCCGCGCAGAGCGGCCCGAAGACCCGCGCCGCGAATACCGGCTCGGTGCAGGACGTGCAGCCGCAGACCACCCCGCAGTCCCGCGCGGGCCGGGCCGAGACGTACAGGGTGGTGCACGGCGACACCCTCTCCGGTATCGCCGGCGAACACCACGTCCGGGGC
This sequence comes from Streptomyces sp. NPDC006314, assembly GCF_040613075.1. Taxonomy (NCBI): domain Bacteria; kingdom Bacillati; phylum Actinomycetota; class Actinomycetes; order Kitasatosporales; family Streptomycetaceae; genus Streptomyces; species Streptomyces sp. NPDC006314. The sequence continues at coordinate 253,293 of NZ_JBEXRL010000006.1, read as the reverse complement.
GGCTGGCGACAGCTGTACGCGGGCAATCGCGCGACGATCGGCGCCGATCCCGACCTGATCCTGCCGGGCCAGCGGCTCAGCCTGCGCGCCACCGGTGCCGCGCCCGACACCCACACCACGACCAAGTCACCGAAGAAGAAGGCACCTTCGGAGAAGAGAAAAGCCCCTCCGGAGAAGAAAGCCCCTTCAGAGAAAAAAGTCCCTTCACAGAAGAAAGTCCCTTCGCAGAGGAAGACCGCCCCCCATCACACCTCCCCGACCGGTCACTCGCTCGTCGCGCCGGTGAACGCGCCCGTCGGCACCAGCTATCACGTGGCGGGCTCCCACTGGTCGAAGGGCTACCACACGGGCGTCGACTTCGTCGTGCCGACCGGAACCTCCGTGCAGGCGGCGCAGGCCGGGCAGGTGATGGCCGCGGGGTGGGGCGGCTCCTACGGCTACCAGGTGGTGCTCCGGCACGCCGACGGCCGCTACACGCAGTACGCGCATCTGTCGGCCATCTCCGTGCGGGCCGGCCAGCACGTCACCACGGGCCAGCGCCTCGGCCGCTCCGGTGCCACCGGCAACGTCACGGGCCCGCATCTGCACTTCGAGGTGCGGACCGGGCCCGGCTTCGGCACGGACATCGACCCGCTGGCCTATCTGCGGGCCGGTGGCGTCAGGATCTGACGCACGTTCGGTGGCGCTCCAGGACCGGCAGTGGCACGTAGATGTTCAGGGGAAGCGCGGTGCACGGCACGGGAGACACGTGGCCGGCCGGCGGCTCGCCGACCTCGGTGTCAGCGCCGCTGCCGTCCGGACCCGGTACCAGCAGCTCCCGCAGCGCCGGTTCGGCAGGCTCCCGCAGGGCGCGCCCGGCCCGGCCCCGTGGGACGCGCTCGCCCGGCTCCCGCCGGACCGGATCCGTGGAACCGCCGTCGGCCTCGGCCGGTTCACGTCGGCTCGCCTTCTCCGCCTCGGGCTCCGCTGCCGAGCGCTGCTGCGGCACGGCAAGGAGCGTGTCCGACGCGAGGGCCGGCGCGGAGGCGACGGGAACGAACTCCGGCACTCCCGGCAACTCCGTGCCCGCAGGCGTCCGCGTGCCCGCAGGCGTCCGCGTGCCCGCAGCCGTCCCCGTGCCCTCCATCCGCTCCGTCGTCAGCAGGATCAGACCGCCCGCCGTCACCACACCGCAGCCCAGGGCGAGCACGGTGCCGGTGCCGCCGTAGCGGAACGTCTCGCCGAACATCAGGATGCCGACCGCGGCGGCCAGCACCGGATTGGCCACCGTCAGCGTGGCCAGCGGGGCGGCGAGGCCGCCGCCCCGGTAGGACGCCTGGGACAGCAGCACACCGGCGGTGGCGAACAGGCCGATCACCGCGAGGGAGGGCAGCTCGCCCAGGCCGATGCCCCGGGTCCAGTCGACGGCGACGGTCTTGGTGAACACCGACGACATGCCGAACGCTATGCCGGAGGCGGTGGCGAGCAGCACGCTGCGCACCGCCGGGTGCCGGTGCGCGGCCAGGCCCGCGAACATCAGCGCCAGGACCGCCCCGCCGGTGAGGAGCGCGACCACCACCCGCTGGGTGCCGTCCAGGGAGTGCGCGTCGGCGGAGCCGACCAGGGACAGCAGGCCGGCGAGCCCCACCGTGGCCATCAGGGCGCCGCGCCAGGCGGTGGCGCCCGCCTTGCGGCCGACGAACAGCGCCGCCAGGGGCAGCGCGAAGACGATGGTCAGCGCGCCGAGCGGCTGGACGAGGCTGAGCGGGCCGTAGGCCAGCGCCACGACGTGCAGCACGCCTCCGAGGCCGTTGAGCGCCAGCGCCCCCCACCAGCTGGGCCGGCGCAGGTAGGCGCTGTCGGTGGAGGACACCGCCACCTGTTCCTGCACGATCGCTCCCCCCGCGTAGGCCAGGGCGGAGACGAACGACAGGAGCACGGACACCGCGAGGGCGCTCATCGGCGTCTCCTCTGGATGAGGCGGGGGCCCTGGCCCTGCGGGTGGCGGGGACCCGGAGCCCGGCGCGGCGGGCGGTCGGCTTCCATGGCCAACACTCTGCCCGCCCACGGGCTTCCCGTCGTCGTACCTGAGCACGCGATGCGTCCTACTACCGATGGAGTACACCAGCGGTGCGCTCATCCCCTGGAGGGGTGACGTTGCGTGCGGACCCCGTGTCCCGGCCTCCGGTCCCGCCTGGTACTAGTGCCTGTCGTGAACCTCGACCCCGATCTCGCCGCGCTCCGCCCGCTCGGCGGTTTCTTCGTGCTGCGCACGCTTTCGACCCCGGGCGGAGCGGCCGGCGGGCCCGGAGGGCTGCCGACCCTCGCGGAGACATACGAACGGGCGACCTCGGATGTTCCCGGGAATGCGCTGACTTCACGTGTCGACACGGTCGCGCATCGGCTCCGCACGCCGGAGCTGCGGGTTTCCGCCTCCATCGCGCAGCAGGGGCTGGCCGCCCGGCTGTGGTCGGTGGCCCTCGGCTGTGCCGTTCTGTACGGCCGGCTGCCGGACCTCGACGCACGCCTGCTGCGCTGGGACCCTCTCGCGTCCGCCCCCGACGACCTGTTGCTCACCGAGCCGCGCCCGCTGCCCGGCGACGCGGCCACGCTCGCCGGCATCGTGCTGCACGGGCATCTGGAACCCCTAGGGGCTGCCCTGAGGACGCGCTACGGCATCGCGACGGGCCTGCTGTGGGGCAACGCCGGCTCGGCGCTCGCCGGGGCGGCCCGCGAACTGGACCGCTGGGCCCGTGCCCACGGCCGTACCGACGTGGCGGACCGGGTCCGCGCCCTCACCGACGACCTCTTCGCCCACCCCCTGCTGCGCACCACCGGCATCCGCACCGGCACCGCCTTCCGCCGCCGCAGCTGCTGCCTGTACTACCGGGTACCAGGCGGCGGGGTCTGCGGCGACTGCTGCTTCATCCGGCCACCGCGCTCTTCCCCGCGCGCCGCATCTGGGTGACCATGAGGGGAACCTGCCGACGAGACCAGGGAGTTGTCGGGTGCGAGTGGGACTGCTGAGCCGGGAGTTCCCCCCGGACGTGTACGGCGGCGCCGGTGTCCATGTGGAGTTCCTCGCACGGGAGTTGACCTCCCTGGTGGACCTGGAGGTGCACTGCTGGGGTGAGGGCCGCGGCGTCGGTGTCGTACGCCACCGCCCCTGGCCCGTCCTCGACGGCTCCAACGACGCGCTGCGCACCTTCTCGGTGGACCTCTCCATCGCCGCCGCCCTCGAAGGCCGGGAACTCGTCCACTCCCACACCTGGTACGCGGGCCTCGCGGGCCACTTCGCCAAGCTGCTGTACGGCATCCCGCACGTGGTCACCGCCCACTCGCTGGAGCCTTTGCGTCCCTGGAAGGCCGAGCAACTCGGCGGCGGATACGCGCTGTCCGGCTGGGCCGAGCGCACCGCGATCGAGGCCGCCGACGCGGTGATCGCCGTCTCCGGGGCCATGCGCGAGGACATCCTCGCCTGCTACCCGGCTCTCGACCCGGCCCGGGTCCAGGTCGTCCACAACGGCATCGACACGCACCTGTACCGTCCCGATCACGGCACCGACGCCCTCACCCGGCACGGCATCGACCCCGCGCGGCCCTACGTGCTCTTCGTCGGCCGGATCACCCGGCAGAAGGGGGTGCCCCATCTCCTGCGCGCCGCACGGGAGATCGACCCGGGCGCGCAGGTGGTCCTGTGCGCGGGCGCGCCGGACACCCCCGAGATCGACCGCGAGTTCCGCGAGCTGTACGAGGAGCTGAGCCGGGTCCGCGCGGGCGTGTTCTGGATCCCGCAGATGCTGCCACGGCCCGAGGTGATCCAACTCCTCACGCGCGCGGCCGTGTTCGTCTGCCCGTCGGTGTACGAACCGCTCGGCATCGTCAACCTGGAGGCGATGGCCTGTGGCACTCCGGTCGTCGCGTCGCGGGTGGGCGGCATCCCCGAGGTCGTGGACGACGGCCGTACGGGCCTCCTGGTCGACGCGGACGAAGACTTCGAGGCGGGCCTCGCCCGGGCGCTGGACACCGTCCTCGGTGACCCGGCCGCGGCCCGGCGGATGGGACGGGCCGGGCGGGAACGCGCGGTCGGCGAGTTCGGCTGGGACGCGGTGGCCCGGCGCACGGCAGGGCTGTACGAGGAGATCCTCAAACAGGCTTAGTCCGGCCCGCTCGGGGCATCCATGGTTCATCCAGGGTGAGGGGAGCGACCATGCGTCGTGGTGGGCCTTCGGTTCTCGGGATCGTACTGGCGGGCGGGGAGGGCAAGCGCCTGATGCCGCTGACCGCCGACCGCGCGAAACCAGCGGTCACCTTCGGCGGGACGTACCGCCTCGTCGACTTCGTCCTCTCCAACCTCGTCAACGCCGACATCCTGCGCATCTGCGTGCTGACCCAGTACAAGTCGCACTCGCTGGACCGGCACATCACCACGACGTGGCGGATGTCCAGCCTGCTCGGCAACTACGTCACCCCGGTCCCCGCCCAGCAGCGCCTCGGGCCGCGCTGGTACCTGGGCAGCGCCGACGCCATCCTGCAGTCACTGAACCTGGTGTACGACGAACAGCCCGAGTACGTCGCCGTGTTCGGCGCCGACCACGTCTACCGCATGGACCCGCGGCAGATGCTCCGAGAGCACATGGAGGGCGGCGCGGGCGTGACGGTGGCCGGCATCCGGGTGCCCCGCTCGGAGTCCGCCTCCTTCGGCGTGATCACGCCGGCCTCGGACGGCCGCAGCGTCGAGCGCTTCCTGGAGAAGCCGGCCGACCCGCCCGGTCTGGCCGACGACCCCGAGTGCGTGTTCGCCTCGATGGGCAACTACGTCTTCACCACCAAGGCCCTCATCGAGGCGCTGCGACGGGACGCCGAGGACGGGCAGTCCGCGCACGACATGGGCGGTTCGATCCTGCCCCAGCTCACCGCACGCGGCGAGGCCCAGCTGTACGACTTCAGCGACAACCACGTGCCCGGCGAGACCACCCGCGACCAGGGCTACTGGCGGGACGTCGGCACCCTGGACGCCTACTACGAGGCGCATATGGACCTGATCGCCGAGCGCCCCGCCTTCAACCTCTACAACCGCCAGTGGCCCATCTACACCCACTCGGGCCAGCTCTCCCCGGCCCGCTTCAACGCGGGCGGCATCGCGAGTGAGTCCATCGTCAGTGCCGGCTGCCTGATCCGTGGCCAGGTCACCCGGTCCGTGCTGTCCCCGGGCGTACGCGTCGACCCGGGCGCGGTCGTGCAGGGATCGGTGCTGCACGACAACGTCCGCATCGGCCGGGGCGCGGTCGTCCGTGGTGCCGTCCTGGACAAGAACGTCGAGGTCCCGCCCGGCGCGACGATCGGCGTCAACCCGGAGCGGGACGCGGAGCTGTACACCGTCTCCAAGGGCGGGGTCATCGCGCTGGGGAAGGGACAGCGGGTGTCGTAGGGGGAGGGGGCGGCCGCGTCCGTGCCCGGAGCAGGCCAAGGCGGTGCCAGGCGGGCCGGGTCGTCCTGCGTCCCGCGACCCGTGCCGATCTGCCCGCGGTGCTCGCCCTGCTCACCGACGAGGAGCGGGTGGTGGACCCCGGCCACGGTCGAGGTGACGGAGGCGTACGAGCGCGCCTTCGCCGACATCGACGCGGACCCGCGCAACGAGATCCTGGTCCTCGTAGAAGCCGGAGCCGGCACGGTGGTCGGCTGCCGCAGGCCGCCTACATCCCCGGGCTCGGCAAGGGGGGCCGAGCGGGTTTGATCGAGGCGGGGGCCCGTGCGGACCGGCGCGGCGGTGGGCTCGGCCGGACCCTGATGGAACGTGCCGTCGCCCGGTCCCGCGCACGCGGCTGTGCGCTCCTCCAGCTCACCAGCGGCAAAAGCCGCCAGGACGCCCACCGCTTCCGCACCGCGCTCTGGTTCGCCCGCAGCCACGAGGGGTTCAGGCTGGCCCCCTGACTGCCCGTCACCGCTCGGTCGCCTCCCCTCCCCCCGCGACGCGTTGCGCGTAAACCTCGCGGGATGCCCGGGTTCGTGCCGTTCGCCCCTCAGGATGCAGGCAACGATGTCGAACCTCCGGAGGTCATCCGACATGAGAGGGACCCGGCGCACGCGGCTGTGCCTGGCCGGGGTGATGGCAGCGTCCGCGCTGATCGCCACCCCCGCCGCACGGGCCGCCGAGCGGACCGACGGCCACCTCACCGACCTGGTCAACCCCTTCATCGGGAGCCAGGACGAGGGCAACACCTTCCCCGGCGCGGCCGTGCCCTTCGGCATGGTGCAGCTCTCCCCGGACACCGGGCACAGCACCGGCTACGACTACACGCAGAGCCGTATCCGCGGCTTCTCCCTGGTCCATCTCTCGGGCGTCGGCTGCCGCATCGGCGGCGACCTGCCCGTGCTGCCCACCACCGGCGACGTCACGCAGACGGACTACGCCCAGTACGCGGCCGGGTTCTCACACGAGGACGAGGAGGCGAGCCCCGGCTACTACCGCGTCGGCCTCGCCTCCGGCATCCGGGCCGAGCTGACCGCCACCGAGCGAACCGGCGTGCAGCGCTACACCTTCCCGGCCACCGGCAAGGCCAACGTCCTGCTGAACGCGGCGCAGTCGCTGCACAAGGCGGTCGGCAGCGCCGTGGAGATCCTCGACGACCACACCGTGCGCACCAAGATCACCGGGCATGGCTTCTGCCGGGACACCGGCCCCTACACGGTCTACACGATCACCCGCTTCAACCGGCCCTTCACCGCGTACGGCACCTGGGACGGCCGGGCCGTCACCCCGGGCGCCCGGACCGGACGCGGCGGCGCCTACGTCCGCTTCGACGCCACGAAGAACCGCACCGTGGAGGCGACCACCGCCCTGTCGTACGTGGACGCGCGCGGTGCCGCCGGCAACCTGCGCGCCGAGGGCGGCCGGCCCTTCGACGCCGTGCGCCACCGGGCGCGCGAGGACTGGGAGCGCCGGCTCGCCGGCGTCCGCGTCCAGGGCGGCACGCCCCCGATGCGCCGCACCTTCTACTCCTCGCTGTACCGGTCGTTCCTCGGGCCCAACATCGGCAGCGACGCCGACGGCCGCTACGCCGGCTGGGACCGGCGTACCCACCGCGCCGACGGGTTCACGTACTACCAGAACTGGTCGCTGTGGGACACCTACCGCACCCAGGCCCAGCTCCTCGCCCTGCTCGCGCCGCGCGAGGCGCGGGACATGGCCCGGTCGGTGGTGGCGATCGACGAGGACGGCGGCTGGCTGCCCAAGTGGGGCTACGGCCCGGTGGAGACGAACGTCATGAGCGGCGACCCGGTCACCCCGTTCCTGACCACCGCGTACCACATGGGCCTGCTCAAGGGGTTCGAGGAGCGGACCTACCGCGCGCTGAAGAAGAACGCCGACGGCGTGCCACCCGCCGAGTACCCGGGCATCGGCCGGGAGGCCAACACCGAGTACATCGCCCAGGGTTTCGCGCCCTACGTCAAGGGCCGTCCGTTGGCCAAGATGGGCGACTCCGACTACCACCACGGCGCCTCCGTCACCCTGGAGTACGCGCTCGCCGACGCCATGCTCGCCCAGATGGCCCGCGGTCTCGGCCACGAGGACGACGCCGCCCGCTATGCCGCCCGGTCTCGGAACTACCGGAACATCTTCGACCCCGTCACCGGCTTCTTCCGTGCCCGTGACGCCTCCGGCGCCTTCACCGGCTCGCCCGACCCGGCCCGCGGCACCGGCTTCCACGAGGGCACCGCCTGGCAGTACCAGTGGCTCGTGCCGCAGGACCTGCCCGGCATGGTCGACCTGATCGGCGGCAACCGCGCGGCCAACGACCGGCTGGACTCCTTCTTCGCCTACGACCGGCTGCTCGCCGACCCCGCGAGGACCGCCCGCGAGGTATGGGTACACGGGGACGCGTACGACTACTACAACGCCGACAAGTACAACCCGATGAACGAGCCCGACCTCATCGCGCCCTACACCTACCTGTCCACCGGCCGGCCCTGGAAGACCACGGACGTGGTGCACGCGGCACTGACCCTCTTCACCGACACCCCCACCGGCATGACCGGCAACGACGACCTCGGCACGATGTCCGCCTGGCACGTGCTGTCGTCCATCGGGCTCTTCCCGATCCAGCCCGGCTACGACACCTGGGGCCTGTCCACCCCGGTCTTCGACCGGGTCCAGCTCAGGCTCGACCGGCACTACTGGCCGAGCGGTGGGCTGACGATCTCCGCACCCGGCACCTCCGCCGCCGACCGCTACATCCAGGCCGTCCGGACCGACGGGCGGCCGCACGGGCGGACCTACCTGACGACCGGTGGGCTGCGCTCCCTGCGCGCGCTCGCCTTCACGGTCGGCCCGCGCCCGTCTGAGTGGGGTACGTCACCCGAGGCGGCGCAACCCGTTCTGAGGTGACCTGGGCCGTCACCTGGGGCCCGCCCCTTCCGCCGGGCGGGCCTCCCCGCTTCTGTTGACCGTGCGTAGCACGATCGTACTTGACCGTAATCGGCTGGCGGGGATGGACTGCACAGATCCGCCCCTCCTCGACGCGCGAGGCAAGCCCGTGACTTCCGACCTGCTCGCCCCCCTAGACCTGGCCTTCTGGAACATGGAGTCCGACCGGTATCCGATGCACCTCGGAGCGCTCGGTGTCTTCGGCGCGCGCTCGCCCACGGCCGGGGCCCACGCGGCCGACCTGCTCGCCACCCGCGCCGCCGCCGTACCGGGCCTGCGCATGCGCATCCGCGACGTCTGGCAGCCGCTCGCCTTCGGCGGGGCGGCCCGCGAGACCGACCCGGACTTCGACCCCCTCAACCACGTACGGCTGCACGCCCCGACCGCCGGCTTCCACGCGGCGGCCGGCCGGCTGATGGAGCGCCCACTGGAGCGCGGCCGGCCGCCGTGGGAGGCACATGTGCTGCCCGGCGAGGACGGGGTGTCCTTCGCGGTGCTCTTCAAGTTCCACCACGCCCTCGCCGACGGGCTGCGCGCGCTCAAGCTCGCCGCCGGCGTCCTGGACCCGGTGGACCTGCCCGAGCGCACGCCCCGCGCCATCGAGCCGCCCCGCGGCCTGCTGCCGGACGTGCGCAAGCTGCCCGGCCTCGTCCCGGAGCTGGTCAAGGGCGCCCTGTCCGACGTGGGCCGGGCCCTGGACATCGGTGCCTCGCTCGCCCGGTCCACGCTCGGCATGCGCCCGTCCTCCGCGCTGACCTCCGCACCCAGCGGCACCCGCCGCACCGCCGGGGTGGTCCTCGACATCGACGACGTCCACCGGGTGCGCAAGAGCGTCGGCGGCACCGTCAACGACGTGCTCATCGCCGTCGTCGCCGGTGCCCTGCGCCGCTGGCTGGACGAACGTGGCGACGGCAGCGCGGGTGTGGCGCCCCGCGCCCTCATCCCCGTCTCCCGGCGCCGCCCGCGCACCGCCCACCCACAGGGCAACCGGCTCTCCGGCTATCTGATAACGCTTCCGGTCCACGACCCCGACCCGCTCGGCCGCCTCGCCACCGTGCGCACCGCGATGGTCCGCAACAAGGACGCGGGCCCCCACCGGGGCGCCGGCGCCGTCGCCCTGCTCGCCGACCACGTGCCGGCGCTCGGTCACCGGCTCGGCGGGCCGCTCGTCGGCCAGGCCGCCCGGCTGTGGTTCGACATCCTGGTCACCAGCGTGCCGCTGCCCGGTCTCGGCCTCCGGCTCGGCGGCAACGAGCTGACGGAGGTCTACCCGCTGGCACCGCTGGCGCCCGGTCAGTCGCTGGCGGTCGCGATCTCGACGTATCGCGGTCGCGTGCACTACGGGCTCGTCGCCGACGGGCAGGCTGTGCCGGACCTGGATGTGTTCGCTCGGGCGGTGACGGAGGAAGTGGAGACGCTGCTCTCCGTCTGCGAGCCTTGATCGCGAGGCCTTCGGCCGGGTTCGGGATCCCACCGGCATCACCCGTGCGGCTTTCGTGGTCGGGTGCGGGGGCCTCGTGGGGCGGATGCGCCGTCGGCGCTTGCCGAGTCGCCGGGGGATCCGGCGCGGCGGCCCGAGCGGTTCGGCGGCCGGATTCCGGCGCAGGGACCCCGAGCGGTTCGGCGGGTGGCGTCGCGCTGCCGGGCCGGGTGGGTCCGGCAGCGAGCTCGGGCGGGTTCGGCTGCGAGGACGGGCGGGTTTGGCCGTAGGGCCTGCCGCTCCGTAAAATCCGCTGTTCCAGGGCGGGCGCGAGTCGGAGCGCTGCGCGGGTGATCAGGGAAGCGGCAGCGCGATGACGGTGACAGAGGACGGGTCTGCGTCCATGGAGGTCCCCATGGACGTCCCCACGGACGCCTCCGTGGACGAGGTGGTCTACGGACCCGGCATCGATCCGGAGCGGCTGGCCGTCTGCCTGAGCGTGCTCGAGGAACTGGACCGGCTCGATGTCGACCACCCCGACGCGATCAAGGTGCGCCGGGCCACCTCCCACATCTACCGGACGGTCAAGCAGCGCCGCCGGCAGGAACGCCGGGCGGCCAAGACCGCGCACGACCGCGCCGTCACGGAGGCCACCGCGACCGGCTCCGCCGAGCGCATCGACGACGAGACCGAGGGCATCCTGCCCTCCTCGAAGGTCGAGGAGGGCAGGATCGCGGGCATACTCCAGCGCCCGCGCTCCTGCTACACCTGCAAGAGCCGGTACGTGGAAGTCGACTACTTCTACCACCAGCTCTGTCCCGACTGCGCCCGTGTCAACCGGGCGAAGCGCGACGCCCGTGCCGACCTCACCGGCAAGCGGGCCCTGCTCACCGGCGGTCGCGCCAAGATCGGCATGTACATCGCGCTGCGCCTGCTGCGCGACGGCGCGCACACGACCGTCACCACGCGGTTCCCCAAGGACGCCATCCGCCGCTTCAAGGCGATGGACGACTCGGCGGACTGGATGCACCGTCTCGAGATCGTCGGCATCGACCTGCGCGATCCGGCCCAGGCCGTCGCGCTGGCCGACCAGGTCGCCGAGGCGGGCCCGCTGGACATTTTGATCAACAACGCCACGCAGACCGTGCGCCGCCTGCCCTCCGCCTACGCCGCCCTGGTCGAGGGAGAGAGCGCCCCCCTGCCCGCCGGGGAGCTTCCCGCCCACCACGTCATCGGCGCCTTCAACTCCGGCGCGGTCGACGGACTGGCCGCGCTGCCCGTCGGCACCAGTGGCCTCGACGCACAGAAGGTGGCCGACCTCGCCCTGGTCGCGGGCAACGCCAGCGTCGCCCGGCACCTCGACGGCACCGCCATCGATGCGGGCGGCCTGGTCCCCGACGTCGTCGAGACCAACACCTGGGTGCAGACGATCGAGCAGATCTCCCCGGTGGAGCTCCTCGAGACCCAGCTGTGCAACTACACGGCGCCGTTCATCCTGATCAGCAAGCTCCGCCCCGTCATGGCCGATGCCGCCAGGAAGGCGACGAGTGGACGGGCGTACGTCGTGAACGTCTCGGCCATGGAAGGTGTCTTCGGCCGCGGCTACAAGGGCGCGGGCCACCCGAACACCAATGCCGCCAAGGCCGCGATGAACATGGTGACGCGAACCAGCGCCCAGGAGATGTTCGAGAGCGACGGCATCCTCATGACCTCGGTCGACACCGGCTGGATCACGGACGAGCGCCCGCACTACGACAAGCTGCGCCTCGCCGAGGAAGGCTTCCACGCGCCCCTCGACCTGGTCGACGGCGCCGCCCGCGTGTACGACCCGATCGTGTGCGGCGAGGCGGGCGAGGACCTGTACGGCGTCTTCCTGAAGGACTACGCGCCCGGCAGGTGGTGAGCCGCCGGGCGGCCGGGCGGAAGTCATGCGTGCCGGGCGTGCGGGCGAAAGTCATGCGTGCCGGGCGGCCGGGTGGAAGACCGGTGGCGGCCCGGTGGCCGGTGATCCACGTGCGATCGTCGTGCCGGGGCGCCCGGTGCGCAGGACGCGTACGTCGTGGTTGCACTCCACCGGACAGGCCGCCCTGTGCCTGTCAGGCCCTTCGGCGGGCCCACCGCGTCACCGCCGGGGCCTCCGGCACCGGGCTCGGTTGTGCGATGCTGAACGCGGGCCCGAGCAACCGTTTCCCCAGGTCTTCTGACGGGCGGTCAGGGTCGGGGCTCGTACGCGGCGCCGCCGTCGATCCACCGTGCCGAGCGGTGAGTTGCGGGCCGCCACCAGTTCCAGCACCGTCCGTCAGTCCTCCAGCACGCCCGCGTCGAAGCCCCCGTCCGGCTCTCCTCGTCCGTCACGGCACCGGCCCGACACCGAGGACGTCGCTCCCCCCGCGAGACAGCCGTTGCCCGCACGTCGGCAGCGTTTGGCGCGCTGCGGCCGGGCCGACGGCACTTGGACCGCCTCGCGCCCCGGCACGCTGAAATCCCAGCTCCGACATCGAAGAAGTGTTCGCTCATGTAGGCCGAGTGGGTGATTCACTCTGTCACCCGGGTGATGCGCGTTATTACAAATAGCCGCATATTGAGGGGCATTGACGGGCCAAGTGGCGCCCACGCGTTACACCTTGTTTGCATTCCCTATCGAGCGGACGTCCGCTCATTTGGTTAACCTGGAAGGGACGGACAGCAGCAAGGGGTCCCACCCACACCCACCGTCCGTCCCGGGGTGAGCCGGTCGACAACGGCCTGCTCCGACACGAGATACCGGCGCCACCGCGCCCGAACTGGCCTTCCATCCAGACCCGAGCGGGCGACGAGCACCGGAGCGCAGACTGTCCGGTATGCCCCGAGGGTGACCCGACACATAAGGAGTGCGCGGTGACACCGGAGAAGACGAATCGCGAACAGCGCCCCGAGGAAAGCACGGAGCGCGCGGGCCGCCGGGCCGGAGAACTCGGCAGCCTCGAGGTGTGGGCCCGGTCCGCCCCGATCCGCCTCGCGGGGTACGAGGACGACCTCGCCGAACCGCACATCCTGCCGAGCGTGGACTGACGCCGCGGCCTGTCCCGTCGCGATCGCCGATGGCATGGGCGTGGCAGACTCACGCCCATGCTGATCAGAGAAGCCGCGGCCGACGACTGGCCGCGGATCTGGCCTTTCTGGCACCGGATCGTCGCCGCCGCCGAGACCTACGCCTGGGACCCGGAGACGACCGAGGAAGCGGCCCGCGCGCTCTGGATGGACCCCGCCAAGCGCGTCTACGTCGCCGAGAACGCCGCCGGAACCGTGGTCGGCTCGGCCTACCTCACCCCCAACTACGGCGGACCCGCCGCCCGCGTGGCCAACGCCGGCTTCATGGTCGACCCGGACCACACCGGCCGCGGCGTCGGCCGTGCCCTCGCGGAGCACGTGCTGGCCGAGGCCAAGGCCCACGGATACCGCGCGATGGTCTTCAACGCCGTGGTCGAGACGAACCCGGCCGTCGGCCTCTGGACGTCCCTCGGCTTCACCGTCCTGGGCACGGTCCCGGACGCGTACGAGCACCCACGGCACGGCAGGGTCGGGCTGCACATCATGTACCGGGCGCTGGACTAGGCCCGCTGCCACCTCCCGGACCCGCCCCGTATCCCGGCGCGGTCCTCAGCGCCGCCCCGCCGCCGGTGCCGTCCGCTGCCACGGGTGCAGCCGCTCCAGCTCCTCCGCCAGGTCCAGCAGGACGGACTCGGTACCCGGGCGGCCCACGAGCTGTACGGCGCAGGGGGCGCCCGAGGGCAGGGTGCCGAACGGGACGGACATCGCGGGCCAGCCGGTGAGGTTCCACGGCGGGGTGAACGGCGAGTAGGCGGCGTTGGCGAGGACGTTGCGCAGCCAGCCTCGCTCGTGCCACGGGCCGGCCTGGGGGGAGCGGCGGGCCAGCGCCGGGGTGAGCAGGACGTCGTGCTCGGCGAAGAAGGGCGTCAGCCGGTCGCGCAGGCGCTCGCGGCTGCCACCGGTGCGGACCGAGCGGACGAAGCGCCGGCCCAACGCCGCGTGCACCCGGGTCCGCCGGGCGAGCCGCGCCGGGTCCAGACCCTCGGCGTCCGCCGCGGTCCCGGCCGTCCAGTGCCGCAACGAGGTCACGCCCAGGGAGAGGGGGTACGGCGGCTCGGCCCGCCGCACGCGGTGCCCGGCCCGGGCCAGGAGCCCGGCCGCCTGCCGGACCGCGGTCGTATACGGCCTGCTCACGCTCACCCCGGCCAGCGGGCTGCGTACGGCGACGGCGATCTTCCTCCGTGACGGCTTCTCCGCCCGGCCGAGCTCGGTGCCCGCGAGGACGCCGAACATCAGTCGCAGGTCCTCGACCGTCGTGGCCAGCGGACCGTTCTCCGACATGCCGAACCAGTCGCCGTTGCCGATCCCCGCCGGTACCACCCCGTGCCCCGGCTTCAGCGTGACCAGGCCGCAGTTCGCGGCCGGGATGCGCAGCGAACCCATGCCGTCGTTGCCGAGCGCGATCGGCACCAGCCCCGCGGCGACCGCCGCCGCGCTGCCGCCCGAGGAACCCCCCGCCGTCCGCGAGAGGTCCCACGGATTGCGGGCGACGCCGTACACACCGTCCGTCGTGCCGAAGACGCACAGCTCGGGCACGTTCGTCAGGCCCACCACCACCGCACCGGCCGCCCGCAGCCGGGCCACCGTGACATGGTCCTCGGCGGCCGGCGTGTCCGGACTGGCGGCGGTGCCGTTGCGGTGGGACTCGCCACGCACCGCCAGGTTGTCCTTCACGGCCACCGGCACGCCCGCGAGCGGCAGTTCGGCCAGATCGGTACGGGAGGCCACCTCGTCGGCCTCGGCGAGCGCCGCCTCCGGGCGAACCTTCCGGAACGCCTCGATCCGTCCGTCGAACCGTTCGATCCCCGCCAGGTGCTCGGCCACCACCTCCCGTGGCGTCACCCGCTTCTCGCGTACGGCGTCGGCGATCTCGGCGGCGCTCCGCCCGGCCCAGTTCCCCACCGGCACTCCTCGGTCAGTCGTCGGCTACTCGCTGGTACATCACGGCGCAGGGAGAACTGTGCCCGGTCGGGGGCGGTACGTCGAGAGGCCGGCGGCGGGGAGCTGGGCCGCCGCCCCTGGAACCCGTAGACCGTCGTTCCGCCCGACCCGCGCACGATGGCCCAACGTAAGGGGACACTCCTCAAGAGGGTTCCTCCACGCGCTCGTCCGACCGGACAGCCGCCGTGCTGCCCCGCCCCGTCAGACGCGGTACCGGTACGCCCACCGCGCGGGCCGCGTCGCCGTCCAGCAGCGCCAGCAGTTCCCGGGCCGCCGTCCGGCCGAACTCCGCGCTGTCGCGGGACAGGGCGGACAGGCGGGGCGTGACCATCCGGCACAGCGCCGAGTCCTCCCAGGAGACCACCGACACGTCCTGCGGGACACGCAGGCCCAGTTCGGAGGCGGCGGCCACGCCGGCCACGGCCATCACGTCGTTGTCGTAGATGAGCGCGGTGGGGGCGGGGGAGGAGCCGAGGACCCGGTGGGTGACCGCCGCGCCCTCCGTGTCGGAGTAGTCCGTGGTCAGCGAGCGGACCTCGGTGAGGCCGCGCCGCTCCGCCTCCGCGCGCAGGGTGGCGATACGGCGCCGGGTGTGGGCGAGGTCGGGCAGGCCGGCGATGTGGACGATCCGGCGGTGCCCCAGGGCGGTCAGCTCGTCCACGACAGAGGCCATCGCACCGGCGTCGTCCGCCCACACCGTGGACAGTCCGGGGTGGCGTACGTCGGGTGCGCCGCCGATGACCACGGCGGGCAGACCGAGTTCGTCGAGGAGGCGGGGACGGGGGTCCTCCGCGCGCGGGTCGGCCACCAGGACGCCGTCGACCCGGTGCTCCGCCCACCAGCGCCGGTACACCGCGCACTCGTCGGCCACGTCCTCGGCCACCTGGAACAGCAGGCCCAGGTGGCGCTCGGCGAGCACCTCCTGGATGCCGGAGACGAGCTGGAGGAAGAAGGAGTCGACGCCCAGGGTGTGTGCAGGGCGGGCGAGGACGAAACCGACCGTCGCCGCGCCCTCGCCGGACAGGGCCCGGGCGGCCGTACTGGGACGCCAGCCGAGCTGCTCGGCGACCCGCTGGACCCGGGCGCGGGTGCGCTCCGAGACGCCGGGACGGCCGTTGAGCGCGAAGGACACGGCGCTCTCGGACACCCCGGCCCGCCGGGCGATGTCCTTCATCGTGGGCCGGCGGGCGGGCGATCGCTTCTCCGGCAACGCTGTGCTCCCCATTCGGTGCGGTGTGGTTCAGGCCAACTGCTAATGCGCTTGAGCACTCACACCCTAAAGCGCATTAGCGATCGACCGCAATGGGCCCAACCCGCCGCTGTGAGCAGGGATTTCGCGTCACTAATGGCATTAGCTGCGTCGAATCCATTGACGTCCCCGGGAATCGCTGTGCACAGTCTGGCCCGGCACTTCGGCCGTATCCCACCGCAAGAACCGCAGCCCGCCGCAAGGCCGCATCCCACCTCAAAGGAGCCCAGCCGCCGTGCGTATCTCCCGCAGAACCTTCGCCGCCGCTGCCGTCGCCCTCGTCCTGCCGCTGAGTGCCTGCGGCTCCAGCGGTGACGACGGCGGCTCGACCGACGCCTCCGGCAAGGTCGAGGGCCACATCACCTTCCAGACCTGGAACCTGCGTGCCAACTTCAAGTCGTACTTCGAGGGCCTGATCGCCGGCTTCGAGAAGAAGTACCCCGGCACGCAGGTGAAGTGGGTCGACCAGCCCGCAGAGGGCTACCCCGACAAGCTCAGCGCCGACGCCGGCGGCGGCACCCTGCCCGACGTCGTCAACGTCTCCCCGGACCTGGTCGCCCCGCTCGCCCAGGCCGGACTGGCCCTCGACCTCGACAAGGCCGCAGCCAAGTACAGGTCCGCGTACCTGGACGGTGCTTGGGCCAGCCACCAGGTGCCGGGCCTGAGCGGCACGTACGCCTTCCCCTGGTACCTGAACACCGGGCCGCTCTTCTACAACAGGGCACTGTTCAAGAAGGCCGGGCTCGACCCCGAACAGCCGCCGAAGACGTACGGCGAACTCTTCGCCGACGCCCTGCGGATGGCGAAGAAGAGCGGGGGCAAGGTCGCCACCCTCGCCAACGTGCCCACCATCGAGGACTTCGGGCGCTACGGCGTCCCGCTGATGAACCACCAGGGCACGGCGTTCGCCTTCAACGACGCCAAGGGCGTACAACTGCTCACGAAATACAAGGAGCTGTACGACGCCAAGGCGCTCGACCCGCAGGCGCTGACCGCGACCCCGGAGTCCTCGGGCAAGAAGTTCCTCACCGGTGCCGTCGCCATGAACCCCGGCAGCGCCCTCGACCTCGGCAACTTCAAGAAGAACGCGCCGAACCTGTACAGGAACATCGGCATCACCGATCAGATCACCAGCACCGGGCACGTCAACATGTACGTGATGGGTGTGATGGTCAACTCCCGCACCCGGCACACGCCGGCGGCGGTCGCCTTCGCGCACTTCGTCACCGACGCCCAGAACCAGATGTCGTTCGCGAAGAAGGTCGCCATCTTCCCGAGCACCGCCGGCTCCCTCGACGACCCGTACTTCACCCAGGAGGACGGCACCGACGAGACGCGCGTGCGCGTCGCAGCCGCCAAGTCCCTGAAGAACGCGGTCAACTACACGCCCGTGCTGTTCAGCGACCAGATGAAGACCGCGCTGCGCAACGAGGTCGCCAAGGCGCTGCAGGGCAAGGAGAGCCCCAAGCAAGCCCTCGACAACGCTGTCAGCGCTGCCGACCGCCTCCTCCAGCAGGGCTGACCGGCCATGGCCACTCCCACCGTGCCCACCCGGGTCCGGCGCCAACTGGGCGCCAGCCCCTGGATGTTCGCTGCGCCCGGACTGCTCGTCACCGGCGCCTTCGTGCTCTACCCGTTCGTCTCCACCCTGGTGAGCTCCTTCACCGACCGCCGCACCCTGATACCCGGTCACTTCGTGGGTCTCGCCAACTTCCGCGAGCTGCTCCACGACGACATGTTCTGGACCGGGCTGCGCAACAGCACGCTGTACATCGTGGGAGTCGTACCGGCTCTCGTCGTCCTGCCGCTGCTGCTCGCCCTGCTGGTGCAGGAGAACATCCCCGGCATCGCCTTCTTCCGCTCCGCCTTCTACACCCCGGTCGTCGCCTCGATCGTCGTCGTCGGGCTGATCTGGGTGTGGCTGCTGGACGAACGCGGCCTGGTCAACTCGTTGCTGGAGACCGTCGGGATCGGCCGGGTCGGTTTTCTCAGCGACCAATGGCTGCTCCTGATGAGCGCGATGGCCGTCACGGTGTGGAAGGGCCTCGGCTACTACATGGTCATCTACCTCGCCGCGCTGGCCAACGTGCCGCGCGAACTGCACGAGGCCGCCGCCGTGGACGGCGCCGGACCGGCGCGCCGCTTCCTCTCGGTCACCGTGCCCGCCGTCCGCTCCACGATGGTGCTGGTCGGCGCGCTCTCCTCGGTCGCCGCCTTCAAGGTGTTCTCCGAGGTGTACCTCATGGCCGGCCCGAGCGGCGGTCCGGCCGGCGAGGACACCACCCTCGTCATGCTCGTGCAGCGCACCGGCACCGGCCTCACCGGCCGGGTCGGCTACGCCTCCGCCCTCTCCGTCGTCGTGTTCGTCGTCACCGTCGTGCTGATGCTGCTCGTGCTGCGCGCCGACCGGAGGGAGGAGCCGTGAGCGTCCTGGAGAAGGTCCGGCCCGAACGGACCGCGGTCACCGGTGCCGCTCGCGGGCCCCGCCGCACCGACCGGCACGGCCGCCGCATCCGGGCCGGCGAACTGGTCTGGCGGTACCTGCTGCTGCTCGCCGTCGTCGCCCTGACCGTCGGCCCGTTCCTCTGGCAGCTGTCCACGTCCCTGAAGGGACCCACCGAGGACATCTACAGCTCACCGCCCACGTTCCTGCCCGGCCGCCCCACCCTGCACAACTACGCGCGGGTCGCCGACACCATCCCGGTCTGGGACTACGCCCTGAACTCCCTGAAGGTCGCCACCGCCAACGTCGTGACGAACTGCGCAGGTTCGGCGCTCGCCGGATACGCCCTGGCCCGGCTGCGCTACCGCGGCCGGCGCGTGACCACCCTCGTCTTCGTCCTGGCGATGCTGGTGCCCGTCGAGGGCATCGTCATCGCCCAGTTCACCACCATGCGTGAACTCGGCCTGAACAACACGCTCGTCGGCGTCGTCCTGCCCGGCGCGATCGGCGCGATGAACGTGCTGCTGATGCGCAACGCCTTCCGCAACCTGCCCTACGAGATCGAGGAGGCGGCCTACGTCGACGGCGCCAACGTCTGGCAGCGGTTCCTGCGCATCGCCCTGCCCTCTGTGAAAGGCACCCTCGCCGTCGTCGCGATCTTCGCCTTCATGGGCGCCTGGGACGACTTCCTGTGGCCGCTGATCGTGCTCAGCGACCCGTCCAAGTTCACCCTGACCATCGGCCTCAACTATCTGCACGGCACCTTCGCCAACGACGAGCGTCTCGTCGCCGCCGGCACGGTGATCGCCGTGGCGCCGCTCATCGCCCTCTTCGCCTGCCTGCAGAGGTACTTCTTCCGCGGGGTCGGCGAAGGCGCCGTCAAGGGCTGAACCCGTACTCCACCCGCCAGGAGCAAGGACACCGCATGCCCACTGCCGTGCGCTTCGGCGTCAACTACACCCCCAGCGAGGGATGGTTCCACCACTGGCTCGACTTCGACCTCGACTCCGTACGCGCCGACCTCGACGCGATCGCCGGGCTCGGTCTCGACCACATCCGCGTCTTCCCGCTGTGGCCGTACTTCCAGCCCAACCGCACCCTGATCCGCCCGCACGCCGTCGACCAGCTCGTGGCCCTCGCGGACGCGGCCGCCGAACGCGGCCTGGACGTCAACGTCGACGGCCTGCAAGGGCACCTGAGCAGCTTCGACTTCCTGCCCGCGTGGACCCGCACCTGGCACCGCCGCAACCTCTTCACCGACCCGGACGTGATCGGCGGGCAGGCCGCCTATCTGCGTACCCTCGCCGCCGCCCTCGCCGACCGGCCCAACTTCATCGGCATGACCGTCGGCAACGAGGTCAACCAGTTCGCCGCCGGACCCCACCCGGACCCCGACCGCGTCACGGCCGAGGAGGCCGAGCGGTGGCTCGTCCGGATGCTGGCCGCCTGCGCCGAGGGCGCCCCGGGCCGGCTCCATCTGCACGCCTCCTACGACGCCTCCTGGTATCAGGACGACCAGCCCTTCACCCCCGGCCACTCCGCCCGGCTCGGCGACCTCACCGCCGTGCACTCCTGGGTCTTCAACGGCACCGCCCAGCACCACGGTCACACCTCCGTGCCGGCCGAGCACCACGCCGCCTATCTGGTCGAGCTGAGCAAGGCCTGGGCCGACGCACCGCACCGGCCGGTGTGGCTCCAGGAGGTCGGCGCACCCGCACCCCTCGTGCCCGCCGAGCACGCCGCCGCCTTCGCCGGGGCCACCGTCACCAACGTCCTCGACTGCCCCGACCTGTGGGGCATCACCTGGTGGTGCTCCCACGACGTCGCGCGTGACCTCGCCGACTTCCCCGAACTCGAGTACTCACTCGGCCTGCTGACCAACGACCGGCGGCCGAAGGACATCGCGCGGGTGCTGGCGGAAGCGGCCCGGGATCCCCGCACACCCCCCGCTGTCCGCGGTACGGCCCTCGTCGTGCCCGCCGAGCCTGGTCACCGTTCCCGCTGCGCGCCCGGCGGGCCGGTCTTCGACGCGTTCTTCCGGCTCGTCGCCGACGGCGCCCGTCCCACCACCGTGCTGGACACCCGCGCCGACGACAAGGAACACCTCACCGCACGCGGCATCACCGAAGTCGTCCCTGCCGACCAGGTACTCCCCACCCCACAAGGAGGCACCCGCTCGTGAACCCCACCAGACGCACCGTCCTGATCGCCGCGACCGCGGCCGCCCTCACCCCCTCCCCGCCCGTCGCCGCGGTCCCGCGCGCCACCGCCGCGACCCCGCCGTACGCCTCCTACTGGTACCCGGACTCGCTCCCCTCCGGCAGCCCCGGGGCCGGTATCACCTGGCGCAGCCTGAAGACCTGGCGCGCGGCCGACGACCCCGACCTCGCCTTCAACGCCGCTTCCGTGCCGCTCGCCGCCCGCTTCACCCCGACCCCGGCCAACACCGCCGCCCGTTCCGGCCAGGCCCGCATCCAGGCCCTGGTCTCCTTCGGGCCCACCGCCGGCAACCCCTCCCAGGGATCGGCCACCGCCGACTACTACGCCCTGACCCACTGGGCGTACCTGGACGAGCTGGTCTTCTGGGGCGGCTCGGCCGGTGAGGGGCTCATCCTGGCGCCGAGCGCGCCGGTCGTGGACGCGGCCCACCGGCACGGTGTCCCCGTCCTCGGCAACATCTTCCTGCCGCCCACCGCCTACGGCGGCCGGCTCCAGTGGACCCGCGACCTCGTGCAGAAGGACGCCACCGGGCACCACCCGCTCGCCGCCCAGCTCGTCGCGGTCGCCGAGGCCTACGGCTTCGACGGCTGGTTCGTGAACGCCGAGACGGGCGGGGGCAACACCGCGCTCGGCACGGCCATGCTCGGTTTCGTCAGGGAGCTGAAGGCCCTCGCGGCGGCCAAGGGGCAGCGGGTGACCTGGTACGACGCGATGACCGTGAACGGCACGGTCAGCTGGCAGGGCGCCCTGAACAACCAGAACCAGGCGTTCTTCCAGGCCGCCGACGCCATGTTCGTCGACTTTCGGTGGAGCGCGGGCACGCTGGCCGCCTCGGGCGCGAAGGCGGGCGAACAGGGGCGCAGCCGGTACGAGTTGTGGGCGGGCGTCGACGTGGAGTCGAACGGGTCGGGTACGTCCGTGAACTGGGACGCGATCGTGCCGGCCGGGAAGCCGCACATCACCTCGATCGGCTTCTACCGGCCGGAGTGGACCCGTAACCACCTGCCCGCCGACCAGCGCGCTCCCGAGGACTTCCACGCGGCCGACGACCGGTTCTGGAGCGGGCGGTCGCTCGATCCTTCCCGGCCCGACGGCGCCGACCCGTGGCGGGCGCCGGCGGTGTCGGTGGCCGACCACTCGACGGTGACCTCGGTGCCGTTCGCCAGCGTGTTCAACACCGGACACGGGCTGCGGTGGTACGAGGAGGGGGCCGTCACCTCGGAGGCCCCCTGGAACCACCTCGGGCTCCAGGACCGGCTGCCGTCGCGGCGGTGGGTGGTGCGGACGGCGGGAGAGCGACCGGTGATCTCCTTCGACTTCGCCGCTGCCTGGCGGGGTGGCAGCAGCGTGCTGGTGAAGGGTGAACTGGATCAACCGGCGGTGGTGGATCTGTACGCGACCCGGCTGCCGATCGGTGTGAACACGGTGATCGAGCTGACGTACCGGACCGAGACCGGCGGTGTGAACGTCGAGCTTGCGGTGGCGACCGCTGAACCGAGCGGGGCCGGGGCGACTCCGCCGTACACGTATCTGGCTGTGAATCCGGTCAACAGCCATGCCCGTGTGAAGTGCGTCAACGGCTGGCAGACAGCGACCCTGCCGCTCACAGGGCTGTCCGGTTCCGTCCATGCCCTCGGCGTTCGGCTCACCGCCACCGAGGGCCCGGTGCGCTGGCGGCTGGGCGGGCTCGCCGTCCGGGACGCGGTCACCCCACCCGCCGCCCCCTCCGGCGCCCGCGTCACCGCGGCGAGCGGCGGTGACCTCCGCCTCGCCTGGAACGCCGCCCCCGGCGCCGTCCGCCACTACACCCTCCACCGTCTCCTCCCCGACGGCAGCCGCCGCTTCCTCGGCGCCACCGGCCAGCGCGCCCACTTCCTCTCCGGCCTGCGGCCCGAACAAGGCGAGAGGGCCGCACGGTTCGAACTGCGCACCGTGGGGGAGCTCTACAACGCCTCGACCCCCGTGACCGTCACCCACACCTGGTAACCAACCGGAACCCCGCAGGGAGCAACCCCCATGCATGACGACCGCACTCTGGTGGAAGCCCGCCTCAGGCGTGTCCTCGACGAACGCATCCGCCCCGCCGTCTACCCCGAGTCCGTGCCGCTGCAGGTCGCGGTGTGGCACGCGCCCGGTGAACCGGTGCCGGTCGCGGAGGGACTCGCCGCCGAGCCCGAGCCGATCGAGGTGGGCACCCGGTGGGGTGCTCCGTGGGGCACCAGCTGGTTCCGGGTGACCGGGACCGTGCCCGAGGCGTGGGCCGGGCGGACCGTCGAGGCCCTGCTCGACCTCGGCTTCGACGAGAACATGCCCGGCTTCCAGTGCGAGGGCCTGGTCTACCGGCCCGACGGCACCCCGGTGAAGGGCCTCAACCCGCGCAACCAGTGGGTGCGCGTCGGCGCGCCCGTCGGGGGCGGCGAGGAGGTGCGCCTGCACATCGAGGCCGCCTCCAACCCGGTCATCCTCGACTACCACCCCTTCCGGCCCACCCGGCTCGGTGACAAGGACACCGCCGGCCACGAGCCGCAGTACACGCTCACCCGCATGGACCTCGCCGTCTTCGACGAGACCGTGTGGCAGCTCGTGCTGGACCTGGAGGTGCTCGGCGAGCTGATGGCCGAACTGCCCGTGGACTCCGCGCGCCGCTGGGACATCCTGCGCGCGGTCGAGCGGGCCCTGGACTCCGTCGACCTGCAGGACGTGGGCGGCACGGCGGACCGGGCGCGCGCCCAGCTGACGGAGGTGCTCGCCGCCCCCGCGGTGCCGTCCGCGCACCGGATCAGCGCCGTCGGGCACGCGCACATCGACTCGGCCTGGCTGTGGCCCTTGCGGGAGACCGTCCGCAAGGTGGCCCGTACGACGTCCAACATGACCGCGCTCATCGAGGACGAGCCGGGGTTCGTCTTCGCCATGTCCCAGGCACAGCAGTGGGCGTGGGTGAAGGAGCACCGGCCCGAGGTGTGGGCGCGGGTGAAGAAGGCCGTGGCGGAGGGACGGTTCGTGCCGGCCGGCGGGATGTGGGTGGAGTCGGACACCAACATGCCCGGTTCCGAGGCGATGGCCCGCCAGTTCGTACACGGCAAACGCTTCTTCCTCGACGAGTTCGGCATCGAGAACGAGGAGGCCTGGCTGCCCGACACCTTCGGCTTCGCCGCGGGCCTGCCGCAGATCATCAAGGCGGCCGGCTCCAAGTGGCTGCTGACCCAGAAGATCTCGTGGTCGCAGACGAACAGGTTCCCGCACCACACCTTCCAGTGGGAGGGCATCGACGGCACCCGGATCTTCACGCACTTCCCGCCCGTCGACACCTACAACTGCTCCATGAAGGGCAGCGAAATCGCCCACGCGGCCGAGAACTTCAAGGACAAGGGCAGGGCCAGACACTCGCTCGCGCCCACCGGCTGGGGCGACGGAGGCGGCGGCACCACCCGCGAGATGATCGGCAAGGCGGCCCGGCTGCGCGACCTCGAGGGCTCGGCGACCGTCGTCTGGGAGACACCCCGCGCGTTCTTCGAGAAGGCCGAGGCCGAGTACCCCGAGCCGCCGGTCTGGGTCGGCGAGCTGTACCTCGAACTGCACCGCGCCACGCTCACCAGCCAGGCCAGGACCAAGCAGGGCAACCGGCGCAGCGAACACCTGCTGCGCGAGGCGGAGCTGTGGGCGGCCACGGCAGCGGTGCGCACCGGGTTCCCCTACCCCTACGAGGACCTGGACCGGATCTGGAAGACGGTCCTGCTGCACCAGTTCCACGACATCCTGCCCGGCTCGTCCATCGCCTGGGTGCACCGGGAGGCGCGGGCGACGTACGAGCGTCTCGCCGGCGAGCTGACCGCCATCATCGAGGGCGCCCAGCGCACGCTGACCGGTACGGGCACGATTCCGCTGGTCTTCAACGCGGCCCCGTATCCGCGCTCCGGTGTTCCCGCCGGCGGTGCGGCCACCGCGGCGGTGCAGGGCGGAACGACGCACACGCCCACGCCAAACGGCGGTCACGTCCTGGACAACGGCCTGCTGCGGATCACCGTCGACGCCCGGGGCCTGGTGGTCTCCGCCTACGACCCCGCCGCCGACCGCGAGACGATCGCCCCCGGCAAGGCCGCGGGTCTCCTCCAACTCCATCCGGACTTCCCGAACATGTGGGACGCCTGGGACGTCGACTCCTTCTACCGCAACACCGTCACCGACCTCACGGACGCAGAGTCGGTCACGGCCGGCGAGGACGGCGCGTCGGTGCGGATCGTCCGCTCCTTCGGCGACTCCCGGGTCGTCCAGGTGCTGTCGCTGCCGCCGGGGGAACGGCGGCTGCTCATCGACACCGAGGTCGACTGGCACGAGACGGAGAAGTTCCTGAAGCTGGCGTTCCCCCTCGACCTGCACGCCGAACGGTACGCGTCGGAGACCCAGTTCGGGCACGTCCACCGCCCCACGCACACCAACACCTCATGGGAGGCGGCCAAGTTCGAGGCCTGCAACCATCGCTTCGTCCACCTGGAGGAGCCCGGCTGGGGCGTCGCGGTCGTCAACGACTCGACGTACGGGCACGATGTGACCCGGACCGTGCGTGCCGAGGGTGACCGCGGTACGACCACCACGGTGCGCGTATCACTGTTGCGCGCACCGCGTTTCCCCGACCCCGAGACCGATCAGGGCGTGCACCGTTTCCGGCACGCCCTGATCCCCGGCGCCTCGATCGCCGACGCGGTCCGCGAGGGCTGGCGGATCAATCTGCCGGAACGCCGGACGACCGGCGCCCAGGAGGTCACCCCGCTGGTCACCGTCGACAACGACGCGGTCGTGATCACAGCGGTGAAGCTCGCCGACGACGGCAGCGGTGACGTGGTGGTCCGCTTCCACGAGGCCCACGGCGGCCGGGCCCGGGCCACGCTCACGGCCGGCTTCGAGACCACGGACGTCACCGTGACGGACCTGCTGGAACGGCCGGGCGGCGACGGGGAGCCGCCGGTGCGCGACGGCGACCGGATCACGGTACGGCTGCGCCCGTTCGAGCTGATGACCCTGCGGCTGCGCAGGGGCTGACCACCCGTCGGGCGGCGCCGGCAGGGGCTCGTCCTGCGTCGCGCGGCGGCAGTCCGGCGAGGCCGTCCAGGACGTGGCGGGTGCCGGGGTCCCGCCCGTCCCGGTCCGGTAGATCATGCCGGCCGTGCCGGCGGGCTTCACCATCGGGCGGGGCAACGACATCCAGGCCGCCGCGATCGATGCCCTCGGTCGTCCGACCGGACGTCCGCCTGGCCGTCGACGCCAGCCAGCGCTGGAGCGTGGACGAGGCGATCCGCTGGACGAATGCCCTGGCCGAGTTCGGCCCGTACTGGATCGGGGAACCCACCAGCCGAGGACGTCCTCGGCCACGCCGCCATCCGCCGTCTGGTGAGCCCGGTCAAGGTCGCCACCGGCGAACGCGTGCACAACCGGATCGTGTGTGAGGTGACCGCGCAGCTCAGTGCGGCGGAACCCACGGCCGTCCACGAGGGCACCGCACGGCGCGTCTACGATCTCTGAGCCACCCCTGCCAGCCGGGTCGGCGGCAGATACTCGCGCACATACGTCCGCTCCCAGCAGGCACCCGTCTCCCGCAGCTCCCGCCAGGTGGTGTAGCGGTAGCGGAAGAGGCGGGCCCGGACGTAGTGGGGCGGGGTGTCCGGTGGGAAGGGACAGCGGCGCAGGAGCCTCAGCGTGTCACGGTCGTTCTCCAGGAGCCGCTCCACCAGGCCGCCGAACCATTCCCCGGCATAGGCGGGCGACAGCGCGGCGAACCACATCAGCCAGTCCAGGCGAAGGTGGTAGGGCGCGTACTGGCGTGGCCAGCGGCGTGGATCGCCCGGCTTGCCCTTGAACTCGTACTCGCGCCAGTCCGAGTCCTCCCTCGGCACATCGTCCAGCGTGCCCTCGACCACCACCTCGTCACGCACCCGGCTGACGCTGCCGAAGGCTCCATAGGTGTTCACCAGGTGCAGCGGGTCGAAGGAGCGGTTCATGACCTGGCGCCGGGAGGTCATGTTCAGCACCGGGTGGTAGCTCAGGAAGAGCAGCAGTGCGGCGACCGCCAGTACCACGACCTCGTACCACAGGGGCGCCGACGGCACGGACGGCGCGTCCGCCGGGAGCCGGAGCGCCGACAGGGCCAGCACGATCGTGATCCAGTTCAGCCACGAGAAGTTGCCGGAGAGCACCAGCCACAGCTGGGTGACGATCATCAGGGCGGCCGCGGCCGACGCGATCGGCTGCGGAGTGAACAGCAGGACCGGCACGATCAGCTGGGTGACATGGTTGGCGGCCACCTCCACCCGGTGCAGCGGCTTCGGCAGATGGTGGAAGAACCAGCTCAGCGGGCCCGGCATGGGCTGCGTCTCGTGGTGGTAGTACAGGCAGGTCAGCTTCCGCCAGCAGGCGTCGCCCCGGAGCTTGATCAGCCCGGCGCCGAACTCGACGCGGAACAGTATCCAGCGCAGCAGGAACAGCACGACCACGGGCGGCGCCACCTCGTCGTTGCCGAGAAAGGCCGCGAGGAAGCCGGTCTCCAGCAGCAGCGACTCCCAGCCGAACGCGTACCAGGTCTGGCCCACGTTGACGATGGACAGATACAACGCCCAGGGCACCAGCCACAGCAGAATCCCCGCCCACAGCGGCAGTTCGGAGTCCGCCCCGGCGAGCAGGGCCACCGACACCGCGCAGCCCGCACAGGCGCAGGCCGCGAAGAACCGGTCCGAGTAGTGCGCGTGGAACAGGCTCGGGGCCCGTCTGAAGGACACCCGCGCCACGAAGCGCGGGATCGGCAGCATGCCGCGCTCCCCGAGCAGGGCCCGGAACTGCAGGGCCGCCGTCAGGAACGCGAAGAGATACACGGCGGCCAGAGCCCGCTGGAGAACCAGCCGGCTCAACCAGTAGTCGGGTGCGGTGAACCAGTCCACGGTGGTGCGCGCCCTTCGTCGCGGCCGGACACTTTCCCGAGTTGCCCGTCGGCCACGGGGCAATGCGGACACCAAGGCGGAATCACGCTGAGTGACGTGGTGTGCGCGACAAAGAATGTCCATCGAGTCGAAGAATCGGGCAAAGCCTGGCAAGGTGGCCCCATGGCTGATCGGGGAGCGAGTGCCCTGTCACTCCCGGAGGACTGGCCCGCCCATCCGGACCCGATTCTCGCGCTCAACCGCATGGGCAGCTTCGACTGGGACCTGGACACCGGTCTCTTCCATATGGACGCCCAGGCCTACGAGGTGTTCGACCTGCTTCCCGAGGAGTACGACGGCCGCCCGGAGTCCCTCTCCGTCCGGGTACCGCCGCCGGAGGCGGCCCGGCTCGACGCGGTGGTCGCCCGGGCCATCAAGGACGGCAGCGAGAACTACGGCACCTACTTCCGCATCCGCTGCCGCGACGGCACCTCCCGCTGGACGCACACCCAGGGCTACATCCGGCGCGACGAGTCGGGCCGCCCGCGCCGGGTCGTCGGCATCGTCCGCGACGCCACCCAGGAACTCGCCGACGGCGCGGCCCGAAGCCTGAGGGCGGCCCAGGACGAGGCCCTGCGCCAGCAGACCAACATCGTCCAGGTCATCTCCGCCGCCCTCGCCCACGCCCGCAGCGTCCAGGACGTCATCGACGTCCTCAAGGACGCCCACGGCATCCGGCACCTCGGTGCGGCCAGCCTGGTCATGGGCCTGGTGGAGGCGGGCCGCATCCGGCTCGTCGCAGAGGGCCCGGCCGGCAGCTCCGTCCCCGGCACCCGCATCACCCGGACGGACGAGCCGTACCCGATGAGCGAGGTCGTCCGCACGCTCGCCCCACGGTTCATCGAGTCCCCGGAGGAGTTCGCCGAGGGCTACCCCATCCTCTGGCCGCACCTGACCGATCTGCACATCACCTCGGCCGCCTATCTGCCGCTGATCGCCCAGGCCCGCCCGATCGGCGCCATGGGCCTGCTCTACGACGACCGTCGCGGCTTCTCCACCGAGGAGCGCGCCGTGCTGGTCGCGCTCGGCAGCAGCATCGCGCAGAGCCTCATGCGGGCCATGCTCTACGAGCAGGACAAGGACCTCGCCCAGGGCCTCCAGCAGGCCATGCTGCCCCGCACCATTCCCAGCGTCCGAGGCGCCGACGTCGCCGTCCGCTATCGTTCGGCCGCCCTGGGCCGGGACATCGGCGGCGACTGGTACGACCTGATCCCGCTGCCCGGCGGCCGGGTCGGCGCGGTGATAGGCGACGTCCAGGGCCACGACACCCACGCGGCGGCCGTCATGGGCCAGCTGCGGATCGTGCTGCGCGCCTACGCCGCCGAGGGACACACCCCGGCCACCGTGATGGCCCGCGCCTCCGTCTTCCTCCACGAACTCGACACCGACCGCTTCGCCACCTGCCTGTACGCGGAGGCCGACCTGGCCACCGGCGTCGTCCAGGCGGTCCGCGCCGGCCATATCGATCCCCTGCTCCGGCACGCCGACGGCAGCTGCCGCCGGGTCCCCGTCGAGGGCGGACTCCCGCTCGGCCTGTCCGCCGAGTTCGGCCGCCTCGAATACCCCGTCTCCACCCTCGAACTCGACCCCGGAGACACCCTGCTGCTGTGCACCGACGGACTCGTCGAGCAGCCCGGCACCGACCTCGACGACGGCATGCGCGGCCTCACCACACTCGTCGCGGACGGCCCGGACGACGTCCGCGCCCTCGCCGACCGGCTGATCCGGATGGCCGAGGAGCGGGGCGGCGACGACGACGTGGCCCTGCTCCTGCTGCGCCGCCGCGTCCCGCAGGCCCCGCGGGACGGCGGCCGGCTCCGGCAGCATGTGGCGCCCGGCGACCCGGAGGCGCTCACCCAGGCCCGGCACATGATCCGCGCCGCCGTCCGCGCCTGGGGCGCCCGCGACCGCGCCGACGAGATCGAGCTGGTGGCCGACGAGCTGATCACCAATGCGCTGATACACACCGAGGGCTCGGCGATCGTCACCCTGCGAGCCCTCGACGGCGGCGGCCGCAGGCTCCGCATCGAGGTCGAGGACTCCTCCAGCGCCCTGCCGCGTCGCCGCGAGGCGGGGGAGGACGGTGTCTCGGGGCGCGGGCTGCTCCTCGTGGACCGGCTCGCCGATGTCTGGGGCGTCGAGGCGCGCGGCGGCGGCAAGGCGGTGTGGTGCGAGTTCCGGGTGCCGTAGCGGCCGGACCCTTCCGCAGCGCATGGCGTTGTCGGTGCCGGATGGCACTCTGGACGTATGCCGGAACTGCCCGAGGTAGAAGCGCTGACGGATTTCCTCACCGAGCACCTGGTCGGCCGCCGGGTGGTGCGGGTGATGCCGGTCGCCATCAGCGTCCTGAAGACGTACGACCCTCCGGTCACCGCCCTCGAGGGCGGTGAGGTGACGGCCGTGCACCGGCACGGCAAGTTCCTGGACCTCCAGGCGGACAGCGGGCTGCACCTGGTGACGCACCTGGCCCGCGGGGGCTGGCTGCAGTGGAAGGACCGGCTGCCGGACGGCCCGCCCAAGCCGGGCAAGGGCCCGCTCGCGCTGCGCGTGGCGCTGGAGACCGGCGAGGGCTTCGACCTCACCGAGGCCGGCACCCAGAAACGGCTCGCGGTGTACGTCGTCCGCGACCCTCAGGAGGTCCCGGGCATCGCCCGGCTCGGCCCGGACCCGCTCGCCGGCGACTTCGGCGAGGACCGCTTCGCCGCCCTCCTGAAGGACGAGCGACGCCGGCTGAAGGGCGCGCTGCGCGACCAGTCCCTGCTCGCGGGCGTCGGCAACGCCTACAGTGACGAGATCCTGCACGCCGCGAAGATGTCCCCGTTCAAGCTCGCCGCGTCCCTCACCCCGGAGGAGACCCATCACCTCTACGAGGCGCTGCGCAGCACGCTCAGCGAGGCGGTCGAGCGCTCCCGGGGAGTGGCTGCCGGACGCCTGAAGGCCGAGAAGAAGAGCGGCCTGCGCGTCCACGGCCGCACCGGCGAAGCCTGCCCGGTCTGCGGCGACACCATCCGCGAGGTCTCCTTCAGCGACTCCTCGCTTCAGTACTGCCCCACCTGCCAGACGGGCGGCAAGCCCCTGGCGGACCGCCGGCTGTCCCGGCTGCTGAAGTGAGTTCCTACGGCGCCTTGAGGGTGACCAGGGGTTGGCCGTCCGCCGTGCGGACCTCGTAGCGGGCGATCTGGTCCGGGTGCATCTCGGCCGCGCCGAGCGTCGTGGTGGGCCCGGCACCCCGGCCGGGGTTGGTCCAGCCGGCGGCTATCTGTTGCGTGCCGTCATGGCCGATGGCGACGAGCCGGCAGGCGCGCGGACCCGAGCCGTCCTTGACCTCCAGCCGGAGGTCGCTGCCCCAGTCCTCGTCCTCGGAGGTGACCCGCGCCCACACCCCGGTGTGCGGATCGGTCGCCGCGGTGACGCGGGCGGTCGGCTCCGAGTGGCCGGTGAAGGCGACGATCCCGGGGCCGGCCACGGCCAGCACCACCGAGGCGGCCAGGCCGTACAGCAGTCGGCGACGCCGTGCCCGCCGGCGGTGGGAGATCTCGCCGAGCAGCCGGTCCAGCAACCGGGGGCCCGGCTGTGCCATGGGGTGCACGAAGCGCGGCGTGGCCCGGCGGTAGAGCATCAGCTGCCGGGTCGTGGGCCCGAACTCGGTCACGTGTGCCGCGCACTGAGGGCACTCCATGAGGTGGTCCTCGAAGCGGAAGGCCTCCGCCTCGTCCAGCACGCCGAGCGCGTACGCGCCGACGTCGCGATGCCTTTCCAGGGACCTCATGCCGAATCCTCGTGCCGAAGGGTGGGGGTGGGGTTACTCCTTGCTCCCACCCGTACGCAGCCGACAGCCGAATCACTCAAGCCGTGCACAGAATCCCGGACAAGAGATTCGGAGCGGCCCGGCCCGTGGATTGGTATGAATTCCAGACTGTTCAGAAGAGATGGATCGCGAGATGCCCGAGGGGCAGCCCGAGCCGCCAGGCCGGTGTCCACACCTTCGGCCCGTCGTCCTCACCGAGCACCGTGCCGCCGCCCGGTACCGCGTCCAGATCCGGCGCGAGCAGTTCCGTCTCCTCCAGCCAGCGCCAGGCGTCCGCCGCGAGCGCCAGGTCGGGCGAGGGGGTGCCCGCCGCGGCGTCCCGGGCGGTCAGCTCGGCCAGGCGTTCGCGCACCCAGTCCCGCCACGGCTGGTCGTAGGCGGTCAGCGACAGCCAGTGCTCCAGCTGCGAGATCACCCGGATGCCGGAGAGCTCCCCGTCGGTGTCGGACAGGAAGACGGTCAGTGCCAGCGCGTCCCGGCCGGCCCGGAACTCGAAGGACGTGGGCGGCATCAGATCGCCGGTGCGCAGCAGCTCGTCGGCGATGTACTCGGCGTACAACCACGCCATGGGGACGGTCAGTTCACCGCCACCGGTGCCGTCCGTGCTCTCGTGACCTCTGTGCAGCATCCCTTCCTGCCCTTCCTCCGGTACCTGCGCGTCGTCCGAACCCCCGGGACCCTGTCCCCGCCCGGAACGCGGATGAGGACAGCCCATTGCCCGAACGGGGGCCACAGCAAGGCGCTTTACCGAGGTTTGACCTGACTTCCGGTTTCACCGCAGGTCGGCTGCATAACCCGGAAGGACCCGGCGCAGGGCGCGCAGCCCGTAGTACGCGCGAGACTTCACGGTACCGGGTGGGATTCCCAGGGTTTGTGCCGCTTCCGCCACACTGGCCCCGAGAAAATACACGAGTATCAGAACGTCACGGTGTTCCGGCGTGAGTGTCTTCACAGCCTCCCGGACGTCCAGCATCGCGGCGGCCCGCTCGGCGTGGTCGGTGCTCACCCGGGCGTCCTCCGGAACCGCGTCGCCGACCTCGGGCGGCCGGGCCTGCCGGGCGCGCCGGGCGTCGATCGCGAGCCGCCGGGCGACGGTCAGCAGCCAGGGCCGTACGGAGTCGAAGCCGTCGGCGTGCAGCGCCTCGGGATGCTGCCAGGCGCGCACCAGGGTCTCCTGTACGAGGTCCTCGGCGCGTTGCCGGTCCCCGTCGCAGAGCCTGAGCAGCAGGGCGAACAGGGGCCCGCCGTGCTCGCGCTGGAGCGCGGCCAGCTCGTGCTCGGCGGTCGTCGTCCCGTCGGGCGGTGTCGTCGTCCCCTGGATCAGTGAGGTTCCGGCCGTCATGGCCGTATGGCAGCGCAGGGCGCGGCCGGGGGACAGGGGGTGCACACGGCTCTGCGGCGGACGGTCGATCGCGTCGGCGAACGGTCGGGCAAACGGTCCGGGACGGCACCGGACGGGTTAATGAGACCGCCTGGGCCGTTTACGCGGAGAGTCAGATTCGTACCCATATGCCCGTCATGGCTTTGTCTGTAAATACGAAGATCCTGGGGTGAGCTGATGATCGGACGCAGGCAGCAACTGGCCCTGGCCCTGACCGCCCTCCTCGCGGCGGCGGCCGCCTGCCAGAACCAGGAGCGGCAGGAGTCCAAGCACCCGGGGCCCGCCGCCTCCGCCGCCCGCGGCTTCACCCTCGTCGCCTCCGGCGACGTCCTGCCGCACAACTCCGTGATCGACCGGGCGGACTTCGACACTTCCGGCCCATGCTCTCCGGGGTCGAACCGGTCGTCTCCCAGGCCGATCTGGCGCTGTGTCACATGGACACCGTCTTCGGCGCCGACGGCGACTACTCCGGCTCTCCCACCTTCAAGTCCCCGCCGCAGATCGCCCGGGGCCTCGCCGCGACCGGCTACCACGGCTGCTCCACCGCTTCCAGCCACGCCCTGGACGACGGCGCCCGGGGCATCCGGCGCACCCTCGACGCCATGGACGAGGCGGGCCTCGGACACGCCGGAACCGCCCGCAGCGGGGCCGAGGCCCGTTCGGTCACGATCCTCCGGGCGGGCCCGGCCAGGGTCGCGCACCAGTCCTACACGTTCGGCACCCGCGGCAAGCCGCTGCCGTCCGGACAGCCCTGGGCCGTCAACCTGATCGAGCCGGACCGGATGATCGCCGACGCCCGCGCCGCCCGGCAGGCCGGCGCCGACGTCGTCGTGGTCTCCGTGCACTGGGGCACCGAATGGCGGGAAGAGCCCGACCAGCTCCAGCTCACCCTCGCCCAGCGGCTCACCGCCTCGGCGACGCACAACCGGCCGGACATCGACCTGATCCTCGGCACCCACGCCCACGTCCCGCAGGCGTACGAGAAGGTCAACGGCACCTGGGTGGTCTACGGCATGGGTGACCAGATCGCCGGAGAGATGTACAACGACCAGGGCGTCCAGGACCGGCGCGGCAACGAGTCCACCCTCGGCCGCTTCACCTTCGCGCCGCCGGTCAGGCAGGGAGGCCGCTGGCAGGTCGCCAAGGCCGAGTTCGTCCCGCAGCTGTACGACCTCGACGCCGGCCGGGTCCTCGACCTCAACCGGGCGATCGCCCAGGGCGCCCAACTGGAGAACGTCCGCGACCGGATCAAGGACGTGGTCCTCAGCCGCGGAGCCGCCGATGACGGCCTGGTCATGGGGGAGTGATCACTCGGCGGGCTGCCGCGGGGCGAGCGCCGAGCGCCGGTAGGAGTAGCCGAAGTAGATCACGCACCCGATGGCGAACCACACCGCGAACCGCACCCAGGTCTGCCACTGCAGGAACGTGATCAGCCAGACCGAGAAGACGACACCGAGCGCGGGTACGAACGGCATCCCGGGCGTGCGGAAGGTGCGCGGCAGCTCGGGCTGCCGGTAGCGCAGCACGATCACCGCCGCGCACACCACCACGAACGCCAGCAGGATGCCGATGTTGGTGAGTTCCGCCGCCTGCCCGATCGGGACGAACCCGGCGATCGCGGCCGACGCCACCCCCACGATCCAGGTAACTCGGGTCGGCACGTGCCGCGTCGGATGCGTCTTGGCGAACCACGTGGGCAGCAGCCCGTCACGGGACATCGAGAACCACACCCGGGTCACGCCCAGCATGAACGTGAACATCACCGTGAGGATGCCGATGATCGCACCCACGGCGATCACGTCCGCGAGCGCGTTCAGCCCCACCGACTTGAACGCCGTGGAGAAGCCGCTCTCCGGGTCGATCTGCTTGTAGTTCTGCATGCCCGTCAGCACCAGGCAGGCCGCCACGTACAGCACCATGGAGATGGCCAGCGAGTAGAGGATCGCCTTCGGCATGTGCCGCTGCGCGTCCTTCGACTCCTCCGCCGCCGTCGACATCGCGTCGTAGCCGAACACCGCGAAGAACACCGTCGCCGCACCGGTGAACGCCCCGCTGACGCCGAACGGGAAGAACGGGTGATAGTTCGCCGTGCTGATGTGGAACACGCCCACCCCGATCACCACCAGCACCACCAGCACCTTCAGTGCCACCACGAACGTCTCGAAGCGGGCCGCGGCGCGGATACCCAGGTTCAGCAGCCAGGCGATCAGCAGGCACAGTACGGCCGCGAACAGATCGACCCGGTGGCCCGCACCGGTGCCGGGCGCGCCCAGCATCCAGTCGGGCAGGTTCGCGCCCATCGCCTCGACCAGGAAGCCGAAGTAACCGGAGATGCCGATGGCCACCACGGCCACGATGGCCGTGTACTCCAGCAGCAGGTCCCAGCCGATGAACCAGCCGGCGAACTCGCCGAGCACCGCGTAGCCGTACGTGTACGCCGAACCGGCCTTCGGGATCAGTCCCGCGAACTCGGCGTACGACAGGGCCGCACAGGCGCTCGCGAGACCGGCGATCAGGAACGACACCAGCACCGCGGGCCCGGCGGTGCCGTTGGCCACCGTGCCGGCCAGCGTGAAGATGCCCGCGCCGATGATGCCGCCCACGCCGATCGCGGTGAGCTGCCAGAGTCCCAGCGACCTGTCCAGGCGGGTGCCCTCGCCGAGCTCTGTCTCGTCGATGTGTTCAATGGGTTTGCGGCGGAGAATCCCCTCACCCGTACCGAGTCTGGCCACGCGCCTCACCTCTTCACCGACGGCAAACGGCTGACGGCGGATCATGATGTCTCAGGCGCGCCCCGGACGGAAGACGCCACGCACAGCCCAGGCCGGTGTCCACGTACGGGACGCGGGACGGGCCGGCGACCGGGCGGTGAGGTGGGTGCGCAGGGCGGCGAGCCCGGGATGGGCGTTGGCCGCGTCCCACACCAGCGAGTGGGGATACACCGGCGTCGGATCGGTGAGCGGGATCCGCCGCAGATCGTGCTCGGCGGGCCAGACGAGCCGGGTGCGCTCGCCGACGAAGGTGGCTAGCGAGGCCGAGTCCGCGACCGCGTCCAGGAGCGCCTCGGTGCCGAAGTTCGGGCCCACGGAGTCGATGGTCAGCCCGAACCCGGCGGCCAGGGCGGCGTAGTAGGCGGCCCACTCGGTGCCGTCCACGATGCCCGGCATCCAGATCCGGTGCCCGGCGAGCTGCGCCGGCGTCACCGAGCGGGCCCCGGCGAGCGCGTGCCCGGGCCCGGTCAGCAACTGCAACGGCTCGTCCAGGACCGGGTCCGCCGCCAGCCCATCGGGAAGCCGCCGGCCGGGCATGGTGACCGCGCGGAAGGTCGCGTCGATGGTGCCGGAGCGCACGGCGGCCACGGCCATGTCCGCGTCAAAGAGGGTCACGACGTCCAGGTCCGTGCCGGGACGCGCCTCGTGGAACTCCCGCAGCAGGGCCGCGGGAGCCAGCCATGGCCCGATCACGTCGACGCGCAGTGCGCGCCGTCCCGGCCGCACCGAGGCCGCGGCCCGCTCCTCGGCCAGCAGCAGCTCCCGCGCGTGCGGCAGGAACGCCTGCCCGTCGATGGTCGGCTCCGCCCCGCGCGCCGTCCGGTTGAACAGCCGTACCCCGAGGTCCCTCTCCAGGGCCGCGATCCGCTTGGAGACGGCCTGCTGGGTGATGCCCAGGACGGCCGAGGCGACCTGGAACTGCCCACTGTCCGCCACGGCGACGAAGGTGCGCACGGCCTTGAGGTCCACGCCGTCAGCCTATCCCCGTACAACCGATGGTTGTGGCTGGCGCCCCTGCGGTTGTTTGCTCCCGGCCGGGCCTGCTGGTTTACATGTCCCGGGTCAACGAGAGGTCGGGGATGAAGCTGGGGCGTCGCTTCGGATGGCTGTGGGCCGCGTACGGCGTCAGCACCTTCGGTACCTGGCTCGCCTTCGACGCCTTCTCGCTGATCGCCGTCCTCGTGCTGCACGCCGGATCCGCGGAGGTGTCGCTGCTCGCCTCCGCCGGAGTGGCCGTCGGCGCGGTGGCCACCGTACCCCTCGGGCCCTGGGTGGAATTCCGCCGCAAGCGCCCGGTGATGATCACGGCGGACCTCGTGCGCTGTGCCTCGCTGCTCACGCTTCCGGCCGCCTATGCGCTCGGACTGCTCGGCTTCGGGCAGCTGCTGGCCGTGTCCATGGTGGTCGCGGCGGCCGACATCACCTTCACCGCCGCTTCCGGCGCCTACCTCAAGGCCCTCGTGCCGTCCTCGGGACTGCTCACCGCCACCAGCCGGTTCGAGTCCACGAACTGGACCGCCCTCGTGCTCGGACCCCCACTCGGCGGAGCCGCGGTCGGCCTGCTCGGACCGATGACCGCGGTGGCCGCGGACGCCGTCAGCTATCTGCTCTCAGCCCTCGGCATCCGCGCCATCGGCGGGGACGAGCCGCACCCGGAGCGGACCGCCGCGCCTCGTGCCGGCGACCTCCTCGACGGCTGGCGGCACCTCCTCACCAGCCCCGCCCTGCGCCCGTTGTTCCTCAACGTGGTGCTGGTCAACGGTCTGGTCATGGCCACCTCGCCGGTGCTCTCGGTCCTCATGCTCGGCCCGCTCGGCTTCGCGCCCTGGCAGTACGGCCTCGCCTTCGCGCTGCCCTGCCTCGGCGGACTGCTCGGCTCCCGGCTGGCCCGCCCGCTCGCCACCCGGCACGGCCGCCGCCGGGTCCTGCTCACCGCCGGCACACTGCGCGCGATCTGGCCGCTCGGACTCGCCTTCGTCCGCCCCGGCGTCCCCGGCCTGCTGCTGGTGATGGCGGTCGAGGCCGGCCTGATCACCTGCGCGGGGGTGTTCAACCCCGTCCTCGCCACCGAGCGCCTCGACCTGACCCCGACAGACCGGGTGGCCCGTACCCTCGCCGCCTGGTCGGTCACCGGCAAGGCCGTCACCGCCACCCTGACCGCCCTGTGGGGCCTGCTGGCGGCCCTCACCGGCCCGCGCACCGCGCTCGCGCTGGCCGGAGCGCTGCTGCTGGCGACCCCGCTGCTCCTGCGCCGCCCTACGGAACGACCGTCACCGGCCAGCGCCCAGCCTTCACCAGCCGGACCGCCACCGAGCCGATGATCCGGTGCCCGGCCTGCTCGGAGGCGCCCACCACCACCGCGTCCGCCTCGAGTTCGTCGGCCGCCTTCACCAGGCCGTTGTAAGGGTCGCCGCGGAAGGTATGGAACTCCCACCGCAGCTCGAACAAGCCCTTGAGCCGCTCCGCCGCCTCCCGGATCTGCGCGATCAGGTCCTCGGCGATCTCGTCGGCCGTCTCCGCCACCGGCGCACCGAGCGCCGCCCCGGCCGCGAGCACCGGCTGCACGTACACCACGGCCAGCAGCGCGTGCTGCCGCCGGGCCAGGCCGCCCGCGTAGGCGGCGGCACGCAGCGAGGAGTCGGAGCCGTCCACCCCGACCAGGATGACCTTCGGCCCGTCCGTCCCCCGCTCGAACCGATGGAAATGCCGCCCGTGCTGTTCCGTCACGGCCGTGAGGCTATCGGAGCCGGTGGTTCCAGCCGCGATGCGGGGGCCGCCCGCCGCATCCCGCGCCCGGCACCCGGCACCGTCTCGACGGGCGGACCGCCCGGCCGCTTCCTACAGTCGGAACCATGACTGCCACCGCGGAGCCCGCCGAACGGAGGGACGCCACGGCACCTGTACGCCCTCCCGCCGGCGGGCGCCTCGGCTGGGTACCAGAGGCCTTCGCGGCGCTCTTCGCCGCGCTCGGCCTGCTGTGCGCCCTGCTCGCGTTCATCGCCCCGCTGCGCCGCCTGCTCCGACCGGCCGTCCGCGCCCTCGACCTGCTCCTGGTCCCGATCAGCGCCAACCTCGCCTACGCCGTCTTCCTCTTCCTGCTGGCCGGCGCCACAGCGGCCCGCAAGAAGATCGCCTGGTGGCTGGTCGTCGTCTACCTCGGCCTGCTCGTCCTCGACGACATCCTCGGCGTGGCCCTCGGCCCGTACGCCGAGTCGCTGCCGTCCCTGGCGCTGTGCGCGCTACTGCTGCTCCTGCTCGTCGTGGCCCGCGGGGAGTTCTACGCCGCCTCCCGTCGCGGAGCCGTACGGCGGGCGCTGGGCGTGCTGCTGGCGGGTCTCACCGTGGCGATCCTGCTGGGCTGGGGCCTGGTCTCGCTGTTCCCCGGCTCCCTGCCCGAGGGCCGGCACCTGGCCTGGGCGGCCGACCGGGCGTGCGGCGGGCTCGTCTCGGACAGTTCCTTCGACGGCCGGCCGCCGCGCGAGGTCACCTTCCTGCTCGGCCTGCTCGGCGCGATCGCGCTGCTGAACGCAGCCGCCACGCTGTTCCGGTCCCAGCGCCTGGAGGCCGCCCTGCACGGCGACGAGGAGGCCCGCATCCGCGCCCTCCTCGCGGCCTACGGCGAACGGGACTCCCTCGGCTACTTCGCCACCCGCCGCGACAAGGCCGTCGTCTTCTCGCCCAGCGGCAAGGCCGCCGTCACCTACCGTGTCGAGGCCGGGGTGTGCCTGGCCGGCGGCGACCCCGTGGGCGACCCGGAGGCCTGGCCGCACGCCATCGGGGCCTGGCTGGACGTGGCCCGCCGCCACGCCTGGGCGGCCGCGGTGATGGGCGCCTCCGAGGACGGTGCCCGCGCCTGCGCCCGCGCCGGCCTCGGCGCCCTGCACATCGGTGACGAAGCGATCGTGCACGTCGCCTCCTTCGACCTGAAGGGCCGGGACATGCGCGTCACCCGGCAGGCCGTGCACCGGGTCCGCCGCACCGGTGCCACCTGCCGCATCCGCCGCCACGCCACCCTCACCGAACGGGAGATGGAGGAGATCGTCGACAAGGCCGACGCCTGGCGCGACACCGAGACCGAACGCGGCTTCTCCATGGCCCTGGACCGGCTCGGTGACCCCGCCGACGGCGACTGCCTGCTCGTGGAGGCCCTCGGTGAGGACGGCCGGCTCCTCGCGCTGCTCTCCTTCGTCCCCTGGGGCCGCGACGGCGTCTCCCTGGACCTGATGCGCCGTGACCGCGCCGCCCCCAACGGAGTCATGGAGTTCATGGTGGCCGAACTGTGCGCCGCGGCCCCCAGACTGCGGGTGCGCAGAGTCTCCCTGAACTTCGCCGTCTTCCGGTCCGTCTTCGAGGAAGGCGCCCGCATCGGCGCCGGTCCCGTCCTGCGGCTCTGGCGCCGCCTGCTGCTGTTCATCTCCCGCTGGTGGCAACTGGAGGCGCTGTACCGCTCCAACGCCAAGTACCACCCCGAGTGGTACCCGCGCTTCATCTGCTACGGCGACACCGCCTCCCTGGCCCGCATCGGCCTCGCCTCCGGCATCGCCGAAGGCTTCGTGTCCGTACCCTCGTTGCACAAACTCTGGGGAAAGGGGCACCCGAAGACCGGGCAGCGGCCCGCCACCACGGAAGGGCTGCCGTCCCTGACGGCGCTCGGCCTCGACGGAGGGGACCAGGCCGGGCCCGCCGCCCCGGACGCGGGCCTGCCCGACCAGGTCCGCGTCCGGCACCGCACGCTCGACCGGCTGCGCGCCACCGGCACCGACCCCTACCCCGTCGGCGTCCCCGCCCCCACCCACGCCCTCGCCGACGTACCGCCCGACGAGGACGTCACCGTGGCCGGACGCGTCATGCTGGTCCGCGACTTCGGCGGCATCGTCTTCGCCATGCTGCGGGACTGGTCCGGCGACCACCAGATCGCCCTCACCCGCGACGGCGCCGGCACCGCCCTGGACCGCTTCACCGCGGACACCGACATCGGCGACCACATCACCGCCACCGGCCACTCGCGGCTGAGCGACAAGGGCGAACCCACCGTCTTCGTCACCTCCTGGCAGCTCACCGGCAAATGCCTGCGCCCTCCCCCGAGCTTTCGGCTTCACTCAATCAGCGGGGACCCCCGTCCCGGCGCGCGGCGCGGCCTCACCGACCCCGAGGCCAAGGTCCGCCGCCGCTACCTCGACCTCGCCACCAGCCCCGACGCCCGCGCCGTGCTCCGCGCCCGCTCCGCCGCCGTACAGGCCCTCCGCCAGGGCCTGCTGGAGCGCGGTTACCTCGAGGTCGAGACCCCGATGCTCCAGCAGATCCACGGCGGCGCCAACGCCCGCCCCTTCACCACCCACATCAACGCCTACGACCTCGACCTGTATCTGCGGATCGCCCCCGAGCTGTACCTGAAGCGGCTGTGCGTCGGCGGCCTGGAGAAGGTCTTCGAGCTGGGCCGCACGTTCCGCAACGAGGGCGTCTCCTACAAGCACAACCCCGAGTTCACGATGCTGGAGGCCTACCAGGCCCACGCCGACTACGACGTCATGCTCGACCTCGTCCGCGAGCTGATCCAGGGGGCGGCGACCGCCGCCTTCGGCTCCCCGGTGGCCCGCAAGGGCGGCGAGGAGTACGACATCTCCGGGAAGTGGCCGGTCAAGACCGTCTACGGCGCGATCTCCGAGGCGCTGGGGGAGGAGATCGGTCCCGGCGCCGAACTGCTGCGGCTGCACCGGCTGTGCGACCGCGCGGGCGTGCCGTACACCGCCGACGACGGGCCCGGTGACGTCGTGCTGGAGATGTACGAGCGGCTCGTCGAGGAGCGGACCCGGCTGCCCACCTTCTACAAGGACTTCCCGACCGACGTCTCCCCGCTCACCCGGCAGCACCGCACCGACCCGCGGCTCGCCGAACGCTGGGACCTCGTCGCCTTCGGCACCGAACTCGGCACCGCCTACTCGGAGCTGACCGACCCCGTCGAACAGCGCCGGCGGCTCACCGAGCAGTCGCTGCTGGCCGCCGGCGGCGACCCGGAGGCCATGGAGCTGGACGAGGACTTTCTGGAGGCCCTCGAATACGCCATGCCCCCGACCGGCGGACTCGGCGTCGGAGTCGACCGGCTGGTCATGTTCCTCACCGGCCTGACGATCCGCGAGACGCTGCCGTTCCCACTCGTGCGCCGCCGCTGAAACCTTCTCCGACTCCGCCGTTCGGGTGCATTCACGCCGCCGCACCGGTGCCGTTGCGGTGCGCCGGAGCCTGACGGGGCGACTGATGAGTCATGCAGAAGGATCAGTTGTTCACGCGGCGCCGGATGCTCCTCGCCGGCGCCGCAGCCGTGGGAGCCGCGGGCACCGCCGGAGTCATCCTGGCAGGCGACGAGGAGACCGCACGGACCGCCGCCCCCGTCGCCGGTCCGCAGGCCCGCCAGGCGCTCAAGTCCTCCGCCTTCCGGCTCCAGCCGCTCACCGGATACGGACCCCCACGCGCCGCGCCCCGGAAGCTCAAGGTGCGCGAGGCACCCATCCTGCGGGTCTCCGGGCGCGGCCGGCGCATGGTGCTGACCTTCGACGACGGCCCCCACCCGGAGTACACCCCGCACATCCTGGACACCCTCGCCAAGTACGACGTCCGGGCGATGTTCTTCGTGTGCGGCGAGATGGCCGTCGACAACAAGGACCTGCTGGCCCGTATGGCCGACGAGGGCCACGTCGTCGGCAACCACACCTGGACCCATCCGCTGCTGACGACCCTCGACCGCGGGGAGATCCGCTCCGAGATGGAGCGCACCACCGAGGTCATCGAGGACGCCTACGGCGAGCGCCCCCAGTGGTTCCGCGCACCCTACGGCGCCTGGAACAGGGCCGCCTTCCAACTGGGCGCCGAGATGGGGATGGAGCCGATGGCCTGGACCGTCGACACCACGGACTGGGAGGAGCCCGGCACGAGCACCATCGTCGACATCGTGGAGAGCGGTGCCGCCCCCGGGGTCGTGGTGCTCTCCCACGACGCCGGAGGCGACCGTTCGCAAACCGTCCGGGCGATCCGTGAATGGCTGCCCTATCTGATCGACTCCGGATACCACCTCACCGTGCCGCGCCGCCGTGTATGACCAGGCTCTCGCCCGCCCGGTCACGCGCTCAGGCGACCGTGGTCAGGCGGGCGAAGGCGACGACATTGCCGTCGTAGCCGTTCTGCTTCGAGAAACCGCCACCACAGGTGATGACCCGGAGTTCGGGAGTTCCCTTCGAGCCGTACACCCGGTCGCCGGGGAAATTGCTCTTCTCGAAGACCTCGACCCCGTAGATCTCGAACACCGCGGTCTTTCCGTCCTTGCGCAGGATCTCGACCCGGTTCCCCTTCTTCAGGGCCCCGAGGCCGTAGAACACGGCGGGGCCCTTCGTGTTGTCGACGTGGCCGACGACGACGGCGGTGCCCTTCTCGCCGGGGGAGACCGCACCGGTGAACCAGCCCGCCAGGTTGGGGTCCTCCGGCGGTGGCGCGCCGACCCAGCCGTTCGCGTCCAGCCCCACCGGCATGACCGGGGCGTCGACCTGGATCGCGGGGATCCGGACCCGGTCGACGGCGGAGAACGGCAGCGAGGCGGGCGCGGCGGCGGGGACGGTGTCAGGGGTGGCGCGGCTGTCCGGTGCCGCCGCCGACGCCGGCTGCGGGGGGCCGACGTCGAACTCCCCCGAACCATTCCGAATGAGCGCCAGGCCGGTCAGCAGAACAAGCGCTATCACGCCCCAGGGGGCACGCTTCTTCCGCCGCTCCT
Organism: Streptomyces sp. NPDC006314; assembly: GCF_040613075.1. Classification (NCBI taxonomy): domain Bacteria; kingdom Bacillati; phylum Actinomycetota; class Actinomycetes; order Kitasatosporales; family Streptomycetaceae; genus Streptomyces; species Streptomyces sp. NPDC006314. The sequence goes on along the minus strand of NZ_JBEXRL010000006.1, from coordinate 209,839 downwards.
CCTCTTCGGCAAGCTCGGAAAGCTCGGACGCCAACATTCGTCATCCCCTCTCTACGCGGCCGTCACCACGTCCGTCGCGCATGGGAAAACGCTAAGTCCCGCGCGCGCGACGGGCGACGGGGCAACCGGCGAACGGGTGGCCCGTCGCTTTCCCGGTGCGCCATCCGAGTTGCAGCCTTCAGGAATTTTCTGACGGTCCGTGACCTGCGGCAATATCCGATTGTGTGGTTTTCGTTCGGCGTGTTGCCTCACCAGGACGGACCATTCTCAACATGCGGGCGTGTTCCGGGCGTCTGAGGGTCTTCCCGGGAGGTGTTTTCTCGCCGATCGACCGGGGACGGGACCCGGGCGCCTCCCGCGGAGGATCACATGCGAAACCAACGTGCCCTGGCGGCCGCGTGCACCGCGGTCGCCGTGTTCGGGCTCGCCGCCCCCGTGGCCGTCGCGGACGGCATGGGCAACGGGGGCGGGCCGAGCAACACCGACACCACCGTCATCGTCCCGGGCACCGGCGCCATCACCGGCAACGGCAACTGGAACGGGGCCGGGAACGGCTTCGGCAACGGCAACGGGAACGGGAACGGCTTCGGGAACGGCAACGGGAACGGCTTCGGGAACGGGAACGGGAACGGCTTCGGGAACGGCAACGGGAACGGCTTCGGGAACGGCAACGGCCACGGGAACGGCTTCGGCAACGGGAACGGCTTCGGGAACGGAAACGGGAACGGCTTCGGAAACGGGAACGGGAACGGAAACGGAAACGGCTTCGGGAACGGCAACGGGAACGGCTTCGGGAACGGAAACGGCCGCGGGAACGGAAACGGGAACGGCTTCGGGAACGGGAACGGCTTCGGGAACGGAAACGGCCGCGGGAACGGCTTCGGCAACGGGAACGGCAACGGGAACGGCAACGGGAACGGGAACGGGAACGGGAACGGGAACGGCCGGGGCAACGACAACTTCGGCCGCGGGGACAACTTCGGGGGGCGCGGGGACGGCTTCGGCGGTGGCGACGGCCTCGGGGGCCGGGGCAACGACAACTTCGGCGGCCGGGGCGGCGACGGCAATCCGCGCAACATCGTCGCCACGCCCAGTGTGATCGCCGCCGGGGGCCGGCTCACCGTCACCGTGGACGGTTGCCGAGGCGGCGCGATGACCTCCCGTGCCTTCCGCACCGCCCCGCTGACGCCGTTCCGCGGTGACACCGCGCGGGGCGTCGTCACCGTCGACCGCGACGCCCGGCCCGGCCGGTACGACATCACCGTCCGCTGCGACGGCCGTACGCTGACCCGTCCGGCGGCCTTCACCGTGCTCGGCGGTGTGCAGGGCGGCCTCGGCGGCAGCAAGTCCAGTGGCGCGACGCCCGCGGACATGGCCATCGGCGGTGGCCTGGTGACCATGGCCGTGATCGGCGGCGGCGCCTTCTGGCTGCGCCGCAGGCACGAGAAGCGCGTCTGAGCCCGTTGCGGCCGCCCCTACGGCACAGCGCGGCACTCGTTCACAAGGCCCCGCCCCGGTACCTCGTGGGAACCGGGGCCGAGGCCTGCCGTCACGTGCGCCGCCCAGGCGGGAACGTCTCCTTCGCCGCCGCGATCACCCGGTGACGTTCGGGAACAGTTTCAGAAACGGCTCCGCGGTCACCGCGATGCCCCGGCTGTAGGGGGCGTCGAGGTCCCAGATGAGAAACAGCATGAAGGCGATGGTCGCGGAGAAGAGCCCGGCCAGGACCAACTCGCGTTTCGTCCGCCGGATCTGCAGCGCGAACACCATGCCGATGGTGATCACCGCGCCTGCGAGCAGCCCCCACCACACCACCGGCGGCATGGTGGGCTCCGTGGAGTCGGCGCGCGCGTTGCGGGCCTGGTCGGCGGCGGCCGTCTGGTCCAGCAGCGGCTGGTAGGCCTGCGCCTCGAAGTCGCTCCTGGGCTGGTAGTCGGTGACGTCCTGCCGGACCCTCCGCAGCAGTTCGGTGCCGCGGTCGGTGACGCTCTCGTCGTGCGCCATCGTCTTCCACTCCGTATGCACGACGTAGCCGGCATAGGCGTCGACATCGTCGCGGACGCGGTCACGGATGTCCGGCGGGTAGACCCGGACCCGCTCCCAGATCTCGTGCAGCGCCTGGGCCTCGGACTGCACGTGGTCCTGGGCGGAGCTGCGGGCCTCCCACACACCCGCGATGGCCAGACCCAGGACGATGGCGTACACGACGCCGATCCACATCGTCATGTACTCGATGACATCCGGGGTCTCGCTGGGGTCCTCGTCCTCGGGAGCCCTCTTGTGCCGTACCACGGTGACGATCACCACCACCGCACACGCCCCCAGCATCGCGAGGACGAGAACAAGCCAATCCGACAACAGGTGCCTCCAGAAGTGAGCGGGCCGGCGCGTCAGCGCGGGCGCAGCGCCGCCACGGCGACGATCGCGGGAACGGTGATGAGCAGGACGTAGGTGACCGGCGTGGTGTGGCCGGGTGCGTGGTGGCTGACCGGGTGGGGGTGGTACGCCGGGTAGCTCACCGGGGCCACCGACGGCCGCGGGGTCGGCTTTGGCGTCGGCTGGGGCTTGGGTGCCGGCGGTGGCGGAGGGGGCGTGGGCGTCGGCCGGGGTGCCGGGGGAGCCGGGGCGGGCCGGGCGGGCGGCTGCGGCATGGGGGTGGGTTTCGGCGTCGGCTTCGGTGTCGGCCGCGGCGTCGGCGTCGGCGTCGGTGGTGGTGGCGGTGGCGGTGGTGGTGGTGGTGGCGGTGGCGGTGGCGTGGGAGTCGGGGTCGGCGTCGGGGTGGGCGTGGGCGGGCACGGCGGCGGGGTCGGCTCCGGGCAGGGCGGGGATGCGGGTACCCCGTGCCCGACCGCGGTCGAGGGCTCGGGGGAGAGCCAGGGGTGGCCGCCGGCGTAGGCCACCGCCACCGTGCCGTCCGGGCCCGTCGAGGCGGACGCGCAGGCGTCGGCCGACGCGCTGCCGACCGGGCAGCCCACCAGAGCCCAGGTCAGCGTCAGCAGGGCCAACGCCCTTGTGGCACGCGCGCATCGGGTCACTTCGGGTCCATGCACGACGAAGATCATGGGGTGGGAAACGTGGTCGTACGCCGCAGTGCGCCGGGATTGCTCCGAAGGGAGGACATGGTGCGATCAAGGGTTTGATACGCCGAAGACGCCGACCGGCCTGTTGCGTACGCCCGTACGAGTCTCCGCCGGCGGCACGTGCCACAGCATCCGGAAAGAAAATCCCGAAGAACTTCCCGTTCCGTTGAACGCTGCGGCCCCTCCGCCGCGTACCCATGACCGTGCGGCGGCGCAGCAAGGCGCTGCAGGGCTCGCTGCAATATTCAGGCGATAATGGGGAGTTGACGATGAAGACCTCCTGGCGGACCGCCTCACTGGTGGCCACAGCCGCTTCGGTGCTGGCGCTGACGACGGCGTGCGGTCAGGACAACGCCGGTGCTCCCGCGTCGTCGGCCCAGAACGTGGGGGCCACGGCGCCGGCGGGCGACTACGGCAATCCGGGCACCGGAACCGCGACCGGCGCGGGCAACGGTTACGGCGCCGACGGCAACCAGAGTTCCAGCTCCCCGACCCAGGCCGCCCCCGCGGGCAAGCTGGCCGTGGCCTCCAATCCCGACCTCGGCAATGTGCTGACCGACGGTTCCGGCCTCACCCTGTACCGGTTCGACAAGGACACCGCCAATCCGCCCAAGTCGAACTGCGACGGCGACTGCGCCACCACCTGGCCGCCGGTGCCCGCCGACGACGCCACCGCCGGCGGCGGCATCGACAAGGCGCTGCTCGGCGAGGTCACCCGTGCCGATGGCAGCAAGCAGCTCACCGTCGGCGGCTGGCCCGCCTACCGCTACGCCAAGGACGTCAACGCCGGTGACGTCAACGGCCAGGGCGTTGGCGGCAAGTGGTTCGCGCTCGCCCCCAACGGCAAGAAGGCCGCCCTGTCCTCCCTGCCGGGACTTTCCGTCCGCAAGGACCCCAAGCTCGGTGACATCGTCGTCGACAAGAACGGCAGGACGGTCTACCGCTTCATGAAGGACGAGGCCTGGCCGAAATCCGTCTCCAACTGCACCGGCGCGTGCCTGGAGAAGTGGCCGGCCGTCGGCCCGGTCAGCGCCGACGACACCGAGGGCGTGAAGAAGAAGGGGCTCATGCCCTTCACCCGGCCCGACGGAGAGAAGCAGATGACGGTCAACTGCTGGCCGATCTACACCTTCTCCGGTGACAAGGCTCCCGGGGACACCAACGGTCAGGGCGTGGGCGGCACCTGGTACGCCGTCTCGCCCGACGGCAAGCCGGTCGGCGCGCCGGGCAACTAGATCACCTCCCCAGGGTCGATCGCCCCGCCCGACCGGCGCGCGACCGAAGGTCCGCCCCCTCCGCACCGCACGGAGGGGGCGGATCGTTGTATGGGTGGTACGCCGTCCGGTGCCGGCACAGCCGTCACACAGCGGGGTCATACGGGCACTTGCCGCAGGCAGTGACCGGGAACGGATGGTCAATTTCCGTTTCAGGTCGCTCCTTTGGCAGGCGATCAGTAGCCTCTGCTCGAACACCGGATCGCCTACGCCTGTCGCTTACGCCTTGGAGAGATACATGGAGCGTCCTGCCTGGGCCCCACGGAGCATCGACATCTCGGTGCCCAGCGTCTCGCGGATCTACGACTACTACCTGGGCGGTTCGCACAACTTCGAGGTCGACCGGGAAGCGGCCCGCAAGGCCATGGAGTTCCTGCCGGGCCTGCCGAAGATCATGCAGGCCAACCGGGCGTTCATGCGCCGGGCCGTCCGTTTCGCGGCCGGGGAGGGCATCACCCAGTTCCTCGACATCGGCTCCGGCATCCCCGCCTTCGGCAATGTGCACGAGGTGGCCCAGGCGGTCGCACCCGGCGCCCATGTCGTCTACGTCGACCGCGACCCGGTCGCCGTCGCGCACAGCCAGGCGGTCCTGGCGGGCAACGACCACGCGGACGTGGTCGCCGCGGATCTGTGCAAGCCGCAGGAGATCCTCGCAAGCCCCCAACTGGAGAGGCTTATCGACCTGAATCGGCCAGTGGCCCTCCTCCTCGTTGCCATACTTCACTTCGTGGAAGACGCGGACGACCCGTACAGTGCGGTGGCCGAGCTGCGCGAGGCGCTCGCGCCCGGCAGCCTGCTGATCCTCACCCATGCCTCGTACGAGGGAATCCCGGTGCCTGCCGAGCGGGCCGAGGGCGCGGTGGACGTGTACAAGGACATTCGCAACCCGTTGATCATGCGCTCGCGTGACGAGATCGCACGGTTCTTCGAGGGGTACGACATGGTGGAACCCGGACTGGTGCCGATGCCGCACTGGCGCCCGGAGTCGGCGCCGGAGGACGAGGATCCGTTCGCCTTCTCCGGATTCGCCGGCGTGGGGCGTACGGCGTGAGCGCGGAGCCGGACGGGCCGGAGGACAGACTGCGCCGGCTGACGACGATCTGGAGCCGGGCGGTCTTCCCGGTGACCTCGACGTCGCTCACCCGCGCGGAGTTCGAAGAGCGGCTCCTGCCACTCGCACACCGGTTGAGCGAGCTGCTGCGGGCGCACGGGTTCGACGCGGACGGCGCGAGGGCGGTCGGTGCCGCGCTGGTCGACGCGCACTGCACCGACCCCGAGGCCCTCACCCGCACCCTGGACTGCGTCGACGCCTACCTGGCCCTGTACTGCGGCGAGGACCGCCCCCAGGACGAACTGCGCTTGCGCGCCTCGCGGTTGCAGCACGCGATGGCCGCCGGGTACGCGCAAGCCCTGCGTGAGCGCACGCTTGCCGAACAACAGGCCATCGCACAGGCCGCGTTGCGGGCCCAGGGTGTGGTGGCGCAGGCGCTGCACGCCAGCGAGGCCCGCTTCCGCGCGGTCTTCGAAGGCGCGGCCATAGGAATCGGCATCGCCGACCTCGAGGGCAACGTCCTCCAGGTCAACAAGGCACTGCTGCGCATGTTCGGGCTCCCCGAGCAGTCCCTGCGCGGCCGCCTGGTGCCGGACTGGACCCACCCCGAGGACGCTCCGCAGACCTGGAAGCTGTACGAGGAACTCGTCCGCGGCGAGCGCGAGCACTACCACACGGAGAAGGCGTTCAACCGCCCCGACGGCACGGTCCTGTGGACCAATCTGACGGTGTCCCTGCTGCGCGACGCCGACGGCAATCCGCAGTACCAGCTCGCCCTCATGGAGGACACCACCGAGCGCCGTCTGCTCAACCTGCGTCTGCGCTACGAGGCCACGCACGACGCGCTCACCGGACTTCCCAACCGCACTCTGTTCTTCGAGCGCCTGGAGAAGGCCCTGAGCGCCGGCGAGGGCCAGCGTTTCGGACTGTGCTACCTCGACCTGGACGGCTTCAAGACCATCAACGACAGCCTCGGCCACGCGGCCGGCGACCGGCTGCTGGTGGAGGTCGCCGACCGGCTGCAGTCCTGCGCGACCGCGCCCGGCGAGATGGTCGCCCGGCTCGGCGGCGACGAGTTCGTGGCGCTGACCACCGGGCCGGGCACCGAACGCAAGGTGGACGAACTCGCCGAGCGGATCATGAACGCGCTGGTCACCCCGATCAGCATCGACGGCCGCGACCTCATGGTCCGCGGCAGCCTCGGCATCGTCGAGGGCCCGGCGGGCGAGCGCACCGCGGCGGAGGTCCTGCGCAGCGCCGACATCACGATGTACCGGGCCAAGTCGGCGGGCGGCAACCGCTCGGAACTGGCCGATCCGGAGGCCGACGCCCGCGCGATCACCCGCCACGGTCTGACCACGGCCCTGCCCACCGCCCTGGAACGCGGCGAGTTCTTCATCGAGTACCAGCCGCTCGTCCACCTCGGCGACGGCAGTGTGCGCGGCGCCGAGGCCCTGGTCCGCTGGCTGCACCCGCAGCACGGTGTCCTCGGCCCCGACCGGTTCATCCCGCTCGCCGAGCACACGGGCCTGATCGTCCCGCTGGGCCGCTGGGTCCTGGAGGAATCCATCCGCCAGGCCCGCGCATGGCGAGAACGGCACGGCGATGGGACGGCCGCCGGCCCGCTGCGCATCAACGTCAACCTGTCGCCCGTCCAGCTCAGCCACTCCGGTCTGGTGCAGGACACCGTCGACATCCTCGAACGCGCGGGCGTCGCGCCGGACGCCCTGTGTCTGGAGGTCACCGAGTCCGCGCTGATCGGCGCCGACGACGATCTGCTCAAACCGCTGCGCCGGCTGGCCGAGATGGGCGTCGACATCGCACTGGACGACTTCGGCACCGGATACTCGAATCTGGCGAACCTCCGCCGCCTGCCGGTGAGCGTCCTCAAGCTGGATCGCTCCTTCACCCAGGGCATGCAGCAGTTCCCCGCCGATCCGGTCGATCTGAAGATCGTCGAGGGGATCGTCTCCCTCGCCCACAGCCTCGACCTCGCGGTCACCGTGGAGGGCGTGGAGACCGGCGCCCAGGCCGAGCAGTTGCGGGTCCTGGGCTGCGACACGGCGCAGGGCTGGTACTACGCACGACCGGGACCACCGGAACGGCTGCACAACCTGGCTCTGGCCGACGCGACGGGCTGAGCAGGGAGTGCCCTCTCGATGGGGAGGGGGCGCAGAGAATGCCTGAAAGGGTGCGGGGCTGCATGGACATACGGCTTCGCCGCGTGGGCGCGAGACGCACCCGTACTCCCGCGGCGCTACCGTGGCAGTCGCGGCCGGGCACAACCTGCCCTCACCGCTCGAGCAACATCCGCTGCAACTCCCGAGCCGCGCGAGGCGGAGCCACATCGCTGCGGTGAGCCAACGCGATCGTCCGATGCAACCCCGGCCGAGCCAGCGGAGTGACCCGCAGACCTCGCCCGGCCCGGGTGGCGACCATCCGCGGCACCACGGCCATGCCCAGCCCGGCTCGTACAAACCCCAGCACCGCGTCCATCTCGCCCCCCTCCACAGCGAAATCCGGCTCGAACCCAGCGGAGCGACACGCGGCCACCGTCAGCTCGCGCAGGTCGTAGCCGTGCCGGAACATCACCAGGCGCTCACCCTCCAGATCGCCGATGTCGACCACCCGGCCGTCCTCTCCCGGTGCCGGCACCTCCGGCGAGGACACCACCACGAGGTCCTCCCGCAGCAGCTCCACCGTGGTCAGCGCGGGCGCGGGCGTCGGCAGCGGCAGCACGATCAGGGCCAGGTCGAGCGCGCCGCGGGCCAGCTCCCGCACCAGGTCGTGCGAGCCGCCCTCCTCGATCAGCAGCTGGATGCCGGGATAGCGGTCGTGGAAGGCGCGCAGTACGTCCGGCAGCAGCCCCGTGCACAGGCTCGGCGTCGCCCCGAGCCGTACCCGTCCCCGGCGCAGCTGCACCAGCTCCTGCACCTCGTGCCGGGCCGTGTCCGCGTCCGCCAGGATGCGCCGGGCCAGCGGCAGCAGCGCCTCGCCCGCGTCGGTCAACGTGATGTTGCCCCGGGCCCGCAGGAACAGATCCGCGCCCAGCTCCCGCTCCAGCGCCTTGATCTGCTGTGACAGCGACGGCTGGGCGACATGGACCTGCTCGGCGGCCCGGGTGAAGTGCCGGGCCTCGGCGACGGCCACGAAGTACTGGAGCTGCTGGAACTGCACCCTCTCAGGATAGCCCCAGCCTATGGAAACAAGCCGGACCATGTCTTGGACCGATCGGGTCCTTCGGCCCTAGCGTGCTGTTCCATGGCTCTGGCAACGCGGACGGACCGACGGCCGTCCATGGCGCGCACGATGTGGGACTCCTCCGTCGGCAAGAAGACGGTGATGGCCGTCAGCGGCGTGGTCATGCTGCTGTATCTGGTCGCGCACGTCATCGGCAACCTGAAGATCTTCTTCGGCGCGGGGGAGTTCAACCACTACGCGCACTGGCTGCGCACGGTCGGCGAACCATTCATGCACTACGAGTGGACGCTCTGGCTCATCCGGATCGTCCTCGTCGTCGCCGTGGTCGCCCACGCCACGTCCGCCTACCAGCTCAGCCGCCGCGACATCAGGGCACGGCCCAGCAAGTACGTGCACAGCAAGCCCAGGGCGAGCTACGCGACCCGCACCATGCGCTGGGGCGGGATCGTCCTCGGCCTGTTCATCGTCTGGCACATCCTGGACCTGACCACCGGGACCGTGCACGCGGACGGCTTCCAGGAGGGGCACCCCTACCAGAACGTCGTGGACACCTTCTCCACCTGGTACGGCAACGTCGTCTACATCGCCGCGATGCTCGCGCTCGGACTGCACATCCGGCACGGCTTCTGGAGCGCCGCCCAGACCCTCGGCGTCGGCAGCCGCACCCGCGACCGCTCCCTGAAGGTCATCGCCGACGTCCTCGCACTACTGCTCACGGCCGGCTTCATCGCCGTACCCGTGGGCGTCATGACCGGAGTGGTGAGCTGACATGACTACCTACGCGGACTACACAGCCGGAGAGCCGGTCGTCGACGGCAAGGCGCCCTCCGGACCCATCGCCGAGCGCTGGGACAAGCGCCGCTTCGAGGCGAAGCTGGTCAACCCCGCCAACCGGCGCAAGCACACGATCATCGTCGTCGGCACCGGTCTCGCGGGCGGCTCCGCGGGCGCCACGCTGGCCGAACAGGGTTACCACGTCGTCCAGTTCTGCTACCAGGACTCCCCGCGCCGGGCCCACTCCATCGCCGCGCAGGGCGGAATCAACGCGGCGAAGAACTACCGCAACGACGGCGACTCGATCCACCGGCTGTTCTACGACACCGTCAAGGGCGGTGACTTCCGGGCGCGCGAGTCCAACGTGCACCGGCTCGCGCAGATCTCCGTGGAGATCATCGACCAGTGCGTGGCCCAGGGCGTGCCGTTCGCCCGGGAGTACGGCGGCCTGCTCGACACCCGTTCCTTCGGCGGTGTGCAGGTGTCCCGCACGTTCTACGCCCGCGGCCAGACGGGCCAGCAGCTGCTGCTGGGCGCCTACCAGGCTTTGTCCCGGCAGATCGCCGCGGGGAACGTGGAGATGCATCCGCGCACCGAGATGCTGGACCTGATCGTCGTCGACGGCCGGGCCCGCGGGATCGTGGCGCGTGACCTCGTCACGGGCAAGATCGATACGTATTTCGCCGACGCCGTCGTCCTGGCCAGCGGCGGATACGGCAACGTCTTCTACCTGTCCACCAATGCCATGAACTCCAACGCGACCGCCGTCTGGCGGGCGCACCGGCGCGGCGCCTACTTCGCGAACCCCTGCTTCACGCAGATCCACCCGACCTGCATCCCGCGCACCGGCGACCACCAGTCCAAGCTGACACTGATGAGCGAGTCGCTGCGCAACGACGGCCGGATCTGGGTGCCCAAGGCCAAGGGGGACGACCGCCCGCCGCACCAGATCCCCGAGGACGAGCGCGACTACTACCTGGAGCGCATCTATCCGTCCTTCGGCAATCTGGTCCCGCGCGACATCGCCTCCCGCGCCGCGAAGAACGTCTGCGACGAGGGCAGGGGAGTGGGCCCCGGCGGCCAGGGCGTGTACCTGGACTTCGCCGACGCCATCAAGCGCATGGGCCGCAAGGCCGTCGAGGCCAAGTACGGCAATCTCTTCGACATGTACCAGCGGATCACCGACGAGGATCCGTACGAGGTGCCGATGCGGATCTACCCGGCTGTGCACTACACGATGGGCGGCCTGTGGGTCGACTACGACCTCCAGACCACCGTCCCCGGCCTGTTCGCGATCGGTGAGGCCAACTTCTCCGATCACGGGGCCAACCGGCTGGGCGCCTCCGCGCTGATGCAGGGCCTGGCCGACGGCTACTTCGTCCTGCCGGCCACCATCAACGACTACCTGGCCCGCAATCCGCACCAGGAGCCGGTGACCGCCGGACACCCCGTGGTCCAGGAGGCGTTGGCGGAGACCGAGGACCGGCTGAACCTGCTGCTGGCGGTGGGCGGCGACCGCACCCCCGACTCCTTCCACCGCGAACTGGGCGGACTGATGTGGGAGTTCTGCGGTATGGCCCGCACCGACTCCGGCCTGCGCAAGGCCCTGGAGCGCATCCCGCAGATCCGCGAGGAGTTCTGGCGGCGTATCAAGGTGCCGGGTACCGGAGAGGAGTTCAACCAGTCGCTGGAGAAGGCCAACCGCATCGTCGACTACCTGGAGCTCGCCGAGCTGATGTGCCTCGACGCACTGCATCGCGCCGAGTCCTGCGGCGGCCACTTCCGCGAGGAGTCCCAGACCCCCGACGGCGAAGCGGCCCGCAACGACGACGCGTTCTCCTACGCCGCCGCCTGGGAGTTCACCGGCACCGGCGAGGCGCCCGTCCTGCACAGGGAAGACCTGGCCTTCGAGTACGTCCACCCCACCCAGCGGAGCTACGCATGAAGCTCACCCTGCGCGTCTGGCGGCAGAAGAACGCCGACGCAGAAGGAGCCATGTCCACCTACGAGGTGGACGGCATCTCGCCCGACATGTCCTTCCTGGAGATGCTGGACGTCCTCAACGAACAGCTCATCCTCGCCGGGGAGGAGCCCGTCGCCTTCGACCACGACTGCCGCGAGGGCATCTGCGGCGCGTGCAGCCTGGTCATCAACGGCGACGCGCACGGCCCGGAGCGCACCACCACCTGCCAGCTCCACATGCGGTCCTTCGAGGACGGTGACACCATCGACATCGAGCCGTGGCGGGCCGCCGCCTTCCCGGTGATCAAGGACCTGGTGGTCGACCGGTCCGCGTTCGACCGGATCATCCAGGCCGGCGGTTACATCACCGTGCCGACCGGATCCGCGCCGGAGGCGCATGCGACGCCGGTGCCGAAGGCCGACGCGGACTTCGCGTTCGAGCACGCGGAGTGCATCGGGTGCGGTGCGTGCGTGGCCGCGTGTCCCAACGGGGCGGCCATGCTGTTCACCTCCGCCAAGGTCAACCATCTGAACGTGCTGCCCCAGGGGGCGCCCGAGCGGGAGACGCGGGTGCTGGACATGGTGGCGCAGATGGACGAGGAGGGCTTCGGCGGCTGCACGCTGACCGGTGAGTGTGCGACCGCCTGCCCCAAGGGCATTCCGCTGGTGTCCATCACGAGCATGAACCGGGAGTGGCTGCGGGCCACCCGGAAGGTGGGGAAGAGGTAGCGCGTCGGGGTGCGGGTGCGTGGGGGCTGGTCGCGCCCACGCGGCGGAGCCGCAAATTCAGCGCGAGCCCCGCGCCCCTTGGCCGGCGCACTGATCGTTCGCCGAGAAAGGCGGGCGGGCGGGGCCGGGAGAGGTGCTCCTTCCGGCCCCGTCTGGTCTCCGTCCCCGCCCACGCCGTTCAGCGACCCACACCCCCTCTCCCGCCCTCGGGCACGCGCACCCGGCGTCGTAAGGACAGGCGCATGATGCCTTCGCCCTGGAGATGGACGCTCTGCTCGCCGTCCGGAGCCGGGTCACGACTCGCCGACCCGGCGCGGGCGGGAAACCATCGAGAGGCCGGCTGAAGCCACCCGGCTTCTCATGGCAGCGCCCGCGTCAGATAGGGCGCTGTCGCACTGTCCGCCGCCCGGGCCACCCGTGCCGGAGGGCCGGACGCCACGATCCGGCCGCCTCGGTCGCCGCCGCCCGGTCCCAGGTCGATCACCCAGTCGGCGTCCGCGACCACCGTCATGTCGTGCTCGACCACCACAACCGTGTGCCCGGCGTCGACCAGCCCGTGCAGCCGGTCCATCAGCACCTCTACGTCGGCCGGGTGCAGTCCGGTCGTCGGCTCGTCCAGCAGGTAGAGGGTGTGGCCACGGCGGCCGCGCTGCAGTTCGCTCGCCAGCTTGATCCGCTGGGCCTCGCCACCGGACAGCTCGGTCGCCGGCTGGCCGAGCCGCAGGTAGCCAAGGCCCACGTCGAGCAGCGTGCCCAGGCTCCGGGCCGCGGCCGGGATGTCCGCGAAGAACTCCGCCGCGGCCTCCACCGTCAGGTCGAGCACCTCGGCGATGTTCCGTCCCCGGTACGTCACCCGCAGCGTCTCGGGGTTGTAGCGGGCGCCGCCGCAGTCCGGGCAGGGCGCGTACGTGCTCGGCAGGAACAGCAGCTCGACGCTGACGAACCCCTCGCCCTGGCAGGTCTCGCAGCGCCCCCCGGCCACGTTGAAGGAGAAGCGTCCGACGCCGTACCCGCGCGCCCGCGCCTCCTCGGTGACCGCGAACACCTTGCGTACGACGTCGAACAGACCCGTGTAGGTGGCCAGGTTGGACCGCGGGGTGCGTCCGATCGGCTTCTGATCAACCCGGACCAGGCGGTCCACCCCCTCCAGGTCCTGCGTCAGCTCGCCGATGAGGGTGGACTTCCCGGATCCGGAGACCCCGGTGACGGCGGTGAACGCGCCGAGGGGGAACTCGGCCGTCACCGCGCGCAGGTTGTGCCGGGTCACGGGCCCCACCGTCAACCATGCGCGGGGCTCACGGGCTTCACGTGCCGGTCCCGGTGACTCGTCGAAGAGGAACGCGGCGGTCGCCGAGTCCTCGACCGACGCCAGCTCCGCCGGCGGCCCGCTGTACAGCACGCGTCCGCCGTGCTCGCCCGCGCCGGGACCCACGTCCACCAGCCAGTCGGCGCCGCGCACGACCTCCAGATGGTGCTCCACGACGAACACCGAGTTGCCCGCCGCCTTCAGCCGGTCCAGCACGGTCAGCAGCGCCTCGGTGTCCGCCGGGTGCAGTCCGGCGGACGGCTCGTCCAGCACGTACACCACACCGAAGAGCCCGGAGCGCAACTGTGTGGCAAGCCGCAGCCGTTGCAGCTCGCCCGCCGAGAGGGTGGGGGTGGCCCGGTCCAGGCTCAGATAGCCGAGGCCCAGCTCGACCACCGGTGCGATGCGGGACCTGAGATCCTGTGTGAGGACCCTGGCCGTCTCCGTGCTGCCGGCCGGCAGTCCGGCCAGGTCGGTCAGTGGCAGCGCTGCAAGCTCGGCGATGGTCCGGCCGCCGAAGGTCACCGCCAGCGCCTCGGGCCGCAGCCGGCTGCCCGCGCAGGCAGGGCACGGCGCGCTGGCCAGGAAGCGCTCGGCTTTCGCCCGCAGCGTCGGGGACTTGGTGTCCGAAAAGGTCTTCAGCACGTATCGGCGTGCGCTCATGTAGGTGCCCTGGTACGGCCGTTGGATGCGGTCGGCGTCGCGGACCGGGTGCACGGTGACGACCGGTTGCTCGTCCGTGAACAGGATCCACTCGCGCTGTCCGGCGGGCAGATCGCGCCAGGGCCGGTCCACCTCGTAGCCGAGCGTGTCGAGGATGTCCCGCAGGTTCTTGCCCTGCCAGGCACCCGGCCAGGCGGCGATGGCTCCCCCGCGGATCGACAGCGAGGGATCCGGGACCAGCAACTCCTCAGTGGTTTCGTGCACTTGGCCGAGGCCGTGGCACGCGGGGCAGGCACCGGCCGCCGTGTTCGGCGAGAACGCGTCGGAGTCGAGCCGCTCGGCGCCCGGCGGGTACTCCCCGGCGCGCGAGAACAGCATGCGCAGGGAGTTGGAGAGGTTGGTGACGGTGCCCACCGAGGAGCGCGAGGTGGGGGCCGAGCGCCGCTGCTGCAGCGAGACCGCGGGCGGCAGTCCGGTGATCTCGGCGACCTTGGGCGCCCCGACCTGGTGGATCAGCCGACGCGCGTACGGCGCGACCGACTCGAAGTAGCGCCGCTGGGCCTCGGCGTAGATCGTGCCGAAGGCCAGGGACGACTTCCCCGAGCCCGACACGCCGGTGAACACGGCCAGTACGTCCCGCGGGACATCCACGTCGACACCCTTGAGGTTGTGCTCGCGGGCGCCGCGGACGCGGACGTACGGGTCATGGGAGCTGTGCATCGGGGGGACACTCCGTACGGGCCTGCCGGGACGGGGACAAACCCCGCGATTCTAGCCCGCCCCCCGGCTCGTCAGGACTGCGGGGGCCGGTCCTGCGGGGTGCCGAACTCGTCCCTCAGCTTGTCCTGTCCGGTGTCGACCTGCGGCTTGTACTTGTCACCGGTGCGCTGGTCGACGTAGTCGCCGCCCTTGTCGATGCCCTTGTCGGCCATGCCCTCATGACCCTTGAGCATGCCCTTGATCTTGTCCATGAAGGACATGACAGCCCTCCTCGTCGCTTGCGGCCTGCTCTCCCAGGGTCACCGGCGCACGCCGGGTTCGCATCTCGGGGCGGCCGGGCCTCAGCCGCCCGGCGCGAACAGTGCGGCAAGCCGCCGGTAGGAGTCCAGCAGCGCCGTACGGTCGTAGGTGCTGGTGGTGACCAGGACCTCTTCGGCGCCGGTCTCCTTCAGCACCGTCTCCAGTTCCTGGGTGACCTGCTCCGCGGTGCCGGCGAGATGACCGGTGAGGGAGGACTCGTAGAAGTCCCGTTGCCTGGCGGTCATCGTCCGGGCCTCGGCCTCCTCGGCGGGGGCGAGGGGCGGGAAGGTGCCGTGGGTGCGTGAGTACGCCATCGACCAGGCCTCCGGGACCAGCAACCGCCGCGCCGCCTCCTCGGTGCCGGCGACCGCGATCGTGCCGGAGATCACCACGTACGGCTCGGCCGCCCAGGCAGAGGGGCGGAACAGGGAGCGGTACTGGTCGATGCCGCGCAGCAACCTCTCCCGGCCGCGCAGGTCGCCGATGACCATCGGCAGACCCGCGAGGGCCGCGATCCGCGCGCCCTCGCCCATCGCCAGCACGAACGGCGCCACCTCGAGGCCCTCCGGGGGGCGGGCGTGCACCCCGGTCGGCGAGGTACCCGCGAACCAGTCCAGCACCTCGCCGAGCTGGGCCGTGAAGTCCTCGGCGTCCCCCTTGTCCCGGCCGAGGGCCTTGCGCACCCCGTCCGTGAAGCCCACGGAACGGCCGAGCCCCATGTCGATCCGTCCGGGGAACAGCGCCTCCAGCACCCCGAACTGCTCGGCGACGACCAGCGGTCGGTGATTGGGCAGCATCACCCCGCCCGTGCCGACCCGGATCGTCCGGGTGGCCCCGGCGACCGCCGCGGCGAGCACGGTCGGTGCGGAACCGGCGACCCCGGGGACGCCGTGGTGCTCGGACACCCAGAAGCGGTGATAGCCGAGCGCCTCCGCCTCCCGTGCCAGTGCGACGGTGTCCCGCAGCGCCTCGGCGGGCGGGTGGCCCTCGCGGGTGCGGGAGCGGTCGAGGACGGAGAACCGGGTCCGGGCGATCACTGAGCTGCTCACGCAGAGTTCAACGCCCTGAGGGGCCCGGGATTCCCGCGGTCACTTCCAGTCAGGGCGCGTGCGCGAGGGAACCGGGCGGGGCGGTGACGGGCGTCCCGGCCCGGGCGGGTCGTGCGTGGTGGCCGCTCAGCCCTCCGCGCGTAGCGGCCCGCGCTCGTACGCCCCCCTCACCAGCCGCTGCGGTACGAGGCGCCGGCGAACGTCCATGAGGTGCCTCCTCGGTGCTGTGGCAAGCGCCGAGGCCGCTGATGAAAACAGATCTCATGAGCGATCGTGCGAGGGCGTGCCGGACGCCGCGGCCTGGCTAGGGTGACCGTGTGACAGACAGCAGCCCGCCTCCGCTCGCCGTGTTCGACCTCGACAACACCCTGGCCGACACCGCCCACCGGCAGCACTTCCTGGAGGGCCGGCCGCGGAACTGGGACGCGTTCTTCGCCGCCGCGCCCGACGATCAGCCCCTCGCCGAAGGGGTGACACTGGCCGTGGAGAGCGCCCGGGAGTGTGAGGTCGTCTATCTCACGGGCCGCCCCGAGCGGTGCCGACGGGACACGCTGGAATGGCTCGCGGCCCACGGACTGCCGGAGGGGCGCGTGTACATGCGGAGCAATGCCGACCGCAGACCGGCCCGGTTCACGAAGCTGGAGATCCTTCGCCGGCTCGCGCGGAACCGGGAGGTCCGGGTCCTGGTCGACGACGACGAACTGGTCTGCGACGACGCCGAGCGGGCCGGGTTCGCCGTGGTGCGGGCCCGCTGGGCCGCCTCGTCCGCCGTGCTGGAGGAGGCGCAGGAGCGCGAAGGGCGTACCTGACGGGCTAGTCGCCGTCCTCGATGCGGAAACCCACCTTCAGGCCCACCTGGTAGTGCTCGATCCGCCCGTTCTCGATCTGGCCGCGGACCTGCGTCACCTCGAACCAGTCCAGGTTGCGCAGGGTCTGGTCGGCGCGGGCGATGCCGTTGCGGATGGCCTGGTCGACGCCCTCGTGCGAGGTACCGACGATCTCGGTGACCCGGTAGGTGTGGTTCGACATGCGGGTGCTCCTCTCGTGTCACGCCGTACTCCACCGTGCCGCATCCGCGCCCGGCCCGCACGGCGTCACGCGCCTACCGGGGCAGCCCTTGACCCTGCGCATTGGTCCGTACCAAAATCCAGCACACCCGTACGAGTGCATGCGCTCGTCCCCCACGATCGGGCTCCCACCCCTGTCCGCACCGCCCATGCCAGACAGAACAGGACCCCTCGTGAGACGTCGTCTGCTCGCCCTCATCTGTGTCACCGGCTCCCTCGTCAGCGCCTGCGGGATGATTCCCGGCGGACAGGAACGGAAGACCGTCACCGTCTGGCTGATGAAGGACAGCGCCTCCGAGGAGTTCCTGCAGCGCTTCACCGAGGATTTCGAGCACACCCACAAGGACCTGCGCCTCGACATCCGCATCCAGGAATGGACCGGCATCGTCGAGAAGGTCCGAGGGGCACTCGACGACGACTCCGGGGACGGACCCGATGTCATCGAGGTCGGCAACACGCAGGTGCCGCTGTACGCGGACGGCGGCCGGCTCGTCGACCTCACGCTGGAGTCGATGCGCGACTGGGGCAAGGAGAAGTGGCTGCCCGGCCTGGCCCAACCCGGCAAGGACGGCAACCAGCAGTACGGCATCCCCTGGTACGCGGCCAACCGCGTCGTCATCTACCGCAAGGACCTGTTCGAGCAGGCCGGGATCACCCGCCCGCCGAAGACCCGCGACGAATGGCTCGCCGACACCGAGAAGCTCGACTCCGGTGGGAACCAGGGCATCTACCTCGCCGGACAGGACTGGTACACGCTCTCCGGCTTCATCTGGGACGAGGGCGGCGACCTCGCCCGGGAGAACGACCACGA
Source organism: Streptomyces sp. NPDC006314 (assembly GCF_040613075.1). Taxonomy (NCBI): domain Bacteria; kingdom Bacillati; phylum Actinomycetota; class Actinomycetes; order Kitasatosporales; family Streptomycetaceae; genus Streptomyces; species Streptomyces sp. NPDC006314. The sequence goes on along the minus strand of NZ_JBEXRL010000006.1, from coordinate 191,852 downwards.
ATGGCAGGGCACCCTGGACGCGCCGGCCGCGCTGCGCGGCATGGACTTCTACCGGCGGCTCCAGGCGCTGGGCGACGGTCCCGTGGGCGCCGACGAGGAACACCCGCCCCAGGCCGGGGTGTTCGCCGGTGGCAAGGTGGCGCAGCTCGTCGCCGTACCGGGGCTCGCCCACTCGATCGTGCGGCAGAACCCGGACCTGAAGGACCGGCTCGGCTTCTTCCCGGTGCCCGGCAGGACCGCCGCCCGGCCCGGCACCGTGTTCACCGGCGGCTCCGACCTCGTCGTCCCGCAGAACACCGAGGACCAGTTCGCCGCGACCGCCGTCGTCGGGGCGCTCACCGGCGCCAAGTGGGACACCGAACTCGCCCGCACGATGAACTACGTGCCCAACAAGACCACCCTGGCCGGCGCGGTCGCCGGCGAGGAGGGGGTCGCCGCCATGGCCGCCGGCGCGGCGCACGGCCGGGCGACCCCCCACACCCCTCAGTGGGCCGACGTCGAGGCCGACAACCCGATCAAGGAGTACATGACCCGGGTGCTCACAGGGGCGGACCCGGCGGCCGAGGCCCGCCGGGCCTCGCGGAAGATCACCGAGGCGCTCACCCCGGACGTGGGCTGACTCACCGCACCACACTCAGCGACAGTGCGAAGCGGTTCTGTGCGTCCGTCCACCAGTGCGCCAACTCCAGTCCGACAGAGGCGAGTTCGGCGGCCACACCCTCCTTGCGGAACTTCGCGGACACCTCGGTGCGCAGCTCCTCGCCCGCCGCGAAGTGCACGGCGAGGTCCAGTGCGGGCACCTTCACGGTCTGCGCGGTACGGGAGCGCAGCCGCATCTCGATCCACTGCTGCTCGGCGTTCCACAGCGCCACATGGTCGAAGGTGTCCGGATCGAAGTCGGCACCCAGCTCCCGGTCCACGACGGCCAGCACGTTCTTGTTGAACGCGGCCGTCACCCCGGCCGTGTCGTCGTACGCACGGACCAGCACCTGCTCGTCCTTGACCAGGTCCGTGCCGAGCAGCAGCCCGTCGCCCGGGACGAGCAGGGCCCGTACGGAGGCCAGGAACGCGGCGCGTTCGGCCGGCAGCAGATTGCCGATCGTGCCGCCGAGGAAGGCCAGCAGCCGGGGGCCGGGCGTGGCCGGCAGGGTCAGCGGGGCGGTGAAGTCGGCGATCAGCGCGTGGACTTCGAGGTCCGGGCGTTCGGTGATGAGCGCCTGCCCGGCCTGGGTGAGGGCGCTCTCGCTGACGTCCACCGGCACGTAGGCCGAGAGTGGGAGCGCGCCGATCAGATAGCGGGTCTTCTCCGAGGAGCCCGAGCCCAGCTCGATCAGCGTACGGGCACCGCTCGCGGCGGCGATCTCTCCGGACCGGGCGGCCAGGATCTCCCGCTCGGCGCGCGTGGGGTAGTACTCGGGCAGTTCGGTGATCTGGTCGAACAGCTCGCTGCCGCGGGCGTCGTAGAACCACTTCGGCGGCAGCCACTTGGGGGTGGCGGTGAGGCCGTGCAAGACGTCGGCGCGCAGCGCTGCGTCCGTCGCGTCCTCGGGGAGGGTACGGGTGACGTGCAGGGGACTCACGTACAGGGCTCCTTCGGGGGTACGGCCGCCGGATCCTCCAGCGGGGCGAGCAGCGCGCCGGCGCGGCTCGCGGTGAGCACGGTGCGGTCGGGGACCTCCTGCCACAGCGGGTCGTCGTCGTACGGCTCGGAGGCGACGACCGTGCCGCGGCCGGGCTCCGTGCGGTACCAGAGGGTGTCGCCCCAGGCGGTGGCAGTGATCGTGTCGCCGTCGGTGAGCAAAAGGTTGAGGCGGGAGGCGGGGGCCGCCTCGGCGAGCCGGCGAACCGTCTCACCGAGGGCCTGGGCGGGGTCGTCGCCGCTACGCAGCCGGTGCAGGACCAGCGCCCAGACGAAGGCCGAGTCATTACGGGCCTGCAGCGACAGCAGGTCGACCGCGGGCAGCGCGGACACCAGGGGTGCCGCCGCGTCCGGCCAGCCGGCGATCGCGCCGTTGTGGCTGAACAGCCACCGCCCGGCCGCGAAAGGCGCCGCCGCGGCCTCGGCGTCCGCGCCCGCGAGCGTCGCGTCGCGTACGGCCGCGAGCACGGCACCGGAGCGCACCACCCGCGCCAGGTCGGCGAAGGACTGGTCCGCCCAGATCGGCCCGGCCCGCCGGTAGCGGGCCGGGACGGGATCCCCGGGGACGTACCAGCCCACCCCGAAACCGTCGGCGTTGACCGTCCCGTAGCGCTGCCGTCGCGGCGCCCACGACTGGCGGAACAGGCTGTGCGGGGGCTCCACGAGGAGCCGGCCGAGCGGCTCCTCCGGACCCAGATAGGCCAGGTGCCGGCACATCAGACGGCCTCCGAGCGGGCCGTGCGGAACCCGGAGAAGATCTGCCGGCGGATCGGGTAGTCCCAGTTGCGGAACGTGCCCCGGCACGCCACCGGGTCCACGGCGAACGAACCGCCGCGCAGCACCTTGTGGTCGGAGCCGAAGAACACCTCCGAGTACTCCTTGTACGGAAACGCCTGGAACCCCGGGTACGGCAGGAAGTCGCTCGCCGTCCACTCCCACACGTCACCGATCAACTGCCGTACTCCGAGAGGCGATTGACCGGCCGGGTAGCTCCCGGCGGGCGCCGGCCGCAGATGACGCTGACCCAGGTTGGCGTGCTCGGGCGCCGGGTCGGCGTCGCCCCACGGGTAGCGCCGCGAGCGGCCGGTGCCCGGGTCGAAGCGGGCCGCCTTCTCCCACTCCGCCTCGGTGGGCAGCCGGCGTCCGGCCCAGCGGGCATAGGCATCGGCCTCGTACCAGCACACGTGCAGCACCGGCTCGTCCGGCGGAACGACCTCGGTGACCCCGAACCGGCGCCTGAGCCACTGGCCGCCGTCCCGGCGCCAGAACAGCGGGGCCGTGATGGAGTGCTGCCTGATGTGCGCCCAGCCCTCCGGTGCCCACCAGCGCTCGGTGTCGTAACCGCCGTCCTCGATGAACGCCTGGTACGCCCCGTTCGTCACCGGAGTCGTGTCGATCCAGAACGGCGCGACCTCCCGCGGGTGCGCCGGGCGTTCGTTGTCCAGCGCCCACGGCTCGGCGGAGGTGCCCATCGTGAACGGGCCGCCGGGGACCAGGACTTCGGCCGGTCCGGTGAACAGGGGGGCCGGTTCCGGGTCCGGCGCGGTCAGGGCCTGTGGCCCCCTGCGGAGCTGATGGGTGATCAGCATCGTCTCGTCGTGCTGCTGTTCGTGCTGGGCGACCATCCCGAAGGCGAAACCGGCCGCGGTCAGCCGGGTGCCGTGGAAGTCGGCGCCCTCCAGCAGGTCCATGACCCGGCCGCGCACCTCGGCTGCGTACTGCCGGGCTTCGACGGGCGGCAGCAGCGGCAGCGAGGGCCGTTCGGCACGAGGGTGCTCGAAGGCGTCGTAGAGGGTGTCGATCTCGGGCCGCATCGCCTCCCGGCCGCCGACCGCGCGCAGCAGCCACAGCTCCTCCTGGTTGCCGATGTGCGCGAGGTCCCACACCAGCGGGGACATCAGCGGAGAGTGCTGGGCGGTGAGGTCCGGTTCCTCGACACAGGTGGTCAGCAGCGTGGTGCGGTCACGGGCGGTGGTGAGCGAGGCCAGCGCGCGCCGGCGCAGGGCCTCGATGTCCGGCTCACCGGTGGTGTCGGTCTCGGGGGCGGTCATGTGCGGATGTCCTTCCTCCCATGGGCGGTGGGCGTGCCCCCGATGCGGCCGGGCCGGGACCGCTTTGGGTCGCGCAGCCCGTCCAGCAGGTCGTCGGCCGGGCAGCGGCCCCGGGCGACGTAGCGGTCCAGGTAGGCCGCCACGGCATCCGTGACCCGGGTGGTGGCGCCGAGCCGGGGCAGGGCCTCCAGCGCCGCCGCGAAACAGCCGGTGGCCGCTTCGCACAGCTCCGGGTCCGCGAGCCCCCACCGGGCCGCGTCGGCCCACAGCGGGTTGTGCGGCGCGGGCCGGTTCAGCGCCCGCTCGGCGAGCGGCTTCACGATCCGGTAGGAGGTCTCGGCGGCCTCCGGATCGTCGAACAGCGCCGCCGTCACGGCGAGCGGCACGATCCAGCCGTCCTCGCCGGGCTGCGCGTCGATCATCCGCAGCTCCAGGTGGCCGCGCGGCCGGACCGGCGGGAACAGGGTGGTCAGGTGATAGTCGAGGTCCGCCCGGGTGGGCGGCCGAGGCGACCGGGAGCGGGTCCACTCCCGGAAGGTCAGCCCGTCGGGAACCTCCCACGGCCCGCTGCCGCGGCGGACGCACATCACCGGCGCGTCCAGTACGTGCCGCGCCCACACGGACCGCGGATCACCCTCCAGCGGGGGACCGCCCGCCCGGCCGGGGCCGATCTCCATCCACATCAGCTGCCGGGTGGACACCCAGCCCGTGGGCCGTCGCCCGATCAGCGGGGAGTTGGCGAACGCGGCGACCAGGACCGCGCCCAGCTGGTGGGCCAGCCACCAGCGCCGCCCGTGTCCCAGGGGGCCGGGCTCCTCGTGGCCGGCGTCCACACAGACCTGGACGGAGGCTGAGGCGCACATCATGTGCCGGCCGGCCGGACCGGCGCGGTCCAGGCAGGTCTCCATGGCGTCGTAGCGCGGTTCGTGCAGGAACCTGCGGGGTGGGTGCCAGGGGTCGTGGCCGATGCCGACGAGGCCGAGGCCGTCCTCCGCGAGGGCGGCGCGGACGGTGTCCAGGTCGGCGGAGACGATGCCGATGCACTCCATCAGGGAGGCGGCGGGCGGCGAACTCAGCTCCAGCTGGCCGCCGGGTTCGACGGTGAGGGCCGACCCAAGGGACACGGCCCGCAACGTGGCGTAGGCCGCTTTCAGTTGGTCAGGGGTCACGGGGAGCTGCGGCTGCCGCAGCCCGTGGACGAGCCATTCCAGCTCCACACCGAGGGTGCGAGGTGGTCCGGTCTTGAAGCAGATGCCCTTGACCAGGGCCTCCACCTCGGGCTCGGTGACAGCGACGCGGTGCTCGGTACAGTCACCACCATCGCTTCGCGAATCGGACATGTCGGGATCCTCCTGAGATTCCACCATGCCACCGGCCCGGTTCGACAGGGCCGGGCGGGCGCTCGTTCCACCCAAAACCCTTGAGCCGTTTCGCACAAGGGCCCCCTGCTGGACGTTCCGGATCGGTCATCTCCGTTTCCGCGTGTGTTTCCAGACCGTTCCGCGGGCGGGAAACTCCGTTGCACCGCATCACCAGGATCACCCAGGATGCCTGCATGAGCACGACGGGGGATACCGCGCAGGCCGCGGTCGCGGCGCCCACGGGGGTGGCGCCGTGAGCGCACGCCTGCGCGGTATGGCCGCGGAGACGGAACGCATCGTCGCGGCGGGCCGGTACCGCACGCCGGACGGCCGGGAGGTGTCCCTCGCTGCGGCGATCGACGCCGCGAGGGCGGGCACGAGGATGTTCGGGCCCGCACCGGTACCGGTGGAGCCGCGGGGAGCCGAGGTCGACACCGTCCTCCAGGCGACCGGTGAGAGCAGTCTGGAGGCGGCCCGCCGGCTGGCCGATGCTCCGGTCGCCGTCCTGAACTTCGCCTCGGCCCGGAATCCTGGCGGCGGTTATCTCAACGGCGCGCAGGCCCAGGAGGAGGCCCTGTGCCGCGCCTCCGCGCTGCACACCTGTCTGCTGACGGCCCGCGCCTTCTACGACCACCACCGCGCCGACCGCGACCCGTTCTACACGGACCGGGTGATCCACTCACCGGCCGTCCCGGTCTTCCGTGACGACCGGGGCGGGCTGCTCCCGGAGCCATACCTCGCGGGATTCCTGACCGCGGCCGCCCCCAACGCGGGCGTCGTACGGCGTACGGCGCCCGAGCGTGCCACCCAGCTGCCGGGCGCGCTGGCGCAGCGGGCCGAGCGGGTCCTGGAGGTGGCCGCGGCACAGGGCTACCGCCGGCTGGTGCTCGGCGCCTGGGGCTGCGGGGTCTTCCAGAACGACCCGGCGCAGGTCGCGGAAGCCTTCCGGGTGCCGCTCGGCCCCGGAGGCCGGTTCGCGAGGTCCTTCGAGCACGTCGTGTTCGGAGTGCTGGACCGGACACCGGGAGCGGTCGTGCGACAGGCTTTCCTGCGGGCGTTCGCGTAGCGCGGGGTCGTAATGGCGTCGTGATCACCTCACGCCGTCGGGGCCCGGGTCTCGACGCGTCACGACGGCGGGCGCCGGCCGGATGGCCGGCGCGGGGCCGGCGCGCCGGTCGTACGGCCGCGAACGAGCCGGTCAGGTCCAGCCGTAGCGCTCGTAGAGCCGCCGGCGGACCAGGTTGAAACGCATCGCGTCCAGCGCGCACGCCTCGCGGCGCATGCCCTCCTCGTGCAGCCGCAGCACGCGGTCCACGGCCACCCATGAGTCGCGTCCCGACCGGTCCCACGGCCCGCTGCCGATCGCCACCCACTCCCGGTCGCCGTCGTGCCGCTTGCTGGAGAGCTGCACGGCGAGGAACGTACCCGCCGCCTCCCGGGCCACGACCAGGACGGGGCGGTCCTTGCCCCGGCCGTCGTTCTCCTCGAACGGCACCCAGGTCCACACGATCTCCCCGGGGTCCGGGTCGCCGTCGTGGGCCGGGGAGTACTCGGTGCGCACCCGGCCGACCTCGCGCGGGTCGGCCTCGGCGGTGGCGTGGGGGCCGTGGCGGCCGGGGACGTTCTCATCGGTGGACGTGCTCACGCAGGCACCCTAGTGGTTCGCTTTCCGGGGGCAACAGGCGCCCGCCGCCCGGACGTCAGGCCGGTGAGGTCCCGGTGGGCGGCGGCGGGACGGGGGAGGCGCCGCTGGGCGGTTCCGGGGACGCGCCCGGGCGTGAGCCGATCCGCATACCGGGGCGGCGGCGGTGGACGGTCAGATAGGTCAGCCCGGCCTCCCCGGCGGTGATGCTGCGCGTGGCACCGTGCGGCAGCCAGACCAGGGCGCCCTCGGTGAGCGGCTGCGGTTCGGCCGAGGGGTCCTCGCCGAGTAGGCCGGCCCCGGCGACGACGACGAGCATGACGTCGAGCTGCGTCTCGGTGTGGGCCGTGATCCGTCCCCCCGGCGCGAGCCGGACCACATTGGCGTCCAGCTGGCGTCCGCTCTCGGCCAGCTTCCACAGGACGCCGGCCGGAACGGGCGGCGCCTCCGCCAAGGCCCGAACGTCGCACAGCACCCGCGGATCCGGCCCGCTGTCGATCGCCGACGGCGACGTCATCTGGTGTTCCCCTCTGCTCCGCTGTTTCCCCTGCCCATGGGTGCCACTGCTCACCCTACAATTAATACAGGTAGGATTCGTGAAAAATAAGCGCAGGTAGAGAAGGAGGGCGACGGTGACGACGCGGCAGAGCCCCCGCCGCCGAGAGGTGCTGGACGTGCTGCACACCGCGGGATCGCCGCTCGGCGTCGCGGAGACGGCCGAGCGGATGGGCGTCCACCCCAACACCGTGCGGTTCCACCTGGAGGCCCTGGTGTCCGAAGGCCTGGCCGAGCGCCGGGCCGCGGCGTCCTCGGGACCGGGCCGGCCCCGAACCGTCTACACCCCCCGCCCCGGCATGGACCGCGGCGGCGTACGCGACTACCGGTTCCTCGCGCGCCTCCTGCTCAGCCGGTGGGCCTCCGCCGATCCGGCCGAGGCACGCGAGGAGGCGATGGAGACGGGCCGCGCCTGGGGCCGTTCCCTGGTCCACCCGCTGCCCTTGTCCGAGCGGCCGACGGCCGAGCGCTCTGTGTCCGGACTCGTCGCCCTGCTGGACGACCTGGGCTTCGCACCGCGGCCGGAGGGCGGCGACGATGCCGGACGGTCACCGGAGCGGATCCGGCTGCGGCACTGCCCGTTCCTGGAACTCGCCGAGGAACACGGCCGGTTGGTGTGCCCGCTCCATCTCGGCCTGATGCAGGGCGCGTTGGAGCGACTGGGCGCGCCGCTGACGGCCAGGGGCCTGGAGCCGTTCGCCGAACCGGACTCCTGCGTGGCGCACCTGGCGAAGACGACCGCCGGCTGAACCAACCGATTCAGGCCCCGCCCCTGCGCGCACCCCGGCCGTCTGCCACCCACCGGGACGGACTCCACCCGCCGAAACGACCGGCCCGCCGAAACGAACCCGACCGCCGAACCCGGCGGGGAAAGGCCCCACGTCGATGAACGCCACGTCCGCCGCCACCGCGAGCGCGGTCACCTTCGTCTGGCTCGGGATGGTGCTGGCGATCTCCTTTCTGGAGGCACCGCTCAAGTTCGGTGCTCCGGGCGTGACGATCCCCATCGGACTGGGCATAGGCCGCCTGGTGTTCCGCGCGCTGAACGCCGTCGAGTCGGCGCTGGCGGCCGTCGTGATCGCCGCGGTCGCCCTGGGCGGCGCCACCGCGGGCATCACCGCGCTGACCGTGACCGTGGCGGTACTCCTCCTCGCCCAGCTGGCCGTCGTCCGCCCCCGCCTCAACCGCCGGTCCGACCGGGTCCTCGCGGGCGAGGAACTGCCCCGCTCCCGCAGCCACCTCTGGTACGTGGCGCTGGAGATCCTCAAGGCCGCCGCCTTGATCGCCCTGGGAGCCGGCCTGCTCACGGTGTGACGGGGCCCCTCGGGAAAGGCACCCCGCGCGGAGCCGGCCGGAACACGTAGGGTCGTCGGCCGGGGCCGCGAGGCCGGTGCACGCACGGGGGAGACGCACGGCATGCCGACACCAGGGCAGATCTGGGAGGAAGCCGACCTGGCGACCCGCCGGCTCGCCGGGCTCGCGCTCAACCCGTCCGCCCCCCAGGACGTCCTCCTCCGGTTGCTCGCCGAGGCGCCGTCGGTCGTACGGATGGTGCTGTGCCGGGACCGCGATCTGCCGGCGGCCGTCGTGGACGCCGTGATCGAACACCCGGACCCGCGGACCCGCGGATTCCTCGCCGTCAATCCCCATGTCGAACCCGACCAGCGGGCCCGGCTGGCCGACGATCCGGACTGGATCGTCCGCGCCCACCTCGCCGAGGGGCCCCGCGTGCCCCTCCCGGACCGGCCGAGGCCCCTGCCCGACGAGACCGTCGTACACATGATCACGACGTACGACGGTGACGAGCCGCTGGGCTCGATCGGCTTCTGGCAGCAGATGTCCTGGGACCTGATCCGGTCCATGCCCACTCATCCGGTCGCCGAGGTCCGCCGAGCGGGTGCCGGACGCTGGGGGTCGCTGTCCGCCGAACGACGGGCCGCGCTGCTGGCGGATCCGGACGAGGGCGTGCGCGAGCGGGCCGAGGCGCAGGCTCGCCTCGAGGACCCCGTGTGGGTGGAGAGCGTGCTGCCCCCGCATCCCTGCCACGGCCGCACCGACATCCTGCTCCACCGGGCCCTCAGCCGAGCCGTCGTGGAAGGCGTCCTCACCGCACCGGCCGACGACGACGAGAAGGCGGCGATCGCCGGCAATCCCACGCTCCCGGCCGACGCGGTGGTCCTCCTGGCTGCCGATCCGGACCCGAAGGTACGGGAGCGCATCGCGGGCCGGGCGGACCTCGGACCGGCGGAGCGCCGCGCACTCGTCGGCGACCCCGACCCTCAGGTGCGCCGGGCGGTCGCCCATCACGCGGACCTCGACGCCCACGAGCGAGGCGTCCTCGCGGTGGACCCCGACCCGGGGGTACGGCTCGCCGTGTCCGTCCACCCCGCGCTCAGCGAGCGGGAACGCGCCCGCGTCGACTGCACGGTCCCGACGGACCGCGTGTTCGGTGTCCACGCGCAGGGCTGGGTGTCCCGCGACCCGGACGACATCCGCCGGGACGCGCTCTCCGGGCACCCACTGCTGCGCAGGAGGGCCGCGCAGGAGCGGACGCTGCCGCCGGACCTGGTGGACCGGCTGGCGGAGGACGACGACCTCGGCGTGCGCGTCCTGCTCGCCCAGAACCATCCGGACGCCCCGGCAGCCCTGCTGCTGCGCAGCTTCCTGGAGTACACCGGCCGCGAGCGCGCCCGTCTGACCACCCGGCCGAACTTCCCGCGCACCGGTCTCGCCGACCTCGCCGGCCACGCCGACCCACAGGTCCGCGCCCTGGTCGCCCGGGACCCGCGGGCCGAGCCGGCCGTCGTCGAGCGGCTCACCAGGGACCCCGACCCCGAGGTGCGGGCCGCCCTGGCCCGCCACCCGAACCTGGCCCGGCCCCGCCTGGCGGAACTCCTCCATGACGAGGAACTCGCCCACGCCGCCGCCGCGAACCCGGCCCTGGACCCGGGCACCGTCCAGCGGCTCCTGGACACGGACGGCCGGGGCCCCTGGTGAGGGACCCCGGCCACACGCAGCACCCCTTCCTCAGCCCTCCTGCTCCACGGGCACCTTCTGTGACGGAGGCGTCACCACGCCGTTGAGCGAGGACGAAGTCCCGTTCACGGCCTGCCCGTTGTCACCCATCGTGGCCAGCAGCCTGCGAGCGAGACCCAGGCCCGTACCGCCCATGGTGAGCGCCTTGGCGAACAACTCGCCCATTCCGTCGGCGCCGTTGAGTAGCACCATGTTGTCCACGTTGCCGAACGCGGACGCACCCGCCTGGACGATCTCCGGCCACTTCTCGGCGAGTTGCTGGGCGACGACCGCCTCCTGGTTCTCGGCGAGTGCGGCGGCGCGGGCCTTGATGGCCTCCGCCTCCGCCAGACCCTGGGCCCTGGTCGCCGCGGCCTCCGCCAGGCCTTTCGCCTGTGCGGCGGCGGCCTCGGCCTCACCGGTGGCCCGGGTGGCGTCGGCGGTCGCCGCACCGCGGGACTTGGTCGCCTCGGCCTCGGCGGCGGCGGCGGCCTTCACCCGGGTCGCCTCGGCGGCGGCCGCCAGCTCCGTCTCCCTCGCCTTGGCCTCGGCCGCCGAGATCCGCGCGTCGCGCTCGGCCTCGGCCAGCGTCCGCTTCTCATACCCCTTCGCGTCCGCCGGCTTGCGGACGTCCGCCTGGAGCTGCTGCTCACGCCGCTGCGCCTCCAGCTCGGCGACCCGCGTCTCCTGCACGACGACCTCCTGCCGGGCCCCCGCGGCGGCGAGCGGTCCGGCCTGCTGGGCCTTCGCCGCCGCCTTGTCCCGCTCGGCCTGGTAGCCGGCCTGCAGGATCTCGCTGTCCCGGGTGGCCTCCGCCATCCGCGCGAACGACTGCTGCTCGGCCTCGGTGGCGAGCCGGTTCGCCTCCGCCTGCGCGATGCGCGCGTCCCGCTGCACGGCCGCCGCGTGTGGCATCGCCAGGTTCTGGATGTAGCCGGTCGGGTCCTCGATCTCGTGGATCTGCAGCGAGTCCACGATCAGGCCCAGCTTCTCCATCTCCGTACCGCAGGCCGCCCGGGTCTGCCCGGTCAGTTTCTCCCGGTCGCGGATCATGTCCTCGACCGTCAACCCGCCGACGATCGAGCGGAGATGACCGGCGAAGACGTTGTGCACCCGCTCCGACATCAGCTTCTGCTGGTCCAGGAAACGGCGGGCCGCATTGGCGATCGAGACGAAGTCGTCGCCCACCTTGAAGATGACCACGCCCCGCACCTTGAGCGGAATGCCCTGGTGCGTGACACAGTCCACGTGCAGCTCGGTCTCGTTGAGGTCGAGAGACAGCTTGCGCACCGCCTGCACACCGGGCAGCACCATCGTGCCGCGCCCGGTGACGATGCGGAACCCCATGCCCTCCTCGAGGCCTTCGGTGCGGTGCTTGGACCCGGAGATGATGAGTGCCTCGTTCGGCTCGGCGACCCGCCACATCATCTTGAACAGACCGATCAACACGAGGACGGCGACAACGACCGCCCCCGCAACGACGCCGACAACCATCGGCATACGCCCCCTTTGCATGGTGCCCTTTCGGCACCGAACGAAGGGAGTGTGCGCCCGCCGGGACGCGCCGGGAAGACGACGGCGAATCCTTGTGGCAATCTTGACGCATACCGCCCTCACCTGGGGCGGAACGCGCTCACCTGGTGCCCGGTCAGCTGTCGTACGCCCCCGTGACGTAGACCGTTCTCGGCGGCAGGTACTCCACCACCATCACCACCGTGCCCGGCTCGATCCGGCCGGTGCCGTCGGCCGGGTAGGCGAGGAAGTGCTCCGCGCCGCCGCGCACCCGCACGATCACCTCGCCGACCAGCCCGGGTCCGACCGTTCCCGTCACCCGACCCATCAGCCCGACCATCGACGCGTCACCCATGGGCACAGGGTACGGGCGGAGCGCGGTCACGCGGCCGGTGTGCCGGCTTCCGCCTGCTGCGGCGGCCACACCTCGTGCCAGCGCAGCTCCGCCTCCAACTGCGCCGCGAGGGACACCAGCAGGGGCTCGCTGCCGGCCGGACCGAGCAGTTGGGCACCGACCGGGAGGCCACCGTCCACGAACCCGGCGGGTACGTTCACGCCCGGCCAGCCCAGCACGTTCCAGGGCCACGCGTACGGGCACGCGGCGATCATCGCGCGGTCCGTGGCGAACCCGCTCAACCGGTACAGGGCGCCGATACGAGGCGGGGGAGCGGCCGTGGTCGGTGCGAGGATCACGTCGTACGACCGGAAGAACGCGCCGATCCGCCGGTGCAGCACCGCCTCGGCACGCCGGGCCGCCCTGAGCGGCGGCCCGCCGAGCAGCCGGCCCAGCCGGGCCGCGTCCCGGGTGCGCCGGTCGAGCAGCGCGGGGTCGGGGGCCTCCCGGACCCGCTCGGCGATCCCGGCGGTGGCACGCGGTACGAAGGTCAGCCCGATCTGTCCGTAGGGCGGATCCGCCTCCTCGACCTCGTGGCCCAGCGCCGCCAGTTTCTCGGCGAGTTCGGCCACCCGCGCCCGGACCGCCGGGTCCAGGCGGGCGGGTACGGCGGTGAACGGCGGCTTCAGGGACAGGGCGATGCGCAGCCGGCCCGGGTCGCGGCCGACGGCGTCCGCCACCGTCAGCGCGGGCGGCCGGTGCGGGTCCCGGTCGTGGTTGCCGCTCGCCGCGTCGAGCAGCAGGGCCGCGTCGGCGACCGTGCGGGCGAGGGTGCCGTTGACCGTGATGCCGTGGAAGGACTCCCCGCGAGGCCAGGTGGAGATGCGGCCGCGCTGTGGCTTGATGCCGATCAGGTGGGTCCAGGAGGCCGGGATGCGCACCGAGCCGGCGCCGTCGGAGCCGAGCGCGGCCGGGACGAGTCCGGCGGCGACGGCGGCGGCCGATCCGCCCGAGGAGCCGCCGGGTGTGTGCCCGGTGTGCCACGGGTTGCGGGTCTCGCCGAACGCCGGGCCCTCGGTGAACGGCCACTGCCCCAGCTCACACGTGTTGGTCTTGCCGATGATCACGGCACCGGCCGCGCGCAGCCGCCGTACCGCCTCGCCGTCCGCCGCCACCGGCGGGAACTCGCCCCGGCAGCCGAACGCGGTCGGCTCGCCGGCCACGTCCATGTCGTCCTTGACCGCCACCGGCACCCCGAGCAGCGGGCGGCGCACTCCTGCGGCCAACTCCCGGTCGCAGGCGTCGGCTTCGGCGAGCGCGGCCCCGGCGCGCACGATACGGAAGGCGTTCAGCGTCGGCTGCGTGGCCTCGATCCGGGCGAGGGCCTGCTCCACCAGCGCGCGGGAGGTCACCTCCCCGTCGGCGAGGGCGCGTCGGGTCTCCGCGAGGCCTGCGGCACGGTCGGGCGTCATGGGGGAGCACCTCCGGGAGGCTCCGGGCACGATGTCTACCGAACGGTAACCTCATGTCGGGGGACACGCCTACCGTTTGCGCACGGGTGTCTTCGGTATCGGTGGTGCCCGCTGATGCCCGGCCGGCTGCCGTACCTGGTCGCCTGGGGAACTCGGCGGGAGCGGTGGCCCCGCACGCCGGACACTCGCCGCCTGAGCCGAGTCGCCCTCGTCGCCCCGTCCGGGTGAACGTCACCGGGCGAGCAGCCGCCGCAGCCACCGCACTCGTGCCGCCCGGGCCGACCGGGACAGGGCCGCCTCGGGGGCCAGGGCGTCGAAGCCGTGGAAGCCGCCCGGCCAGACGTGGAGTTCGGCCGCGCCGCCGGCCTGCCAGATGCGGGAGGCGTAGGCGACCACCTCGTCCCGGAAGGTCTCAGCGGAGCCGACGTCGAGAAAGGCCGGCGGCAGGCCGGACAGGTCGGTGGCCCGGGCGGGGGCGGCGTACGGGGAGACGTCGGGGCCGCCGCGGCGGTCGCCGAGCAAGGCCGTCCAGGCGGTCTCGTTGGCGGTGCGGTCCCAGGCGCCGAGGCCCGCCATCTGATGGCCGGAGACGGTGTCGTTGCGGTCGTCCAGCATGGGGTACATCAGCAGCTGGCCGAGCGGGCGCGGGCTCTGCCGGTCCCGGGTGAGCAGGGCGAGCGCCGCGGTGAGGCCGCCGCCGGAGCTGGCCCCCGCGACGACGATCCGGTCCGGGTCGCCGCCGATCTCCTCGGCGTGCTCGACGGTCCACAGCCAGCCGGCGTACACGTCCTCCACGGGTGCGGGGTGAGGATGTTCGGGAGCGAGCCGGTACTCCACCGACACCACGACGGCGCCCAGGTCGCGCGCCCAGGCCAGGGGTTCGGTCACCCCGACCCGGTTGGTCCCGGTCATCATGCCGCCGCCGTGTACGTGGTAGATCACCGGCAGCGGGGCCGTGGGCGTCGTGGCTGCCGGGCGGCACAGGAGGAGGGAGATGTCGCGGGCGCCCTCGGGGCCCGGCACCTTACGGTCCTCCACCTCGAAGGCGCCGTCCAGGGTCACGTCCAGCAACCCGAGCAGCTCGGGGCCGGCGGCCTGCCGGGCGGCGTCCAGGTCATCCAGGGTGAAGCCGGGCGTGGTCACGTCCCCGACCGCCTCCAGCGCGGCGGCGAGTTCCGGATCGAACGGCGGCGGGACCAAGGGCATGGCTTCTCCTCAGGTGACTCGGAGCCCGCCCGGGCGGCGCTCCGGAGCGGACGTGTGCGGCCGGTGATCACCTACCCCGTGACGCGTGGTACGCGACGGCGGCCCACGGAACGAACAGCCACGGCCTGCTTCGCGTACCCCGTTGCCCGGTGTCGGGCCGACCGGGCGTCCACGCCGTTCCCGGAGTGCGGCCGGCAGCTGTCCGCCGTGACGCGCACGGGGGCCGGAGCTGCGAACAGCTCCGGCCCCCGTGCGGGCGACGTACGGCTCAGGCGGCCGCGACCTCACCCACGTTGCCGTGCAGGCGCGCCACGACCTCGGTCAGCTGGGCGGCCACCTCGGCGTCGTCGACCGGGTGGGTCTCGGCGAAGCGGGTCAGCGAGCCGGGGATGGACAGCTTGATGTCCTCGATCACCTTGCCGCCGGCGATCCCCACGGCCTTGCGGGCCTCATCCTGCGCCCACACGCCGCCGTACTGGCCGAAGGCGGTGCCGACCACGGCGACGGGCTTGCCACCGAAGGCGCCGGCGCCGTACGGGCGGGACAGCCAGTCGATGGCGTTCTTCAGGACGGCCGGGATGGTGCCGTTGTACTCGGGGGAGAAGAGCAGGAAGGCGTCGGCGGCCTGCGCGGCCGCGCGCAGCTTGGCGGCGGCGGCCGGGACACTGCCCTCGACGTCGATGTCCTCGTTGTAGAACGGGACGTCGGCCAGGCCCTCGAACACCTCGACCTCGGCGCCCTCGGGTGCGAGCTTCACAGCCGCCTCGGCGAGCTGGCGGTTGTGCGAACCGGCGCGAAGGCTGCCGACGAGCGCGAGTATGCGGACGGACATGGGAACTCCAAGGGGGCTGAATATCGCTGTTACGATCCGGACCGAGGTCCGGTTAAGCTTTGTACCACCCAAAACGGACCGTGGTCCAGTTTTCTTCCCGATGCTTTACGCTGTCTTCATGCCCAGCGCCTTGCCGCCCTTTCCCCAGCCTCAGGAGCCCCTCGACACCCCTCAGTTGCTCACCGTCGGCCCGGCTCCCGCAGAACCCTGCCTGCGCGCCGACGCGGCCCGCAACCGGGCCCGGCTCCTGGAGGCCGCTGCCCGTCTCATCGCGGAGTACGGGGTGGCCGGGGTCACGATGGAGGCGGTGGCCGCCGCGGCCCAGGTGGGCAAGGGCACGGTCTTCCGTCGCTTCGGCGACCGCACGGGGCTGCTGATGGCCCTGCTCGACCACTCGAGCAGGCAGTTGCAGGCCGACTTCATGAGCGGGCCCGCGCCGCTCGGACCCGGGGCGCCGCCCCTCGCGCGGCTGCGGGCGTTCGGTGTGGCCGTGCTGTACCGCTCCGCGGAGCAGCTGGATCTGCACCTGGCCGCCCAGCCGGAGCCGAACCGCCGGTTCTCCCACCCTGCCGTCGGGGCGCTGCGCACGCACGTCGCGATGCTGCTCCGGCAGATCGTGCCGGACGCCGACTGCGAGTTGCTGTCCCACACGCTGATGGCCTCGCTCGACCCGGCCCTGATCCACCATCTGACCCGGCAGTGCGGGATGCCCATGGAACGGCTGGAGGCCGGCTGGATCGACCTGGTCGCCCGGACGACCCGCACGGACGCGCCACACTGAGGCCGCTCGTGGCCTGAACCGTCCCGCCGACCGCCCGCCGAGGGCGGCTCAGCCGACCCGGCCGGCGAGCATGCCGAGCGGCCCCTGCGGTGCGTTTGCGCGGAACAGCAGGTCCCCGCTGTGCGCGGACGCCGCCGCCGACGCCTCGGCGCGCGGGAACATCCCGGCTTCGTGGGCGACCAGGGGGCCTCGTGGTCCCCGGGGTGCGTGGCCAGGGCGAGGCCCCGCTCGGCGCGACGGCCGGAGTCAGGCCGGCGCCCTCGCCGGCGAACGGTGGCATGGGATGGGCGGCGTCGCCGGGCAGTGGGACGCCTGGGCCCCGGTCCCGGCGACGGCCGACCGGCAGGGCGTGGATCCGCCGGGGAGTCAGCGTCCCGGCCGCGTCCGCGACCGGCGCCCGCACGGTCTCGTCCCAGCCGCCGGACTCCATCCGTTCGTTCAAGGGTGCGAAAAAGGCATTTCCGTCCAATGATGAACCACATTGCCCCGCCTGCTCCACGCCTCCGCCCCTCTGCCAGAATACGCTCCGTCATGGTGCAGATACCGAACACGCCCACGAGTGCCGACGTGGCCCGCCTGGCCGGCGTCTCGCGCGCGACCGTGTCCTACGTCCTCAACAACACCAGCGCCGTACGGATCAGCGAGCCGACGCGCCGCCGCGTCCATGAGGCCGCGCGGGAACTGGGGTACGTGCCCCACGCCGCCGCCCGAAGCCTGCGCGCCGGACACAGCCGCATGGTCCTCATGCCCGCCCCGGCGATCCCGGTGGGCCCGCTCTACAGCAGGTTCCTCAACGAACTCCAGTGGGCGCTCGGCCGTCTCGACTACACCGTCGTGCAGTACGGCAGCGTCGGCCTGCAGGGCGACGAAGCGGCCCGCGCCTGGGCAGAGTTGCGGCCGGTCGCGGTGCTGGTGCCGGGCGCGGAACTGGGCCACCGGGGAGTCCAGGTCCTCAAGCGGTCCGGCGCCCGGGCCGTGGTCACCCTCGGCCCCGAGCGCCTCGACGGCGCGCACGCCCTGTTGATGGACCACGCCACCGTGGGCCACTGCGCGGGCGTCCATCTGTATGAGCGTGGCCGGCGCCGGATCGGCGTCGTCATGCCCGAGGAACCGGGCCTGGAGGCGTACGCGCGGCCCCGGCTGGCGGGCGTGCGCCAGGCCCTGCACGCCACGGACGCGGTCGTGACGGAGCTACCGCTCCCGTACACGGAGCAGGCCGCCACCCGACTGGCCGTCCGCTGGAGGGACTTGGGTCTGGACGCGGTGTTCGCCTACAACGACGAGTACGCCATGCTGCTCATGCGCGCGCTGCAGGACGAAGGCGTCCGCGTCCCCGACGACGTGGCCCTGATCGGCGCCGACGACCTGATGCTCGGCCGGCTGCTGCGTCCCCGGCTCAGCACGGTCCACGTCGAGCTGCCCTCCGGCCGCGACCTCGCCGAACTGGTCGACCGCGCGGTGGGCCACCCCGGCGGCGAGCCCGAGGTGCACAAGGTGCTGGGGGCCTCGGTGGTCCAGCGCGAGTCCACCTGATCCAAGCCCGGCCGGGATCGCAGGGCGCTGGACGACCGAACACGGCGGTGGACGTCCCGCGGAGACTACTGGGCGGCGTCGCCCTCCTGGGCGGCGATGCTCTTGCGCACCTCGTCCATGTCCAGCTTCCGCGCCTGCCCGATGACATCGGCGAGAGCGGCCTCGGGCAGAGCACCCGGCTGGGCGAAGACGGCGACCTTGTCCCGGACGATCATCAGCGTCGGGATCGACTGGATCTGGAAGGCCGCGGCCAGCTCCGGCTGTGCCTCGGTGTCCACCTTGCCGAAGACCAGGTCCGGGTTGTCCTCGGCGGCCTTCTCGTACACCGGCGCGAACTGGCGGCACGGCCCGCACCAGGACGCCCAGAAGTCGATGAGAACGAAGTCGTTCTCGCTGACCGTCTGGTCGAAGTTCTCCTTGGTCAGCTCCACGGTGCTGCTCATGGCGTGATTCCCTCTTCCTGGTGTGGGGGTGTGCCGACGGCGGAAACACGGCCGCCGGGCCGCCTATTCCACCCGTGCACGCGTGTGTTCCGCGCGCGTACCCATGTGGCCAGGGCGCACACCACCCACCAGACTGACCCCATGACGGAAACGGAATCCATCGCGTACGACGTCGTGGTGCTCGGGGGTGGGCCCGTGGGGGAGAACGTCGCCGACCGCACCCGCGCGGCCGGGCTCACCACCGCGGTCGTGGAGAACGAACTGCTCGGCGGCGAATGCTCGTACTGGGCCTGTATGCCCAGCAAGGCCCTGCTCAGGCCGGTCATCGCCCAGGCCGACGCCCGCCGTCTGCCCGGCCTCGCCCAGGCGGTGCATGGCCCCCTCGACGCGCCCGCCGTCCTCGCCCGCCGGGACGAGTACACCTCGCACTGGAAGGACGACGGCCAGGTCGCCTGGCTGGACGGCACCGGCGCCGACTTCCACCGTGGCCACGGACGCCTCGCCGGACCCCGCACGGTCACCGTCACCGGCCCCGACGGCACGGTCACGACCCTCACGGCCCGGCACGCCGTCGCCGTCTGCACCGGCACCCGCGCGCAGCTGCCCGGCCTCCCGGGCCTCGCCGACGTGGCGCCGTGGACCAGCCGCGAGGCGACCAGCGCCAAGGCGGCACCCGGCCGGCTGATCGTCGTCGGCGGCGGTGTCGTCGCCACCGAGATGGCCACCGCCTGGCAGGCCCTCGGCTCGCAGGTGACCCTGCTCGTGCGCGGCAAGGGCCTGCTGGGCCGCATGGAGCCGTTCGCCGGAGAACTGGTCGCCGAGGCCCTCGGCGAGGCCGGTGTCGACGTCCGCACCGGCACCTCCGTCGAGTCCGTCACCCGTGAGAACGGCACCGTCGTCGCCGTCACCGGCGCCGGCGACCGGATCGAGGCCGACGAGATCCTCTTCGCCACCGGCCGGGTACCGCACACCGACGACATCGGCCTCGACACGGTCGGCCTGGAACCCGGCTCCTGGCTGGACGTCGACGACAGCCTCCGCGTCACCGGCACCGACTGGCTGTACGCGATCGGCGACGTCAACCACCGCGCCCTCCTCACCCACCAGGGCAAGTACCAGGCCCGGGTCGCCGGCGCCGCCATCGCCGCCCGTGCCGCCGGCGGTCCCCTCCTGGACGAGCCCTGGGGCGCCCACGTGGCCACCGCCGACCACCACGCCGTACCGCAGGTCGTCTTCACCGAGCCCGAGGCCGCCGCGGTCGGTCTCTCCCTCGCCGAGGCCGAGCAGGCCGGCCACCGCGTCCGCGCCGTCGACGTCGAGTTCTCCTCGGTCGCCGGGGCGGGCCTGTACGGCGACGGCTACAAGGGCCGCGCCCGCATGGTCGTGGACCTGGAGGACGAGGTCCTGCGCGGCGTCACCTTCGTCGGCCCCGGCGTCGGTGAACTCATCCACTCGGCCACCGTCGCCGTGGCGGGCCGCGTCCCGGTCAGCCGCCTGTGGCACGCGGTCCCGTCCTACCCCACATTGAGCGAGGTGTGGCTGCGGCTGCTGGAGGCGTACCGGGACGCGTGAGCCTGCGTCACCCGGCCCCGAGGCGGTCCCGCCACGGAGCGGGACCGCCTCGACCGCGGGAAGACGACGCCCCTGCCGGATGCCGACGGCCAGGTCGGGGTGCGGGCGGCCGTCAGTGCGGTGACGAGGGCGACGAGCGGGCCGACCAGCCCTTTTCGCAGGTGGGGTCCCGTCCGGCCTGGGACCGGCCCATGCCCCGCGCAGTACACGACGACCGCCGCGTCCTCGCCTGCACCGGTCGCCCGGGCGCCGTCCTGGTGGGCCGGCGGAACAGGTCTACGGCAGGTCGAACCCCAGCGCCTCGGCCGCCGCGTGAGGCGTCGGCTGGGCCCACAGGGCCGCCACCGCTTCGTTGGTCGACAGGGACCGCGGTTCCGCGCGGTCCAGGTAGAGGGTGCCGTCGAGGTGGTCGGTCTCGTGCTGGACGATGCGGGCCGGCCACCCCGCGAACACCTCGTCCAGCACGCGGCCCTGCACGTCCTCCGCGCGCAGCCGTACCTCGGCGTACCGGGCCACGACCGCCTGCCAGCCCGGCACGCTCAGACAACCCTCGAAGAACGCGGCACGGGCGGTGCCGACGGGCTCGTACACCGGGTTCACCAGGACGCGGAAGGGCTGCGGGACGCGGCCCCGGACCACGGCGACCTCCTCCGGCACCGGTGCCGGGTCCTCGATGACCGCGATCCGCAGGGGCACGCCGACCTGCGGTGCGGCGAGGCCCACGCCCGGAGCGGCGTGCATGGTGACGCGCAGGGCTTCGATGAAGCGGCCCAGCAGAGCGGGACCGAGCTGACCGTCGTACGGCTCGGTGCCGTGCCGCAGCACCGGCTGCCCGGCGGCGACGATGGGCAGGGGGCCACCGGCGGCGAGGAGTTCCTCGACCCGCTCGGCGAGCGGTGCGTGATCACGGGGAGGTGCCATCGCGTCAGAATGCCATGTCCGCGCACCGCGCCCAGTGGCACCGGTCACCAACACTCCCGGGGGATCCGATCGAAGCGGCCGGTGAGCCGAAGGGGCGCGTCGCAGGCGGACCCGGCCACGCGCAAGGCAGACGGGGAGACGGGCAGACGGAGAGGGACGACGGCCGGGCCCGACGGAACGGCCAGGTGAACTGGGGGCAGGTCCTCGGCTCGCTGTCCGCCCGGCCGGTCGCACGGCTCGCCGGGACACGCGTGGCGGTGGCCTCGGCCGCGCTCGCCGGCGCCCTGAGCGAGATCGGCCGGCACGGCGGCGGCACGGCGGAGAGCTACCCGCAGGACTCGGAGGGCGCCCGGGTCTCCACGGGGCGGTACCGCTCTCGTCCGGAGACACACCGAGGGCCCGGTCCCCGACCCCGACGGAAACCGGGCCCAGGACGTACGACTCACTCCTGCGGGAAGTCACCCGCGAGCGCCGCGGCGAGGCGCAGATGCCGCTCCGCCTCCTCGTGCCGGGCCTGCCGCTGGAGCGTGCGGCCCAGCATCAGCCGCGCGTAGCCCTCCACCGGGTCGCGCTCGACGATGACCCGCAACTCGGCCTCGGCGCGGCGCAGTTGGGCCGAGTGGTAGTAGGCGCGCGCCAGCAGCAGCCGGGGACCGGTCTGCTCCGGCACCTCCTCGACCAGCCCGGCCAGCACCCGCGCCGCACCCGCGAAGTCCTTCGCGTCGAAGAACGACTGCGCGCGCTCCCAGCGCTCGGCGGGGGTTCCCTGGTCGTAGTACGTGGTCTCCACTTGCGTCTCCACTCGTGACCTCCTTCGACGGCCACAACGGAACGCAGTCGTTCAATATTCCACCACCTCTGGCGTGTGCGCGGAAGCCGACGTCGGGGTTCACCTGGCCTCTGCGGGCGTGGAAGCGGGTGAACCCACCACCGGCGCCGATGACCTGACGGGCTTTCCGTGGACCTGGAACTATGGCCAGTACCCGCGTCCGGGCCCAGCTCCCACGCCCCCTACGCCCTCGCGATGGCGCTGGTCGGCCTGATGGAGTCGCTGATGACGGCCAGGCCGGTCGACGAGATCACCGACACCCGCTCGTCCAAGACCCGCGAGTCCATCGGCCAGGGCATCGCCAACATCGTCACGGGCCTCTTCGGCGGCATGGGCGGCTGCGCGATGATCGGCCAGACGATGATCAACGTAAAGGTCTCCGGCGCCCGCACCCGCCTCTCCACCTTCCTCGCGGGCGTCTTCCTGATGGTGGACGGCGGACGGCGCCCCTCACCCGGATGCGGGTGACGGGCGCCGTCAGCGGGCGTCATAGCCAGCCATTGCGGCGGAAGGCCCGGTGCAGCACGGTGGCGGCGGCGGCCATCACACCGACGGCGAGCGGATAACCGTACACCCAGCTCAGTTCCGGCATGTGCGCGAAGTTCATGCCGTAGACGCCCGCGATGAGGGTGGGGGTGGCCAGGATCGCGGCCCAGGCGGAGATGCGGCGCATGTCGTCGTTCTGCCAGGTCCCCACGCGTGCCAGATGGGCATCGAGGGCGGAGTTGAGCAGCTCGTCCAGTGAGCGGACCTCGGTGTCGGTGCGGTGCAGGTGGTCGGCGACGTCCCGGAAGTACGGCAGCGCCTCCTTGGGCCATCCGGTGCCGGACCCGGTGAAGTCCTGCACCACGGGGACCAGGGGCTGGACGGCGTCGCGGAACTCGAGCACCTCGCGTTTGAGGGAGTAGATCTCCTCGGTGAGATCGTCACGGTCCGGGGAGAACACGAGCCGCTCCAGCGCGGTCAGGTCGGTGCGGACCTGGGCGGCGGCCTCGGTGTAGGCATCGACCACCGAGTCCAGGACGGCGTGCAGTACGGCGACGGGCCCGAAGCGCCGCGCCTGCGGGTTCCCGCTCAGTCGCCGGACCGCCTCAGCGGCGGGGTCGGCCGCTCCGTGACGAACGGTCAGGGCGAACCGCGGGCCGGTGAAAACCATCACCTCGCCCGTCTCCACCTCACGGCCGTCCTCGACGTACCACAGTGTCTTCAGAGCCACCGCGAGCACCTCCCCATACCGCTCCCGCTTGGGTCGCTGATGGGCGTGGACGGCATCCTCCACCGCCAGCGGATGCAAGCCCAGCTGGTCCGCCAGCTCGTCCAGGTCCCGTGGTCCGGGATCGTCCACGTGCACCCAGCAGAACTCGTCCTCTCTCACGCGCTTCAGGCAGTCCAGCACCGCCGCACGGCCGCCGTCCTCCTGCCGGCAGTCCACCTGCTCCGGCTCGTCCTGCGACTCACGGTAGACAACACACCACATGCTTCACACCTGCGCCGCCGAAGCGATTGCATGCCTCTCGCGCAACGGCTTTGCCGGCGTCGGCGCGGGGGCCCACTCACGGTCGGTGCCGGACCTGAGGGCCGGGCGGTGACCTCCGCGCTGTTCCCGCGCGCAACGGTTGCGGCCCGCGGCCTCGTATGCCGGCCTGCCGGGCCATCCGGTACCGCCCCTGGATCGGCGGCACAGATTTCCGGCACGGCCGACTATCAACACCGCAGATCGACCATGCAGGAAATCTGCTACGGCGAGAGTAGACATTGCCTGTGTGGTGGGTTATGGTTTTGCCCGTAGCCAAGAGGTCGAATGAGGCGCGGCAGGGACGAACTGCCGCGCATGCAAGACCAAGCAGGAACGGCACGGCGGCGGAGTGATGGGGCCGGAAGGTACTCGGGGCCTCACCGCTGGTCGCCGGGCCGGGCGGCCCACGGGGCCGTGAGCAGTACCCGCAGTACCAGCAGTTCCCAGCAGCACGAAGCGGAAAAAGGAGGCAGACGCCATCAGGATCGCCCGGGCGAGCGAGCGACACCGCCCGGGTACCGCAAGACCCCGGATTGGAAGGTGGTCCCCGGTCACGCAACCGCGATCCCCGCAAGCCCGGCCTCCCAGGCGGAGTTGCGGAAAAAGAAGGCCGGCACGGCAGTAAGCCGGCAGATGGTGTTCAATCCCTTGGGGCCCTGGTTGCCGTACGGCAACCAGGGCCCCTCGACCGCGTTCCCGCCACGAAGGTACAGATGACCAAACAAGACCCGCTCGACCGTCTGGACGACGACGACTACCCCGCCTACACCATGGGCCGCGCCGCGGAACTCCTCGGCACCACCCCCGCCTTCCTGCGAGCCATCGGCGAAGCCCGCCTGATCACCCCGCTCCGCTCCGAAGGCGGACACCGCCGCTACTCCCGTTACCAGCTGCGCATCGCCGCGCGCGCCCGGGAACTCGTCGACCAGGGCACACCCATCGAGGCGGCCTGCCGGATCGTCATCCTCGAAGACCAGCTCGAAGAAGCCCAGCGCATCAACGAAGAACTGCGCCACGGCACGACCCAGCGCCACCACAAGGCCGACGCCTGAGGTCCCCGACCTGCCGACAACACCGTGCGGCAGGTCAGTCGATCACCACCGCTCGAGTACGACGACGACCGTGGTCACCCGGCGGGAGTGCCGGGCGCCGACCAGCCCGAGGCCGGTCGACGGCTTGCCGGTCATGTCTTGAAGCACACTGTCCGAGGTGCTGGGCGATCGTGGCCACGTGCGGCGGGTCGATGAGGGACAGGTGGTCGCCCTCGACCGGAACGACTTCGAGGCGGGGACACAAGGATGCCCAGCCGAGGTCGGCTTCCGTCCTCGGATAGCGCGGGTCGAGCGCGGTGATGAGCCTGTGAGCCTGCCGAGCGCGGTAGAGCACCACATGGCCCTCATAGGGACGGGGCCGGTAGCGCTCGCCGACACGGGCGTCGACGTACGAGGTCCGCTGGTGTTCCCTAATACCCGGGCTCATGTCGAGGCCGGCCTCGGCCACCGCGCGCATGACGACGTCGATCTGCTCGTCCTCGGGGGTGACCGCGCCGCACGGGGTGGCCGTAGGTCTTCTCCATGTGCGGCTGTTCGCCCGGCCGGCCGCCCAGCCCGTTGCCGCCTCTCCCCGGCGGCTGCCGGAGTCCGGAGGATTCGGTGCCGCTTCCGCGGCCGGCGGTCCGCCCGCTGGCTCAGCCCAGCCGCTTGAGCAGTTGTTCGGCGACCGGGGCCGAGGAGGCCGGGTTCTGACCGGTGACGAGGTTGCGGTCGACCACCACGTGCGGCGCCCACGGCTCGCCCGCGCGAACGTCGACGCCTGCCTCGGTCAGCCGGTCCTGCAGCAGCCACTTGGCCCGGTCGGCGAGGCCGCCCTGGATCTCCTCCTCGTTGGTGAAGGCCGCCGCCCGGTAGCCGGCGAAGGCGTTGGAGCCGTCGGCCCGGACGGCGGCGAGCAGGGCGGCCGGCCCGTGGCAGACCACGGCCAGCGGCTTGCCCGAGTCGAGGGCCCTCACGAGCAGCCGGCCGGACTCGGCGTCCACGGCCAGATCCTCCATGGGGCCATGACCGCCGGGGTAGAACACGGCCGCGAAGTCGTCAAGGTCCACCTCCGCGAGCTTCGCCGGCGCCTGCAGCTCGGTCATCTCCTCCAGCGCACGCGCGATCTCGTCGGCCTTCTCCTGGCCGCCGTTGACCTCGGCGGCCAGGCTCGCCCGGTCCACCGGCGGCACCACACCGCCCGGCGTGGCGACGACGACCTCGTGACCGGCGGCTTTCAGGGCGCGGTAGGGGACCACGGCCTCCTCGGCCCAGAAGCCGGTGGGATGCAAAGTGCCGTCGGCGAGCGTCCACTGGTCGGCGCCGGTCATCACGAACAGGATCTTCGACATGAGGTTCTCTCTCCCGAAAGCGTGTGTCTACGAGGAAGAACGTAAGCGAACCTACCCATAGGCATCCAATGAAGTATCGAATGGCTGACATTGGATCTCCTATGGGTGTGGGGGAATATCCGGCGGTGATACTCGGACGCGTGGAGACCGCTTCCCTCGACCTCAACCTGCTGCGCACCTTCCTCGCGGTGTATCGCTCCGGCTCCTTCACGGGCGCCGCCCGCCTGCTGGGCCTGTCGCAGCCGACGGTGACGACGCAGATGCGCGCGCTGGAACGGCAGACCGGCCGGGAACTGTTCGAACGGCTGCCGCGCGGTGTCGCGCCGACCTCGGTGGCCGACGAACTCGCCGCCCGGATCGCCGTGCCCCTGGACGAGCTGGCCGCCGTCGCCGGGCCCACCCCGCCGGCCGGCACCCGCGCCGAGCCCGTCCATCTGGCCGGCCCCGCCGAACTCCTGTGCACCACCGTCCTGCCGGCCCTCGCCCCGCTGGTCGCCGAGGGCGTACGGCTACGTGTGTCGACCGGGCTGACCGATCCGCTGCTGGAGGAACTGCGCGCGGGCCGGCACGACCTGGTGATCGCCACCACCCGGCCTCGTGGCCGTACGCTGCACGCCGTTCCGCTCATGGATGAGGAGTTCGTCCTGGTCGCCGCCCCGGCCTGGGCGGAGCGGCTGCGGGACCGGCCGGCCGTCGAGGGGCCGGCGGCCCTGCACGGCGTCCCCCTGATCACCTACGCCGAGGATCTCCCGATCGCCCGTCGTTACTGGCGCCACGTCTTCGGCCGGCGTCTGTCCCGCACCGCCGCCGCGACCGTGCCCGACCTTCGTGGAGTGCTCGCTGCCGTCGCCGCGGGCGCCGGTTTCAGTGTGCTGCCCCGCTATCTGTGCCAGGACCTGCTGGAGTCCGGCGCGCTGGTGGCGCTGCTGGAGCCGGAGGACCCGCCGATCAACACCGGCTTCCTCGTCCAGCGCCCCGGCGCCTCCGACAACCCGGACGTGGCCCGCGTCCACGCGCTTCTGCTCCGGTCAGCCCGCACCTGGTAGCCGACAGTCCCACATCGTTGCTTCACCTGCGGCGGCTCCCGCCGCGTCGCACTCCGCGATGCGCACTCTCCGGTGGCTGCGGGCGGCGCCGGATCTCGCGCTACTCGGCCGTCGTCGGTTCTGCGGGACCGATCACACTCCCCGCTGCTCAGGCCTCGTCGGTTCAGCCGCGCCGCACTCCGTGCTGCTCAGCCCCTGGTAGCTGCGGGCGGCTTCGAATCTCGCGCCGCTCAGTCCTCTCGGCTGGCCGCCGCGCCGTCCGTCCATTCCGGTGCCAGTACCGACCAGATCTCCTCGTCGTGCCGTTCGCCCCGGTAGAGGTAACTCTCCCGCAGCACAGCCTCTTTGCGCATGCCGAGCCGTCGGGCGACCGCGATGCTGGGCGCGTTGCCCGCCGACACCCACCAGTCCACGCGGTGGATGCCCCGTTCCCGGATCGCCCAGTCGATCAGCACCCGCGCGGCACGGGTCACCAGGCCCCGGCCCACCGCGGCCGGCTCCAGCCAGCAGCCGGCCTCCGCCGTGCCCCGGGCCGGGTCGAACCGGCGCAGGATGACCGCCCCGACCAGCGTGCCGTCGAGGCGGATCGCCCGGATGAGGCCCGCGTCGGCCGCCTCCTTCTCGGCATACGCCCGCAGGAACGACCGGGCGGCCGCCGCGTCCGTGACCACGTCCGGCAGCCCGTTGAAGCGCCCGATGAACTCCCGCCCGCGGTCCACATGGGCGAGGAACTCCTCGGCCTGCCAGGGCTGGAGGGGAGACAACTCGGCGCCGTCGTCACCGAGTGAGGTCGCGTACATGGTCACCTTCGGGGGAGGGGATGGGACATCTGGTACGCCAGCCTACGGTCGGCGCCCTCCCCGACGGCTGTGAGGGCCTCGTCCAACTCCATGAACCACTCCCACACCGGCCGCCCGTCATCGGCACCGGCCAGCCGGGACACCACCGGATCCTCCAGCTCCGGAACGCGCTTGTTCTTCCAGACCTCGTCGGCCAAGCTCACCAGCAGGTCCTCCACGCCGGTCCCGGGAGCCGTCCAGGACGCGTGCGTGCCGGCGTACCGGGCGAGTTCGGCCGTCACCCCGTACGCCAGCAGCAACTCCCGGCCCGCCGCCTGGGGCTCTGACATCGTTGTCCCCGACTCGCCCGAATGGCGGGCCCAGGTCGCGGGACCCACGATGGAGGCGTGGGGTACGGCGACCGCCGCAGCGCCCGTGCCGTCCGAGGCCCGGGGGCGGGATGCCGGCCCCGGCCGCGGTCAGCGGCTGGAAGGGAGGACACCGTCATGCTGGAAGTGAAGACGGTCGACAAGCCGGACGAACGGCGTGACTTCCCCCGAGGCCACCTGGAAGCCCTCCACCTGACCGGGCTCGACTTCGCGGTGGGCACCTTCGAACCGGGCTGGCACTGGACGGAGTCCGTGGGCCCGATCGCGGGCACCGAGAGCTGCATGGTGCACCACAACTGTTATGTGCTGCGGGGACGGATGCACCTCCGGATGGACGACGGCGGGGAGAGCGAGGTCGGCCCCGGCGATGTCTTCGTGTGCCCGCCCGGCCACGATGCCTGGGTGGTGGGTGACGAGCAGGTCGTGCTCTTCGACTTCGCCGGGACCATGGCGAACGAGTACGCGAAGGGTTAGCCGAGCGGCGGATCGGATCGTCGGCGTACAGGGCCGGGCCGCACGGTGTGCGGCCCGGTGGCGTGTCCGGGCTCGGCGCCGCGAGTGGTGTCCGTGGACCGCCCGGGCCCGGGCGGTGAGGGTGATGCCGCCGTCCGGATCGGTGGGGACGCTCGTGGTGAGAGCGTCCCGGGGGAGCCGGTCGCGGGCGGCCGGCGCGAGCGCGGCGACACGGCCGGGCGCGAGCCCTTGGCCGGCCGGGAACGGTTTCCACAGACCGGCGAATCCGGCGAAGACCGTGGGCCATCGCAGGACGGCCGTCGCCACGTCGGTGAGTCCCGCGCCGGCCCGCACACCCCGCAGCGCCTCCGGCCGGCACAGGGGGAACCGCCCCCCTCGTCCAGGGCGGCCGCGGCCGGGTCGAGGTAACGGCAGCGTCCCGGAACCGGCGCGGGAAGGAACTGCGCTCCCTCCGCGCAGCCCCTACGTGCGCGGCGACCGGACCGCCGGGGGCGGACGGCACGGGCCAGGACGGCCACCGCGGCGACCGGATGCGGAAGGGAGTTCAGGACCGGCCCGGCGACCGCCGCGTCGCAGCGGGCGTTCCGCACCCGGCACGGTGTGCTTCGCGTCGGCCGCCGCGAAGCACACCGTGCCCGCCGGTGCACGAGGCACGGGCCGTCGCCGTCACGTATCCGGGTGACCGGTCGAGACCGGGCAGCGGGCGGGGGCCACACCGGGCGCCGGCTCCGCCGACAGCACACCGGTCCCGCATCCAGCGGCGCAGTCGGGGCCGGTGTCCGGCCAGGGTGCGCAGCGCGCGGCCACCATCCGGCGCCAGCGACCCCTGTACCGCTCGTGGGCGGCGCCGGCCCTCCCGGCGTGGTAGCGATGATGTCGCCCCACCCCTGAACGACGCGCACGGGACCGCCCGGTGCGCTGTGGCGGCACGACGCCGGCCACCCTGTCAGCCCGGGAAAGTGGTCGCGCCCTGCTCCGCGAACGCGACGGCGTCCGCGTGGCCGAACAGGCCGGGCAGGCCGCCGGTGTGGACGAAGACGGTCTTCTCGCCCGGCCGGACGTCACCGTCGTGGACGGCCGCGTGGAGTCCGGCCAGGGCCCGGCCCGTGTAGGTCGGGTCGAGGACCAGGCCCTCGGTGCGGGCGGCGAGCCGGAGCGCCTCGGCCACCGGGCCGGTCAGCGCCGCGTAGCCGCGGCCCACCTGGTCCCGGCGCACGCGCAGCCCCTCCGCCGTCAGCTTCTCGGCCGTGAGCGGTGCCGCGAACCGGGCCACCGCCGCGGCCGGGTCGGCCAGCGCGCCCACGTCGACGCCGAGGACCGACCCCGTCCCCAGGGCCGCGACCAGACCGGCCATGGTGCCGCCCGAGCCGAGCGCCACCACGGCCGTCCGCAGGTCCGGCACCTGTTCGCGCAGTTCCTCACCGCAGCGCACATAGCCACGGGCACCCAGGGTGCTGGAACCGCCGAACGGGATCAGCGTCGGACGGGCACCGGCCGCCCGCAGCGTGGCGCACACCTCGGCCGCCGCTGCGTCCAGGCCTGCCTGGTCCACCTCGCCCGCCCAGGCGAGCCGGGCCCCGAACAGCCCGTCCAGGGCGAGGTTCCCGGACCGCGAGACGCCCGGCGAGCCGCGCAGCACGAGGACGACGTCCAGCCCGAGGCGGGCGCCGGCAGCGGCGGTCAGCCTGGCGTGGTTGCTCTGCGGGGCACCCGTCGTCACGAGCGTGCCCGCGCCCTCGGCCAGGGCGGCGCCCACCGACCACTCCAGCTTGCGGATCTTGTTCCCGCCGCCGCCCAGGCCGGTCAGGTCGTCCCGCTTGATCCACAGGTCCTCCGGTCCGAGTCCGAGCGCGGCGGCCAGCCGGGGCGCCGGTTCGACGGGGGTGGGGTACGTGCCGAGCGGCACGGGCAGGTGGCTCATGGCGGACATCCTCGGTAGCGGGTCTGCGGGGGGCCAGTCGATCACGGGCGGCCGCCCGGCGTCACACCGGCAGCAGGTGTGCGATCAGCCCGCTGAGCTGCCGGGCCGTGCGGCACTCGTGCATCTCGACCAGCTCGGCGTAGGCGGGCGCGACCGAGTCGCCGGTGCCCCACCGGTCGCGCGGCTCGGGGTTCAGCCAGTACACACGGCGGGCCCTCCGGGCGACGTCGCGCACGGCGGGCAGGTTGGGGTCGCTCATGTTCGTCCGGGCGTCCCCGAGGACGAACACCGTCGTGCGCGGCCCCACCGCGTCGCCGTACCGCTCGGCGAACTCGCCCAGCGCCACGCCGTAGTCGCTGCTGCCGTGCCAGCCGGTGAGCGTGGCCTCGGCACGGATGCGGGCACCGAGCCCGTCCGGGTCGGCGCGGCCGTGGTCGAGCAGGCCGGTCACCTCGTCGAGCCGGTTGACGAAGGCGAACACGCGGACCTTGCTGAACTGGTCGTGCACTGCCTGCACCAGCAGCATCGTGAAGTCCGAGAAGCCGGACACCGAGCCGGACACATCGCACAGCAGCACCAGTTCGGGGCGGGCCGGGCGGCGCCGGCGCAGCACCGGCCGCATCGGCACCCCGCCCGTGGACAGTGAGGAGCGCAGGGTGCGGCGCAGGTCGATCGTGCCACGCGCGGCACGCCGTCGGCGCGCGGCGAGCCGGGTGGCCAGCTTGCGCGCCAGCGGCTGAACGGCCCTGCGCAGTTCGGACAGTTGATCCCGGTTCGCGAACAGGAAGTCGACCCGGTCGGCGGTCGGCCTGACGCCGCGCCGGGCGATCTCGTCCCGGCCGCGCCGCTCGGCGACCCGGCGCCGCGCCTCCGCCCCCACCATCCGCCGGAACTCCTCGATCCGCTGACGGATCTCGTCGTCCAGCAGCCGGTCCGCGAAGCCGGCGCCGCTGCTGTTCCGGCCCCGGACGTCGGCTCGCACCCGGGCCAACAGGGTCTGCGGGCGCAGCCGTTCGAGGGTCTGGTACGCCGACCAGCCGTCCGTGCCCGGGGAACTCCCGTACCCGCCGAGGCCGTCGACCGCCTCCGCCGCCAACCGGGCCATCAGGGCACGGTCGTCGGCCGCCAGCGCTTCGGCGAGCCGGTCGCGCAGGGCCTCGCGGTCCGCGGGGTCGCCGTCCGGGCGCCCGACCCCGCGGGGGAAGTACAGGTCGAAGACCGGGTCGAAGACCGCCCGTTGGCCCGGGCCGTGCAGCAGCGTGGCGGCCAGGCCTTCGCGAAGCAGCTCCCGTTCCGCGAGCCCCAGCGCCTCCACCGCGCGGGCCGCGTCCACGGTCTCGCCGGTGCCGATCCGCACCCCGTGCGCGCGCAGTGCCCCGACCAGGCCGGTGATCCGCTCGGCGACAGCGGTCACAGCGAGTCCAGGTCGAGCTTGGCCGACGCCTTCTGGATGTCGTCCTGATGCTTGAGGATCACCCCGAGACTGTCCCGGACGACCGTCTCGTCCAGTGTGTCGGCGCCCAGGGCCAGCAGGGTGCGCGCCCAGTCGATGGTCTCGGCGACCGACGGCACCTTGCGCAGGTCCATCGCCCGCAGCGCCCCGACCACCCGTACCACCGACGCGGTCAGCGCCTCGCCGAGGCCCGGCACCTTCAGCCGTACGATCCGCCGCTCCAGCTCCTCCTCGGGGAAGCCGATGTGCAGGAACAGACAGCGGCGGCGCAGCGCCTCGGACAGCTCCCGGCCGGCGTTGGAGGTGAGGACGACGAACGGGCGGTGGGTCGCGGTGACCGTGCCCAGCTCCGGGACCGTGATCTGGAAGTCGCTGAGCACCTCCAGCAGCAGCCCCTCCATCTCGACGTCGGCCTTGTCGGTCTCGTCGATCAGCAGCACCGTCGGCTCGTCCCCGCGAATGGCGGTGAGCAGCGGGCGGGGGAGCAGGAACTCCTCGCTGAAGATGTCGGTGCGGGTCTCGTCCCAGTTCTCGTCGCGGCCCGCGCTGATCCGCAGCAGCTGCTTGGCGTGGTTCCACTCGTACAGCGCCCGGGACTCGTCCACGCCCTCGTAGCACTGGAGCCGGACCAGCCGGGCCCCGGCCACCTGGGCGACGGCCTTGGCCAGCTCGGTCTTGCCGACCCCGGCGGGGCCCTCCACCAGCAGCGGCTTGCCCAGCCGGGCGGCGAGGAAGACGGTCGTGGCGACGGCGGGCGAGGTGAGATAGCCGGCCGCGGCGAGGCGGGCGGAGACGTCGTCGACGGACGTGAACAACGGGGCCTCCGGCGGGGTAGGGGGCGGGTCCACACTGCTGACGACTATCTAAGCGCTTGTTCAGGGCGTCTGTCACGGGAGTCCGGTGAAGCCGCACGGGCACCGAGGGATACCGCAGACCTCCACCAGCGCACCATAGGCCGTCGGATACGGCATCCGCACCGACGCACCACTGACCGCGTCCACCTCGGGCGAGCGGGGCAGGAGCGCGGACGCGGGGACGAGCGCGCGCTCGGCGTACACCCCGTAGCCGTTGTGCGAGCAGCTCGAGACGACGCTCACCGGCTGTCCCGGCGCCACGCCGGTCACCCCGGGGCCGCCGCCTCGACCAGACCCGCGGCGTCGTCGCCGGTCGCCGAATTCGACCTCCGGCACGTCCTCGACCAGGCCTTTCCCGGCCTGCTCGACGCGGTGGCCCAGCGGCGTACGACCCCTTTTGTCAGCTGAGCAGGATCACTTCCAGCGTCCGCGGCCCGTGCACGCCCTCCACCCGGTCCAGCTCGATGTCGCTGGTGGCCGAAGGGCCCGAGATCCAGGTCAACGGGCGGGTGGGGTCAAGGCGTTCGAGGGCCCGCGGGACGGAGGAGACCACCTGGTCGGGCACCCGCACCACGCAGATATGGTGATCGGGGACGAGGCTGATCCGACGGCGGCCCTGGTCGGGGCCGCCGTCGAGCACGATCGTGCCGGTCTCCGCGACCGCGACCGCGCAGCCCGTGACCACGCTGTCCACCCGGTCCAGCTCGCGCGGTGTGCTCCCGGTCCGGTCGGGGACCAGGGCGACGTCCGCCTCGGCCAGCCAGCCCGCCTCCAGGCCTTGCGGCACCAGCACCGAGCGCGCCTTCCGGCCGGCCAGCAACCGGCCGATCAGGCAGGGAAGTTCAGCCTGGCCGCAGCGGTGCACGAGCGCCCGGTAGTCCGCCAGGTTCTCCGCCAGCAGCTCCACCGTCCGCTCGGTCGTAGGCTCGCCGTGCTCGCGCAGATAGTCCCGCTCCACGGCCACCTCGTACGGCCTGTCGTCCGGCGTCACATCGGCGAGCGCCCGCCGCACCCGGCCCAGAACGCGTTCCCTGCTGCTCACTTGGCGCCGTCCTTCCCACCCCGCGTGCGCTGCCACCAGTCCCGGAAGGGTTCCGCCGGTACGGCCGGCAGGTCCCGGGTGCCGCTCCACGCCTTGCCCGGGCCCGGCAGGATACGGGGATGCAGCCGGCGGGTGCGGGAGGCGAGCCGCTGGCCGGTGCGCAGGGCGCCGGGATGGGCGAAGGCCCAGCGCGCGGCCCGCATGGCCGCCCGCTCGGCCGCATGCCCCTTGGCGGGCCTCAGGACGACCCTGTTGCCCTGTCGTACCGCCTCTCCGCCCTCCACGACCCGCTCCCGCAGATGCACCAGCACCTCCGGGATGTCGATGGCGACGGGACACACCTCGTAGCAGGCCCCGCACAGGGAGGAGGCATACGGCAGGGAGGCGTCGATCGCGCTTGCCGTGCCCCGGAGCTGAGGGCTGAGGATGGCGCCGATCGGGCCCGGATAGACCGAGCCGTAGGCGTGTCCGCCCGCCCGCTCGTAGACGGGGCAGACGTTCAGGCAGGCCGAACAGCGGATGCAGCGCAGGGCCTGGCGGCCGACCTGGTCGGCGAGGGCGTCGGTGCGGCCGTTGTCCAGGAGTACCAGGTGGAAGGCGCGGGGTCCGTCGGCCGTCTCGGAGTCCGTGGTGCCGGTCCACATGCTCGTGTACGGGTTCATGCGCTCGGCGGTGGAGGAGCGGGGCAGGGTCTGGAGGAAGACCTCCAGGTCCCGCCAGGTCGGCACCACCTTCTCGATGCCGACGACCGAGATCAGCGTCTCCGGCAGGGTCAGGCACATCCGGCCGTTGCCCTCGGACTCCACGACGACCAGGGTGCCGGTCTCGGCGACCATGAAATTGGCGCCGGAGATGCCGACCTTGGCGCGCAGGAACTTCTCCCGCAGGTGGAGCCGGGCGGCCTCGGCGAGTTCGGCGGGCGTGTCGGTCAGGCCCTCCGGGGCCGGGCGGCCCCACTCGCCCATCTCGCTCGCGAAGATGTCCCGGATCTCACCCCGGTTGCGGTGGATCGCCGGGACCAGGATGTGCGAGGGCCGGTCCCCGCCCAGCTGGACGATCAGCTCGGCGAGGTCGGTCTCATAGGCGCGTACGCCCTCCGCCTCGAGGGCTTCGTTGAGCCCGATCTCCTGCGTGGCCATCGATTTGACCTTGACGACCTCCGACTCGCCGGTCTCCTTGACCAGTCGGGCCACGATCCGGTTGGCCTCGTCCGCGTCGGCGGCCCAGTGGACCGTGCCGCCCGCCGCGGTGACCGACTCCTCCAACTGCACCAGATAACGGTCGAGATGGCGCAGGGTGTGGTCCTTGATCCGGCGGCCCGCCTCCCGCAGCTCCGCCCAGTCCGACAACTCGCCCACCGCCTTGGACCGTTTGGCGCGGATGGTGTGCGTGGCGTGCCGCAGGTTCCCCCGCAGGGTGGGGTCGTGGACGGCTTGGTGCGCGGCCTCCGGGAAGGAGGGGAACGCGGGCATGCCGACGAACGTTCCGCTCATACCGCCGGTTCCTCCTCCGTGCTCGCCAGGATCTCCGCGATGTGGACGGGCCGCATCCGTGTCCGCAGCCGGCTCATCGTGCCGCCGATGTGCATGAGGCAGGAGTTGTCGGCCGCGCACAGAACCTCCGCGCCCGTCGACTCGGCGTTGCGCACCTTGTCCGTGCCCATCGCCGCCGAGACCTCGGCGTTCTTCAGCGCAAACGTGCCGCCGAACCCGCAGCACTCCTCGGCTCCCGGCAGCTCGACCAGCTCCAGCCCCCTGACGGCTTCCAGCAGCCGCCGGGGCCGGTCGCCGAGTCCGAGGCCACGGAGGCCGTGGCAGGTGGGGTGGTAGGTGACCGTGTGCGGATAGTAGGCGCCGACGTCCGTGACGCCCAGCACGTCCACCAGGAACTCGGTGAGTTCGTACGTCTTGGGGATCACCGGCGCCAGGGTGGCGGCGAGGGAGTCCCCGCGGCCCTCGGCGCGGGCCCGCTCGCCCATCCGCGGATACAGCTCGCGCACCATCGCCCCGCACGACCCGGACGGCGTCACGATCGCCTCGTACTCGCGGAAGACATCGGAGAAGTGCCGGGCCAGTGGCTCCGCCTCATGCCGGTAGCCGGTGTTGTAGTGCGCCTGCCCGCAGCAGGTCTGGCCCATCGGGAAGTCGGTCTCGACGCCGAGTCTGGTCAGCAGCTTCAGTACGGCACGACCGGTGTCCGGATAGAGCGTGTCGTTGACGCAGGTCAGGAACAGGGCGACACGCATCGCGGCTCCTCGGGGTCGCTCATCGGACGAGTGCAGGGTAGTGGGCGCATACCGCCGGCGGGAGGCCGCGGCTCACCGGGCGCCGAGCCGCGCCTCGGCCTCCCCGCCAGCGGGCGGTGCCGCCGCGCGGCGCGTACCGGGTCAGCGGCTGGGTACGGGTGAGCAGCCGGCGCATCGCGGGAAGGTCGCCGACCAGACCGTGCGCGCGGCCCTGGACGAGGACGTTGCCCGGGGCGGCCGCCTCCGTCACCCCCGCCACCACCGGCAGCCCGCAGGCGTCGGCCGTCAGCTGGCAGAGCAGCGCGTTGCGGGTGCCCCCGCCCGCGATGTACACCACGTCCACCGCATGGTCGGCCAGCCGCTGCGCGTCCTCGACGCACCGCCGGTGGGCGAGCGCCAGCGAGTCGAGGATGCACCGGGTGACCTCGGCCCGTGTCCCCGGCACCGGCTGCCCCGACGCCCGGCACGCCTCGGGGATCCGTTCCGGCATCCGCCCCGGTGCCGGGAACGCCTCGCCCCCTCCGTCCACCACCGAGCGCAGCGTCGGCACGGTGGCGGCCTCGCGCAGCAGCAGCCCCAGATCCGGCTCTTCCCGGGCACGTACGCACTCCTGGAGCGACCACAGCCCCATGATGTTGCGCAGATACCGGACGGAGCCGTCGAGGCCCAGCTCGTTCGGCGACGCCCTCCGTGCGGGCGTCGCGGTAGTGCACCGGGTTGCCGAGCAGGGCGCCGTCGGCGTCCAGCAGGCCGTGGTCGACGGCCCAGCCGTCGATACCGACGGAGTCGAGCCGTCCGTCGCAGGGGGCAGCTGCCGCCCGCAGCCCGTCCAGCACACCGCCGTAGAGACCGAGGATGTCCCAGCGCAGTCCCCTCCGGGACACGCACCGCCCGGTTCGGGAACCGGTGCGCCTCGCTCAGTTCCAGCGAGTCCGGTCTCACACGGCCGACCATCACCCGCCCACTGGGCGCCCCCCAGGTCCACCGCGGCGTACGACTTCACGCGCGGGCTCATCGCAGGAACGCGGCCGCCACACCCGCGTCGACCGGGATGTGCAGCCCGGTAGTGTGCGTGAGATCCCCGCCCGTGAGCGCGAACACCGCGCCCGCCACGTGCTCCGGCAGCACCTCCCTGTCGAGGATCGTCCGCCGCGCGTAGAACTCACCCGGCTTCTCCTCCGGCACCCCGTACACGGCGGCCCGCCGCGCACCCCAGCCGCCGGCGAACATTCCGGAGCCTCGGACCACACCGTCCGGGTTGACACCGCTGACCTGGATGCCGTGCTCACCCGGCTCCGCGGCCAGCGGGCGTACTTGGTGGGCCTGATCGGCCTTGGCGGCGGAGCAGGCGATGTGTCCGGCCCGGCGAAGACGGCGTTCTTGGAGGTGATGTAGACGATGTCGTCGCCCAGCCCCTGCGGGATCATCACCCGCGCCGCCTCCCGTGACACCAGGAACGACCCACGGGCCATGATGTCGTGCTGGAGGTCCCAGTCCTCGGCGGTGGTCCCCAGCAGGGGCTTTGAGAGGGAGATAGCGGCATTGTTCACGACCAGGCCCACCCCGCCGAAGGCCAGCACCGCCGCCCGGAACGCCTCGGCGATCTGCTCCTCACCGTCCCGGACGACCTGGCGATCGTCGGTTACGACGACATCGGGTTCGCCGCCGCGGCCGCCGTGCCGCTCACCTCCGTACGGCAGCCCGCCGTCACCGTGGGCGCCCTCGCCGCCGAGCTGCTGCTGGAGGAGACCGAGCAGGGCGAGGGCAGGCGTGCGCACGAGCACCGCCGGGTGGTGCTCCAGCCGGAGCTGGTGGTGCGCCGCTCCAGCCTCGCCGCCCGCTGACCGGAAGTTCAGTAACAATCCATGATCCCTGAGGTCGGATCCCGCACGGTCATGTGCTGGACTGGGAGGCGTCCATCCCATTCGTCCCGGGAGCCCCGTTGAGCCTCAGCTACCGCCAGCCCGGCGTCGTCCTCACCGACCGCCGCTTCACCGTGCCCCTCGACCACGCCGACCCGGGCGGCGAGACCATCGAGCTGTACGCCCGCGAGGCGGTCGCGAGCGACAAGGCCGGGCAGGACCTGCCCTGGCTGCTGTACCTGCAGGGCGGACCCGGCTTCGGGGCGAATCGTTTCGTCGGACGTCAGGCCTGGCTCGGCCGGGCCCTGCAGGACTATCGCGTCCTGCTGCTCGACCAGCGCGGCACCGGCAGCTCCACGCCCGCCACCCGGCAGACGCTCCCGCTGCGCGGTGGCCCCGCCGAGCAGGCCGACTACCTCACCCGCTTCCGCGCCGACTCCATCGTCCGCGACTGCGAGGCCATCCGCCCGCAGGTCACCGGCGGCACCCCGTGGACCGTGCTCGGGCAGAGCTTCGGCGGCTTCTGCACGGTGTCGTACCTCTCGCTCGCTCCCGAGGGCCTGGACACCGCCGTGATCACCGGCGGGCTGCCCTCCCTGCACGCCCACGCCGACGACGTCTACCGCGCCGCCTACCCGCGCGTCGAACGCAAGGTCACCGCGCACTACGCCCGCTATCCGCAGGACGTCGAGCGGGCCCGCCGTATCGCCGACCACCTCCTCACCCACGACGTGGTCCTGCCGAACGGCTACCGTTTCACGGCGGAGGCCTTCCAGTCCCTGGGCCTGATGCTCGGCGCGGGCGACGGCAGCCACCGCCTGCACCACCTCCTGGAGGACGCCTTCGTGCGCACTCCCGGCGGCTTCGACCTCTCCGACGCCTTCCAGGAGCAGGCCCAGGCCCTGCTCTCGTACGCCGGCCACCCCCTGCACGCACTCGTCCACGAGGCGATCTACGGCCAGGACGCCCGCCCCACCGCCTGGGCCGCCGAGCGCGTCCGCGCCGAGTTCCCGCAGTTCGACGCGGCGAAGGCGCTCGCCGGTGACGCCCCGGTCCTGTTCACCGGCGAGACGATCCACCCCTGGATGTTCGACACCGACCCGGCCCTGCGCCCACTGCGCGAGACGGCCGAACTGCTCGCCGCCCGCACCGACTGGCGCCCGCTGTACGACCCCGCCCGCCTCGCCGCGAACGAGGTCCCGGTCGCCGCCGCCGTCTACCACGACGACATGTACGTCGACACCGTCCACTCGCTGGAGACCGCCCGCGCGATCCGCGGCCTGCGTACCTGGGTCACCGACGAGTTCGAGCACGACGGGCTGCGCGCCGGTGCGCCCCGGGTACTGGACCGGCTGCTGGCGTTGGTCCGGGACGAGGCCTGACATACCGGAAGGGGTGCGCTGGTGGCCGACGCGGACCACGAGGGGCGTGCCGCAAAAGGAGTTGCGGACGGGGCAGGGCCGCATAGTGTGCCGCCCATGACGGAGGAGAAGATCACCGAACTGCAGCCCCTGCCCGGCGACTGGCAGCGCGCCCTGGCCGTGGTGGCCCACCCCGACGACCTGGAGTACGGCTGCTCGGCGGCCGTCGCCGCCTGGACCGACGCCGGCCGCGAGGTCGCCTATGTGCTGGCCACCCGCGGCGAGGCGGGCATCGACACCGTCGACCCGGCCACCTGCGGCTCGCTGCGCGAGCGCGAGCAGCGGGCCAGTGCGGCCGTCGTCGGCGTCACCACGGTGGAGTTCCTCGACCACCGGGACGGCGTGATCGAGTACGGTCTCGCGCTGCGCCGTGACATCGCCGCCGCGATCCGGCGCCACCGACCCGAACTCGTCATCACCCTCAACCACCGCGACACCTGGGGCGGTGTCGCCTGGAACACCCCCGACCACGTCGCCGTCGGCCGCGCCACTCTCGACGCCGCCGCCGACGCCGGCAACCGCTGGATCTTCCCCGAACTCACCGAGCAGGGCCTCGAACCCTGGAACGGCGTCCGCTGGGTGGCCGTCGCCGGTTCCGCGGAACCCACCCACGCCGTCGACGCCACGCCCGGCCTGGAGCGGGCGGTGGGCTCGCTGCTCGAACACCGCACGTACATCGAGGCGTTGACCGACGAGGACCCGGAAACGTACGTCCGGGACTTCCTGACCGCCCAGACCACCGCCGTGGGCAAGCGCTTCGGCGGCCGACCGGCGGTGGCCTTCGAGGTCTTCGGCCGATAGCCCGATAGCCCGATAGCCCGACAGCGCGGCAGCCGACGGTACCCGGGCCGCCGCGCGGGCCGCACGGCACATGGGCGGCGAGGACGTCGGGGCATCGTGCTCAAGGCGATCGAAACGGGTGGCCCAGGGCAGCGGCGAACCGGCGTGACAGGCTCCGCGCGGCGGGTACGGCGGGGCGCGGCGGCAGTGGGGGGTGCGCGCGCAACCCGCCCTCCCCGTGGACGTGGTGGGTGGCGCTCGCCCTGGTGACGGGTACGGGACCGGCAGCCGCCGGGACCGGCACTCCCGCTCCGGACAGGGAGTCCTCCGGCCGGTCCGACATCGGCGACGGGCGCGGGCACTTACCTGCACTGCAAGGCGCCCGGAGGTGGCCGAGGCCGCCGATGCCCAGCACCGGGGCGGCGGCGCACCCGGGGCTGCACGGGTCCTCGGACGGGCGGGACCTGACCACCAGCGCCATCGCACTGACCCGGACCGTGCGGTGAACGACGCGGAGCAGGGCGGTTCCGCAGGTCAGTAGGCTGGACCCCATGCCGGACCAGATAGCTGACCCCTCCGACCTGCGCGGCGACTGCGCCCAGTGCTTCGGGCTGTGCTGTGTCGCCCTGCCCTTCGCGCGCTCCGCCGACTTCGCGCTGAACAAGCCCGCGGGCAAGCCGTGCCCGAACCTCCGGGGCGACCACCGCTGCGGTATCCACGCCGACCTGCGCGAGAAGGGCTTCACCGGCTGCACGGTCTACGACTGCTTCGGCGCCGGTCAGAAGGTCTCACAGGTCACCTTCGGCGGGCAGGACTGGCGCACGGGCCCCAGGGAGCGCGCGCGGCAGATGGCCGACGTGTTCCCGGTCGTACGGCAGCTGCACGAACTGCTGTGGTACCTGACCGAAGCGCTCGGTCTGCCCGCCGCCCGGCCCGTCCACGCCGATCTGCGGCGGGCGCTGGAGCAGACCGAGCGGCTCACCCGGCAGACTCCCGAGGAGCTGGCCGCGCTGGACGTGGCCGCACACCGGCAGGAGGTCA
The DNA here is from genome assembly GCF_040613075.1 of Streptomyces sp. NPDC006314. Taxonomy (NCBI): domain Bacteria; kingdom Bacillati; phylum Actinomycetota; class Actinomycetes; order Kitasatosporales; family Streptomycetaceae; genus Streptomyces; species Streptomyces sp. NPDC006314. The sequence goes on along the minus strand of NZ_JBEXRL010000006.1, from coordinate 150,948 downwards.
ATGTGCTCCTGCTGCGCACCAGCGAGCTGGCCCGGGCCGACGTCGGCAAGAAGGGCAAGAAGGGCGGCGGGAAGGACCGCCGGGGCGCGGATCTCATCGGGGCCCGTCTCAAAGGCGCCGACCTGCGGGGGGCGAGCCTGCGCGGTGCCTATCTCATCGCCGCCGACCTCACCGGTGCCGACCTGCGCGGCGCGGATCTGATCGGCGCCGACCTGCGGGATGCCGACCTGACCGACGCGGACCTCACCGGTGCCTTCTTCCTCACCCAGCCGCAGGTCAACGGGGCCCGGGGCAACGCCGGCACCAAGCTGCCGGAGTCAGTCACCCGCCCGGTGCACTGGACAGCGGGCAGCTGATCCGGGGGCGTCGTCGGGGAGCGTGACCGGTACGGCCTCTCCGCGGGCGGGGCGGCGGCCGGCCGGCTGCGCAGCCTCGTCCGGCACACGTCCGGGCGCTTGCGGTGCCGGGCAGCGACCGGCCGCGTCCGCGACGTCTTCGGGCGATCGTCCATCCGCCGGTTCCGAGACCGCTTCCGGCGTGGGTCCGGCCGCCGGCACCGACCCGATGGGCGGTGCGGGCCGGCGTTCCAGCCGCATGCGCAGTCCCTCCGGCATCAGCGTGAGCCGCTCGGTGACGGTCAGCCGGTAGGCGGGGTCGGCCCGCAGGTCGTAGCGGCGCAGCAGCAGGCCGAGGACCAGGGTCGCCTCGTGCAGCGCGAACTGGCGGCCGACGCAGGCGCGCGCCCCGGTGCCGAACGGTTTGAAGGTGTGGGGTGGCCGGGCCCGTACGGCCTTGGTGTCGAACCGGTCCGGGTCGAACCGTTCGGCGTCCTCGCCCCACGCCCCGGGGTCACGGTGCAGCATCGGCGTCAGCACCAGCGCCCACGCGCCCCGGCGCATCGGATGGTCTCCGGCGAGCACCGTGTCGTGGCGCGCCTCGCGGGCGAAGGCCGGCGCGGTCGGCCACAGCCGCAGCGACTCGTCGAGCACCCGGCGGACATAGCGCAGCCTGGCGATCTGCTCGTAGCCGGGCCGCGGGGTGTCGCCCCAGACCCGGTCCACCTCGGCGCGGGCCCGGGCGGCGACCTCCGGGTACCGGGCGAGGTGGTACAGGGCGAAGGAGAGCGCGCCCGAGGTGGTCTCATGGCCCGCCACCAGGAACGTGATCACCTGCTTGCGGACGTTCTCCGCCGACAGCTTCGCGCCGGTCTGGGGGTGGGACGTCTCCAGCATGCGGTCCAGCAGGTCCCCGCTGCCGCCGCCGGACCGGCGCCGGGCCGCGACCAGGTCGTCGACCGTGCGGTCGAGGTGGGCCATGTCGGCCGCGTTGCGCCGGGCGGCGGCGCGCAGCAGCAGCGGGGCCAGCGGCCCCGGCACGCTGTTCAGCCGCTGTGCGTAGGTGAGGGTGCCGACCATCGCCGTGACGAAGGGGTGCGGCCGGTCCCGCTCGAAGGAGCCGAAGTCGTGCCCGAACCCGGTCCGCGCGATCGTCTCCAGGGTCAGCCTGGTCATGTCCCCGGGCACGTCCACCGTGCGTCCGGCCGCGGCCTCCCGGTCCCAGTGGTCGGTCAGCCGGCCGGCGGCCGCCAGCATCATCCCGTGGTAGCCCTCCATGGCCTCCCGGCTGAACCCGGGCGCCAGTACGTCGTGCGCCAGCTGCCAGTTCGGCTCGTGGTTGTAGGCGGTGAACAGACCGTCCCCGGCGACCGGCCGCAGATTGGCCACCCCCAGCCCGACGTGCTTGGCGAACCGGGACTCGTCCGCGAGGTCCGCGACCAGCGGCGCCCCCCACACGAACACGAACTCCTTGCCGAAGGCCCGGCGCCGGAAGATCGGGCCCAGCTCGCGCGCGAAGCGCATGGAGTCCTGCAGCGGCCGGTGCCGGTCGGCGCCGAGCACATCGCCGAGCAGCGGCAGCCGGCGCGGCGGGTGCGGGATGCGGTGCAGCTGGGGCCAGCCCTGCTCGGCGCTCCGGAAACCCTTCGGCAGCCCGGTCTCGGTCGTCTCCGCCATGACGCGATCTCCCTTGATCCAGCGGATCGTTGAACCTGTGACGCGCGCGAGTTGTACGTGAGTTCAATAACGTGTTCCAGTGTGGTCGGGTTGTTGAACCGACGTCAAGTAAAGTGACCGCATGGCCGCGAATCAGGGGGAGCGGGTCCGGCGCAGACTCAGCACCGAGGAGCGCCGTGCGCAGCTGCTCTCGGTCGGCGCGAAACTGTTCTCGGAGAGCCCTTACGACGAGGTGTGGATCGAGCAGGTCGCCGAGATCGCCGGGGTCTCCCGCGGGCTGCTGTACCACTACTTCCCGACCAAGCGGGACTTCTTCGCCGCGGTCGTGGAGCGCGAGAGCGAGCGGATGCTGCGTATGACGGCGGCCCTGCCCGGCGTGCCGGTCCGCGAGCAGCTCACCGCCGGCCTCGACGCCTACCTCGGTTATGTGGAGGCCCACGCCCACGGCTTCCGCGCCTTCCACCGGGCCGACGCGGCCGGCGACCAGGCCGTACGCCGCGTCTATCAGCGTGCGCTGGCGGCCCAGGAGCGGCAGATATTGGCGGTGCTCGCGGCCGACCCCGAGTTCGGGCCGGCCTTCGGGTGTGTCCCGCAGATACGCCTGGCCGTGCGCGGCTGGCTCGCCTTCACCACGGCCGTGTGCCTCGACTGGCTGCGCGGGCGCGAGGTGACCCGGGAACAGGTGCGGGACCTGTGCGCCCGCGCGCTGCTGGGGGTCATCGTCTGACCTTCGGCCCGTCGGGACCCTCCGTCGGTGGCGGGCCCGGTTGGCGCGCACACCGATCTCCGCTAGGTTAGGCAAGGCTTACCTAAGGAGGTCTGGGGATGGGTGACACGCAGGACTGGACGGCCGCACCGGGCACGGCGGAACGGGCCCGGTCGGTGCTGGCCGCCGCGTGGTCGTGCACGGTGACCGCGGACGGCGCACGCGAGGAGTACGTCGGCGCGCACACCGTGACCGACGACGGCGCGGTACGGCTGACGGTGCCCGACGACGGCGCCCTGCTCGCGGCGGCCATCTGCGCGCCGCGCCAAGAACCCTCCGCCGTGCTGGAGTTCGCCGACGCGGCCCCCGTCCCGGTGCGCGACCGCATCCGTGCCCGGCTCTGGCTCGCCGGCTGGTTCGCCCCGACCGAGGGGTCCCTGCTCTTCCGGCCCACCCGCGTCGTGCTGCGGCAGTCCTGCGGGGCCGTGGTCGTCGATCCCGGCGAGTTCACCGCCGCCCGCCCGGACCCCCTCGTCGGCGCCGAGCCCCGGTTGCTCACCCACCTCGCCGACGCCCACCCGGACGCCGTCGAGCGGCTCACCCGCCTGGTGCGGCCGGAGAGCCTGCACGCCGCGACCCGTGTGGCGCCCCTCGCCGTCGACCGGCACGGACTGACCCTGCGCATCGAACGCACCCGCGCCCACGGCGACGTACGACTGCCCTTCCACGCGCCCGCCGACGATGTCGCCCAGCTCACCGAGCGCATGCGCGTCCTGCTGACGCAGGCCAGTGCCGCCGCCTGTCCTCGCGCGCTACAGCGGCAGCGCGCAGACGGCGACAGGTGAGGCGAACGGCTCGCCGGCCGAGCGGAGGTCTCCGCTGCCGGTGTCGACGTGGAAGGCGCTGACCGTCCCGGAGCGCTGGTTCGCCGCGAACAGCAGCCGGCCGTCGGGAGAGAACGCGATCTGCCGGGGGAAGTCCCCGCCCACCGGTACCGTGCCGAGCAGCCGCAGCCGGGCCCCGTCGGCCTCGACGGCATACCGCGCCAGGCTGTTGTGGCCCCGGTTGGCCAGGAAGGCGTACGCACCGTTCGCCGTCACCAGGATCTGCGCCGGATAGTTGGTGGCATCACCCGAACCCGTGGGCTGCGGCCCCCCGATCGTCAGGCGGCCGGTCTTCGGGTCGTAGGCGCAGACGGCGACCGTGTCGTCCACCTCGTTGGCCAGGTAGGCGTACCGGCCGCCCGGATGGAAGGTCAGATGGCGCGGCCCCGCGCCGGGCCGGGTGTGCGCCCGCGCAACTTCCGTGAGTGTGCCCTCGGCCCGGTCGAGGCGGTAGGTGTAGACGGTGTCGGTGCCGAGGTCGACGGCGAGGACGTGACCGCCGTCCGGGCTGGTGAGGAACTGGTGGGCGTGCGGGCCCTGTTGACCCGGACCGGGCGCCGGAGAGGAGTGCGTGACCAGATCGGTGCGCTCGCCCAGAGCGCCCGAGCCGTCGATCGGGTGCACGGTGACACTGCCCGACCCGTAGTTGGCGCTGAGCAGCCAGCGCCCGGTCGGGTGCACCGACAGATGGCAGGGTCCCGCGCCGCCCGTGCTCCAGGTGCCGAGGACCCGCCGGTCCACGAGACGTACGGCCGTCACGCCGCCGTCCTGCCGCTCGTTCACCGCGTACAGCGTCCGGCCGTCCGGGTGCACGGCCAGGTACGACGGGTCGGGGACCCCGGGGAGCGTGCCCGCACCGGTGATCCGCCCCGTCGCCGGGTCGTACGCGGCCAGACCGATGCCGGTGCCGCCGCCGTCGGCGGAGGTGTAGGTGCCCAGGTACAGCGGGCGGGGGCGCCCGGACGGCTCCCGTGGCGGTGCGGCGGCCTTCGGCTCGCTGTCCGCGGGTGGGGTGTCCACCGGCGGGGCCGCCGGAGACGGCACCACCACGACGGCCGCCGTGCCCGCCACGGCCCCGACGAACCGGCGCCTGTTCCAGCCTCCCCCGGGCTCTCGGTTCCTGCCCCCGGCGCGATTCCGCCCGAGCGGGGGAACCCCCATGGGCAGGCGGGACCTCCAGCGCGCCGCCCGTGCCTCCGTGTCCATGCCGCACCTCAGGTCGTCGGTTGCCCCGGTCGTGACAGATACCCTGACCCGTGTGCACCGCCAAGGGCAAGCCGGGCAACGTCCGTTGCGCTGGATGCAACGCAAGGGGTCTACCAGTCTCCGTCCCCGACCGGCTTGCCCGGCGCGTCCTTCAATGGGGTCACCTGGCCGGGAGACGGAGCCTGCCACGGATCCAGGTCGTCCCCGAGCCAGTCGCCGGCCGGCTTGACCGCCCGGAGGGTGTCCGTGGGGGCGAGATCCTCGGCGTCCGTGTCGTAGTAGTCGTACCAGGGCAGTCCCGCCTGCGTGTAAGCCGCCCGGTCCACCGGGGACGGCGGGGGCGCCTCTCCGGTGATGCGGCGCCACTCCGGCGGCGTGACCAGGTGGACGAACACCCGCCCGGCGGGCTCCTCGGACCAGTCCGACAGGGGCCTGTCGTCCCGGTAGACCTCCTGCCGCATCGAGCCGCCGACGCCCAGGCCCATGGCCGCGGCGCGCCGCCGGGGTGCCGCACCCGGGGCCGAGGGCGGCGGTGGGACCGCGCCGGGGGCGGCGGCCGCCATCGGCATCGCCGCGCCGGGGGCGGCCATCATCGGCGGAGCCGCGCCGTACCCCCAGGCCGCGTGGCTCCGCGCGCGCCGCTCCCGCTCCAGCCGCTCCCGCTCCTGGCGCCGCCACTCGGCCAGAGCGTCCTCCCTGAGCGGGAACGACTGCAGCTGGACGCCGCCCCACACCTCCTCACCGGTGACCTGTCCCTCCACGGTCGCGCCCAGCCCAAGCGGTACGGCGACGAACTGGCGGACCGTGCCCTTCCCGGAGTTGATGCCGTCCAGCCAGGGCTGGCGGGGCAGCACCACATAGTTCTGCGGGCGCCGGGAGAGCCGGGCGCTCCACGGCTTGCCGGACACCGCGCACACCTTGCCCACCCCGACCTGGAGCGCCGCGGGCTCCGTCGTACCGGAGAAACTCAGCCACATCGCCTCGCGGTGATACACCGGCAGCATCACGCCACCGCGCGCCCGCCACTCCTCGGGGACCGTGTCGGCATGGTCGGCGACCCGCCGGACCGGGAACTCGCCCAGCCCCGGCGGCAGCGGATGCGTGCCCGTCTCGGGCAGCCGCAGCGTGCGGACGAACCGCACTGCCACCCCGCCCGGCAGCCGCAGTGTGTTCCCGTCGATCCGTACCGCCGCGCCGGTCATCCGACCGCCCCCTCACATCCCGTGCCGACCCGTTCCGGCACCTTCCTCACCGAGAACGCTCGCCGAACCCGGTACGGTTCCGCCACAGCTCCTCCTGCACGCCGAGGCGCTCACGCAGCCGGGACATCCGCGGCAGCTTCGCCCGCTGCTCCCGGGAGACCCGGTCCAGCTCCTCCAGCAGGCGGCGGGTGCGGTGCTCGGTGTTCAGCTCTTCGATGATCCGGGTCGTCTCGGTCAGCACCGCGCCCATCAGCTGCCAGTTCGCCCAGTCCTTCCGGACCTCCTCCTGGAACAGCTCGGCCAGCCGGTCACGGGTGCCGGCCGCCGTGTGCAACTCGGCCGTCAGCCGGGCCTCCGCCGACTCGGCGTTCTCGCTCAGATGGGTGGTCACCAGGACGACGAAGCTGACCACCGCGTCGGCGATCTCCGACAGCAGCTGCTCGACGGTCGCCCCGACCCGCGGCGGGAACAGCTCCTCCGACCCGCGGGCCTTCGCCAGGTCCGTGAACGAACGGGCCAGCACCCGCAGGACCACCGTGCAGATCTCCAGCGTGTCCAGACCGGTGCGCAGAACCACCCGGTGCAGCAGGCCCTCCTTCACGCGCGGATTGAGCCGCAGGCTGTCCTCGGCCTGCCGCAGTGCCGCGTCCACCCGGACGATGTCGTGGTCCAGCCGGCGCGCCTCGTGCAGCCGTTCGGCCGCGCGCTCCCAGGGAATCCGGCCGGCGGCCTCCTCACCCATCCGCAGCATCAACTGCCGCACCCGGCGTGCCAGGTCCTCGATCGACCGGCCCGCCTCGTCCACCCACACCGGCGGCGGGAGCAACAGGTTGCAGGCCGTCCCGACGACCGCGCCGATCAGCGTCTCCACGATCCGGGCCCACGCGGTGAAACCGACGGTGGTCACCCCGAGCACCAGCATGGCGCTGATCGCCACCTCGGCCACGTATTCGTCGACCCGCACCAGGTGTCCCACGGCCAGTGCGGCCACGATCAGCAGCGCGAGGCTCCACCAGGTGAGCCCGACGAGCCCGCTGAAGGCGATGGCGACCAGCACACCGGCCACCACCGAGTTCACCCGGCGGATGCCGTTGGTGAGCGTGGCGTAGAAGGTCACCTGGACGACCAGCAGAGCGGTCAGGGGCGCGGTCAGGGGGGCGGGTTCCGGGCTCAGGCGCAGGGCGATGACATAGGCGATCGTCGCGGCCGTGGCCGACCGCAGCGTCTGGACGACCACCGGCTGCCGGCGTCGCTCCACCAGGCGCAGCAGTCCTGAAGTCCACTTTCGTACGTCGTGCATTCCTTGGCCTGTTCCCGTTCCTAGGGTGCGTCGAACGTGGTCGATTGTGGACTCTTTGTGTCCGATTCTGTCCGCAAAGATTGCGAGCGGGGCGCGAAGTGGGCGCCGCCGGTGACATGAACGGCTCTCCGGGGCATCGCAAGGGGCGGATTTCCGTCATCCGGTCGAAGGCGAGGGCTTGTGGGCCCTGAACGGGGACACGACGACGCGCATCGCCTCCGCCTCCCGGGACGGCACCGTGCGCATCCGGGCCATCGCCACCGGCTCGGCGGCCCGCTCTCCGGCAGGTGGACGGCACAGGGCGAGGTGTCCGACGTGCCCTGTCTCCGACGGCACCCGTTTGGCCGCCGCCTCGTCACCGGCTCCCGCGACCGGACAATCCGCCTGTGGGATGCCGACGGCACCGGACTCGCCGTCCCGGCCGGCCACGAGGACCGGGTCCAGGACGTGGCCGACGCCCTCCTCACCGGCACGGCCCACACCACCGAGCCGCGTACCCTGCGACCTTGCCCGGCACCTCGACCGACCACGGCCGGCGACCGCTTCCCGCGAGCGGACCGTATGCGGGTTCCGCGCCCCCTCCCCATGGAGGTTGAAAGACGACCTCAGACGTAGAGCTTGTCGATGAACGCGGACAGGTTGCCCCTCGTACGGGCCACCTGCTCCTCCAGGGTCAGGCTCTCCTCGAACCGGCCGCCGGACTCCGGCACCTTCCTGCCCCGTACATACAGGGAACACGCCAGATCCGTGCACATGTACACGCCGACCGAGTTGCCCTCGCGGCCCGCGGCTCCCGCCTTGCGCGCGGTCATCAGCGACACCCCACCGCCGGGATGTGTGGTCAGGCACACCGAGCACATGCTGCGGTGCAGAAAACCCCGCCGGGAGGCCGGGAAGCGCAGGGTGATACCGACGAGCCCGCCGTCCCGTTCGGTGACCAGACAGCTGCGGTCGGGCGCCCCGGGATCTCGCCAGCCCAGGAAGTCCAGGTCGTCCCACGGGCGTTCACCGAGATCACGCGGAACCGCCAGCCGCTTGGCCTCCCCCTTGGAGCAATTGACAAAGGAATTGCGGATGTCCTGCTCGGTGAGCGATCTCATGGGGGGGAGTCCTTCCGGATGCGATCGTGTGAACCTAGAGCCCCTAGGTGCGCGGCTAGCGTAGGTAGCCAAGGAGGGAGGGGGCCACTGGATTTCCGGCAGCGGGAACCGTCTGGTGGCGGCGGAGCGTTACGTCGAGCACGTGTACGCCGCCGGCCTGTCCGCAGGGGAGGAGGGGCACGGTGGGGGACTCGGAGGAGGAGGCCCGGCGAGTCCTGGCCGCGACGCGCCTACCGCACGCCCGGCCACCGTGCGCTCCTCGGCGGCGGCATCTGCGACGGCCGCGGCCGACACGTGCACGACGATCATCAGCCAATCCCGGTTACGGTCGACGCCAACGACAGCAGCAACGCACCCAGTACCCCCACAGCGCCGTACAGTCGCACCTCGCGCCGGACATCCTGTCGACGGACGTACCTCTGGGTGGCAGCGGCGAAGGCCAGACCGCCGACGATGAACCACGGCCCCCACACATACAGGTACCAGCGCGTCAGCCCGACCAGGTCAGGCGCAGGAGAGAGAGCCCCACTCTCCACCAGCACTCCATGCGCAACGAAGAGGCAGCCGTGCCAGACAAGCAGCGCCGTCGCACCGCCGCCACAGAACACCATGAGACGGCCGACCCATCTGCCGCGCCGGCGCGTCAGGCCGATCCCCACCAGCGCCCCGAAGAGCTTCAGGAAACCGGTCACCCACAAGACGGCCACGAACCAAGTCACCCGGTCGTCAGCGAGCTCAACCAGCGACGGCGACACCGTCGACCGGGCGCCGAAGGTGCTGCCCATCGCCCAGACGAAACTGGGCACCGCGAACAGCAGCCCCCATGCCGCAGCGGTGATCCCCGGCCATTCACCCAGCCCCGGACGGGGCGCCCGGCGCAGAGTCGGACGCGCCGCATCGTCCACGGAACGCTTGATCGTCATGACGCCATCCTGGCCGTGCCACGAGGACGAGGCGTCATCCGCACAGCCGATCAACCTCCCCCATGAGAGCTACCTCTCGACGGCCTCGCGACCGAGGCGCAGGGAAGCGGCACCGCAACCGCAAAGATCGGTACGGGTTACTGAACCAGTACACAGGAAGTTTCTGCCCGTCCCAGCGTGTCAGTGGCTGCCCACGTCATCGCCCCGTAAGCGGTTGGTTGCCGGCTCCGGAACCAGCCCCGCGGGATTTCCGACAGGACGCAAGGCGATCAGCAGCACAACTGCTCCGAGGAGTGCGATGAGCATGATTCGTCTGCGGGACTGCTGTGACGACGAGCCGGCGGAGGCGACCGTGCCTGAGATCCGGGGCGGCGCGGACATCGGCGAGGAGCACCATCACTGGGTGGTGAGCGGCGGGATCTCGGCGTGCTCCGGTCAGGCGACTGCGGCTGGCGCCGTACCACGCCTGGCTGTACCTGTTCCTGCTGGTCGAGGCGGTTCCGCGGGAGGCCGGGGCGGGTCGGGCCGGCCGGTCCAGCAGGGCCATCGCGCCGGAACTCGTCGCGGCGCTGGACGCCAGGCGACCCGCTCTTAGCTCACAGCGTGAACTAAGGCTTGGGAAAATGTCGCGCCCCAGCTGTCCGAAGGGGTATGTTGCAGGTCGGGCAGGGTTCGTGAAGGGAGCCACATGGCGGGGCACAACGGACGCACGGTACGCGACCTGAGGCGGGGCAACCGCACGGCCGTACTGCGGCGGCTGTACTTCGACGGCCCGCTCAGCCGTTTCGAGCTGGGCCCGGCGACCGGACTGAGCTCCGGTTCGGTCAGCAACGTGGTCGCGGACCTGATCGCCGACGGCCTGGTCGAGGAGGCCGGCAGCGTCGACTCCGACGGGGGCCGGCCCCGCACCCTGCTGCGCGTCACCCCGCACAGCGGCCAGATGATCGGCGTCGACGTCGGCGAAACCCGGGTCCGCGTGGAGCTGTTCGACCTGGCGCTCACCGAACTCGCCCGCACCGAACGCCCGTTGACCCCACAGGGCTACGACGTGGATGTCATCGCCGGCCACATCCGCGACGGCGTCGCCGAGGTCCTCAGCGCCGAGCAGGCCGTGCCCGAGCGACTGCTCGGCGTCGGAGTCGGCGTCCCCGGCATCGTCGAACACACCCCGGACCGCGGTGCCGTCGTGCACGGGCAGACCATCGGCTGGGACGCCGTCCCGCTGGAGCGGCTGCTCCGCTCGGCCTCCCAACTCCCCGAGAGAGTGCCGTACTTCATCGACAACGGAGCCAAGACCCTGGGGCAGGCGGAGATGTGGTTCGGCGCGGGGCGCGGCGCCCGCAACGCCGTCGTCGTGCTCTTCGGTTCCGGCGTCGGCGCGTGCCTCGTCACCCCCGAAGTGGAGCACGGGCGAGCTGTGGAGTGGGGGCATCTGACGGTCCGGGTCCGCGGGCGCCGCTGCCGCTGCGGTGCGCCCGGCTGCCTGGAGGCCTACGCGGGCGCCGAGTCACTGCTCGCCCGCTGGCGCGAGGAGGGCGGACGGCCGCCCGAGGGCACCGACGAGGAGACCGCGCTCACCGCAATGCTCGCCGCCGCCTATCCGCCCGACGGCACCGCACCCGACCCGGTCGCGCTGGGCGTCCTCGAGGAGACCGCCGAATATCTCGGCGCCGGCCTGTCCGACCTGATCAACCTGTTCCAGCCCGAGCGCATCCTCATCGGCGGCTGGGCGGGACTCCAGCTCGGCACCCGTTTCCTGCCCGCCGTACGCCGGCACGCGACGACCTACGCCCTGCGCCACCCGGCGGAGAAGGTGGCCATCGAACTCGGCAGGCTCGGCCCCGACGCCGTCACCGTCGGCGCCGCCATCCTGCCGCTGGCCGACTTCTTCGCCAGTGGCGGCCGACGCCCCGAGCCGGTCGGCGAGGACCGGCTGCCGGCCTGGCGGGCAGCGCTCGAGGAACGGGCCCCACGCTGAACGCCGAAGCGTATCGAGCGGTGATCCGCGTCGAGCGGTGACCCGCCCCGGCCGGAGCCTCCTCAGGCCGAGGGCTCCTCCGGTGCCGGATGCTCCGGGTGCACCGTGCCGGAACGCGTCGCGCCCCGTGGCCCGCTGCCGGCCTCGTCGGTGTCCGGCACGACGTCCTCGTCCGGCTCGTCGTCGAGGGGATGCCCGGGCGCGACGTCCCAGGGGTCCTCGCCGGGCCCGGCCTGCTGATCGGGCATATCCCTTGGCACCGGCTGCTCGGCCTCACCGGTTCCCTGCCCCTGCTCCCGCTCTACGGCCATGGCGTTCTCCTCCGCCTCCTCGGCTCACGGTGTGTCCTCGGCTCATGGTGTGTCGCTCAGCCGACCTTCCGCCCCCGCATCGGCTCGGTCTCCATCCCGCCGCCCTTCTGCAGGCCGTCCAGGAACTCCCGCAGCACCTCGGTCGCCGACCGCTTCGGCTGCCAGCCCAGCTCGGCGTGGGCCCGGGCGCAGTCCATCAGGGGCAGGCGCAGCACCGCGTCGAACAGGTGCGGGGAGGCCGGGAGCAGATGCAGCCCCCAGGCGGCGGCGATCGCGGACCGGGCCGCCGCACGCGGCAGCCGCACCGGGCGGGTGCCGAGCAGTTCGGCGATCACCCGGGCGTCGAGCGGCGGATCCGCGGCCAGGTTGAAGGCGCCGCGGGCGGTGTCCGTATGCACCGCGAGCCGGTAGGCCTCGGCGGCGTCGTCCGTGTGCAGCGCCTGCACCCGAAGGCCGGGGATGTCCGGCAGGAACGGCAGCAGCTCGGGCCGGGCCAGCGGTCCGGGCAGGAAGCGCCCGCCGAAGATCCGCCGCTGCTCGCTCGCCGACTCCCACTTGAACAGGAAGGCCGGGCGCATGCGGACCACCCGCACCTCGGGGTGGTCGCGCTCGAACACGTCCAGCGTGCGCTCCAGATAGGCCTTCTCCCGGCAGTACGCGGCGTCCGGCCAGCCGTGCGTCGGCCAGGACTCGTCCACCGCGCGGTGCTTCGGACCCGGCGAGTAGGCGCCCACGGAGGAGGCGTGCACCAGCACCGGTACCCGGGCCGCGGCGACCGCCTCGAGCACCCGGATGCCACCGAGTACGTTGGTGCGCCAGGTGGTGGCCGGATCGTGGGTCGGCTGGAACGCCCAGGCCAGGTGGATCACGGCGTCGGCGCCCTCGAACCGCTCCGCGAGGTTCGCCTGGTCCGCTGCCAGGTCGACCGCGGACCACTCGGTCTTCGGCGGTGACCACTCGGGCGTCCGCCGGGCCAGCCCCCGCACCGACTTGATCCGGGGATCCTCCGAGAGCAGGCGCACCACGCTCGTCCCGACATTGCCGGTGGCGCCGGTCACGACCACCCTGCTGCCCGCTGAGCTGCTCACCTTCGGCTCCTTCCGTCCTCACGGCGGCGGCCGCGACGCCCGGCCGGGTACCCGGGGGCCGCCCCCCGCACACACGGCACGACACGAGAGGTAATCGACCGCGCGGGCCGGTGCACGGAGACACCAAGGGCGTCGAACACCGCGGACGCCCCGTCCCGCCCGCCCCGAACCGGACCACCCAGGAGGCCCATGCCGTACTCCGAGAGCCCCGTCGACGGCACCCGCCTGCGCTACGTCGACCACGGCCCCGCCACCGGACCGGTCGCCGTCTTCGTCGCCGGTAGGGCCGGTGAGCAGCGGGCGGGGCCATGTGGAGACCCCCGGCCGTGACGGGGGAATCACGACCGGGGCGGCCAGGTGGTGGGCACCGATGGCGGTCGCCTCTCGGCGAAACGCTCCACAGGGCTTCAGCCGAACGATCGTCCCTGTGGGCGGAAGGTGAGGCCCGGGGACACTGCCCCATCCGCACCCACGCTTTGTTCAACGGGCAACCACCTCGGGGCGTTCCGCACGGACACGTGACCCGCCTCACCCTCGGTGACGCTCATGCCAGCGGGCTGCCGTCGAGCCGGGCGAGCAGATCGGCGGGGTCGGCGTACACCGCCTCCGCTCCGGCCTCCTCCAGGTCGGCACGGGGGATCCCGCCGCACAGCAGGCCCACACAGCGCACGCCGGCCTTGCTCCCGGCCTGCATGTCCCACACGGTGTCCCCGACGAACACCGCCCGCGACGCCGGGACCCCCGCCAGCTCCAGCGCGTGTTCCACGGGCTCCGGAGCGGGCTTGCCCTCCTCGACGTCCTCGGCGCTCGCCATGCCCGTGATGGCGTCGTCCGCGTCGATCGCCCGGCGCAGCGCGCCCAGCTCGGCACCGCTCGCCGAGGTGGCGAGGACGACCGTCCAGCCGTCCCGGTGCAGCCGCCGCAGCAGCTCCCCGGCCTTCGGCAGGGCGGGGAGCCGGTCGAAGTACTGACCGTAGAGGGCCTTGTGCGCAGCGCTCAGCTGGGCGTCCTGGTCCTTGTCCCGGTCAGCACCGAGCAGATGCGCGACGAGATCGTCGGAGCCCAGGCCGACCGCCCGGTGGACGGCGTGCATGGGCACCTGGTGGCCCGCCTGCCGGAAAGCCTCCCACCAGGTCACGACATGCAGATGATTGGTGTCGACGAGGGTTCCGTCGACGTCGAAGACGGCGGCACGGTCCATCCGGGGTCCTTTCTCTCACTCCGGGGACCGGGTACCACGCCCGGCACCCGCCACGCGTGCCGGCGTCCGGCCCGCACGCGTCCAGTCCAGCAGCTCGTCCACGGACCACGTCGTCACCACGCGCTCGGCCGGCACCTCGCACTCCTCCGCGCGGGCGCACCCGAGGATCTGCCAGTCCAGCTGGCCGGGCGCGTGCGCGTCGGTGTCGACCGAGAACAGCACCCCCGCCTCCACGGCCTTGCGGAGTAGCCGCCGGGGCGGGTCCAGCCGTTCCGGCCGGCTGTTGATCTCCACGGCCGTCCCGGACTCGGCGCACGCGGCGAACACCTCGTCGGCGTCGAACTCCGACTCCGGCCGCCCCCGGCCGGTCACCAGGCGCCCCGTGCAGTGCCCGAGGATGTCGGCGTGCGGATCGCGGACGGCGGCCACCATCCGGCGGGTCATGGACCGGGCGTCCATCCGCAGCTTGGAGTGCACGGACACCACGACCACGTCCAGCTTCTCCAGCAGTTCCGGCTCCTGGTCCAGCGAGCCGTCCTCGAGGATGTCGCACTCGATGCCCGTGAGCAGCCGGAACGGCGCCCACCGCGCGTTCAGCTCAGCCACCACCGCCAGCTGCTCGCGCAACCGCTCCGGCGACAGGCCGCGGGCCACCGTCAGCCGCGGGGAGTGGTCGGTGAGGGCCGTCCACTCATGGCCGAGGCCGGCCGCGGCCCGCCCCATCTCCTCGATCGTGCTGCCCCCGTCGGACCAGTCCGAGTGGGTGTGGCAGTCCCCGCGGATCAGCGCCCGCAGCCCGGCACCCGCGCCCGAGCCCGGCGCCGTACCGGCCTCTTCCTCCAGCTTGCGCAGATAACCGGGCACCTCACCGGCCAGTGCCTCGCGCACCACCTGGGCGGTCTTGGGCCCGACGCCCTTCAACGACTCCAGCGTGCCGGTCGCCGCGCGCTCGGCCACTTCGCTCGCGGGCAGCTCGGCCAGCACCCGGGCAGCCGTACGGAAGGCCCGAACCCGGTAGGAGGGCGCCAGCGCCCGTTCCAGCAAGAAGGCGATGCGGTCAAGCGCGGCCACGGGTTCCATGCTTACCAAGGTTGCATCAGGCGCCCCGAGGGGGCGCGGGGAACCGCGCGACCAGCCACGACGGCCCCGCATCCCGACAGCGGAGCCCGATGCCCCGTTTGTCCACCGCCGCCCCGGGTACTGCGAAACCCCGTCCACGTGACCCCGTGAGGAGGCCTGCCATGCCCACCCCACCCGCACAGCGAACGGCGTTGATCACCGGCGGAGACAGTGGCATCGGCCGCGCCACCGCCGTACGTCTGGCCGAGGCGGGCCTGGACATCGGCATCACCTGGCACACCGATGAGAAGGGCGCCGAGGAGACGGCGCAGGAGGTCCGCGGCAAAGGCCGCCGCGCCGTCGTCGCCCAGCTGGACCTCACCCGGCTGCCCGAGGCCGCCGACACCGTCGACGAGCTGTGCGGCGAACTCGGCCGCATCGACGTCCTGGTCAACAACGCCGGCACCGGCACCATGACGCCCTACCTCGACCTGACCCTGGCGGACGTACGCCGCGTCCTCGACGTCGACCTCGTCGGTCCGTTCCTGTGCGGGCAGCGGGCGGCCCGGCACATGATCCGGCAGGGCGACGGCGGCCGGATCGTCGATGTCACCTCCGTCCACGAGCACCAGCCCCGGGTCGGCGCGGCCCCGTACTGCGCGGCCAAGGGCGGGCTCGGCCTGCTCACCCAGGTGATGGCCCTGGAGCTGGCCGAGTACGGGATCACCGTGAACGCCGTCGCGCCGGGCGAGATCGCCACGCCGATGACCGGCCAGGAGGACACCGACGTGCGCACCGAGTCCCGCCCCGGCGTCCCGCTCGGACGCCCCGGCGACGCCCGCGAGGTGGCCGCCGTGATCGCCTTCCTGGCGAGCCCGGACGCCTCCTACGTCACCGGCGCCTCGTGGAGCGTCGACGGCGGCATGCTCCGCATGGGTCCACAGGCCGGCTCACATCTGACCAGCGACGAGTGGCGCCGTCCCTGAATCCATGAGGCTGCGTACCAGCTCCTGCGGCAGCCCCGGCCACAGCGCGTCCGCTGCGGCCGGGGCTTGCGCTGTGCCGACACCTCCGGCGAGCCCCTCACCGGTCCCGAACGGCTCGCCCGTATCCGAGCCCTGACCATTCCGCCCGGGCGGAATGGTCGAGCCGGGCCCGGTCACCGCCAGCGCCGTCCGCCTGCCGGACCTCGGTTTCTTCCGCAGCGGCAGCGACCGGCACCCCCGCAACACCGAGACGCGAACACGTCACCCGCGGCCGCGCCCCGATCACGTTCGGCTTTCCGGCCAAGGGCGGCGTCGGGATGGCGCGCGCCCTCGTCGACGACCGGGTGCGGACCGCCGCCCGCGCTGTGGTGACCGCTTCCTCGCCCTCTACCAGCACGGTTCCTGGCACGACCTGCACGGCGACGACCTCGACGAGGCGCTGCGCCGGCCGTCCGGCACCGACTTCACCGCCGAGGACTGCCGTATCTGGCACGCCACCGTCCGCGCCGCCGTGGCCGCCGGCGCCGCCCGCGTCACCAAGGCGGCCCGGCGCCGGGACGATCGCCCCCCGCGCCCACCCGGCTGGGTGAACACGGGGTGCTCGGGCGTCCGGCCACACAGGGAACGGTCGAGGCCGCCGTCCTCGATCTGCCGGACGGCTCCCGTGGACGAGTCGTCGGCCCGCGTCGCGTTCTACGCTGAATTGCATGACCGAACAAGGAGTTCCCTACATCTCCCATCCACGGGTCCTCGTGCACGGCGTGTGCCCGGGGAAGCCCGGTGAGCCGCCCTTCCGGATCATGGAGGTCGACGGTCAGGTGGTCGGTTCGGCCAGGACCGTCACCGACGTGCTGGAGGCGGCCGCCTCCTACGGCATCACGATCCACGACCTGGACGACCCGGACGTGGTCCGCTTCGTGGGCGGCGACAAGTACACCTGGACGCTGCACTGAGCCGACGGCTCAGCCGACCGTCCACTTCTGATTGGCACCGCCCGTGCAGGTCCAGATCTGCAGCCGCGTCCCGTTGGCCGAGTCGTTCCCGGTGGCATCGAGGCACTTGTCCGCCTGCGGGTCGACGATGTCGTGCGCCCCGGTGACGGTCCACTTCTGGTTGGGGCCGCCGGTGCAGTCCCACAGCTGGACGGCCGAGCCGTCCGCCGTGCCGTTGCCCGTGACGTCCAGGCATCTGCCGAGCGCGCGGAGCGTGCCGTCCGAGGCGGCCGTCCAGGCCTGCGCGGCGGTGCCGTTGCAGTCGTAGAGCTGGACCGGGGTGCCGTTCGCGGGGTTCGCGCCGGCCACGTCCACGCACTTGCCGGCGAGCCCCCTGATCGGGACCCCGGCCGCGCCGTCGCTGGTCGTCACGGATACCGAGTCGACCACCAGCTGCTGCGGGAACCGCGTGGAGCCGTCCGGGTCGCCGGGCCAGTAGCCGCCGACCGCGAGGTTCAGGATGAGGAAGAACGGCTTGTTGAACACCCACGTCTTTCCGCCGAGGTCGGCGGGGGTACGCCGCTGGTAGACGTTCCCGTCCACCGACCAGGTGATCGAGTCGGGCGCCCAGTCGACGGCGAAGGTGTGGAAGGCGTCGGCGAAGGCCTGCCCGTTGGGCAGCGAGTAGCCCGCCCCTATGCCGCCCGAGCCGGAGTAGCCGGGGCCGTGGAGGGTGCCGTGCACGGTGGAGGGTTCGAAGCCCACGTTCTCCATCACGTCGACCTCGCCCGAGTCCGGCCAGTTGACCGGCGTGCCGAGCAGCCAGAACGCCGGCCACATGCCCTGCCCGCGCGGGATCTTCATCCGCGCCTCGACATGGCCGTACTGCGCGGTGAACTTCCCGGCGGTGTTCAGCCGGGCCGAGGTGTACTGGCAGCTGCCGTACCAGCACCGGTATCCGGCCGGGTTCTCCTTCCGGGCAGTGATCACCAGATGGCCCTGGCCGTCCAGGGCCGCGTTCTTCGTGCCCGAGGTGTAGTACTGCCGCTCGTGGTTGTTGACGTTGTCACCGGTCTCCAGCGTCCATTTCGCATCGTCGACCGCGGAGCCCGCGGGCCCGTCGAAGCTGTCGGAGAAGGTGGTGACGGCCGCTGCCGCCGGGGCCGCGGTCTGGGCCCGTACCGGGCCGACGGCGGCGGAGCCGACCAGCGCGGCGGACAGGGCGGCGAGGAGACATCTGCGGAGCAGGCGTGGGGAGGCCATGAGCTCTCCGTTCGACGTGGGGGGAGGAGAGGGATTGCTCTTGATTTAAGGAGTGAGATAAGAGGGCGTCAATACTCTGGTACGGACCGGTCGCTGACACTCACTCAGTGGACGGTTCCGGTACGCGCCGGTGCACCCCGCGCCCGAGCCGCCGCCCCAGGAGCAGCCAACCCAGCAGCGCACCCGCGGTGTTGAGGATGACGTCGTCGATGTCGAAGGCCCGCCCGGTGACCAGCGCACCCTGAGCCAGTTCCACCATCAGCATCACGAGCGCCGTGAGTGCCAGCACCCGGAGCACCCCGCGGGCGCGCGGGGCGAGGACCGGTACCAGCACCCCGAACGGCATGCCGAGGAGCACGTTCCCGCCGACCTGCTTGACCGCGTCCCGGAACGGCGCCTGCTCCAGATAGGCCCGCAACGAGCGGCCGGGGTGCAGGTTGCCGTGGGTCAGCGGCACGGAGGCCGGAGAGGGCTGAAGGGTGAGCCGGGCCAGGACGACGGCGAACGCCACCATGAACGCGAAGGCGACCAGCATCGCCAGCAGCCGGACGGGCAGCGGCAGTGCGTGCCGCGTGGCCGGCGGCCGGGCCTGCTCGGCCCGCTCCCGCTTCCTGGGGGCACGCAAGGCCGCGGGCAGGCGTAGGGCGGTACGGGCCATCGGGTCCTCCAGTCCTCAAGTTCCGGGTCTCGTGGGGCGGTTACCCGGCATGCGCCCCGGGATGCCGCCACCCCGAACGCGCCGGGCGCGCACCCCTGCCTTCCGTTCACGCTCCCGGGGCACTCCGGGTGCGGACCCGCGTGCCGCCGTGCCGCAGCGGGCCCGGCGGTGCTTGGATGCCCCAAGCGGTAGAGGGGACAGAACGCCGCACACATGCGTAAAGCGCAACGAGGAGGTGGCGGATGACCCGGCGTACGGCCCCGCGCACGGTCCTCCTCGCCGTCGGTGAACTCCTGACCTGGTGGGCCGGTCTGGCGCTGCTGTGGCTGGTGCTCATCACGACGGTCGACCCCCTGGAGCGGATCGTCGGCGCGGGCTGCGCCGCCGCGGGCGCGATGCTGGCCCGGGCCGGCCGGCGGGCGGTGACCTGGCGGTGAACGGCTGGATCCTGGCCGCGACCGTCGAGCTGGGCGGGGGAGGGGCGGCCGCCCTGTGGGGCGTGACCACCGGCCCCGTCACCCGCCGGGTGATCGCCCAGAACCTGACCACCTCGGCCGTGTGCCCGGCCCTGCTGCTCCTCTCGCAGGGCTACGGCCGCCCGTCCTACGTCGACCTCGCCCTGCTGCTCGCCCTGCTCGGCCCGGTCGGCACCCTCGTCTTCGCCCGGCTCCTCTCCGACGACCTGGAGCGCGAACGGCCGAGTGCCTGGGGGCTGACCTGGACCGCCGCCGGACTGGGCGCGGTCGTCGTGGTCGCGCTGTGCGTGGCCACCGGGCCCGGCCGGGCGACGGTGAAGCTGCTGGTGACCGGCGCCCTGCTGATCGGCGGCAACCTGATCGCCGCACGGGCGCTGTCGGGCGGCTTCCAGGGGGTGCGCGGTGGCTGATCCGGCGCCGGGTGGTCAAGGGGGAGGTGCGGCATGGCCGATGCCGTGATCGTCGTCGCCCTGCTGCTGGTGGCCGCCTCCGCCACCGCGGCCGTCGCCCTGCGCGACCCCGCCCGCCAGGCACTCGTGCTGTCCGTGCTCGGGATCGTCCTGGCCGTGCTGTTCACCGTGCTCCAGGCCCCGGACGTCGGCCTGTCCCAGCTGGCGGTCGGCTCCGCGCTGACCCCGCTGCTGATCATGCTGTCGGTGCGCAAGATCAGACGCCGTGGCCGGACGAGGGACGGTGCGAAGTGAACCGGCAGCGGCAGCGGCTGCGGCTGTGGCTGCTGGCCGTCGGCGGCGCGGGCCTGGCCGCCCTGCTCGTCGCCGCCTGCCTCGACCTGCCGCACTTCGGCGGCCGGCGGCACCCCTACGGCGAACGGGCCGTCCAGGCCTCCCTCGACCGGCACACCGCCAACACCATCGCCTCCGTCAACTTCGACCAGCGCGCCTACGACACCCTCGGCGAGATGAGCATCCTGTTCGCCGCCGTCCTCGGCTGTGTGGTGCTGCTGCGCCAGGCCCGCGACGAACACCGGGCCACGCCCGAACCCGTGGACGCGGGCCGGCCGGTGCGCCGCTACGCGCTGATCGTGCTGCCCGTCGCCCTGGTCACCGGCCTGTACGTCATCGCCCACGGTCAGCTCAGCCCCGGCGGCGGGTTCCAGGGCGGGGTCGTCGCCGCGACCGCCCTGCACCTGCTCTACCTCGGTGCCGACTACCGGGCGCTGGAACGCGTCCGCCCGCTCGCCGTCCCGGAGACCTCCGACGCGCTCGCCGTCTGCTCCTACCTCGTGCTGGGCCTCGCCGGAGTCCTCACCGGCACCGCCTTCCTGTCCAACACGCTGCTGCCCTACGGCACCTTCAACACGCTCTCCTCCGGCGGCACCGTCCCCCTGCTGAACGCGGCCATCGGCATGGAGGTGGCGAGCGCGGTCGTCGTCCTGCTCGCCCACTTCCTCGACCAGGCCGTCGAGATCGAGGAGGAGCACGGGAGGTGAGAACACCGTGATGCACATCCTTCCGTACCTGATCGCCGCCTACGTCTTCCTGATGGGCTGCTACGGCCTCGCCACCAGCCGCAACCTCATCCACGCCGTCGGCTGCCTCGCGGTCTGCCAGTCCGCCACTTACGTCCTGCTGCTGGCGGTCGGCTACCGTGACGGCGCGACCGCACCCGTCTTCTCCGACCTCGAGCCCGGCTCCCGGCCGGTGGTCGACCCGTTGGTGCAGGCCCTCACCCTCACCGACATCGTCGTCGGCGCCACCGTCACCGCGCTGCTGCTCGCCCTGGTCCAGCAGATCGCCAAGCGGCACGGCACGGTCGACCCCGACGAGCTCCGGGAGCTGCGCGGCTGATGCACCACCTGCTCCCACTGCTCGTCGCGATCCCGCTGCTCGGGGCCGCCCTGCTGGTGGCCACCGGCCGCCGTCTGCCCCGGATCGCCGTCGAGATCACCGGCTTCGTGGTCTCCGGCGGTACGGCCGCCCTCGCGCTCGTGCTGCTACCGGGCTCCTCACCGCCGATGGTCGAGTGGGTCGGCGGCTGGCTGCCCGTCGACGGCGAGAGCGTCGGCATCGTCGTGGTCGGGGACGGCCCCGCGCTCGGCATGGCCGCGCTGGTCTCGCTGCTGACCCTCTCCGCCCTCGCCTACTCCTGGCGCTACTTCGACGAGCCCCCGCACGGCCACACCGGCGCGTTCACCGCGCTGATGCTGGTCTTCCAGGGCGCCATGTGCGGGTTCGCCATCGCCGGTGACCTGTTCAACGCGTTCGTGTTCTTCGAGCTGATGAGCGTGGTGGCCTACGCCCTGACCGGCTACCGCATCGACGAGGCCAAGGCCGTCCAGGGCGCTCTGACCTTCGGCGTGGTCAACTCCCTCGGCGCGTACGCCCTGCTGATGGGTATCGCCCTGCTGTACGCCCGTACCGGCGAACTGGCCATGTCGAAGATCGGGCGCGGACTCGACGCGCACGGCGGACCGGACGCCCTCGTCCTCGCCTCCTTCGTGCTGGTCCTGACCGGACTGCTGGTGAAGTCGGCCGCCGTGCCCTTCCATTTCTGGCTCCCGGACGCGCACGCCGTCGCCCCCACCCCGGTCTGCATGCTGCTCTCCGGCGTGATGGTCGAACTCGGCGCCTACGGTGTCTGGCGCGTGTACGGCACCGTCTTCGCCGGACCCGGCGGCATCCCCGCCGCCGACCTGATCCGGGCCCTGGTGACGCTCGGCACCCTCACGGCCGCGATCGGCGCCGTCATGTGCTGGTACCAGCGGCACATCAAACGGCTGCTCGCCTACTCCACCGTCGCCCACACCGGCCTCTTCCTCGTCGGCCTCGGCGTCCTCACCCCCGAGGGCGACGACGGGGTCGCCCTGTACATCCTCGGGCACGCCGGGGTGAAGGCCGCGCTGTTCGCCTGCGCGGGCGCGCTGCTCGACCGGTACGGCAGTGTCGACGAGCACGCGCTGCACGGCCGCGCCCGCCCGCTCCGCGCCACCGCGGTGCTGTTCGCCGTCGGCGCCCTCGGCCTGGCGGGCCTGCCGCCGTTCGGCACCGCGCTCGGCAAGGCGGTCACCGAGGAGGCGGTCGGCGGCCCGCTCACCGTGGTGTACGTGGCCGCCTCCGCGATCACCGCGGGCGCCGTCCTGCGGGTCACCGCTCGCGTGTTCCTGGGGCTCGGTCCGCGCCCGGAGGACGCCGCGTACGAGACCAGCGGCTCCGAAGAGAAACCCGAGAGCGGTCGCCTGTTGCGCCGGATCCCGGACACCATGACGACGGTGCCCGCCGTGCTGCTCGCCGCCGCCCTCGCCGTCGGTGTGGCCCCCGGCTTCGGTGACCTGGTGGCCCGCTCCGTCAACGAGGCCGGTTCGGGTGGCGCCCACGCCTCCGTGCACTGGACGCGGCACGGCATCCTGCTGGGGGTGGCCTCCACCGTGCTGGCCGCGGCCCTCGCCGGCCTCGCCGTGACCCGCCCGCGCTGGGTGGCGGCCCCCGCCTGGGCCGGGCCCCTGCGCCGCCTGCAGTCCGGCCACGTCGGCGACTACGTGGCCTGGCTGCTGGCAGGCGTCACGGTGCTGGGGGCGCTGGTGCTGCCGGGGGTGCTCGGCGGCTGACAGGGGCCCCGGCCTGTTCAGGGGCCGTAGTCGATGTGCACCTCCTTGAAGCCGAGCGAGCGCAGCAGGCCCTGCAGCATGCCGGTGGTGTTGGTCTCGGCGCGGGCGGTCAGCCCGCTGCCCCTCGCCGCGTCGCCGATGTGCCGCACGGCGAGCCTCTGCACGGCCTGCTCACTGTTGGGGTTGTCCGAGAACACGTCGCCGAGCCGGTCCAGCAGCCCGCGCTGCTTGGACACGGCGTAGGAGTGGTCGGGGTCGAGGGCCGGCTTGCCGAGCCGCGCGTGCGGCAGCCGGAGCGTGGCGGACGTACGGTCGTCGTTGACCCGCACGTCCCGCTTGCCGACCTGGCCCAGGTCGACGTAGGCGTCCACGGTGCCCGCGCCGACGTACAGGGTGCGGGTGCCGCGGATGGCGTCGGGCAGGAACTTCGCGTCCTTGTCGAGGTCCACGACGACCTGGAAGTTGCCCGAGGCCGCGTCGTAACGGCTCATGTCCTGGATGGACTTGAGGAGTGCGGGTCCGGAACGGTCGTGCGTCTCCGTACCGAACAGGCCCTTGATGCCCGGCAGTACGGCCAGCCGGATTCCGGCGAACAGCACGGCGAGCACCAGGACGAGTGCGGCCACGGCCTTGGCCCAGCCGGGCAGGTGCCTTACGGAAGTCGTCATCGAGACGGTCCTCCTTCCTGCTCTCCGGATTCCCGCCGACCGCCGTACCAGACCGGTGGGTTGGCCGAAGAGGACCCACGACGCGGGCGCCGGGCCGCGTCATGGCCGGCACCGCCCGGTGCGAAGCCCGGCGGCAGGCCCGGCCACGGCCCCGCCGGTAGCATGACGGCCCGACCGGTGCCGATCAGGCGAGGAGCGGATCGTGCGAGACATCGCCGTCTTCAGCGGCAGCGCCCACCCCGACCTGGCCCGCGAGGTCTGCGCGCACCTCGCGGTGCCGCTCAGCCCGACCCGGGTGAGCAGGTTCGCCAACGACTGCCTGGAGGTGCAGCTTCAGGCCAACTGCCGGGAGCGGGACGTCTTCCTGATCCAGCCGCTGGTCAGGCCGGTGCAGGAGCACCTGGTGGAGCTGCTGCTGATGTGCGACGCGGCCCGGGGCGCCTCCGCGGCCCGGATCACCGTCGTCATGCCGCACTACTCCTACGCCCGCTCCGACAAGAAGGACGCCCCGCGCATCTCCCTCGGCGGGCGGCTGGTCGCCGACCTGCTGGTGGCGGCGGGCGCGAGCCGGGTCCTCGCCATGACGCTGCACTCCCCGCAGGTGCACGGCTTCTTCACGGTGCCGGTGGACCACCTGCACGCCCTGCGGGAAATGGCCGCGCACTTCCGGCAGTACGACCTCTCGCGCACGACGGTCGTCTCCCCGGACCTCGGCAACGCCAAGGAGGCCGCCGCCTTCGCCCGGCGGATCGGTGCCCAGGTGGCGGCCGGCGCCAAACAGCGCTACCCGGACGACCGGGTGACCATCAGCTCCGTCATCGGCGACGTCACCGGCCGGGATGTGATCGTGCTGGACGACGAGATCGCCAAGGGCAGCACCGTCCTGGAACTCCTGGACAGGCTGAGGGAGTCGGGGCCACGGCCGGTCCGGGTGGCCTGCACGCACGGGCTGTTCGCGGCCGGTGCCCTCAAGCGGCTGAGCGGGCAGCCGGACGTGCTGGAGATCGTCTGCACCAACACCGTGCCGATGTCGGCGGACGAGCACACCGACAAACTGCGTGTCCTGTCCATCGCCCCGGCACTCGCCGAGGCCGTACGGCGGATTCACAACGGTGAGTCCGTCAGCGCCCTGTTCGAGGAGGCGTAGAGGTCTGGACGGCCGGGATGGCCACCCTGTCACAGCGTGCCGGACGCGGCCTCGGCGTCGGCCAGGGCCGCGTCCGGCGTCGGATGCGGCGGCAGCAACCGGGCGAGGCCGGTCACCCGGAAGACGCGCAGGGTCAGCGGATGGGTGCACACCAGATGCAGCCGGCCGCCGCGCTCCAGGACCCGGGCGCGGGCCCGGTAGAGCAGCCGCAGCCCCGAGCAGTCGAAGAACTCCACCGGCCTCAGGTCGATCACGACCCGGGCGCCGGTGCGCTGGGTGACCCGGTCCAGGAAGGGACCGATCTCCGCCGCCGCGGCGATGTCGATCTCGCCCCGGAACTCCAGCACCGTGTAGCCGCGGTGCTCGTGCACCCGCAGATGCCGGGTGCGCGGAGCGGGCTCGTCTCGCATGACGGCATCACCTCCCACCCGCGCCCGGACATCGGTTCCCCGATCGTCAAGTTACCCTCGATGGAAGGAATTTGAGCATGTTCGATTGACATATGTCTTCGGGTTTGCGGCGTGTCGTGGCGCGGGTCGGGTGAATCGGCCCGCGCCCACCGTCCGGCTCCGGTCAGTCGACCAGCAGCACCAACTTGCCCGTCGTGCGCCCCGTGTCGCCCAGCTCATGCGCCTTCGCCGCGTCGGCCAGCGCGAACGTCCCGGCGATCGTCGCCTTCAGCTTCCCGGACTCCGCCATCTCCGCGACCGCCCGCATCCCGGCGCGATCGGCGTCGACCAGCATGCGCACCACCCGTACGCCGAGCCGCTCGGCCTCCTCGTGGAACTCCCGAGAGCCCACCGGCAGGATCGACACCACGACACCGCCCGGCCGCAGCACCCGCAGGGACCGCACGGACGTCTCCCCGCCGAGCGTGTCCAGGACGACGTCCACTTCCCGCACCGCCTGCGTGACGTCGGTGGAGCGGTAGTCGACGGGCTCGTCCACGCCGATCTCCCGCAGGAAGCCGTGCTTGCCCGCGCTCGCCGTGCCGATCACGTACGCCCCGACCCCGGCAGACGTACCGCAGGACGTTCCAGCGGGCCCGCTGAACGTTCCGGCCCGCTCCGGCGTCGGAGGACCGCACACGGCACGGAAGAACAGGGGCGGGATATGCGAAGAGGGCTCGTGGCGGCAGTACTGGCGGCGGTGACGGCGGTGATGGTGGCGGGGTGCGACGACGGCCCCGGGCCGGACCTGGTGGTGAAGGGAACCCCGCCCGCGACCCCCTACGGCGGCCCGCTCCACGTGCCCACCAAGGACGTCGACGACAGCGGCCCGCGGGCGCTCCGCCTGGCCTCCGGGGCCGCCGGCCGGGCACTGGAGTGCGACGGGGAGATCTTCGAGGGCGCCGGACCCGACGGGTGGGGCGCGTCCGAGGGCGGTGACACGCCGGAGGAGGGGCTGGCCTTCTACTTCGACATGGTCGAGCCGGAGGAGCCGGATCACGGCTACCGCGTGGAGCGCAAGGAGGCGGACCGGGTGCTGTACTCCTTCGACGTCGACGGCCGCACCAAGGTGGCCGTCGTTGTGGCCAACGACCAGAAGGACCGGCCGGGTTGGGGCCCGGAGACCCACGCCTCCTGCGATCCCGCCGAACTCCCCCCGAGCTTCACGGACACCACGGGCTGGGAGATCTGGACGGACCGCCAGGGCCGGAGGGTGCCGGTTTCCCGACTCAACAGCTCGCCGGGACCGGAGCACTGCGGCTGGCAGTCCGCCTACTTCCTCGCCCTGGACGACCGGACGTACGCCCGCGACCCCGACGGCGTGCTGGGCCGGGACGGCCTGCTCCGGGCACCGTACCGCGGGAAGGTCCGCATGCCCGCCGACGCCCATGACACCGGGTACCAGCACCGCGGCCGTCGGCTGTGGCTGACGGACGACAGGGCGACCGCCTACGTCCGCACAGCCGGCGGCGTGGAGGCCTGGCCGCGGCTCAAGAAGTCGGTGGGCTGCGCCTGACCGGCCCCCGAGCCTCGCAGCCGGCAGTGCGGGGAACTGCGCGAGCAGCCCCGCGCCGCCGCGGCCGGGAACGTGGCGCCGCCCACCGGGACGGCCGCCGCCCCTCGCCGCCGCAGCGACGTCACTCCGCGGCGTACACCCGCTCGCCGCCGACATAGGTGAGCGCCACGGCCGTCTCCGCGATCGCCTCCGGCGGCCCGGTGAACGGGTCGCGGTCCAGGACCACCAGGTCGGCGAGGGCCCCGACGGCCACCCGCCCGCCGTCGTCGAGGTGGTTCACGTACGCCGACCCGGCCGTGTAGGCGGTCAGCGCGTCCGCCAGGGCGAGCCGCTCGTCGGGCAGGAACACCGGCCCGGTGCCGCCCGGTTCGATCCGGTTGACCGCGACATGGATGCCCTGGAGCGGATCGGGACTGCTCACCGGCCAGTCGCTGCCCGCCGCGAGCCGCGCCCCGGAGCGCAGCAGCGCCCCGAACGGGTACTGCCGACCGGCCCGTTCGGGTCCGAGGAACGGGATGGTCAGCTCGTCCATCTGCGGCTCGTGCGCGGCCCACAGCGGCTGGATGTTCGCCGTGGCGCCGAGCCGGGCGAACCGGGGCACGTCGTCCGGGTGCACGACCTGGAGGTGCGCGAGGTGCGGCCGGGTGTCGCTCGGCCCGTTGGCCTCGCGGGCCGCCTCGATCGCGTCCAGCGCGTCCCGTACGGCCCGGTCGCCCAGCGCGTGGAAGTGGCACTGGAAACCGCGCGCGTCCAACTCGGTGACGAAGGCGGGCAGTCGCGCCGGATCGATGAAGCTGTTTCCGCGGTTGGCCGTGGCGCAGCCGCACCGGTCGAGATAGGGGTCGAGCAGCGCGGCCGTGTGGTTCTCGGCGACGCCGTCCAGCATCAGCTTGACCGCGCCCACCCGGAACCGGCCGTGGCTGAACGCGGTCCGCTTCTCCACGAGTTCGGCGATCTGCTCCGCCCCGCGCTCCCGGTCCCACCACAGCGCGCCCACCACCCGGGCGGTGAGCGAGCCGTCCTCGGCGGCGGCGAGATACGCCTCCGCCGGATCGACCATGCCGAGGAAGTCCCCGACCAGGGCGTCCTGCCAGGCGGTGATGCCGAGCGCGTGCAGATGGCGCTGGGCGTGCAGCAGCGCTGCACGCCGGTCGGCCGCCGTAGCGGGCGGGGCCAGCCGACCGACCAGCTGCATCGCCCCCTCCTGCAGGGTGCCGGCGGGCGCGCCGGAGGGCTCCCGCTCGATCCGCCCGTCGGCGGGGTCGGGCGTGTCCCGGTCGATGCCGGCCAGCTCCAGCGCCCGGCTGTTGACCCAGGCGCCGTGATGGTCCCGGTTCGGCAGGTACACCGGCCGGTCCGGTACCACCGCGTCCAGCAGTTCCTTCGCCGGGGTGCCGCCCGCGAACGCCTCCATCGACCAGCCGCCGCCGAGGATCCACTCCCGCTCGGGGTGGGCGTCGGCGTACGCGCGTACGGCGGCCACCGTCTCCTCGGCCGTCGTCGTGCCGGTCAGATCGCACTGGGACAACTCCAGCCCGGCCGGTACCGGATGGACGTGCGCGTCCTGGAAGCCCGGCAGCAGCAGCCGTCCGGCGAGGTCGACCACCTCCGTGCGGGGCCCGGCGAGCTCGCGGACCTCGGCGTGGCCGACGGCCGTGATCCGGTCGCCGGTCACGGCCACGGCGGTCGCGGTGCGGCCCTCGGGGGTGAGGACGGGGCCGCCGGTGAAGAGAAGATCAGCGTGCATGATGCCTTTCCTGGAAAGCCGGTCGGAAGTGGTCACAAGCTGCCGGGATCCGGTGTCGGTGCCCTCGCCGGTGCGGAAGCACGGCGACCGGCGCCCACGGTGACCTCGAGGTGGTCGGCGGAGGCGGCCGCGAGCGCGGTGAGCGGGCAAGGCAGCGGGACGGCGATGCCCACGGCGCTCACCGTCGCCACGATCATGCCGGCGATGCGCGGCATCACCAGGGCGCCCGCCGTCACCGCCCGGGCCAGGGACCCGACCGGCAGCGTCCCGGCCCCCGGCGTTCCGTACCGGGAACTGACCTTGGACCACACCGGCCCGAGGGTACGGTCCCGGCTCCCCCTCGGACATCCCCGGGCCGTCGGGACGACCCGGGCCCGGAGCGAGAGAGAACATCAGCACACCACGGGCAGTGCCGCAAGCGGCGGGACGGACGGCCGGTGGCCGGGCCGGCGCGGCCTTCGGAAGGACCCCCGAAGGCCGCCACGAGGGCGAGACCGAGGGGTGGACGAGGTACGGCAGGCTGCCCGCAGACGCCGCCCGCACCTCGCGTCCACCGCCCGCCACCTCGTCGCCAGCCTGCGCGGCAGCTCCTGCCCGCCCTGGGCCCGCTCCTGACGGCCGCGGACACGCCTCGACGAGTTCCGGGGCGACACCGATCAGTGACCGTCACACTGGACGGCGTCCGCGCGTCATCACCCGGGGCACCGACGACCAGGAGGCCGTACGACATGACCACAGCGCCCGCCCGTACCACCGAACAGCGCAAGAAGGACACCCTCCACCGGCTGGAGCACGACATCGACGCCTGGGTCGCCACCGCCGGCCCCGATGGCGGCGCCCCCTATCTCGTACCGCTGTCCTTCGTGTGGGACGGCTCCACCCTGCTGATCGCCACCCCCGCCGAGAGCCCCACCGGCCGCAACCTCGTGGCGACCGGCACCACCCGCCTCGGCATCGGTCCGACCCGGGACGTCGTCATCATCGAGGGCACCGTCCGCACGGTGACCCCCGAGGACCTGCCCGAGGAGGACGCCGAGGTGTTCGCCGGGAAGACCGGCTTCGACCCGCGCCAACTCGCCACCCCTTACCTGTACTTCAGCATCACTCCGCAGCGCGTCCAGGCCTGGCGTGAGGCGAACGAGCTGCCGGGCCGGGAGTTGATGCGTGACGGGGAGTGGCTGCTCGCCGACTGAATCCGGTGGCCCGGGTTATCCGCAGGGGAGAGGAGAACGACCGGGAGGAAGCATGGCACTGGTGAAAGCGGGCGTCGTGGTACTGGACTGCGCCGAGCCCGAGAAACTCGCAGAGTTCTACAAGGAGTTGCTGGAGGGCGAGCAGACGGAGGCCTCCGCCAACCTCGTGGTGGTCCGGGGCGCCGACGGCGTCCGGCTGGCTTTCCGCCGGGACGTCAACGCGACCCCGCCCAGCTGGCCGCGCCCGGAGAACTCCCTCCAGGTCCATCTCGACTTCCTGGTCGAGGACCTGGACGAGGCCGAGCGCCGGGTGGTGGGGCTCGGCGGCCGGCCGATCGAGACGAGGGACGCGGCGGGGCCGTACGAGGAACGCGGATACGCCGACCCGGCCGGGCACTCCTTCACCCTGCGCCTGAGCCCCACGAGGGCTCCCAAGCAGGGTTAGGGGGTGTCTTCCGGATCAGGTCGCCGACATGATCCGGAAGACACCCCGCAGGGCTCAGTCCCGGCCGCCCTTGTCGGTGGCCGGCCACACACCCGTCGACCGGGCGATGGCCTTGGCCCCGGTGCGGTCCACGGCGCTGCGCACGACCGCGAAGATCGCGCCCTGGACCGCCGCGGCCAGCAGGATCTCGCCCCAGCCGCGGTCCGGGTCCAGGGCGTCGGGCGCGTCCTCCTCGTGCCGGATCGCCATCCACGCCTTGCGGAAGGCCATGCCGGCCAGCGCACCGCCTGCCCAGCTGAGCACGAATCCGACCGGCTGGTAGGCGAGTGGGAGCTTCTTCTTCTTGTTCTTGACCATGTGTGACTCCTTCCTCGTCACGCGGCTCTCATGCGGGGCGTCCCGGCGGGGCCACTCGTTCGCCGGGAGGCACCGGTCCCGGCGGTGTACCGTCGCCGAAGGGCCGGCCGCCCAGTTCCGCGCGGTGATGCGGGCTCAGCCAGCCCGCGAGATCCGGGCCGAGGGGCACGATGCCGGTGGGGTTGATGCCGGCGTGCACCCGGTAGTAGTGCCGCTTGATGTGGTCGAAGTCGACGGTGTCGCCGAACCCGGGTGTCTGGAACAGGTCCCTGGCGTACGCCCACAGCACCGGATTCTCGGCCAGCTTCCAGCGGTTGCACTTGAAGTGACCGTGGTAGACGGTGTCGAACCGGACCAGCGTCGTGAACAGCCGGATGTCCGCCTCGGTGAGGGTGTCACCGACCAGATACCGCTGCCCGGCCAGCCGCTCGGCGAGCAGTTCCAGCCGTCGGAACACCGTCCTGCACGCCTCCTCGTACTCCTTCTGCCGCGTGGCGAACCCGGCCCGGTACACACCGTTGTTCAGGTCCTCGTACACCTCGGCCATCACCTGGTCGATCTCGTCGCGCCGGCCGGCCGGGTAGAGATCGGGAGCGCCGGCACGGTGCAGGGCCGTCCACTCGGTGGCCAGGTCCAGGGTGAGCTGCTGGTAGTCGTTGGTGACCAGCTTCCCGCTCGGGACGTCCACGACCGCGGGCACGCTCACCCCGCCCGGGTAGTCCGACTCCCGGCGCTCGTAGGCCTCGCTCAGGAACCGGATGCCCAGCACCGGGTCCCGGCCGTCCGGGTCCAGGGTGAACCGCCAGCTGCGGTCGTCCTGGACCGGGTCGGCGACCGCCATCGGCAGGGCGTCCTCCAGACCCAGCAGCCGGCGCGAGACCACCGCCCGGCTCGCCCATGGACAAGCACGGGAGACCACCAGCCGGTAACGGCCCGCCGCCACCGGCCAGCCGTCCCGGCCGTCGGCGGTGACGCGGTCCCGGAAGTGGCTCCTGGACCGGGTGAACGTCGTGAGGCCGTAAGCGCTGTTGCCGTCGCCGCTCATCTCTCCTCCTCGCCGGCCGGGGGCTCTGGGGCAACGCGTTCCCCGTTTTCCGCCGCCCGCACGGTGTGATGCGCACGGCCGGGGGCAGTCTGCGATAAATGAGCGGGACATCCTCACAACGGGAGACGGCCGCACGGACGGCCGAGGACAGCGGCGCGGCACACACCCGCGCCCCAGCGGCAGGCGACGGGACGCCGGACCGGGCGACGGCGCCGGCCCACGGCCCGGCGGCCGGGGAGACGAGCCGGCCGGCCGACTCCAAAGCCGACCGGCACACCAAGGTCACGATCCTCGTGGCGCTGGCCGCCAATCTGGTGATCGCCGTCGCCAAGGCCGTCGGCGGCGTCCTCGCCGGCTCACCGGCGCTGCTGTCGGAGGCCGCGCACTCCGTCGCCGACAGCCTCAACGAGGTGTTCCTGCTGGCCGCGCTGCGCCGCAGCCGCCGCCCCGCCGACGAACGGCACCCCTTCGGCTACGGCAAGGAGCGCTTCTTCTGGTCCCTCCTCGCAGCCGTCGGCATCTTCGTCATGGGCGGCTGCTTCTCCTTCTTCCAGGGCTTCGAGGCGCTGCACACGGACACCGAGGAGAAGCTCAGCGGCTATGTGGCGGGCCTGATCGTGCTCGGCGTGGCACTGCTCGCCGAGGGGGCCTCGCTGCTGCGGGCCCTGCACCAGGTGCGCCGGCAGGGCGGCGGCCTCGGCGGGTTGCGCGACCCGGCGCTGCGCACGGTGGTCGCCGAGGACGGCACGGCGGTGCTCGGTGTCACCCTCGCTCTGGTCGGCATGGCCCTGCACATGGTCACCGGGCAGGTGGTGTGGGAGGCGTCCGCCTCGCTGGCGATCGGCGTGCTGCTGGTGTACGTCGCCTACCGGCTCGGCCGCGAGGCCCGCGACCAGCTCATCGGCGAGGCCGCCGATCCGGAACTGAGCGGCAGCATCCGGTCGCTGCTCGAGGCGCAGCCGGAGATCGACAGTGTGGAGGCACTGTTCACGATGAAGATGGGGCTCGACTCCACGCTGGTGGCCGCGCGGATCGACCTGGCGCCGGGCCTGGACAGCGAGCGGGTCGAGGAGGTCGCCGTACGCATCAAGCGCTCCCTGGCCCGGACCTTCCCCGACGCCGACCAGATCTTCCTCGATGTGACCGACCGGCGGGCGGGCGAGGCACAGGAGAGCCCCGCCGCGACGGGGGAACGCGGCGGGGCCTGACGCACGAGTGCCCGCCCGGAGCCGGCTTCACACCTCGCCGGAACAGATTTATCTGGAACGGGCCGGCTCCGGGCCGGATATCAGCTCTCGTCGAACCTCTCCAGCACGAACACCGGGATCTCCCGCGACGTCTTCTTCTGGTAGTCGGCGTACGGCGGATACGCGGCCACGGCCCGCTCCCACCACTCGTCCTTCTCCGCGCCGGTCACCTCACGGGCCCGCATGTCCCGCTTGACCGGACCGTCCTGCAGCTCGACGTGCGGATCGGCCTTGACGTTGAAGTACCAGACCGGATGGCTGGGCGCCCCGCCCTGCGAGGCGACCACCGCGTAGGCGCCCTCGTGCTCCACCCGCATCAGTGGCGTCTTGCGGATCTTCCCGCTCTTCGCGCCCCGGGTGGTCAGGACGATCACCGGCAGTCCGGTGTCGAGCAGCGTCGTCCCCCTCGTCCCGCCGGAGCTCTCGTACAGCTCGACCTGCTCGCGCACCCACTGCTCCGGGCTCGGCTCGTACTCGCCCTCAAGAGGCATGGGATCCGTCTCCTTCGTCGGTCCAACGGCTGTCTGCCACCGCCTCAACACCGGTGACCGCGCGAATCATCCGTACCGCGGATCCCTTCGGCCGACCGGGTGGTCCCCTCCCGGGGCACACCGCCCGTGCCGCCCCGACCTCACCGTCCCGCACGGTCTGGCCGGTTTGTGTCCCCGCGACCCCTGCTCTTCGGCCACATCACGCGGATCACCGGAGTGGCCGGATGCCGGGGCATCTAATGAAGATCGGCATGACGTACCTCTTCGTCTGCGAGGACTTTCCATGACGGAACTGACGGACACCTCCGGCCCGGCGAGCCCGGCCGGCCCCGTCGCCTTCCCCCAGGACCGCACCTGTCCCTACGCCCCGCCCACGGGATACGACCCGCTGCGCGACGGACGAGCCCTGTCCCGAGTCACCCTCTACGACGGCCGGCAGGCCTGGTTGGTCACCGCGCACGCCACCGCCCGCGCCCTGCTCGCCGACCCCCGTCTGTCCACCGACCGCAGCCGTCCCGGTTTCCCCGGGCTCACGCCCGCCTTCGCCGCCATGCGCCGCCGCCGGGTGGCCCTGCTCGGGGTGGACGACCCCGAGCACCACCGGCAGCGGCGGATGATGGTCCCGTCGTTCACCCTCAAACGCGCGGCGGAACTGCGCCCCTTGATCCAGCGGACCGTGGACGGGCGGCTGGACGCGATGATCGCCCAGGGGCCGCCCGCCGAGCTGGTCTCCGCCTTCGCGCTGCCCGTGCCGTCGATGGTGATCTGCGGCCTGCTCGGAGTGCCGTACGCGGACCACGAGTTCTTCGAGGAGCAGTCCCGCAGACTGCTGCGCGGCCCGACGGCCGCGGACAACCAGGACGCCCGTAACCGGCTGGCGGAGTACCTGGGCGGGCTGATCGACGAGAAGGCGAAGGACACCGAGCCGGGCGACGGCATCCTCGACGACCTCGTCCACCATCAGTTCCGCGACGGCACGGTGGACCGGGACGAACTCGTGGCGCTCGCCATCATCCTGCTCGTCGCGGGCCACGAGACGACCGCCAACATGATCTCCCTCGGCACCTTCACCCTGCTCCAGCACCCCGACCGGCTGGCCGAGTTGCGCGCCGACCCGGCGCTGCTGCCCGCCGCCGTCGACGAACTGCTGCGGATGCTGTCCATCGCCGAGGGGCTGCAGCGCGTCGCCCTGGAGGACATCGAGGTCGCCGGCGCCACGATCCGGGCCGGCGAGGGCGTGCTGTTCGCCACCTCGGTGATCAACCGCGACGCGTCCCTCTACGAGGACCCCGACACCCTCGACTTCCACCGCCCCGCCCGCCACCACCTGGCGTTCGGCTTCGGCATCCACCAGTGTCTCGGCCAGAACCTGGCCCGAGCGGAGCTGGAGATCGCCCTCGGCAGCCTGCTGACGCGGTTGCCCGGGCTGCGATTGGCCGCCCCGGCCGAGGAAATCCCCTGCAAACCCGGCGACACGGTTCAGGGGATGCTGGAACTCCCCGTGACCTGGTAAGAGGCTCTGCTCATGCACATCGACATCGACAAGGACGTCTGTATCGGCGCCGGCCAGTGCGCGCTGACCGCGCCGGACGTCTTCACCCAGGACGACGACGGTTACGGCACCCTGCTCCCGGGGCGCGAGGACGGCGTGGACAACCCGATGGTCCGGGTGGCGGCCCAGTCCTGCCCGGTGAGCGCCATCAGGGTGACCGAGCCCGGCGCCTGACGTCCCGGCCGCCCGGACACCGGTCCGCGAGGCGTCGGTAGGGTTCCCGGGTGACCGAACACGCCGCGAAACCCTTCCTGTACGTCGTCGTCTGCGCGGCGGGAGTCGCCGCCGGCGTGCCCCAGCTGATCAGCGCCGCCCGGGAACGGAACTGGGAGGTCGGTGTCATCGCCACACCGGTCGCGATGGGCGGGTTCTTCGACGCCGTCGCCGTCGAGGCGCGGACCGGCCGGCCCGTCCGGTCCGCGTGGCGCTCCCCGGCCGACCCCCGCCCGTTCCCGCCGCCGGACGCCGTAGTGGTGGCACCCGCCACCTTCAACACCCTCAACAAATGGGCGGCGGGCCTCGCCGACACCCTCGCCGTCGGCACCCTGTGCGAGGCCGCCGGGCTGGGTGTGCCGGTCGCCGTCCTGCCCTGCGTGGCCGACGCGCTGGCCGCACATCCCGCCTACCAGGACAGCGTGGTACGGCTGAGCGGGATGGGTGTCCGCTTCGGCCCCCGGTACACCGGTGAACCCGGACAGGACGGACACCGTCCGGAGTTCGCCTGGGAGGGGGCGCTGGACCTGCTGGAGCGGTCCTGGTAGAGGCCCTGTCGTCGGACTGGCCCGCCCTTCGGGCGGACGGCGGGGGTTTGACGACAGGGTTTGACGACAGGTTTGACGACCGGACCTAGCGGCAGGTGAGCGTCGGCCCCGCCAGCATCCCGCCGGTGTACAGGTCCTGCCCCTTGGGCAGCCAGTAGCCGAGCTTGGAGACCACGGTCGAGCAGGTCGCACCGACGGTGACGCGGACCTTCACCTTCTCCGGATGGCCGGGCTGCAGTGCGGTCAGCGCGCAGTCCAGGGAGTGCGGCAGGCGGGTCTTCGCCGGGTACCGGCCGACGAGCGGGTTGACGCAGCGGGCGTCGGCCGTGGTGATCCGTACGCCGGTGCCGTCCTGGCCGACGAGCCCGAACCGCGCATTGCCGTCGCCGTCGTCGCTGTCGCGGCGGATCGTGTACGTCAGCGTGGTCGTGGCGCCCCGGCGCAGCGTCGTGCGGTCGACCGCGATGGCGTGCGTGGCCTTCGCCTTCGGCGCGGTCAGCGACAGCGTGGCCCGCACCGTGCCCGTCAGGTCGACACCGGCGGGCGCCGACCGTACGTGCACGGTGGCGGTGATGTCGTAGGTTCCGGGACCCGGATACTCACGCGAGCCGGGGAGTGTGCCGGTGGCCAGCGTCTTGCCGGCGCGTCGGGCCGCCCAGGTGCCGTCGGTGCGACAGGTGTACCGGATCCGGGCGCCGGCGCGCCGGCAGGTCGCCGGGGCCGAGACGGCCAGCTGAGGGCTGCCGGTGCCCGCGCACAGGCTGATCACGGCGTGCTGGCCGTGCTCGCCGTTCAGCGTGCCGGCGAGGGCGCACAGCGTCGCCGGCCCCTCGGGCTCCGGCAGGGACCGTCCCCAGGCGGGGGCGACGAGGGCCAGGGTCAGCAGCGTCGCCCCGGCCAGGGCTCTGTAAGTGGTGGGACGTGTCGGCACCGCGTTTCCTCCCGGGCGGCCGAGACCGGTCGGACGCCGGTCGTCTGCGCCGAGGATGAGCCGACTGTAGGACCATCCGTCGGCTCCCACGCCGGGCGGTCACCTGGGGGCAGCAACCCGTGGGTCCCGGTGCGCCTTGCGGACGTAGCCCGCGCTGCCCGGAGTGGAGACGTCCCGGTCGCGGCGGACGATGCTCAGCCGGCCGCCCCAGCGCGCGAGGGCCGAGCGGAAACCGCCGTCGGTGTACTCGATGTCCACCACCCGGTCGTCGAACGCCTTCGCGTACACCCCGCACTCGTCGTACTGCCCGCACTCCTCCGCCACCGCGAAGTCCAGCCCGGTCCGCCCCCGCCGTCCGGCGAGTTCGGCGGTGTTCTTCTGCCCGATGGCCAGGTGCCGGAGGTGCGCGTGCCGGGAGAGCCGGGTCATGAGCGCGGTCGCGTCCTCCGCGGTGAGCAGGTGGCGGGAGCGGGTGTAGCTGTCGTAGTTGTCCGGCTCGACGGCGTCGAAGCCCTTCTGCGCGCAGTCGTCGATCCACCGGTTCACCCGCCGCGCCACCCGCTCCCGCTTGGCCGGGGTGCGCAGGTCGAGCAGCGGCTCGTTCCAGTCCTCGTCGATGACGACCTCGCCGTGCGCGTCGCGCAGCAGCAGGTCGGGCGGCCAGGAGGAGCGCTCGGCGGGCTGGGCCTGGAACGCGTTGACGTAGCAGAT
The DNA here is from genome assembly GCF_040613075.1 of Streptomyces sp. NPDC006314. Lineage (NCBI taxonomy): Bacteria > Bacillati > Actinomycetota > Actinomycetes > Kitasatosporales > Streptomycetaceae > Streptomyces > Streptomyces sp. NPDC006314. The sequence continues at coordinate 113,838 of NZ_JBEXRL010000006.1, read as the reverse complement.
GTTGTAGAGGCCCGGGGCGGGGGAGTCGGACCGGTCGCGGCTGACGATCCGCACGTCCTTCGGCGGGGGATAGGCGCCGCCGATCTGGTAGTCGAACCCGGCGTTCCGCGGCGGCAGCCGCACCGCGGTGGGCTTCGGCGAACCGTCCTTCCCCTCGCTGCCGGAGCCGCAGCCGGCCAGTACCGACACGGCCACGATCAGGGCTGCTGACCAGGCGCCTGAGTTCGTCCGGGAACCCGCGGCGCGGAAGAGGCCCTTCGGGGGCAAGTCCGCTCCATCCTGCCCGCGCCGGGCGGCGCGGCACGCGCCACGATCAAATCGCCCGCGCGCTCCCATCGTCAAGTCGGTGCGGGACCGGTCGTAGGCCCGGCGGTGACCATGGTCCCGAAGGCAGGAGCGGCGACGACGCGTGACGTGAAGCCCGGTTCGACGGGCCTGGACGTCTCGCGGATCTGTCTGGGCTGCATGACCTACGGGCTACCGGACCGCGGCACGCACGCATGGACCCTCGACGAGGACACTCCCTCCCGCTCATCCGGCAGGCGCGGGAAGCGGGTATCAACAACTTCGACACCGCCAACGTCCATTCCGACGGCACCAGCGAGGAGTTGCCGGTGCGAGCCCTGCGCAACGGGCGCGCGGTCGCGGCAGGCGGCCCGGCTTGCGGGGGTCACCGATCCGACGGTGGAACGGGTGGCGGCGGCTTCCGGATTCCCGCGCCCATTCCTACGGGCACCGCCCGGCGTCTACCGGGCGGGCGACCGGCCGTAATTGGAAGAAAGGGATTCCTTTGACGTCGCGTCAATAAGGAATCCGATTATCGCACTGCCGATAATCGAGAGATCTCTTGTTTCCGTGTACGAGGGTGTGTAAAAGTGTGCGCTGTCGGCGCACGGTCGCACAACATTTTCGTCTGTGCGCGCCAGGCTGCTCCCCCGTACACCCCCCACGCTTCAAAAGAGCCGCCTCAGGTGGACGTTCGAGCTGCCCCGTGACCTCCCCCTACTCTTTGGTATGGACTGTTCCGTATCACGCCTGGAGGAATGCAGCCTTGAACGAGGCAGGCCCGTCCGACGAGCAGTTGAGTGCCGAACTGAAGAAGTGGACCGGAACGGCACCCGCGCTCCACCCCGTCGGAGAACTCCTCGATCGGCACTGGGAGGCGGCCTTCGCCTACGCCCGGTTGTGCACCGACGGCCCGCGCGCCGCCGGCATGCTCACCACGGCCGCCTTCACCCGCCTCTTCGGCGAATCGCTCCGGCAGGGCGGTCCGACCGCCGCCTGGCGTCCCCATGTGCTCGTCGCCGTCCGCCGGATCGCGGCCGAGTGGGACAGCGACGGCCGCCGGGAACTCCTCCACCCGGCGCTGCGACCGGGCGGCGGCTCCGGCGAGCGGGCCGCCGCCCGGCTGCTGCCGCCCCCCGGCCGACGGCTGCTCTCCCGCGCGTTCCAGCGGGTGCCCCAGACCTCCCGCGCGGTCCTGTGGCACACCGAGGTCGAGGCCGAACCCCTGACGGTGCCCGCCGCTCTCCTGGGCCTGGAAGAGGAGGACGTGCGCGTCGAACTCCGCCGGGCCCGCGAACGGCTGCGCGAGGAATGCCTCCAGGCGCACCGCGAACTCGCCCCCGAGGCCGAGTGCCGGCGCTACCTGCGCATGCTCGACGTGACGTTCCGGCGCGGCGGCGTCGACATCGACCCGGACCTGCACCAGCACCTGGTCCGCTGCCCGCACTGCAGCCGGACCGCCGACCAACTCGCCCAGTTCAACGCGGGCCTGGGACTGGCGCTGGCCGAGGCGGTGCTCGGCTGGGGGGCCCACGCCTATGCGGAATCCCGGGCGAGCCGTGCCGAGGCGCCGGCCGAACCGGCCCCGGCCCCCGCCGCATTCGCACCCCCGGCGGGGGAGGCCTTCGCCCCCACCGGAGCCGGAGTCCTCGACACCTCCGCCGATCCCGCCGATCCCACCGCCCCGGCCGGCCCCGCCCGGTCCGCCGTCTCCCGCCGCTCCGCGCACCGCGCCGCCCGCCGCGCCCGGCGCCGTCATCTCGCGCTGGCCGTCGTCACCGTCAGCGGCCTGGTCGTGCTGCCCCTGGTGCTGTGGTCGGTGCTCGGCTCCGGCGAGACCCGGGCCCCCGGCGCCGGCGGCCCCTCCTCCCGGGCGCCGGGCAAGGACGCCGCCTCCCCGGGGGCGTCCTGGGCCGGTGCGAGCGGTGCCGGCCGGGGCGCCCTGCACGGCCGGCTGCACAACCTCGCCTCCGGCCTGTGCGTGGGTGTCGTCGGCAACGAGGCCGTGGAGGGCGCCGAGACCGAACTCACCGGATGCTCCGCGACACCGAGCCAGCAGTGGACGTACGAGACCGACGGACTGCTGCGCAACAACGCGGCCCCCGACCTGTGCCTGGACTCCCGCCTCGGCTACTCGGTCCGCCTCGCTCCCTGCTCGGCCACCGGCAGGGCCGCCGGGAGCATCCGCTACGACTTCACCCTCCAGGGCGCCCTCGTACCCCGCTGGAACCAGGAGCTGGCCCTCGTCCCCGCCGCCACCGACGGCTCCGGCGCGCTGGTCCTCAAGGCCCGTGCCACCGGCGCCGTCCAGCGCTGGTCCGTCGACACCGCCAAACCCGACCTGCAGATGCAGAACGTCAACTGGGGCAGCGACAACCTTCCTTCACCGACGGCCACCACGCGGCCCACGACCCCCGAGGCGACACCCCCACCCAAGGCGTCCGAGCCGACCCCTTCCCCGACTCCCACCCCCACGGCGACCAGGTCGATTCCGTCACCCGCGCCGTCCGCCACGGCCGATCCCTGCGCCGCGTACCCGTACAACTGCGGCGGGGGCTACGGAGGCGGCGGCCGCCACCGCCGCTGACTCAGCGGTGGTGCGGCGGCGGAGGCGGGATCGTCCCCAGCCCCGGGGCCGGTTCCGGCCACACCAGCAGCACCGGGCAGGGCGCGTGGTCGACGGCGAACCGGACGGCCGGGCCGAGACTGTGCGGTCCGAGCCGGGACCGGTCCCCGTCCCGGGCCAGCACCAGCAGATCGGCCGCCTCGGCGGCCGCCACCACCTCCCGCTCGACCCGGCCCGTCCGCTCCTCGCGCACACAGGGCCGGCCGAGCCGCTCCGCCGCAGCGTCCAGCAGTTCGGCCGCCGCACTCCCGCCCAGCGCCTCAAGCAGGTCACCCGGGTCACGCTCCGGATGCCCGCGCCCGAGCAGCCCCGCGAACGCGCCGTGCGCCACGCCCGGCACATCGAGACCGCTCACATGCAGCAGCACCACCTCGCAGTCGTCCGGCGCATGCCTGCGCACGGCGTCCACGCACGCGGGCCAGGTGCCCTCGACGAGCCAGGCGATCACACGCATCCGGACGGCCTCCCTCGGCCCGTGAAAGAGCCCTCGCGGAGCCCTCAGAGAACCTGCAGCGACCCCCACAGTGCCACCACCGCGACGGCGAGGGAGGACGGCACGGCGATCAGACCGAGCTGGGTGAACTCCCTGAGGTCCACCCCGTGCTGGTGCTGGTGCACGATCCGCCGCCACAGCAGCGTCGCCAGCGACCCGGCGTAGGTCAGGTTGGGGCCGATGTTCACCCCGAGCAGCACCGCGAGAACCGCGCCCGGCCCGGCCGGTGCGGCCAGTGGGAGCAGCACCAGGACCGCGGGCAGGTTGTTGATGAGGTTCGCGAGGACGGCGGCCAGCGCGGCGATCCCGAGCAGCGCGGGCAGCCCGGTGCCGCCCGGCAGGATGTGGGAGAGCGCGTCGGCGAGCCCGTTGTCGACGACCGCCCGTACCACGATGCCCAGCGCCAGCACGAACGCGAGAAAGGCCGGGGCCGCCGCCCGTACGACGGTCAGCGGGGTGGCCCTCCGCCGCAGCAGCGCCCGCCCGGCCAGTACCAGCGCGCCAGCCGCGGCCACCCAGGAGGGCGCCACGCCGAACGCCGACGCCACGAGGAACCCGGCCAGCGTGCAGGCGACGGTCACCAGCGCGAACACGGGCAGGCGGGGTGCCTCGCCGGTGTCCTCGCCCGCCGGGGCCGCAGCCGCGAGGTCACGGGCGAAGAACCGCCGGAACACCACGTACTCGGCGCCGATCGCCACCAGCCACGGCAGCGCCATCAGCGCCGCGAACCGGGTGAAGCTCAGCCCGCTCGCCGCGAACGCGAGCAGGTTCGTCAGATTGGACACCGGCAGCAGCAGCGACGCGGTGTTGGACAGGTGGGTGCACGCGTACACGTGCGGCTTGGGCCGTACACCCGTCCGCGCGGCCGTGGCGAACACCACCGGGGTGAGCAGCACGATCGTGGCGTCCAGGCTCAGCACGGCGGTGATGGCCGACGCCAGCGCGAAGACCGCGGTCAGCAGCCGCACCGGGCGCCCCGCCGCCCAGCGGGCCATCCACGCCCCACAGGTCTGGAACAGCCCCTCCACGTCACAGAAGTGGGCGAGCACCAGCACGGCCGCCAGGAACCCGACGACCGGCCCCAGCCGTTCCGCCTCGGCACGGGCGTGGTCGAGCGGGATCGCGCCGGTGGCGACCACGATCCCGGCGGCGGGGACGGCCATGACCGCCTCCGGCCGGCCGAAGGGCCGCACGACGGCCCAGGCGAGCACGGCGACGAGGAGCACGGCGGACAGGGCCTCGGCGAGCGGGGTGTTCAGGGCGGGTCCTTCCGGGATCGATCACCAGGGTGCCCGCCCATGAAAACAGACGAGGTGGAACGCGTTACGACGACCGGGTGCCCGCCGCGCCCAGGAACTCGTCCCATCCACCCACCGGCGACTGCCCGGGTGCGAGCGTGCGCAGCTTCCGCAGCACCGCCGGGTCCTGTGCCTCCAGCCAGGCCACGAGCTGCTTGAAGGACACGAACCGCACGTCGTCGTACGCGGCCATCTTCCCGAACGCCTCCTCGACGGCGTCCATGTAGATGCCGCCGTTCCAGCGCTCGAAGTGGTTGCCGATGAAGAAGGGGGCGCGGTTGCTCTCATAGGCGCGCCGGAACCCGGCCAGATAGGTGTCCCGGGCCTGCGCACGCCAGGCGTCGTACCGCGCGCGGTCGCCGCGCGGGTTCCCGCCCGACTGGTTGAACATCAGGTTGTAGTCCATCGAGAGCACTTGGAAGGAGTGGCCGGAGAACGGTATGGACTGCAGCGGGAAGTCCCAGATCCGGCCGCCCCGCACCTTGCCCGGCCAGATCTGCAGGCCGCCGGGGGAGCTGGCGTCGTACTTCCAGCCGAGCGCGGCGGCCGTGGGCAGCAGGTTGGCCTGCCCTTCCAGGCAGGGGGTGCGGCCGCCGATCAGCTCCTTGCGGTAGTCGAAGGGGAGCGGTTCGAGGTCGGTGAAGCCGGTGTTGGTCTTCCACTTGGTGACGAAGCCGACCGCCTGCTCGATCTCGCTGCGCCACTCGGCGGGGGACCAGTTGCGGACGCCGGTCGCGCCGCAGAAGTGCCCGTTGAAGTGGGTGCCGATCTCATGGCCCTCCAGCCAGGCCGCGCGCACCTGCTGGAGCGTGGCGTGGATGTGCCGGTCGGCGAGGTAGCCGATCTGGGACGCGCCGGCCGGGTGCTGCGGCGGGCGGTACAGGTGCTTCTTGGACTCGGGCAGCGTGTAGATGCCGCTGAGGAAGAAGGTCATCTTCGCGTCGTGGCCGGCGGCCACCTTGCGGAACCGGGAGAAGAGCCCGTTGCTCAGCTCGCCCGCGCCGTCCCAGGAGAACACCACGAACTGCGGGGGCTTCTGCCCCGGCCGGAGCCGGACCGGCTTCGGCTGGTGCGGCTGGGCGCCGGTGTCGGCGGTGGAGCCGTCACCGATCGGCTTGGCCGGCCGGGCCTGCGCGGTGCCCGTGCCCTCCGCCGGGTCCGGTCCGCCGACCTTGAGGCCGGTGCCGGAGGAGCAGGCGGCCAGCGCGCCCAGGGCGCCCGCCGCCGTGCCCGCCGTCAGCATCCGCCTGCGTGAAATCCCGCTCATCGTCTCCCCGATTTCCTCGTCGCGGCCCCGGTGCGGGGCCTGCTCGCTGTGCGGTCGACGGGTTCGATGACGGGTGCCGGAGGAAAGATCGCGGCTGTCGGCGCCTGTTGCCGTTCTGTGACACTTGTGGCGTGGTCATGGCGAACCCCGCTGCCGTGGGGGCGGGACAGCGGGGTTCTCGGGCGGTGTGCGGTGGGTGCGGGGCCGGTGGGTCAGAGGCCCGGCGGTGTCCGGTGGGTCAGGGGCCGGTTCCGGGGCTGAGCACCGTCAGGAAGACGGACGAGGAGTTCCCGGACACGGGCACCGGTCCGCCCGACCACGTGACCTTCAAGTGGTCGCGCTCGTCCGGCGGGGTGACCAGCAGCGCGGCCGGCGTGGCCGACTTGGCGCCGCTGACCCCCGGGTTGGAGAAGGTCAGCCCGGCCCAGGCACTGTGCCCGGGCTTGAGCGTGACAGGCACCGGCGAGCCCGGCCGCCGCTTGGGGTCGGCGCCCAGCTGGGTGCCGGAGCCGTTCACGAAGGCCGCGCCCGGGTAGCCGCGCAGGGTGCAGGTGCGGGCGGACTTGTTGGTGAAGACGACGGGGAAGTTCTCCTGACCGGCTCCCGGGTCGTTGCGGCCCACGGCGGCGCGCAGCTCGGAGGTGTGGCACCGGGAACTCGCGGCGGCCGGGGTCGTCCCGCGGCCCGAGGACGCCGTCGCCTGCCGGGCGGAGGACGAGGCGGCGCCGGTGGCGGCGGAGGCCTCGGCGGACGTGGCGGATGCCGGGCTCTTCGAGGTGTCCGGCGCGGGCGCGGCCGTACCGGACACCGTCATCGGCGGGTTGCTGTGGACGTCCTGGCCGTCGCCGCAGGCGGTCAGGAGGCCCAGCACGGCGACCGTGCCTACGAGCAGGGCGCCGTGCCGCGCGGACCGGGGGGTGTACACCATGTCGCTCAACACTCCTGAATCTTCGGGGCACGCGACGGACCGCGTGCCTACGGCGCCGGGTGCGCCGTCATGACACTCCGATGCGCCGAACGCCGGAAAAGTTCGGGGCATGCATGGGTTCTTTTCCCCCTCTTGACCCGCGGACCGCGCCGTTCACGACACCCGCAGCGAACGGAGTATGCCGTCGGTGGCGTCGCCTGCGCCCCGCTGGCGCACCTGAACGTACACCTGCGGTCGCACGGCGCCGCCCACCGGGGACAGTGCGGTCTCCGTGACCGAGCCGCCGTCCGGGCAGCCGCTCCAGGCGCGGACCAGCCCGTGCCAGTCGGCGTCGGCGAAGGTACGGCTGCCGGAGTAGCGGCAGCCGGAGTGGGCGAGGGCCTTGATCCTCGCGGTGATGTCGCCGTGCTCGCTGACTCCGACGAACACGCCGTTCACGCCGGCCGTCAGATCGGGCCAGCGCGCCAGGTCGTCGCCCACCACCAGGCCCGGCTCGTGCCCCGCCTTCAGCCCGAGCGCATGCGGGTCCCAGCCGGAGCCGCGCAGCTCACGGCCCCAGTCGGCGGGCACCTGGAGGGCCACCCGGCCGGTGGTGTCGGTGACCCGCACCTCGTCCGGCGTGCCGTCGTGGCGTTGGGTCACGATGGTCACCGTCACCGCGGCGGCCGTGGCCGTGAGGACCGCGGCGAGCACCAGCGTCACGGTGCTGAGCCGGCCGCGCACACCGTCCAGCCGCCGCGCGGACCGCACCGCCGGCGGCCCGGCCGCCAGCCGGTCCAGCTCGTGCGCGAACGCCTGTGCGCCGGGCCAGCGCCGCGCCCGGTCCGGTTCCAGCGCGCGCACCAGCGCCCGGTCCACGTCCTCGCCGAGGTCCGGCCGCAGCCGCCCGGGCGGTACGACCCTCCCCGGCGGACCCGGTACCGTCCCGGTGACCAGTTCGTAGCCGACCGCGCCGAGGCTGTAGACGTCGGCCCGCTCGTCGATGCCCTCCCCCGGCTCGGCCTGCTCCGGCGGCTGGTAGCCCGCCGAGCCCGCCGCCAGGGTCAGCACGGAGGCCTGCGCCAGGCTCTTCGCCAGCCCCAGGTCGGCCAGCAGTACCCGCCGGGTGCCGTCCGGGGCGGTGTGCAGCAGGACGTTGGTCGGCTTGATGTCGCGGTGCACGATGCCCGCCTCGTGCAGCGCGGCGGCGCCACGCGCGGCCTCGGCCGTCAGCGCCAGCGCGTCGGGCACCGGCAGCGGCCCGGCGGCCAGCAGGTCGGCGAGGGTGCCGCCGTCGGCGTACTCCATCACGAAGTACGGCCTGCCGTCGGGGAGTTCACCGATGTCGTAGACCTGCACCACCCGGCCCGAACCGGCCCGGCGCAGCAGCCGGGCCTCGGACAGGAAGCGCTCCCTGATGTCGAGCCGGTGCGCCCAGTTCTCGGCGAGGACCTTCACCGCGACCGGGGCCTGGAGCTCCGGGTCGTGGGCGAGCCACACCGTGGCGAAGGCGCCGGTGCCCAACGGCCGTTCGAGACGGTAGCGGCCGATCCGCTCCAGGGAGTGCATACGACTATCATGCCTGCCCTGAGATCGACTTGGAGGGGGGCCTTCCGTGCAGGACCAGGCGCCGATGGAAGACCTCGCCCGGCATGCCGCCGCCGGCGACAGCGCGGCCCTGGAGCGGCTGCTGACCGAGATCCGGCCGGAGGTCGTGCGCCGTTGCGCCCGCTTCCTGCCCTGCCGGGAGGACGCCGAGGAGGCCGCCCAGGACGTGCTGCTCCAGGTGGCCCGGCACATCTGCGCCTTCGAGGGCCGAAGCCGCTTCGGCACCTGGCTGTACACGGTGGTCGCCAACTGCTGCCGGCAGAAGTACCGCGAGCTGAAACGGCGGGCCGCCGAACAGCCCGCCGCCATCGAGCCCTCCCACGCCGTCGACCCGCGCACCACCAGCGTCATCGCCGGCTCCCGGGTGGACCTCATGGAGGCACTGGACCGCTTGGAGCGGGAGCATCCGCACCTGGTGGCGCCGCTGGTCTACCGGGACATCTGCCAGCTGGACTACGCCGAGGTGGCCGAGCGCGTCGGCATCCCTCTCGGCACCCTCAAGTCCCGGCTGCACGAGGCCCGCAAGCAGGTCCGGCCCTGGCTGACGGCCTCCTGAGGCCTGCAGATCCGCCTCGCAGGCCCGCGGGTCCCCGTCGTGGGACTACATGTCCTCCTCGTACAGGGGCAGCTCCGCCCAGATCGTCTTGCCCTCCGGGGTGTGCCGGCTGCCCCACCGCTGGGTGAGCTGGGCGACCAGCAGCAGCCCCCGGCCGCCCTCGTCGAAGATCTTCGCCCGGCGCAGGTGCGGGGCGGTGTGGCTGGTGTCGGAGACCTCGCAGATCAGCGTGGAAGCGTCATGGATCAGCCGCAGCCGGATCGGACGGGAGCCGTACCGGATGGCGTTGGTGACCAGTTCGCTGACCACCAGCTCCGCCGTGAACGCGGCCTCGCTCAGCCCCCAGGCGTCCAGCTGCTCCACGACCTGCTTGCGGATGGGCGCGACCAGCGCCGGGTCGGCGGGGATGTCCCAGGTCGCCACCTGTGAGGCGGGCAGGCCCTGGGTGCGGGCGAGCAGCAGCGCCACGTCGTCGGCGGCGCCGCCATGGGGCAGCAGGGCGTGCAGGACACGGTCGCAGGTCTCGTCCAGGGAGCCCGTGTACGCCCCGAGCGCCTGGTACAGCAGCTCACGGCCGGCATCCCCGTCCCGGTCCCGGGACAACACCAGGCCGTCCGTGTACAGGGCGACGACGGTGCCCTCGGGCAGGTCCACCTCGGCGGACTCGAACGGCAGCCCGCCGAGGCCCAGCGGGGGACCGGCGGGCAGGTCCAGCACCTGCGGCCGCCCGTCCGGCCGCATCAGCACGGGCGGCGGATGCCCGGCGCGGGCCAGCGTGCAGCGCCGCGACACCGGGTCGTAGACGGCGTACAGGCAGGTCGCACCGACCTCGCCGGGGCTGCCGTCGTCGCCGCCGGACTCGTCCGACAGCCGCAGGACCAGGTCGTCCAGATGGGTGAGCAGCTCGTCCGGGGCCAGGTCGATGTCGGCGAGGGTGCGTACGGCGGTGCGCAGCCGGCCCATGGTGGCCGAGGCCTGGATGCCGTGCCCGACGACGTCCCCGACGACCATCGCGACCCGCATCCCGGACAGCGGGATCACGTCGAACCAGTCCCCGCCCACCCCGGCCCGCGCGGCCGGCAGATACCGGGACGACGCCTCCAGCGCGGCCGTGCGCGGAAGGTTGCGGGGCAGCAGGCTGCGCTGGAGGGCGAGGGCGGTCTCGCGCTCACGCGAGTAGCGGCGGGCGTTGTCGATGCAGACGGCGGCGCGCGTGGTGATCTCCTCGGCCAGCAGTCTGTCGTCCGCGGTGTACCCGTCCGGGCGCCGGTGCCGGGTGAAGACCGCCACGCCCAGGGTGAGTCCACGGGCCCGGATGGGCACCGACATGGTGGAGTGGATACCGAAGGTGCGCACCCGTTCGTCGCGCAGGCTGTTCCAGGTCTGCCACGGGGTCATGTCGCCCTCGGCCGTCGAGGTGATCATCGTGCGGCCCGCCGTGAGCGAGTCGGCCTGCGGGGAGCCGGCCGGGTACCGCTCGGTCTGCCCGGGCTTCGTCACCGCCTCCGGTACCCCGCCGAGGACCGACCAGTGGGCCGCCCGGCGCAGGGTGACCGGCGCCGTGACGCGTGCGGGGGGTTCACCGCCGTACTCCTCGGGGTCCAGCAGATCGATGGTGACGAAGTCGGCCAGTACCGGCACGCACATGTCCGCCAGTTCCTGCGCCGTACGCGTGACGTCCAGAGTGGTGCCGATGCGGACACTCGCCTCGTTGACCAGCTGCAGCCGCTGGCGGGCCCAGTGGTTGTCGCTGATGTCGTGCGCGGCCAGGCACACGCCCCGCACCCGGCCCTCCGGGTCCCTGACCGGTGCCATCCGGGCGAGCCAGGCGGGTGCCCGGTCCTCACCCCCGCCGCACAGGAGGATCGGCACGTCCAGAGGGGAGCCCGAGGCCAGCACCCGGAGCATGCCCTGTTCCAGCTCCTCGCCCTGCGGCCGGCCGCCGATCTCCGAGGGCCGCAGCCCCCGGACACGCTCCTCCGGCAGACCGATGACGGAGGCCATCGCGTCGTTCATCCGGCGCAGCCGCAGCTCCTCGTCGTACACGGCGACCGCGCACGGCGACTGGACCAGGCCCGCCTCGGCGAGCGGATCGTCCGCGGCGGCCGGCCCCGCGGCCGTCAGCGGGGTGACCACGAGCCAGTCGCCCTGGTGCTCGCCGTGCGGCGGCAGGCGATGGGCGAGCAGCCACACCGAGACGGTACGGCCGTCCCGGTGGCGCAATCCGACCGTCCCCTCCCAGCGGGCACCCGAGGGCGCGGCGTGGACACGGCCCCCGGCCAGCAACTCGGCCGCGGGGCGGCCCACGACGACGTCCGCGGGGTGGCCGAGCAGGCGCCGTGCGCCCTCGTTCCACTCCACCAGTGTTCCGTCGCCATCGATGACAGCCCGGGCCGTCGCCGCCTCGTCGAACGGATAGACCCGGCTCATCGTCGCCGCTCCCAAGCGCACACTCACAGTGAACAGGTGGCACCACTTCTGTTCCAGCGTAGTGCTTCCCGCCCTCCCGTGAACCGCGCCCCCGGCCACCTGGCCGGTAGGCCGAACGAGGCCAGGGGTGAAATCCGGCCGATGTGCCGGCCGGGGCAGCCGCAGAGGTCCGGACCCTTGACGATCGTGTGTGGCAGGCCGTCAGAATCTGTTTGCTCACGATCAGTTGTGAGTACTTCTGGGCCCCGATGAGGAGAGCCGCCATGACGGTCACGCGCAGATCGGTTCTGGTCGCAGCCACGGCGGCGCCCGCGACCGGAGCGCTCCTGGGCATTCCGGCTGCTCCGGCCGCCCTCGCCGCCGGGTCCTCCGGTGCCCGGGGACGCCACACCGTGCCCCTGCGTGACGGCTGGCGGTTCGCGCTGGTCAACGCCGGTGGCATCACCGACCCGACCGGCATCTCCGCCGAAGCCGCCCACCCCGCCTACGACGACTCGGCCTGGCGCGAGATCGCGGTCCCGCACGACTGGAGCATCGAGCAGACCCCGACGACCGACCACGGCACCACCAGCGGCACCGGCTTCTTCCCGGGCGGCCTCGGCTGGTACCGGCTCGCCTTCACCCTCCCGCCCGGGTACGCCGGCAAGCGGATCTCGGTGGAGTTCGACGGCGTCTACATGGACTCGTACGTCTACTGCAACGGCACGGAAGTGGGGCGCCACCCCTACGGCTACACCGGCTTCGCCCTCGACCTGACCGACCTGGTACACACCGACGGCACCACCCCGAACGTGCTCGCGGTCAAGGTCCAGAACCAGCTGCCGAGCAGCCGCTGGTACTCCGGCAGCGGCGTCTACCGTGAGGCCCGCCTGGTGATCACCGAGCCGGTGCACGTGGCCCGCTGGGGCACGCACGTCACCACCCCCGAGGTCTTTGCCGGCCGTGCCCTCGTCCGGGTGCGGACCCTGGTGCGGAACGAGTCCGGCAGCGGCACCGACGTCCAGGTGGTCTCCCGGATCACCGGCCCCGACGGACGCACGGCCGCCCGCACGTCCACCACGGTCGCCGTCTCCGGCGAGGCCGCCGAGACCCACGAACTGACCGTCCACCAGCCACGCCTCTGGGACTTCACGACCCCCGCGCACCGCTACACCCTGCACACCGAGCTGCGCGTCGCCGGCCGCACCACCGACACCTACCGCACGACGTTCGGCATCCGCACCTACCTTTTCGACCCCGACGAGGGCTTCTCCCTCAACGGCACCCACGCCAAGATCAAGGGCGTCGACCTCCACCATGACCAGGGCGCCCTCGGCGCCGCGATCAGCATCGACGCCGTCCGCCGGCAGATGCGGATCATGAAGTCGATGGGCGTCAACGCCTTCCGCACCTCGCACAACCCGCCCTCGCCGCAGATGATCCAGGTCTGCGAGGAACTGGGCATCGTGATGATGGTGGAGGCCTTCGACTGCTGGAGGACCGGCAAGACCCGGTACGACTACGGCCGGTTCTTCGACGAGTGGTGCGAGAAGGACGCCACCGAGATGGTGCTCGCCGCCCGCAACTCGCCCGCGGTGGTCCTGTGGTCCATCGGCAACGAGATCCCCGACTCCACGTCCACGGCCGGGCTCGCCATGGCCGACCGGATCATCGGCGCGATCAAGGCCGCCGACGGCACCCGGCCGGTCGTCATCGGCTCGAACAAGTACCACGGCGTGCCCGCCACGGGTTCCGCGGCCGACCGCATGCTCGCCAAGCTCGACGGCCTCGGCCTGAACTACAACACCGCCAAGTCGGTCGACGCCCTGCACGCCAGGTACCCGCACCTGTTCCTCTTCGAGTCCGAGTCCTCCTCGGAGACCTCGACCCGGGGCACGTACCAGGAGCCGGAGCACCTGAACACGGGTGAGAACCACACGCCCGGCAGACGGGAGGTCTCCTCCTACGACAACAACCTCGCCTCCTGGACGATGAGCGGCGAGTACGGCCACAAGAAGGACCGGGACCGGAAGTGGTTCGCGGGCCAGTTCCTGTGGTCCGGCATCGACTACATCGGCGAGCCCACCCCGTACGACGTCTTCCCGGTCAAGGCGTCCTTCTTCGGCGCCGTGGACACGGCCGGCTTCCCGAAGGACATGTACCACCTCTTCAAGAGCCAGTGGACGACCGAGCCCATGGTCCATCTGCTGCCGATGACCTGGAACCACGAGGAGGGCGACACGGTCGAGGTCTGGGCGTACGCCAACGTGCCCTCGGTCGAGCTGTTCCTCAACGGAACGTCGCTGGGGGTGCGGGAGTTCGACGTCAAGAAGACCACCGACGGCCGGACCTATCTGGAGACCACCGAGGCCACCGGCGACGACAAGACCTTCACCGACGGCCCCTACCCGGGCAGTTACACCAGCCCCAACGGCAGCGCGGGCAAGCTGCACCTGACGTGGAAAGTGCCCTACCGGCCGGGGGAGTTGAAGGCGGTGGCCCGGCGGGACGGCAAGGTGGTCGCCACCGACGTGCTGCGGACGGCAGGTGCCCCGCACGCCGTGCGCCTGACCGCCGACCACATGTCCCTCGCCGCCGACGGGCGTTCCCTGGTCTTCGTGACCGCGGAGATCGTCGACACGCATGGCGTGGTCGTGCCCGGCGCCGAGCACCTCATCGCCTTCCAGGTGACCGGTGGCCGCCTGGCCGGCGTCGACAACGGCCGTGAGGAGAGCGCCGAGCGCTACCAGGCGAGCACCCGGACCGCCTTCCACGGCAAGGCCCTGGCGATCGTCCGGTCCGGGGCCGAGCCGGGCGTACTGAAGGTCGCGGCCACGGTGGACGGCCTGCGTACGGGCTCCGTGCGGGTGCGCACGACACCGGCCCGCTCGACCGCCACCACCCCCGCCGCCGGCTTCACACCCGACCATCCGGCTCCGCCGGACTACCCGCGTGCGGACGCCGGTTACTCCGGCCGCCCGGACACCCTGCCCGCCGCCATGCTCGACGGCGATCCGGCGACCGGCTGGTCCAATGCCTTCGCCAAGTCCGCCACGGCACTGCTGCCGGCCTTCAACGGGGCCCGTGCGAAGGACTGGGTGTCGGTCGACTTCGGGCGATCCCGGACCGTCGACCGGGTGGCGGTCTCCTTCACCGTCGACGCCACGCACTCGCTGCCCGCGCAGGCCGAGGTCGCCGTGTGGGACGGGCGGGCGTATGTGCCGGTCACCGGCGCGAAGGCGGAGTGGGCCACCGCGTCGGACAGCCCGACCGTGATCACCTTCGACGCGGTACGCGGCTCGCGACTGCGGCTGACACTGACGAGCGCCTACCCGGGCGAGGCGAGGGGAGCGGTACGCATCAGCCGGCTCGATGTCTGAGGGGGGCGGAAGTGCCAACTCGAGCATCCGGGACCCCTGCCTATGCACAGAGCAGGCTGAAGGGCCGCACGGGCCAGTTCTGCTACCTCGACGACATCCAGTCCTGGTCCACCAACGAGACCGCGATCAACCGGAACGCGGCCCTCGCCTGGATGGCGTCCTTCGTCGCCGACCGGGGGCAGCCGCCGACCGGACGGCTCGGTCAGGCGGCGTCGTGGAACACCAGACCAAGGGTCCGCCGCCGCCCGGACCGTACGGTACTCACCCCGTGCCGCATCGCCCCGGCCGACCAACCGCGGCGGGTGCGCACGGGGTGGTCCCGGGTCGTGAACACCAGTCCGTGCCCCTGCCTGAGGGCGGTCGCCGTGCCCCGGGACTGGGCGCGTGGCCGCTGCTCCACCATCAGGAACTCACCGCCGGTGTAGTCGGTGCCGTACTCATCCAGGGCGACCACCACCTGGAGCGGGAAGACCAGCTCCCCGAACACGTCCCGGTGCAGGGCGTTCCAGTCGCCCGGGCCGTAACGCAGCAGGATCTGCGCCGACCGGTCCTGGCCGGCGGCATGGCACCGCTCCAGCCACTCGCCGAGGGAGTCGGGCCAGGGGGCCGGGCGGCCCAGACGCGCCGCCCAGTCCCGGGCGATCGGCAGCAGACGGGGGTAGAGCGCGGCACGCAGCGCGGCCACCGGGGCGGGCAGATCGTGGGTGAAGTAGCGGTACTCGCCGGAGCCGAACCGGTGCCGGGCGAGATCGACCGTCGTCCGGAACAGCTCCGGCCGGTCGTACAGGGCGGCCAGACCGGCGCACTCGGCGGGTGTGAGCAGCCGGTCCGTGGGCGCGCTGCCGTGCTCGTCCAGCTCGGCCGCGACGACGGCCCAGTCGGTGCGGGCGGTCCGGCGGCGGGCCTCGGCCGGGGTGAGGGTCATGGTCACTCCTTGTACGGGATTCAGATCAGGGCCGGCTGCAACGCGCCCTCGTGCGTGAGCAGCCACACCTTGCGCTCGACACCGCCCGCGTACCCGCGCATCGAGCCGTCCGCGCCGATCACCCGGTGGCAGGGGCGGACCAGGAGGAGCGGGTTGGCGCCGAGGGCCCGGCCCACCGCGCGGATCTCGGACCGGGGCACGCCGAGCCGGGCCGCCAGCTCGCCGTACGTGGACGTCGTGCCGTACGGGATCTCGTCCAGGGCCTGCCACACCGCCTGCTGGAACGGGCTTCCGGTGGCGGCGAGCGGCAGGTCGAAGCGGGTCGGGCGGCCCGCGAAGTAGGCGTCCAGCTGACGATGGGCCTCGGTGAACGGCCCGTCGTCGCGGTCCTCCGGGCGGACGGCGGGCGCGCCGCGCTGCCCCGGCAGGTACAGCGCCGAGAGGGTGGGGCCGGCGGATGAGACCGCGCCGGTCAGCAGCAGGTCGCCCAGCGGGCTCGGGTGGACGGTGTGGACGGTGCGCGTGTTCATCGGTGCTTCCTCTCGTGCCTCCGTGCCGTTTCCGGTGCTGTCGAGTCTGCTGCGCCGCACGCCGTGGGACCGGCGGAAAACGGACATGACTCTCGGGCACGGAAGGTACCGTGAGGGACACGGTCTGACCTGCGGGTATTTACGCTTGAGTACCAGCGCGGTACCGTGAGGGGCATGCCAGCTCTCAACGTGGAGTTCAGCGAACGGGAACTAGAGGACCTGCGGCAGATCGCCAAGGAGCGCGGTACGTCGATGAAGGCCCTCGTCCGTGAGGCGGCTGCCGCCGACATCGCGCGGCACCGGGCCCTGCAGGAGGGCGCCGAGACCTTCCGGCGCTTCTTCTCCGCCCACGCCGAGGAGTTCGCGGAGGCCTTTCCCGACGACGAGCCCCCCGCCAGGGGCGAGGCCGCCTGAGCGATGCCCTCTCTCATCCATATCGACGTCCCGTGGCTGCTCCAGCGGCACGAGGAGGTCCTGCCCGACCAGCCCGCCGTGGACGACTTCTCCGCGCTGGTCGCCGCCGTCGCCCGGCACCGCGTGGACCCGCCCCGGCTCGGCGTGGACTCCGACCCCGCCTGGCGCGCCGCCGCCCTGCTGCACACGCTCGCCGTGCTCAAGCCGCTGCCCGCGGCCAACGCCCGCTTCGCCTGCGCGACGGCCGTGGCCTACATGTTCGTCAGCGGCGTCGGCATCGACCCGCCCTACGGCGCCCTCGTCGACCTCGCCCGCGACCTGATCTCCGGCAAGACCGACGTGTACGGCGCGGCCGACCGGCTCCGTTCCTGGCAGATCTGAACCCGTCCGGCACGAGCGCTGCCGCTCGTGCCGGACCCGAACCGTCCGGCCGACCGGGCCCTTTCCCGCGGTTGCGCTCCCCGGCCGGGGGAGGAAGCCGCCGGGGCCGCCGGCCGAGGGCGGGAGGAACATGGCCGGCGGCCGGTCGCGCGCAGCAGAGCCGCCGTCCTGCGCGGGGCCTTCCGACAGGCCCGGAACACTCCACTCCCGGGGCCCACGCCCCAGGAGCCCACGCGGCCCGCCGATGCGTGCGCTCGCTTTCACACGGGGTGGAAAAGCCGAAAGCCACGGCAGCCGACCAGGCGCGCGGGCCTATTTCCGGCCTTCTTTCGAACGAGCCGATGTTGTACGGGTGTCTTGTTGCTCGTGTGGAAGTTGTGCAAGGGTTGAAACGCCCGTGCGGGGGGAAAGTCCGGGCTTCTTTCGGCAGTTGCGGAACCGGACCGGCCGGGTGCCGGTGAATTCCCGCTCCCCGCGCGCTCCAGAGATACGCACCTACGTACCACGCACCAAAGGAATCCTTTCAGTGGTCACCCCCCACCCACCTCGTCCCCCCTATCCGCCGCCCGGCGCAGACCCGGGGGAATCCGACGAGTCCCTCGCCGGCCCACTGCGCGCCGGCTCCGACGCGGAGGCCGCCCGGTCCGCCGCCCTCCTGATGGCCCGGCACTGGCAGCCGGCGCAGGACTACGCGGTCATCTGCCTGGCCGCGTCGGGGCCCCTCGCCCACATGGTCACCGCCACCGCCTTCCACCAGGTCCTCGGCCGGCTCGCCCTCGGCGAACCCGGCGAGGCGCTCCGGCCCCGCCTGCTCGTGGCCGTCCGGGACACGGTCGTCAACTGGTCGGGCACGGACCGGATCACCGCCGTGCTGCCCGGACTCGTAAAGCCCGCCGGGGGGCGCGGGATGCGGACCGCGCAGACGCTGATACCGGAAAACCGCGCCCTCTCCGACCGCTCGTTCCACGGCCTTCCACGACCGGAGCAGGCGCTGCTGTGGCATACCGAGGTCGAGGCGGAACCGATAAACATCCCCGCCGAACTGCTCGGCATGGACACCGAGAGCGCGGCGGCCGCACTCGAACAGGCTCGCGAGGAATTCCGGGAAGGCCTGGTGCGCGTCCACCGGGAACTCGCACCCGGTAAGGACTGCCGCTACTACAACCGCCTGCTCGACGTCCCGAGCCGCCGCGGTGGCACCCTGCTGCCCGACGTCCAGGAGCACTTGGCCGCCTGCGCCTACTGCCGGCACGCGGCCGAGCAACTCGGCCATTCCGAAGCCGCCTTGGGCGTACTGCTCGCCGAAGCCGTCCTCGGCTGGGGTGCCCGCCGCTACCTCGACTCGCGCCCCGGCCGCCACCGGCCGGGCCCCGCCCGCGGCCGCGGCGGCTCCCGGCGCTCCGGCGGACGCCGGCGCGGCGGCGGAAAACCGGGCCTGCTCGCCCGCGCCGCCCTGCCCGGCGCCCGGCGGCCCGGCGCCGGGGAACCCGGGCCGCAGGCGCGCGTCTCGGCGTCCCGCGGCCGGCGGCACCGAACCGGCGAACCCGGGCCGCTCGCCCGCATCCCCCTGCCGATGCGCCGAGCGCCCGGCACCGCCTGGTCCTCCAGTGCCCTGCTCACCGCAGTCGGCGTGGCCTCGGCCGGGCTGCTGGCGACCGTCCTCGCGGTCAGCGTGTGGCCGGACGGCGGATCCGGCACCGACCCGGTCGCCTCCACCAGCGCCACCGCCGGCACCCACACCCCGCCGGCCTCCGCCACCACGCCCGGCACCGCCGGCCTGCCCGCCGCCGGCCGGCCCACCCGGCTGCGCAACGCCGCCGCCGACCTGTGCCTGGACATCGACGGCGGGCCCAGGGCCGGTACGAGCGCGGTCCTCGCCGCCTGCTCCTCGGCGGCCACCCAGCAGTGGACGTACGAAGACCACGGTCTGCTGCGCAGCGCGGCCGACTCGGGTCTCTGCCTGGACTCGCACGCCGACGCCGGCGTGGTGATCCTCGGCACCTGCTCCGACACCGCGTCGAAACGGGCCGACGACGTGCGCTACGACCTCACGGCGCAAGGCGAGTTGCTGCCCCACTGGGACCGGACCCTCGCCCTCACCGCCGCCGGTGAGGAACCCGGCGGTGACCTCGTGGTCAAGGTCCGGGACCGCTCCGCCGGTCAGCGCTGGCTGACCGACTCGCCCACGGCGAGCCCCGGTTCGCTGTCGATCACCGGTACGGACGGGCCGTCCGCGCAGCCGGCGGAACCGTCCGAGAAGGACACGTGACACGCTGCCGTGTCCGGGGCAGGGCGGCCCGGCCCCGGTCACGGCAGGCTCAGACGGGGTCCTCGACGAGGTCGGCCGCCGTGACCGTCCCCGGGCCGGTGTGCCCCGAGAGAGCGAGGGTCAGGTCCAACTCCGCGAGCACGCAGCGGATGACGTGCTCCACGCCCGCCTGCCCGTCCAGGCCGAGCCCGTAGACGTAGGGCCGCCCCAGCAGCACCGCCCGCGCGCCGAGGGCCAGGGCCTTGAACACGTCGTCGCCGGTGCGCACCCCGCTGTCGAACAGCACCGTCAGCCGGTCGCCGACCGCGTCCGCGACCCGGGGCAGCGCGTCGGCCGCCGCGACCGAGCCGGCCACCTGCCGGCCGCCGTGGTTGGACACCACCACGCCGTCCATGCCGGCGTCCGCGGCGAGCCGCCCGTCGTCCGGGTGCAGGACGCCCTTCAGGACGATCGGCCCGTCCCAGTGCTCCCGCAGGAACGCCAGGTCCGGCCAGGTGTGGCCCGGGTCCCCGAACAGGCCGAGGAAGTGCAGCACCGCCGCGTTCGGATCCTCGTGCACGGGCTTGGCGAGGCCCGCCCGGAAGGCGGGGTCGGTGAAGTAGTTGGCGGTGCCCACCCCGCGCAGGAACGGCAGATACGCCTGGTCCAGATCGCGTGGCCGCCAGGACAGCAGGGGGGTGTCCAGTGTGACGACCAGCACCGAGAACCCGGACGCCCGCGCCCGGCCGAGAAAACTCCGGGTCACCTCACGGTCCTTGCCCCAGTACAGCTGGAACCACCGCTCGGCGTCCCCCATCGCCTCCGCGACCTCCTCCAGTGGCGTGCTCGACGCCGAGGACAGGATGTACGGCACGCCCTGAGCGGCGGCGGCCCGGGCGGCGGCGGACTCGGCGTCCGGATGCATGATCGACAGCACCCCGACGGGTGCCAGGGCCAGCGGCGCCGGCAAGGGACGTCCGAGCACCTTGGTCGACAGGTCCCGCTCCTGTACGTCCCGCAGCATCCGCGGCACGATCCGGCGCCGGGCGAGGGCCGCCCGGTTGGCGCGGGCGGTGCTGCCGTCGCCCGCGCTGCCCGCCACATAGCCCACCGGGCCGGGGCCGAGCCGGTGTTCCGCCAGCTCCTCCAGCCGGGTCGGATCGGTCGGGAGCCGGGGCACGCTGCCCGTCATCCCGTTCAGATAGATCTCGTACTGGAAGTCCGCCCAGTGCTTCGCCATCCGCCCCTCCCGCCTCTCGTCGCTGAGCACGCGTCGCAGCGCCGACGATACTGGCGGGTAGGCGGCGGGTTCAGTCGCGGGTGGCCGCCTCGTCCAGGATGCGGACCAGTTTCGGGGTGCCGTCGGTGACGGTCCGGACGCGCCCGCCACCGGTACGAAGTGGGTCATACGGGATATCCAGTGCACCGGTGTGCCAACACCCCCGGCGCGATGGCAGGTTGCAGCTCCCGGTCATGGTGATCACTTCATGAACACGAGGAGTCATGAAGGGGGTTGAGGCGGTCGTCACCGGAATGTTTCAGGACGATTAACGAAGCGCTGATTTTCAGCCATCCGGCCACCGGGGAAACTAGAGAACCGCTCAGTTCCAGGGTCGCGGCATTCGTTTTCCGTGACTTCACGCCACTGCTTCAACACGAAAGGTTACTGAAACCCATGGGTTCGATGTGAGTTTCGCTCGCGGACTCGGCAGAGTGGCGCTCGTCGCTCCGGCACCCGACCGGGCTCGGAGCCGACGACCCTCTACTGTTCAAGCGGAAGGATGCACACAATGCGGAACACCGCGCGCTGGGCAGCGGCCCTCGGCCTCACGGCCGCCGCCGTCTGCGGACCCCTGATCGGGGCCGCCGTCGCTGCACCGGGTGCCGCCCCGTCGTCGCTCTACGCCCCCTCGGCGCTGGTGCTCACCACCGGCCACGGCAACGATGCGGCCACGGCCACTCCGGAGCGCGCCGTCACTCTCGCCTGCGCCCCCGGGGCCTCCGGCACTCACCCCGCAGCGGCCCAGGCCTGCGCCGAACTGCGCGGAGCCAACGGTGACTTCGACGCCCTGAAGGCCCAGGACGGCGTGTGGTGCACCAAGGTGTACGACCCGGTGACCGTCACGGTCCAGGGCGTCTGGCAGGGCAAGCGCGTCTCCTACGAGCGCACCTTCGGCAACACCTGCGTGAAGGACGCCATCGCGGGCAGCGTCTTCGCGTTCTAAGGACCGGGATCGCACGGTCCCCGTGCACACCGGATCAGGTCCGCAACTGGGGAGTGCGGCCCCTGGAACGGGGAACCTGCGATCTCGCACCGGGACCGACGGGCGGAGTGGGGCCGCCCGCCGGACCCGGGCACACAGCCGCTCCCCGGGCAGGCCCGTGGGGGGCCCGCCCGGGGAGCGGCGAAAAACCAGCGGTTTCAACCGGTGTTCAGGCCCTGCGCCGATGACTCGTGTCACACCACGGGTAGCGGCGACTGCGCCGGCATGTGCACAGAGCGACACAGAACCGGTCCGAGGAGACCGTGGTGCCGTCCTCCAGTTCGATCTCCACCGGCCCCTCCACCAGCAGCGGCCCTTGCCGCCGCATGGTGATCCGGCGGGTACGGTCGTCAGCGGACTCGTTCGGCACGGATGACCACCAGCTCTTCCCTGTCGTCGGATGCCTTGAGCAGCCCGCGGCGGCGCAGCCAGCCCTCCCGGGACCGCAGCACCGGCCCGAAGGCGATCCAGCGGCGCCGGACCACCGCGGCCTTCAGGCCCGCCGCACGCAACAGCTCCAAGGTGCGGTCGGGATCGCTGAGCGCGGAATGCACGATCAGCAGCACGCCCTCGGGCCGCAGCAGCGGGGGCGCGTCCCGGCAGATCCGGTCCAGCAGCAGCCGCCCGTCGTGGCCCGCGTCCCACGCCCGGGACCGGCCGCGCGGGCCGCGTCCGGCGTCGGGTGCCGGCACGTAGGGAGGGTTCGCGAGAATGATGTCGTAGGTCCGGTCCCGGACCGGGTCGAAGAGGTTGCCGCGGCGGATGTGCACCGGCAGCCGGGTCAGCCAGGCGTTCACCCGGGCCGTCCACACCGCCCGCAGGGAAACGTCCACCGCGGTCACCTCGGCGCCTTGCCGGGCGGCCTCCAGCGCCAGCGCCCCGCTGCCGGTGCCCACGTCCAGCACACGCGTGCCAGGGTTCGGGGCCTCCTCTCGGAGGGCCTCGGCCAGCAGCTCCGTGTCGTCCTGTGGGGCGTACACGCCCGGAAACACCCATGCGATCACACCGCGCGGGTACCCCGGCGGTCAGGATGTATGGGCCATGTGTGATTCCAGAGGTGCCCGCAGGGACGACCGTCCCGCACGCCAGTCGGCGAGCAGCCGCCGGGCCAGCCGGTCCTCCAGGTACTCGGTCGCGTCGATCCCGAAGGCGATGTCTCCCGCCAGCTCCGGCTCCTCGTCGAGCAGCCCGCCGATCACGTCGTGGCGGACGACCTGCTCGTGCACCGCGTCCGCCTCCACATGCTCGTCGTAGAAGAACTCCGCGGCGGGGCCGGCGCCGGTGCGGCGCATCGCCTCGGCGAGCCGGCGCGAACCCGGTGAGGAGGTGATCTCGACCTCGGCGAAGTGACCCACCAGCGCGCCGCGCAGCTCGCGGTGCAGCCCGAACAGGGACATCAGGTTGACGACGGCCAGCATCTCCGCTCGGGCGGCGTCCAGGTAGCGCCCGTACGCGGTGTCCAGGCCCAGGTCCGTCATCAGGTCGGCGAACAGGCGCGCGTGGACCCGCTCGGCCCGGCCGCCGCCGAACTCGTCGTACTCCACCGCCGCCATCGCCGCCTTCGCCCGGCCCCACAGCCGCGGCAGCACCCAGGCGTGCGGGTCGGCCTCCTTCAGGTGGTACAGGGAGCGCTGGGCCGCGTACTCGCGCAGATGCCACAGCTCCGCCTCATCGCGCAGGAAGTGGGTGACCCCGGTGCCCTCGACCGGCTCGACCAGGAGGGCGCCGAGCGCGTCGTCCAGGCTCGGGTGTACCGGGGTGTCGGCGCGCAGCGCGGACAGGAAGCGGTGTTCCAGCGCGCCGCGGACGCGGAGCAGCTCCGGATCCCACTCGAGTTGCGGGCGGACGCCCGCGAAGCCGCGGTAGTGCAGCTCGTAGCAGACGTACAGGGCGAGGTGCAGGTCGTCGCCGTACGGGTCCGCGCCCTCGGCGTCCGCAGGGCGGGGGAGGGGGCCGTCGCCGCGCAGACAGGCGGTGACCGCGGCGGATAGCGGTCCGCGGGGCGCGGGCAGCTGGGGTCCTCGCAGGTGGTGGTTCATGGGGCTCGGGTACCCGGACCGCGTGAAAGCAGTAGTGCTCCCTTCCGCGCTGAGAAGTCACGGAAGCCGCCGGCCATGGCCGTGAACCCGTACGGGGTGGCCCGGGTGTCTGCGGAGCACCCCGTACGGGTTCACGGCCCGGCCGGCCGTCTCAGTTGCCTTCCGCCTGCTCCTGGGCCCCGGTGTTCGGGGTGGTGGCATCCCCGGCCTCACCCGAGCCGGCCTCGTCCTCACCGCGCTTCTCGGCCTCCTCGACCTCGCGGAGCACCTCCTCCAGGGCCGTCTCGGGCCGGTCCTCGCGGTCGTTCCCGCCTGGCATGGCGTCTCCTTCCGTGGCGGCCTGCTATTGATCCACTACGAGTTACCCGCCGGCGCGGTCCCAAGCGTCCCGCCACGGGGCGCGGGTGGAGGTCTCCGGGACGACCGCCGCCCAGGAGCCGCAGCCGCACAGCTCCCCGCACACGAACGACTTCCCCGGAGTGGTTCCTCCGCGGCCGTCAACGCCGAGCAGCAGGTAGGCGGCTCGATCGGTACGGCCCTGCGGAACACGCTCGCCGCGAGCGCCGCCACCGACCACCTCGCCGGGCGGGACGCCACGAGCAAGCCGGTGGGCCCAGGCCACGATCGAGGCCTGCACCCACCGCCTTCCGGGTGGTCCGCGATCGTCCTCATCGCGGGCGCGGTGATCGCCTTCCCGCTCCACCGGCCGGGTGCTCGCCGCCGGCCCGCCCCGCACCACCGGCCGGGTGCTCGCCGCCGGCCCGCCCCGCATCTCCACTTCGACATGGAAGCCGTCGGGGAGCAGCGCACCCGTTTCACGCTCACCGGCGTCCTCAACGCCACCGGCCGGGAGGTGTGCCTGGCCGCGCTCGACGCCCCGGCGCGCGGTGGACGTTTCGACGGCCCGCGCGCGGGGCGAGTGCGTCCTGGGCGGAGTTCCACGACGGCTGGGCCGGCGCCCGTGTGCCCTCGGGCGCTCCGGTGCGGGCCTGGACCGACCGGGCGCGCCGGTCAGGCGGCACACACCCGGACCGGGACCGAGCAACTGGGCCTCGCGCGGCATGATCGTCTCGGGCGCACCGGGGTCGGCCGACACGCCCTGCGCCGCGTGCCTCGTACGGCACCTCCTCGGGCGGCGTCAGCTCGATCCGCGCCCGCTCCGCGCCGTTCGCGTAGATCAGCTGGCCGCGCAGGGGGGGGACGCCGCATCGAGCGGCGTGCGGGCCACGCCCATCCGGTCCCATATCTCGAACGTCCTCGGCTGGATGCCGACGGCTTCGGCGTACGGCAGCCGGTCCGGCAGCCGGTCGATCAGCCGGCAGTCCACGTCCCGGCGGCGCAGTTCGAGGACGGCGGTCAGACCGACCGGGCCCGCACCGGCGATCAACACCTCGGTGTCCGACATGCGCTTCTCCCGCCAGGCGCTCCGGTGAACGGCCGCAGGACCGCCACCCCGTCTCCGGCGGGTCCGGACACCGTCTCGTTCCCCATGGCCGCCCCCGGAGGCCACACCCGGCGACTCGGGGACCGTCACGTCCCAAGACCGCGAGGGCTCCGCCGTGCGCGGCGTTTCAGTCTGTGGCGCCCTGGATACACCGCGAGGGTTCGGCCCCGGAACCCGCGCACCCGTGCACACCGTCGCAGTGAGGTCGTCACCATGTCCCACGCTCCGTCCCCCGCAGGACCGTCGAACCGCACCGAGCCGGTCGCAACCTCCGCCCCGGAGCCAGGCTCCGCCCCGCGGCCGGCCGAGCACGGAGCAGGCCTGGGCGGCACCGCCCTGGTGACCGGCGCCTCCTCCGGCATCGGCGCGGCCGTGGCCCGCCGGCTGGCGGCCGACGGCTGGCGGCTGGCGCTGAACGGACGTGACGTCACCCGTCTGGAGCAGGTGGCCGCCCAGGCCGGTGCGGTGGCCCTGCCCGCGGACCTGGCCCGGCCCGGCGCCGACCGCCGGCTCACCGACCTCGCCCTGGCCCACCTCGGACGGCTGGACCTGCTGGTGGCGGACGCCGGGGTGGGCTGGGCCGGAGACTTCACGGCCATGCCCCCCGCACGCATCGACGAGGTCGTCGGCGTCGACCTGCTGGCCACCGTGCACCTGGTCCGCACCCTGCTGCCGCACATGATCGCGGCCGGATCGGGGCGCATCGTGCTCATCGGTTCCTTCGCCGGCAGCGTGGGCGTGCGCGGCGAGGCCGTCTACTCCGCCGCCAAGGCGGCCCTGTCCACCTTCGCCGACGCCCTGCGGTACGAGTTGCGCGGCACCGGCGTGGGCGTCAGCCATGTGATCCCCGGCGTGGTCGACACCCCCTTCTTCGACCGGCGGGGCATCCCTTACACGCGGTCGTGGCCGAGGCCGGTGCCCCCCGAGCGCGTGGCGGACGCCGTACGGGCCGCCGTCCTGCACGGCAAGGACGAGGTGTACGTCCCGGGGTGGCTGCGCCTGCCCGCCCGGGTGCGCGGCGCCGCGCCCGGACTCTACCGGCGGCTCGCCGCCCGCTACGGGTGAGCGGCCATGATCGCCGTCACGGTGGTGCTCGCCCTGCTCGCGGCCCTGTTCAACGCGTCCGCCTCGGTGTTGCAGCGCCGGGCGGCCGTGCAGGAGCCGGACGAGGGCACCGGGGCGGGGTCCGCCGTGCGCCGGCTCGCGCGTCTGGTGCGGCGCCCGTACTGGCTGGCGGGCGCAGGAATGCTGGCGCTGTCCAGCCTGCTGCAGGCCGGTGCGCTGGCCGTGGGCAGCCTGTCCCTTGTGCAGCCCCTGCTCGCCGCCGAGCTGCTGTTCACCCTGGCCGTGGGCAGTGTGGTCTTCCGGCGCCGCCCGGACCGCCGGACCTGGCTCGCGTTCGTCGCCCTCGCCGTCGGGCTGTCCGTGTTCCTGCTGGCGGCCGCGCCGTCCCCCGGCCGGCCGTCCGCACCACCCCGGACCTGGCTGCTGGGCGGCGGTGGAGCGCTCGGTGCCGTCGTCCTGCTGGTGACGGCCGCCCGCCCGACGAGGGGCGCCCCCAGGGCCGCGCTGCTCGGCCTCGCCTCCGCCGTGTCCTTCGCCACCACCGCGGCGCTGCTCAAGGAGGCCGTGGGACGGCTCGGACACGGGCCCGAGGCGATGTTCGCGCACTGGTCGCTGTACGCCACCGGCGGCGCCGGGCTCGTCGCCTTCCTGCTGCTGCAGGGCGCGCTCGGCGCCGGGTCACTGACGGCTTCCCAGCCCGCCCTCACCCTCGGCGACGCGCTCACCAGCGTCGTACTCGGCTGGGTCCTGTTCGCCGAAACGATCCGTCTCGGGCTGGCCCTGATACCGGAGGTGATCGGCATCGCCCTGATCGGCGCGGGCAGCATCGGCCTGGCCCATGCTCCGTCGTTCGGACGGCAATGGGACACGTCCGCGCCGGGTCGCCCGCCGTACCGGGACGGAGACCGGCAGCCGGCGCCCCGCGGGCACTGACCGGGCCCCCTGTCACACCGAGGAGGTAGCTCACCGATGTCCCCCGTGACCGCCCGCTCCTGGCGAACGGCGGCCCTCCTGCTGCCGGCCGGTGTCGCCGCGGCGCACGTCGGCCCGGCGGCCACCTGGCTCCCGGGCGTACGCCTGCTGCTCTTCCCCGGCCTGTCCGGCGCCGGCCACCGCGAGCACGTGGCGCTGACCTTCGACGACGGTCCCGACCCGGAGTCGACGCCGCACTTCCTCGACGCGCTGGACGGGCTCGGTGTGCGGGCGACCTTCTTCGTGCTCGGTGAGCATGTGGTCCGCCATCCCGCCCTGGCTCGCGAAACGGTACGGCGCGGGCACGAACTCGCCGTACACGGCTGGACCCACGACCGGCCCTGGCGCCCGGCGTTCGCCCGCGACGCCGAGGAGATCAGCCGCGCCGTCCACGCGGTGCACGGCGTCACCGGCCACCGCCCGCGGTGGTACCGCCCTCCCTACGGCATTCTCACCACGGGGCGCTGGTCGGCCGCCCGGCGGGCCGGACTGCGGACGGTGCTGTGGTCCGCGTGGGGCAAGGACTGGAGGGCCGACGCCACCCCGGCGTCCGTATGGGCACGGGTCGCGGCGGACCTGCGCGGCGGCGGCACGGTCCTGCTGCACGACTCGGACCGGTACTCGGCCCCCGGCTGCGGGCACTCGGCGCTGGGCGCGCTGCCCGCCATCGTCGAGGGCTGCCGGGACGCGGGCCTGACCGTCGGCCCGCTCCGCGAACACGGCTCGGCACCGCCTCCAGCCCGGACCGCGGTGCCGACGTCGGCCCCAGCGGACGACGGAGGGCGCTGACACCCCCCACCGAGGGGTGCTGCACGGATCGGTGGTGGCCGACCCGGCGGCGGGCGGGGCCCGGGCTCGGCCGTCCGCCGCGCGGCCGCCGTGCGGATCGGCCGTGGAGTGCGGTGCGCCACCGGATCTGCCGGGGATGCGGCCGCCTCACAGGTCGGCCACGCATTCCATCGCATCGCGCCGGAAGAGTGCGCGGCCGCGGGCCGTTCGTTCCGTGCGCTCCTGGCCGGTCTCCGAGAGTCTGCCGAGCGCCGCCAGCAGGGCGGGCCCGTCCGTGGTGAGTTCCGACAGGCCGAGCGCGGCCATCCGCCGTACCCCTTCCGCCCCGTGACCGGGCAGCGGCCGGTGTCCCACCACGGGCAGCCCCGCCGCCAGGGCCTGTACGGCGGTCTGGCCGGCGGCGTTGTCCACCAGGGCGTACGCGGCGGCCAGCAGGCCGGGCATGTCGTCGACCCAGTCCAGGGCGACCGTCGGCGGCACCCGGGACACCCGGGCGAGCAGCCGTTCGTTGCGGCCGCAGAGCACGACCGGCAGATAGCCGGCCCTGGCCAGCAGCCGGGCGGTCTCGGCCGGGCGGGACGCCGCTCCCCAGGCACCCGCGGACAACAGCACCGGCGGCCGGCCGGGCGCCCGCCCGGCGAACAGCTCCTGCCAGCGGGCCGCTCCGGGGGCCGGGGCCAGGAAGGAGGGCGCGACCACCGGGCCGGTCGTCACGGCGGGCGTGCCCAGCACCCGGCGCACCTCGGCCGCCGCTCCGTCCGTCAGGCACAGGTACCGGTCGTTGCCGGGATGCAGCCACTGCCGGTGGACGGCGAAGTCGAGCAGGAAGACGGCGCTCGGCACCCGCAGCCCGCCCCGTGACCTGAGGTGCCCGGTCAGCTGCGCGGCCAGATGGAAGACGGGCACCACCACGTCGATGTCCAGCCGGTCCACGAGGTCCGTCAGCCGGTCAGCGGCGAGCCGGGCCAGCGGCACCCCACTGGGGCGCGGGCCGGTGCCGCCGCGCAGGAACGCGCCGTAGACACCGGCATACATCCAGGGGGCGTGCCGCACCGAGGCCTGATAGCAGCGGCGCAGCCCGGTACCCAGGCCGTACGGCAGCAGCCGCAGCACGTCGACCACGTGCGGCTCGTGCCCGTACGCCGAGGCGCGGCGTGCGAGTTCGGCGGCCACCGTGTCATGGCCGGCGCCCATGCTCGCGCTCACGATCAGCGTCCGTCGCCGGCCGCCCGGCGCACGCCGTTCGGGGCGGGGCACCTCGGCAGGAGTTCGCACGGAGTCCGATTCTCCGGTGACGTGCCGGGCAAACGGCGGACCCGTCGGTCGTGTCGCGGGATCGGACGGTCTCGGCTGCGCACCATTGCGCCGTGTCGGCGCATGCCGTCCCCGGCGAGTTGCCCGGTCCACGCGGGGATGGATGAATCGGCACAGGAGAGCGTGTGGGCGGCGAGCACGGGAGGAGCCGTGAACCGGTTGCGGCGCGGCCTGCACCGCGCTTGGAAGTGGCTCGGCGTGCGGGCCCTGTTCGCGCACGGCCGTGAGCTGGAACTGCTGCACCGGGCCATGGGGTTCGCCACGCTGGCCCTGGTGACGCTGGCGCCGCTGCTGATCGTGGTCGCCGCCGCGGACCCCCTGGTGCGGGGCGGCTTCGCCTCGTGGCTCACCGACGGCATGGGGCTGTCGGGGAAGTCCGCCCGGGTGATCACCGACGTCATCAGCCCCCCGCGCAACGTCATCGGCACCACCAGCGCCTGGGGCGGGGTCCTGCTCGCGGTCTTCGGCGTGTCCTTCGGCGGCAGCGTGCAGAACGCCTACGAGCGGATCTGGGGCCTCGCCTCCGGCCCCTGGCACCGGGTCTGGCGCCAGGCGACGTGGCTGGTGGCCCTCACGGCCTACCTCTACCAGGAGGTGACGACGAAGACGGCGCTGCACGGGAGCCAGCGGATCGCGCTGTCCACGGCCAGCGGCGTGCTGTTCTTCTGGTGGGGGCAGCGCTTCCTGCTCGGCGGCCAGGTCCGCTGGCGCGCCCTGCTGCCGGGCGCGCTCGCCACTGTCATCGGTCTGGGCGGTCTGCGGGTCTTCTCCTCCCTCGTCTTCACTCCGCTCATCGTCACCAACGCCCTCAGCTACGGCGCTGTCGGCACGGTGCTCGTGGTCGAGTCCTGGCTCATCGGCGTCGGCTTCGTCATCTACGGCGGCGCTCTGTTCGGCCGCTGGTTCTGCGAACACCACTGGATGCCGTCCCACGACCACCGGGAAGACGATCCGGACGAGGACGAGGACGAGGACGAGGACGAGGACGGCCGGGGCGACCGAGACGACGGGCCGGCCGGTCGGTCGTCCTGAGACCAGGGGTGATCGCGACCGGGCCCGCCGGTCGTGGCCGGCCGGCCTCAGGCCATCTGCCTGCGCACCAGCTCGTGCAGCCGGCCCCCGGTGTCCGCGAGCAGTTCGGCCGGTGTGCCCTGCTGGACGACCTTGCCGTCCTCCATCACGATCACCCGGTCGGCGTCCAGCACCGTGGACAGCCGGTGGGCGATGACGATGCGGGTGGCGTTCAGCTTGCGGGTGCTGTCGATGACGATGCGCTGGGTGTCGTTGTCCAGGGCGCTGGTGGCCTCGTCGAAGAAGAGGATGCGCGGGCGCCGGATGAGGGCCTGGGCGATCATCAGGCGCTGCCGCTGCCCGCCGGAGATCGCGCCGTTGCCCGCGACGATCGTGTGCAGGCCCATCGGCATCCGCTTGATGTCCTCCGCGAGCCCCGCCATCTCCGCCGCCGCCATGGCCTCCTCCGGCGTGTACGGCTCGGTGCCGCAGATGACGTCCAGGATGGAGCCGGTGAAGGGCTGGGCGTGCTGCAGGACCACTCCGCACTGGCGGCGGACCGCCGACTGGTCGAGGGCCGCCAGGTCCTGGCCGTCGTACAGGACGCTCCCGGAGACCGGCCTGTCGAAGCCGATGAGCAACCGCAGCAGGGTGGACTTGCCGCAGCCGCTCGGGCCGACGATCGCCACGAACTCGCCCGGCCGGACGACGAAGGACACGTCATCGAGGACGAGCGGGCCGTCGTCGGTGTACCGGAAGGAGAGGCGGCGGGCCTCGACGGCGCCTGACAGCGGGCCGGGGCGGGTGCTCGCGGTGCGCACCTCGGGCGTGGCGTCCAGGACCGGCTTGATCTCCTCGAACAGCGGCAGCGCGGCCACCGCCGAGACGAAGGAACCCGTCAGCTGGGTGACCGAGGTCAGCACCATCGTCACCGAGGTGTTGAACGTGAGGAACGCGGCGGCCGACATCGCGCCCTTCGCCGGCCCCGCCAGCAGCATGAACATCAGCAGGGTGCACACCGGCAGATAGACCGCGCCCAGCACCGTGGTGAGGTTCTTGATCCGGCCGGCCTTCTGCTGGAGTTCCCGGCTGCGGGCGAACTCCCGCGCCCAGGCCGCGTAAGCATAGTTCTCCGCCGCCGCCACCCGCAGCTTGGGCAGACCGCGCAGGGTCTGGAACGCCTGGTTGTTCAGCTTGTTGCCGAGCACCACGAGCCGTCGCTGCCAGCGGACCTGCCACAGCCCGAGCCCCAGGAACGCGGCCCCGATGACGACGAGCATGCCGATCGCCGCCATCGCCATCGGCGCGTTGTACCAGAACAGCAGAGCGAGGTTCATCGCGCCGACCGCCACCGACTGCGCGACCACCGGCCCGACCCCCGCCAGCAGCCGGCGGATCGCGCTGATGCCCATGGCCGCGCTGGCCAGTTCACCGGTCGAGCGCTGGGTGAAGAACCGGGTCGGGAGCCTGAGCAGCCGGTCCCAGACGGCGGGTTGCAGCGCCGCCTCGATACGGCCCTCCAGCCGCAGGATGGACAGGTTCTCCAGCAGCGTGAACGCCGCCGCCACCACCCCGCTCACCATCACCGCCAGGCACACCTGGACGATCAGGCCCTCCTGGGCCTTCGGCACGTACTCGCCGAGCACCTTGCCCGTCGCGACCGGCACCAGCGCGCCGATCGCCACCGTCACCAGTCCCGCGAGGAGTAGGTTGAGCAGGTCGCCGCGCGTGCCGCGCAGGCTGAACCGCAGCAGTCCCAGCGGCCCGAGCCGCTTGTCGGGCAGCGGCCGGTAGAACATCACCGCGCGCGGCTCGAACTCCTCCGCGTTCGCCTTCTCGATCGGCGTCTCACGGCCGGTCGCGGGCTGTACGGCCACATAGCCACCGCGCCGCCACAGCAGCGCGACCGGGGCACCGGACAGGGCCCGGTGCCCGACCAGCGGGCCCACGTTCTCCCGCCACCACCGCCCGTCCAGGCGCACGGCCCGGGTGCGTACCCGGGAGGCCAGCGCCACCCGCTCGACCGGGTCGAGGCGGTCGCTCTCGGTGCCGCTCTGCGCGGGCTCGGCTAGGGTGATCCCGGCCGCCTCGGCGACCAGCCTGCAGGCCGCGTACGTGGCGTCCGCGTCGGCGGCCGTCGTACGGCGGGCCGAGCGCTTTCCGATGGAGGCCAGCAGGGTCTGGTCGGCCTGGGCGCGGACCGCCTCACCGGCCTTGATCCCGGCGGCCGTACGCGTCTCGTGCGTGCGCTCCAGCCGCTCGATCCAGCGGTCCAGCGCGGTCAGCAGCCGGTACTGCTGGTCGACCAGGCTCTGCCACAGCGCCGGGTCCATCAGCAGGTCGGCGGCGGCCTCCGCGCCGTACAGCGAGCCGTACTGCACGCTGCCCGGTGGCACCTGCATCCAGAACACGTCGTCGTCGGCCGGAGCGGCGGCCCGCTCCTCGGCCATCGGCGCCTGGAAGAGGACGGACAGGCCACGGCCGACGCCCAGCGCGAGCGCGTATTCCAGCGGGCTCGACGTCGGCGGTACGTACTGCGGGTTGCCGTACTCGTCGTACGACCAGGTCTGGGTGTGCGCGGGCTGGTACAACTCGCGCAGGTTGACGCGGTGTACGACGCAGTCCCGGACCGGGCGGGCCACCAGGGTGTGCTCGGGGCCGGTCACCGGGCCGAGCAGCAGCGCGCCCGCCTCCAGCCGGCCGAGGTGGTGCCAGTGGCCCTGCTGGGCGGCGTCCACCGCGAACAGGTCCAGGGCGCCCGCCGCGACCAGCCACAGCACCTGTGGACCCTCCAGGTCCAGGCGGCTCAGACCGGCGCAGTCGAACCGCGTGCCCAGCGAGCCGAGCGCGCCGAGGACCAGGTCGCCTTCGTGCACGGACGTCAT
The DNA here is from genome assembly GCF_040613075.1 of Streptomyces sp. NPDC006314. Taxonomy (NCBI): domain Bacteria; kingdom Bacillati; phylum Actinomycetota; class Actinomycetes; order Kitasatosporales; family Streptomycetaceae; genus Streptomyces; species Streptomyces sp. NPDC006314. The sequence goes on along the minus strand of NZ_JBEXRL010000006.1, from coordinate 80,728 downwards.
CTCACCGCTCCCTGACCAGCGTGGCGTACGCACCGCCGCGTGCCACCAGCTCCTCGTGCCGCCCGCGTTCGACGACCGTGCCGTGCTGGAGCACGACGATCTCGTCGCTGTCGCGGACCGTGCTCAGCCGATGGGCGATCACCACGCAGGCGCAGCCGCGCCGCCGCAGATTGTCCATCACGAGCAGCTCGGTCTCCGCGTCCAGCGCGCTGGTGACCTCGTCCAGCACAAGGATGCTGGGCCTGCGCACCAACGCCCGCGCGATCTCGAGGCGCTGGCGCTGACCGCCGGAGAAGTTGCGGCCGTCCTGCTCGACCTTGCTGTGGATGCCGCCCGGCCGGCGCATCACCACGTCGTACAGGGCCGCGTCCGTCAGTGCCTCCACCACGGCCTCGTCCGGGATGGACGGGTCCCACAGGGCCACGTTGTCGCGGACCGAGCCCTCGAAGAGGAACACGTCCTGGTCGACGAAGGAGACGGAGGAGGCGAGCGCGCCGCGCGGGATGTCCTCCAGCCGGCGGCCGTCGATGCGGATCACGCCGTCCCAGGGCGCGTACAGGCCCGAGATCAGCCGGGACACCGTCGACTTGCCACTGCCCGAACCGCCGACGAGCGCCACCTGCTGCCCGGGGCCGACGGTCAGGTCGAACCCGCTCAGCAGCGGCTGGTCCAGCGGGCTGTAGCCGAAGGTGACGTTCTCCAGCTCGATGTGCCCGTGCAGCCGGCGCGTGGAGTCGCTCCCGCCGGGGCGGGCGTAGAGCGGGTCGGCCTGGAAGTTCTCCACGTCCTTCAGCCGGGCCACGTCGGCCGCGAAGTCCTGGATGCGGCCCGCGACGCCGTTCAGCCGGGTCAGCGGGGCGGTGAAGCGGGTCACCAGCGCCTGGAAGGCGACCAGCAGACCGACCGAGAGGTGTCCCTCGACGGCGCGCATCCCGCCGATCCACAGGATCAGCGCGCTGTTGAACGTGGCGAGCGTCGGCGCGACCACGCCGAGCCAGGCGCTCGGTACACCGAGCCGCTGCTGCTCCTCCAGCGTGGTGGCGTGCTGCCCGGCCCACTTGCGGAAGTAGCCGTCCTCACCGCCGGTCGCCTTCATCGTCTCGATCAGCTGAAGGCCGGTGTACGAGGTGTTGGTGAGCCGTGCCGTGTCCGCGCGCAGCTTCGCCGTGCGGGTCGCGCGCAGCCGTATGACCAGTCGCATCGCCACCACGTTGAGCAGGGCCACGCCGATGCCGACGAACGTCAGCTGCGGGTCGTAGGTGTAGAGCAGTACGGCGTACAGCACGACCACGATCGCGTCCACGCCCGCCGCCGCGAGGTCGCGGGCCAGGGTCTCGGCGACCTGGTCGTTGGACTGCAGCCGCTGCACCAGGTCGGCGGGGGAACGCTGCGCGAAGAACGTCACCGGCAGGCGCAGCAGATGGCGCAGGAACCGCGCGCTGGAGAGGGTGGAGGAGATGATCCGGCCGTGCAGCAGGTTGGCCTGCTGGAGCCAGGTCAGCACCAGGGTGAGCAGCACGCAGGTGGCCATCGAGGCGAACAGCACGCCCAGCAGCGAGGTCTGCCCGCCGATGAGGAACAGGTCGATATACGTGCGGCTCAGTGCGGGTAGGGCCGCGCCGACCGCGACCAGCAGCAGGCTGGCCAGTACCGCGGCGGGCAGAGTGCCGGCGGTGCCGCGCAGCCGGGCCGGCATCGCGCCGAGCACACCCGGCCGGCGCCCGCCCCTGGTGAACCCCTCGCCGGGCTCCATCACGAGCACGACGCCGGTGAAGCTGCCGTCGAACTCCTCCAGGGGCACGAAACGGCGGCCCTTGGCGGGGTCGTTGACGAACACGCCACGCCGACCGAAGCGGCGGCCCATGCCGTCGTAGACGACGTAGTGGTTGAACTCCCAGAAGAGGATGGCCGGTGAGCGCACCCCGGCGAGGGCGGCCAGATCCATCTGCATGCCCTTGGCCGTCAGGCCGTAACCGCGCGCCGCCTTCAGCAGGTTGCTGGCGCGCGAGCCATCGCGGGAGACGCCGCAGGCGATGCGCAGCTCCTCCAGCGGGACGTGCCGGCCGTAGTGGCCGAGGACCATCGCGAGGGAGGCGGCGCCGCACTCGACGGCCTCCATCTGGAGCACGGTGGGCGTACGGACCGTGCCCGTACGGGGCTTGGGGACCGGCCGCTTGGCCGGGGCGGCCCGTCTGCGGCCACGGGTTTCCTGCGTGGTGGTCACGGGAGCAGCCAATCGACGGGGCGCTGGTCGGCCAGCTTGACCGACCCGGAGGCGAGGGTCATCGAATCGAGCGCGTAAGGAGGTCCGTCGGCGGTGGACCAGCGGTAACCGCTCTTCGTCGCCTTCGACTCGTCCAGCTCGACGAGGACGGCCACCGGGCGGCCCGTGCGGGTGAACTGCTCGCCGAGCTGGCTGTCGCCGAGGAACGCGGCGATGGACTGGGCGGACTGCGCGGTGCGGTCCACCGACTTCACCCGGCCGCGCAGCACGCCGTACTTCTGGCTCGGCACCGAGGACACGGTGAGGTCCACGGAGGCGTGTGCCGGGATGGCGGCGGCGTTCTCGGCGGGGACGTACACGGTCGCGTACAGCGGGTCGGAGGCGTGGGTCACCTTCTCGACCGCGGCGACGTCGGTGCCGGTCCGGACGATCTGTCCGATGGTGGCGGCGAGTGTGGTGACCCGGCCCGCGGCCACCGTCCGGACCACTGAAGTCCCCTGCGGCGTACGCACTTCGAGGACGGGGGCGTTCGCGGGCAGCTGCTGGCCCTGCTTGGCGAGAACGGCCGTCACCTGGCCGGCCACGGGGCTCTGGAGCACATAGCTGCCCTGACCGTGCGTCAGGATGGCCTGTGCGCTCACCGTGGAGGTGACCGACCCGGTCATCGCCCAGACGGAGGCCGCCGCCATGACGACGACGGTGACGCCCAGCGCCAGCCAGCCCTGCGGGCGGGCGAGACGCACCGGAAGGTCCAGCTCTTCCGGTGACTGAAGCTTGGCGAGGGCCTGTTGGCGGAACTGCACGGAACTTCCCTCACCCGAGGAGAGACATCGTTACGACGGAAGGGCGCGCCGTCGGAACCGCCGGGGTTCCTGCGGGCACCCGAGAGCCCCGGAGTCGAGGGACGACTCCGGGACCAAGGTGACACCGAGGTGCGATCAGAGACCGGCGACCAGGTTGGTGACCGGCTGGGTGTTCAGGCCGGTGACACCCTCGACCGTGCCGACGACCGTGCCGACCAGGCCGGAAACCGGGGCGACGCCGTTGACGGCACCGGTCACGGTGTTCAGGGCGTTCACGGACAGACCGCCGGAGACGTTGTCCAGCTCGGCGTCCGAGATCTCGAGGGTCTCGACCTGGGGGGTGGAGTTCATGGTGGAACTTCCCTTCATATGGATATTTCACAAGGGGGAGAGCGGCCCCCTCTGGGGACAGACGGACGGCCGCGACCGCGGGTCCCGGGCACCCGTCTCCGGGGACCGGGGCGACCCCTGCGGTGCGATGGATCAAAGCACGCACGCAGGGCGCGCTTCCAATCAATCAACGCTCTCACCTGGGCACTTGGCTCACGCGGGGGCTCATCCGTGCAGGCGTGCGCACGGCATGTCGGCGACTCCTTCACATGGTGCGCGGCATCGTCGCGCCGGGGCCCTTGCCCCCCGGACGGCGAATCCGGCACTCCGCTCCAAAGGCGTGGCCGGGGGCGTTCGGGTGTGCAGATCCGCTGGTGACGGTGGCTCGGTTGAGTAGTCGATGTGCAGATTCCCTGAAGCAGGGATTCCGGTACGCGTTCGGAACGGAACGTTGTCAATCGACCACAGAGCGTGTCAGCCCAGAATCGCGTAGACGGTGCTGGCCCGGGCCGCGAGCCCCCCCGACTCCGCGTCGCTCAGGGTGATGTCCGCGAACGCCATCCGGCGGCCCAGCTTGGTGAGGACCGCTTCGATCAGGACATCCGAACCGGTCACCGCCCGCTGGAACGTGGTGGACTGCTGAACCGTCGTCATCGGGACGAACCCGCCCCGCGCGGCCGACACAGCGATCACCGTCGCCGTGTCGGCGGCCGCCATCAGCGCCTGCCCCGACAGCCCTCCGCCCTCCCGTGCCAGCCGCTCCGACCAGGGCAGGCGCAGCGTGACCCGGTTTTCGCCCACCCCCTCGACGCGCAGCCCGAGATCCAGCACCCAGGGGGCGAAGTTGGCGTTGAGGATCTTGTCGGCTTCGGCGGTGGTCATCGTCATATGGGGGATTCTTCCCGGCCGCCTGCCACGACACGCGGAGCGTGGCCGATTCGCCCTCGGAGCACGGCCGTTGAGAAGCGGAATTGAACACACCGCGCGGCCGGTGCGTACGTAGGGCCATCCAGGCGCCCCGATACGAACTGCCCTACAGCGGCAGCCCCCCTCTCCAGGAGGTCGAGAAGTTTGAGTCACAAGCGAATGCCCAAGCGCAAAGCCGCGATAGCGGTGGGCGGTGTCGCGGCGCTCGGAGCGGCGGCCCTCCTGCTGCCCCACGCCAACGCGTCCCAGGACAAGGATCAGGCGTCGGGCGCCACCGGCACCGCGAAGACCCTGAAGGCCACGGACGCCTCGGGCCTCGCCGCCCAGCTGCAGAAAATCCTCGGCGACGCCTTCGCCGGGTCGTACTACGACAGCGGCAAGCGGCAACTCGTCGTCAACGTGGTCAGCGGTGACGGCAACGTCATCGCCCAGGCGAAGAAGGCCGGCGCGGTCGTCCGGCAGGTGGAGAACAGCACCGCCGAACTCAAGGCCGCCGCCAGGACGTTGAAGACCAAGGCGACGATCCCCGGCACCTCCTGGGCCGTCGACCCGCGCACCAACAAGGTCCTGGTCACCGCCGACGCCACCGTCACCGGTGCCAAGTGGAACCGGTTGCAGTCGACCGTGCGAAGCCTCGGCTCCGGCACGGCGACCCTGAAGAAGTCCGCCGGTACGTTCAAGACCTTCGTCTCGGGCGGCGACGCCATCTTCTCCCAGGCGCAGGGCGGCAACGTCCGCTGCTCCCTCGGCTTCAACGTCACCGCCTCCGACGGCAGCCCCGCCTTCCTGACGGCCGGTCACTGCGGGGTCGCCGCCAAGGACTGGTCCGACTCCCAGGCCGGGCAGCCCATCGCCACCGTCGACCAGGCCACCTTCCCGGGCAACGACTTCTCGCTCGTCAAGTACAACGACGCCACCACGCAGGCACCGAGCGAGGTCAACACCGGCAACGGCCAGACCGTGCAGATCAACCAGGCGGCCGACGCCACGGTCGGCGAGACCGTGTTCCGGATGGGGTCCACCACCGGTCTGCACAACGGCCAGGTCACCGGCCTCGACGCCACCGTCAACTTCCAGAGTGAGACCGATCCGGGCGGCGTCGACACCGTCACCGGCCTCATCCAGACCAACGTCTGTGCCGAACCGGGCGACAGCGGCGGCTCCCTGTTCACCCAGGACGGCAGCGCCCTCGGCCTCACCTCCGGCGGCAGCGGTGACTGCACCAGCGGCGGCGAGACCTTCTTCCAGCCCGTCACCACCGCGCTCCAGGCCACCGGCGCGACCCTCGGCGCCGGCGGCAACGGTGCGGGCGACCAGGCGGGTGCCGGCGACCAGGCGGGCGCGGGCGATCAGGCGGGTGCCGGCGACCAGGCGGGCGCGGGCGATCAGGCGGGTGCCGGAGACCAGGCGGGCGCGGGCGACCAGGCGGGCGCCGGTGACGAGTCCGGTGCCGGCGGTGACCAGATCGGTGGCGGCACCGACCCGTCCGCCTCGGCCGGCGACCAGTCGGGCAATGGCTCGGCGGACGACCAGTCGGGCAATGGCTCGGCGGACGACGGCTCGTCCCTCACCGACACGCACTGACCGGACGCACCCGAGCCCCCTGCCGCCTCACCGCGGTTCCGGTAGGCAGGGTCCGGTCCGGCCCTCCGGCGGGAGGGCCGGACCACAGCGGCTCACCCGTCCGGTGGGGTGTCAGGCCGCGGCCGGGCCATGGCGGACGATGCCACGCCGCGGTGAGGTGTCACCGGCCGGGCCGCGCGGCGGGACGTCAACGGGGGGCGTCGGCTGCGGCGCGTCAGCCGGCGTCGCGTGCCCGCAGCAGCAGCACCGCCACGTCGTCCAGCCGTTCCCGGACGGCCGCGCTGTGCCGGAGGACCTCGTCCGCGAGGTTCTCCAGCGGCTGGTCGCCGATCTCCGAGAGCAGCGCGCCGAGGCCGACCAGGGCGTCCTCGATGTCGACACCGGGGGACTCCACCAGGCCGTCGGTGTAGAGGACGAGGACCGAGCCGGGCGCGAAGGACACCTCGGTCGTCGGATAGACCGCCGCCGCGTCGATCCCCAGCAGCGGACCACCCGCCAGGTCCAGCACCCGCACCCGCCCGTCCGGCCGTATCAGCAGCGGCGGCGGATGCCCCGCCCGCGCCATGACGGCCCGACCGCTCGCCGGGTCCAGCCGCAGATACAGACAGCTGGCGAACAGTTCTGAGCCGAGGTCGATCAGCAGCCGGTTGGTGCTGCTCATGACCTCGTGCGGCGCCTGCCCCACCGTGGTGTACGCGCGGACGCCGGTGCGGATCTGCCCCATCAGGCCCGCGGCCGTCACGTTGTGTCCCTGGACGTCCCCGATCACCGCCGCGGCCAGCGGCCGGGTGGGCACCAGGTCGTAGAAGTCGCCGCCGATCTCCATGCCCTGGGTGGCCGGCAGATAGCGGGCCGCCGCCTCGATGCCCGGCGGCGGTGTCAGCGTGTGCGGCAGCAGCGCCTGTTGCAGGCCGTGTGCCAGCCGGTGCTTGGCGTCGTAGAGCAGGGCACGCTCCAGAGCCTGCGCGATCAGTCCGCCGAGCGAGGTCAGGACGGCCTGCTCGTCGGCGGGGAAGGGGTGTGGCTCGGCGTACGCCAGCACGCACGTCCCCACCGGCCGGCCGGACGCGATCAGCGGCAGATACGCCCAGGACGCGAAGCCGTCCAGGGTCTCCTGCCGGTTCGGATACAGCCGTTCCAACCGCTCCCGCGAGTCGAAGAACGCGGGCACCCCGCTGTGCAGGGCCTGTGTGCCCGGGGTGCGCTCGGTCAGCGGCAGCCCGTCGAACCGCTCCACGACGTGCGCGTCGGCGTATCCGCGATGCCCCAGCACGTGCAGCCGCCCGCCCTGTGAGCGGAGGAGCATCAGTGCCTGGCTGCCCACCGCCGGGGCCACCTCGGCCCAGACCAGTTGCACCACGTCCTGCACACCGACCGCCTCGGTGAGGGCGCCCGCCAGGCTCAGCACCTGAGAGATCGTCACCAGCCGGGACGGGTGCGGGGCCGCCCGCGGTGCCCCGTGCGACATCTCCGCCACGGCCCGGGCCCGGCCGATACGCACGCTCAGTCCGGTCGTGCTCGGATACAGCCGGAACGACAGCCACTCATCCGGAGGGCGCAGTGCCACGAACGACGTGACCTGCTGGCTGAGCAGCGCAGCCCGGTACCGGTCCTCGTACATCGGGTCGCTGAGCCAGGGCACCGACACCCAGGGCAGGGTGCCGAGCAGTTCCCCGGCGGACCGGCCGAGCAGCTCGGCGGCCGCCGCGTTGACGAAGCCGATCCTGCCGTGCAGATCCAGTGACACCAGTCCGTACGGCAGCCGGGACACCATCCGCGCCGCCTCGACCGCGCCCGGCGTGCCCGCCACTCCCGACATCGGGGTCGCGAGCACATCGGCCTCGTGGCCGACCGGCCGGTCCTCCTCGGCGGCTCGCTCCAGCCGCTTCGCCAGCCGGCCGCAGGCCGCCGTCAGACGCTCGCGCTCCCCGTCCGACAGCTCCGGTGGATGCGCGCCGGGCCAGGTCACGAACACCGCGCCGTACACCTGGTGCTCCGTCGCAACGGGCACCGCGGCCAGTGCGAACGGATACGGCAGCACCACCGAGATCCGCGGGTAGCGGCGGGTCATCTCCTCCTCGCTGCCGACCCACACCAGCCGCCGGTGGCGCGCCGCGTCGGCGACGGGGATCGGCGCGCTCAGCCCGACCCGCTCCCATGGTGCCGCGAAGGCCCGGGGCAGGCCCGCCATCACCGCCATCTCCAGGACCGGCTCGTCGGACCTGAGCAGGTAGAGCGCGCCGGAGTGCGCGTGCACGTCCTCCAGCATCGAGGCCAGTGCGAGCGACAGCATCGGCAGGCCGACCGGCGTTCCGCCGGCCGCCGGCGCCGGTCCCGGCCGTGGCCCGTCGGACACGCCGACCACCTCCTCGTACGGCCGCGCGTCGCATCCAGGGGTCAAGAGTCCCTCGCGGCAGTGCCTCGCGCACGGCGAGCCCGCGGCTCCCGCCCATACGACCGGCACCGTCGGACATGCGCCGATCACCCTCGGGCATGCGACGAGCACCCTCGGGCATGCGACGAGCACCGTTGTATACCCCGCGAGGCCCGGCCCATGCCCGCGCAGCCGAAGCGTGCGGTGGCGTACATGCCGGCCGTGTGCGCCCCCGCGCGCCCGGATGGCTGATTTCAGACGGGTGACAAGAGCCGGCCACCGCTTCGGCCGGTTCCCGACGGTGCGGCCGTGCCGTGGTTTCCGCTCCGGGGGGCGGCGGGGCCGTCGAGAACGGTGCGTCGGTGGCGCATAGCGCTCCGGTGGGGCCCGCTCGTTCCGCCCGTTCCCACTGGCCGAATCGTCACCCCAGATCAGAGGCGGGTTCGGCCAACCGCCGAGCCCGGCATCCGCCGTCGGCCCGGGGCGCCGCGAGATCCGGCCGTGGCCCCGGGAGCGGGTGCCGCGTCGACTTTTTTTCGGCGGCACCGGGTTTGCCGAGGCTTCGCCGGGGCACACGCGGGGGCGACGACCCGGTCGGAGCGTCGCCTGCGCGGGCGCCCCGGCGATATGGCCGGGTGGTGACGCGAAAAGCACGGCCGAAGTACTCTCCGTTCGACTTCACGGGGTTGCGATCGGGTGACCCACCGTGAAGACTGTGGCCGAGTTCCATCGAAACGAAGGTGTTCCGAGGTGCGGATCGTGCCATTCCTGGGTCGGCGCGACTCGGCACTATGTAATCTCTCACCTCGTTTCGAGCGGCCGGGTCCTCGGACCCCGTTGTCCGTTCATGAGCCGGGAGGGTCTCGCGCGGTCACCGCGCGGGAGGTGTCACCAAGGGGGATGCGTTATGCCGGGTTGGTCCGCCGGAAGGCCGGGCGCGCGACGGGCCCGTGGCCGGCCGTCAGCGGCAGCGCCCGTCACCGGACGCGCTGAGGTGCGTCGACCCGTCCCGGCAAGCTGACGGCACCTGACCGGCGGGCCCCGGCACGAAGAAGCCACGCGATCCGCACGGCGTCGCCCGCATGTTCCGCGCCCGGTGGCGAAGCCGTGTCCGGGCCGCCCGGTTCGTTCGTCGTGTCCAGCCCGGAGCACCACGTCTGCCCGCCATTCCTCCATGCCCCGCGCCGTAACCAAGGAGAAGACGTGACCAGTGACCAACTGACAGGGGAAGTCCTCCTCCTGGAGGCGTTACCCGAGCGTTGGCGGAGCCTGCGCGGGGCCGGCCCGGTGCGGTACGACGCGGACCAGGGCGTGTGGCAGGTGCTGGATCACGCGACGGTCGCCACCGTGCTCGCCGACCCGGCGACCTACTCGTCCGACCTCTCCGCCCTGACGCCCACGCAGCCCGACTTCGAGACCTTCCGGCAGGGCAACTTCGTCGGCATGGACCCGCCGGAACACCGCAAGCTCCGCACCCTGGTGAGCCAGGCCTTCACCCCGCGGGTGGTGCAGGAGCTCGGTCCCCGTATCGAGGCCGTGAGCGCGCGACTGCTGGACGCCGTCGCCGACCGCGAACGGTTCGACCTGGTCGACGCGCTGGCCTATCCGCTCCCCATCATCGTGATCGCCGAACTGCTCGGTATCCCGGCCGAGGAACACCGGCTCTTCCAGGAATGGGCGAGCGTCCTGTTCGGCGGCGACCAGCTCGGCGAGGCACCCGACATGGCCGACCTGGAGCGGGCGCTGCAGGCCATCGCCCCGACGGTGCGCGAGATGAACGGCTACATGCTGGACCACATCCGGCACCGCCGTGCCCACCCCGGCGACGATCTCACCAGCAGACTCATCGCCGCCGAGGTGGACGGCGTCCGCCTCGCGGACCAGGAGATGGTCGGGTTCGTGGCGCTGCTGCTGGTCGCGGGCCACATCACCACGACCGCTCTGCTGGGCAACGCCGTCGTCACCTTCGACCGGAACCCCGGCGCGGACGCCGCGCTGCGCGCCGATCCGGGCCTGCTGCCCCAGGCCATCGAGGAGGTGCTGCGCTGGCTTCCCCCCTTCCCCGAGCTGGGACGCCGGGTCACCCGGCCCGTGGTCCTCGGCGGTCATGAACTGCCGGCCGACGCCCTGCTGATGGCGCACCTCGGTGCCGCCAACCGGGACCCGGCCCGCTTCGACCGGCCCGACGAGTTCGATGTGACCCGACGGCGCAATCCCCATCTGACCTTTGGTCACGGCATTCACTTCTGTTTCGGCGCGCCCCTGGCCCGACTGGAGGCCCGAATCGCCCTCCGTATGTTGCATGAACGATTCCGCATGCTGGCGGTCCCCTCCTACGCGGAGGTCGCCTTCCAGAACCCGGCCGTCATCATCGGCGTGCGTCACCTGCCGATCGAGGTCGGCAGAGCGTAGGCGCGCAGGCGCACACGCACCGGCCGGCCCCCGCACCGCTCGCTCACGGGCCGGACCGTTCCACCCGTACAGGAGACCCACTCATCGGGAGTCCTCTTCCTATGCCGTACACCGTCCCCACCGCTCCAGCCCGCTCCGAAGCGTCCTCCCCGTTAATACGCCAGGAGCTGCAGGACCGCCTCGACACGCTCGCCCACCAGCACCGCGTGCCGGGCGCCCAGCTGCTCCTGGACACCGGCACGGACCTCCTCACACTGCACACCGGAACGGCCGACGTCACCACCGGCGCGCCGTTCACGGACGACACGGCCGTGCCGCTGGGCTCGCTCACCAAGCCCTACACGGCGGCCCTCGTGCTGCTGCTGGCCGACGACGGCGACCTCGACCTGGACGAGTCCGCCGCCGGTCACCTCCCGGAGCTGCGGGAGCTGCCCGGTGTGACCATTCGTCACCTCCTCAGCCACACCGCGGGGTTGCCGACCGGCCCCGACTCCGACACCGCGGCGGCGACCACCGGAGCCCGCTATCTCACGGCCGTCTGCACCGCCCGCGACCTGCTGTTCGCGCCGGGGACCGACTTCTCCTACTCCAACGCCGGCTATGTCGCCGCCGGACGGCTGGTGGAGGCGGTCACCGGCATGCCGTGGCACGAGGCGGTCCGCGCGCTGCTCCTCGAACCCCTCGGCACGGTGCCCGCGTTCCTCGGCGACAGCGGCGCCCACCGCCCCATAGCCGCCGGTCACGCGGTCAACACCGCCACGGGCCGGGCCCGTCCGGCCCGGCAGAACCTGGCACCGCTGGAGGCGCCCGCCGGCGCGCTGCTGGCGAGCGCCCAGGACCTCGGCGTGTTCGGCGGTGTCCTGGCCGGCCGCTCGGACGTCCTGCCGCCCGCCGTCGCCAAAGAGATGCGCCGCGCCGAGAGCGCAGCCCGGCCGGGCGCGCTGGCCGACGGCTGGGGGCCGGGGCTGGCGCTGTACCGGCAGGACGACCGCGTGTGGTGCGGCCACGACGGCAACGCGCAGGGCACCTCCTGCCATCTGCGGGCCGATCCCGAGAGCGGTGTGGTGGTCGCCTTCACCGGCAACGCCGGCGGGGCCACCGCGCTCTGGCGCGACCTCGCCGACGACCTGGCCCGGATCACCGGCGTGCCGGTGCCCGCCGCCCTCCGCCCGGGGGACCGGGGCCGTCGCGTCACCCTGCCCGACTGCATGGGCACCTACCGCAACGGGGACGCCGTCTACCGCATCGCGCCGGGGCCGGACGGCTCGCCGACCCTCTCCGTCGACGGCGACCTGCCCCTTCCCCTGGTGTGTTACGCCGACCTGTCGTGCGATCTGCTCGATCCTGCCACCGGCCGTCTCGAGCCCGGCGGGCGCTTCCGCCGCGACCCCCGCACCGGCAGGGTCGACCGCGTGCAGATCTCCGGACGCACGGCACGCCGTACCGACGACGGCTGAGCCGCCCGGCACCGTCGCCGTTCGCAGGCCCACCGGACAACGGTGCCCGCCCGAGGCCCCGTCGCGGCGAAGGCGCCACCCGCTGCCCCGCCGCCCGTCGACGCGCGTCGCTCGGCCACCGCGGCACCGGCACGTACGCCCCGGCGTGCCCGCCCCGACCCACCGCACCGTCCCGCGGATGCGAGGGCTGGACGCGTCCGCCTTCGCACCCCCGCGCCGCATCGTCCCGCACTCCAGAAGGACTTCACCCATGACGGACCTGCACGACAAGCCCGCACCAGCGTCCTCCCCGGCGCTCTCCGGCCACGCCGCCGAGTCGCCGGAGAGCGCCGGGGCCCCGGCGCGGCCGCAGCCGACGCTCGGCGAGCTGTTCACCGCGTGGGTGTCCCGCACTCCGGACGCGCCGGCGCTCACCGACGGCCGGCGGACCTGGACCTACCGGGAACTGGCCGTCCGCGCCGACCGGTTGGCCGGCCATCTCGTGCGCCGGGGGGCGGGACCGGACCGGGTGGTCGCACTGGTCCTGCCGCGCTCGATGGAACTGATCGCGGCGGAGCTCGCCGTGGCCCGGGCGGGCGCCGCCTTCCTGCCGGTGGACCCCGCCTACCCCACCGAGCGGCGGGGGCTGATGCTCGACGACGCCGGGCCGGCGGTGATCCTCGACGACCTGCACGAGGCCCGCCACCTGATGGAGACCCGCATCGGGGACACCGGCGGCACCGAGAACACCGGTGGCACCGGAAACACCCCGGACACCCCGGACGGCAGCCCAGGTGCCGACACCGACCACGCGGCCTACGTGATCTACACCTCCGGTTCCACCGGAACCCCCAAGGGCGTGACGGTGACCCACCGCGGCATCGGCGGCTTCACGGCGGCCGCCGCCGACCGGTACGCCGTGGGCCCCGGCGACCGCGTGCTGCAGTTCTCCTCGCCCAGCTTCGACGCCTCCGTACTGGAGCTGTGCATATCCGTCCTGTCCGGCGCGACGCTCGTGGTGCCGCCGGACGGCCCCTGGCTGGGCGAGGAACTCGCCGCCGTCCTGGACGGCCACCGGATCACGCACGCCCTCATCCCGCCGGCCGCCCTGGCCACCCTTCCGGACCCGAAGGAAGGCACCGCCGGCCGTCTGCGCACGCTGATCGTGGGCGCCGAGGCCTGCCCGGCCGGGCTCGTCGACCGCTGGGCACCCGGCCGCCGCATGATCAACTCCTACGGCCCCACCGAGGCCACCATCGTGGCCACCTGGACCGGCCCGCTCACCGCCGGCCACGGCACGCCGACGATCGGCGGCGCCCTGCCGCACACCCGTGTGTACGTTCTCGACGCCGTGATGCGTCCCGTACCGCCCGGCGCGGACGGCGAGTTGTTCGTGGGCGGCGACGCGGTCGCCCGCGGCTACCTGAGCCGTCCGGGCCTGACCGCCGCCCGCTTCGTCGCCGATCCCTTCGGAGCGCCCGGCGGCCGCCTCTACCGCACCGGGGACCGGGTCCGCTGGAACGCCGACGGAGAGCTGGAGTTCCTCGGCCGGCTCGACCGGCAGGTGAAGATACGCGGCTTCCGCGTCGAGCCGGGCGAGATCGAGGCGGCCCTGCTCCGGGCCGGCGGTGTCGGCGAGGCCGTGGTCGTCGTACGGGAGGACGAGCCGGGCAGACAGCGCCTCGTCGGCTATGTCACGCCCGCCGAGCCCGGGCGGGATCCCGACCCGGCGGCCCTGCGCGGAGCGGTGGCCGGCGTCCTGCCCGCCCACATGGTGCCGTCCGCCGTCGTGGTGCTGGACCGGCTGCCGCTCACCGCGCAGCACAAGATCGACCGACGCGCTCTGCCCGCCCCCGACCGGGCTCCGGCGGCCGATCGGGTGCCGCCGCGCACGCCGGAGGAGCGGGCCCTGGCCGCGATCTGGGCGGACGTCCTGGGCGTCGACGCCGTCGGCGCGGCCGACGACTTCTTCGAACTGGGCGGTGACTCGATCCTCGCCGCCCGCACCCTGGCCCGGATCCGGGACGGCCTGGGCGTCCGGCTGACGGTGCGGGACGTCTTCACCGCGCGCACGGTCGCCGCCCTGGCCCCCCTGCTCGGCGACCCGTCCGCCGCCGCGCCGCCGGAGCCGATCCCGCCCGCCCCGCACGCGGGCACCCTGCCGCTGTCCAGCGCGCAGCGGCGGCTGTGGTTCCTCGACGATCTCACCTCCGGCGGCACCGAATACAACACCGGCGTGTCGCTGCGCCTGCGCGGCGCGCTGGACAGCGGCGCCCTGCGCAGGTCCCTGCACCGCCTCGCCGCCCGCCACGACTCGCTGCGCACCACGTTCACCACGGTCGACGGACAGGGCGTCCAACGCGTCGCGCCCGAGCCCTGCCTGCCGCTGCGGACGGCCGACCTCGGCGACGTACCCGCGGCACGCCGCGCCGAGGCCGCCGAACGGCTGCTCACCGATGAACTGAGCACCCCCTTCGACCTGGCGGCCGGCCCGCTCACCCGCGCGCTGCTCGTCCGTCTCGCCGACGACGACCACCTGCTGCTCCTGGCGCAGCACCACATCGTGACCGACGGCTGGTCGGTGGGCGTCCTCACCCGCGAACTCGCCGCCCTCTACCATGCGGAGGCCACCGGCGAACCGGACGGCCTGCCCGCCCCCACCGTGCAATACGCCGACTTCGCCGTGTGGGAACAGGGGCAGCGGGCCACCGGCACGGACGCGGAGGACCTCGCCTACTGGAAGCGGCATCTGGCGGGCATTCAGCACCTGGAACTGCCCACGGACCGGCCCCGGCCCGCCGTCCGCACCACCGCCGGCGCGGCACACCGGCACCACCTCCCCGCGGGCCTGGTGGCCCGGCTGCGGCACCTGGCCCAGGGGCGGGGCACGACGGTGTTCACCCTGTTCGCGGCCGCCTCGGCGCTGCTGTTCTCCCGGTACTCCGGGCAGCGGGACGTGGCCTTCGGCACCGTCACCAACGGACGGGGCCGCCGTGACCTGGAGGACGTGGCCGGCTTCTTCGCCAACACCGTGGTCCTGCGCGGCGACGTGGACGAGAAGGCGACCGTGGACCGGTTCGTCGAGAGCATGCGCGCGACGGTGCTGGACGCCTTCGCCCACGACGGGGTGCCGTTCGACCGGGTGGTGGAGGAGCTGGCGCCGCTCCGTGACCCCAGCCGTACGCCGCTGGTGCAGGCGCTCGTCGTCCAGCAGACCACCGACGGCGTACCGCAGCGGGCAGGCGGCCTGCGCTTCGACGGCCATCCGCTGCCCCGCCCGGCCGCCCGCTTCGACCTGGTCCTGGAGTTCGCGCCCGACGCGGACGGCGGCTGCGCGCTGACGGTCGAGTACAACACGGACCTGTTCGAGGCGTCGACCGTGGCCCGCGTCTCCCTGCACCTGCACCGCCTGCTGGAGGGCATGGCCGACGGCCCCAACCGGACGCTGGCCGCGCTGCCCATGCTCACGGACGACGAACAGCGCACGCTGGTCGACAGCTGGAACCCCCCCGCACGGCGCACCCGCGACACCGGGGCCGCCACGCTGCCCGAGCTGTTCCGGGCGCAGGTGGCCCGCACCCCCGACCGGACCGCCGTGGTCTGCGGGTCCCTCCGGCTGGACTACGCCGAGGTCGACCGGCGGGCCAACCGCCTGGCCAGGCTGCTCGTCGCCCGCGGCGCGGGCCCGGAGACCCTGGTCGCCCTGTGCCTGCCGCGCTCCGCCGACCTCGTGCCCGTGCTGTGGGCGGTGCTGAAGGCGGGCGCGGGCTACCTCCCCGTCGACCCCGCCTATCCGGCCGAACGCGTCCGCTTCATGCTCGACGACGCCCGTCCCGCTCTCGTGCTCGCCACCCGGGAGACCGCGGCCGTCCTGCCGGCGGACCGCGACCCGCTGATCCTGGAGGACTGCGCGGACCCCGCAACAGCCGACAGCGAGCTGACCGACGAAGACCGGATCCGGCCGCTCGCCCCGGACCACCCCGCGTACGTCATCTACACCTCGGGATCGACCGGCCGCCCCAAGGGCGTCGTGGTCACCCACCGCAGCGTCGCCGCCCTGGCCGCCTGGGCGGCACAACGGTTCGGCCCCGGCCGGCTGGCGCATGTGATCGCCGCCACCTCCCTCAACTTCGACGTCTCCGTCTTCGAGCTGCTGTGCCCCCTGCTCGCCGGCGGCGGCGTGGAAGTGGTCGCGGACCTGCCGGCCCTCGCCGACGCGTCGGGCAGCCCCCGGCGGGCCGGGCTCGTCAGCGGGGTGCCGTCCGTGATCTCCCGGATGGTCGCGGGCGGATCGGCCCCCGTGACGGCGGACACGGTCGTCCTGGCCGGTGAGGCCCTGCCCGTGCAGACGGTGCGCGACCTGCGCGCCGCCATGCCCGCGTGCGAGATCGCCAACATCTACGGCCCCACCGAGGCCACCGTGTACGCCACCGCCTGGTTCGCCGGTGACCGGGTGCCGGACCAGGCCCCGCCCATCGGCAGCCCGGTCGCCCTCACCAGGGCCTATGTCCTCGACCGCGCCCTGCGCCCCCAACCCCCAGGGGTCACGGGCGAGTTGTACCTCGGCGGCGCAGGCCTGGCGCGCGGCTACCTGCGCCGGCCCGGCCTGACCGCCGCCCGGTTCGTCGCCGACCCGTTCGGCGCTCCGGGGGAGCGCATGTACCGCACCGGGGATCTGGTGCGCTGGAGCGCGGACGGCGACCTGGAGTACGTCGGCCGGATCGACCAGCAGGTCAAGGTGCGCGGCTTCCGCATCGAACTGGGTGAGGTGGAGGAGGCACTGCGCGGCTGCCCGGGGGTGGCGGAGGCGGCGGCCACCGCCGCGGAGAGCGACGGGCACCGGCGCCTGGTCGGCTACGTGGTCCCCGCTCCCGGGGGGCGGGTGGAGCCGGAGGCGGTACGCCGGGCGCTCGGCCGTACGCTGCCCGACTACATGGTCCCCGCGGTCGTCGTGCCGCTGGACGCCCTGCCGCTCAACCCCAACGGCAAACTCGACCGCGGCCGGCTCCCCGACCCGGGCCCGGCCGTGCGCGCCGTCCGCCATGTCCCGCCCCGCACGCCCGCCGAACGCACCCTCGCCGCCATCCTGGCGGAGGTGCTGCACGTGGAACGGGTCGGCGTCGACGACAACTTCTTCGAACTCGGCGGCGACTCGATCCTGAGCATCCAGGTGGTGGCACGGGCCCGGCAGGAGGGCCTGCTGCTGACCTCCCGGGACGTCTACCGGCACCAGACGGTCGCCGCCCTCGCCCGGTGCGCGACCGCCGCCGGCACCCCGTCGGCGGCCAGCCCCGCCCCCGAGGACGCCACCGGCACGGCCCCCCTGACGCCCATCCAGCGCTGGCTGTTCGAGACCGCCGCCGAGCGAGCCGCCCACTACGCGCAGGCGCTGTCGGTCCAGCTGCCCGACGACCTCGACGCGGTGGCGCTGGAGGACGCGGTCAACGACCTGGTCGCCCACCACGACGCCCTGCGCTCCCGCTTCGTCGTCGCCGACGGCGGTTCCGGTGGGGTCCGCTGGCACATCGACGACCGGGCGGCCCGGATCACCCTGGCCCACCACACCGGCCCGGACACCGACACGCCCCACTTCGGCCCGTTCGACCTGGCCCGGGGGCCGCTGCTGCGGGCCGTGCTGCACGACCGCGGCCCCGGCCGGCCCCGCGTCCTGCACCTCGCCGTGCACCACCTGGTCGTCGACGGGGTCTCCTGGCGGCTGCTGCTGGAGGACCTCGACCGCGCCTACCGGGCCCGGCGCGCCGGTGACGACGGTGCGGCGGCGCTGCCCGCCAAGTCCTCGGCGCTGCGGCACTGGGCGCGCCGGCTGACCGCCCACGCCGCCGACGGTGGTTTCACCGACGAGACGGCGTACTGGAACAGGGCGCTGCCGGAGACGGAGCCGGCCCTCCCGGCCGATCTGACCGGCGCCGACACCTACGCCTCGACCCGCGCGGTGACCGTGCGGCTGAGCCCCGAGGACACCGCCGTCCTGCTGCGCACCCTGCCCGACACCTACCGCACCCAGGTCAACGACGTGCTGCTCAGCGCCCTCGGACGGGTGCTGTGCGGCTGGAGCGGACGGGACCGGGTGGTGGTCGACCTCGAGGGACACGGCCGCGAGGAACTCTTCGCAGACCTCGACCTCAGCCGCACCGTCGGCTGGTTCACCACCCGGTGCCCCGTCGCCCTCGCCGTCCCCGAGAAGGCCGGCTGGGACGCCGTCCTGAAGCAGGTCAAGGAGCAGCTGCGGGCCGTACCCCGGCACGGGCTCGGCCACGACGCCCTGCGCTACCTGGGCGCACCGGGCACGGCGCCGCGTACCCCGGCCGCGCAGGTCAGCTTCAACTACCTGGGACGGATGGGGGCGTCCGACGGGCCGGACGGCCTGTACCGCGGCACCGTCCGGCCGCTGGAGCTGGACGCCGACCCGCGGGCCGAGCGCCCGCACCCGCTGGAGGTCGTGGGCCGACTGGACGGTGACGCGCTGGAGTTCAGCTGGTTCTACTCCGGCCTGCGGTACCGGCACGACACGGTCGCCGCGCTCGCGGGACGATTCGCCGACGCGCTGGCGGACCTCGCCCGGCACGCCGCCCGGCCGGGTGCCGCCGGGCGCACCCCGTCCGACTTCCCGCTGGCCCGACTCGACCAGGCCGCCGTGGACCGGATCGCCGGGGAGGACCCCGCGGCGGTGGAGGACGTCCTGCCGCTGACACCGACCCAGGCCGGCATGCTCTTCCACGGCCTCTCCCAGGACGACCGCGGCGTCTACTTCCAGCAGCTGACCTTCGTCCTGGACGGCACACCCGACCCGGAGGCCCTCGCCGCAGCCTGGCAGCGGGTGACGGACCGCACGGCGGTACTGCGCGGCCGGGTCGTCTGGCAGGACGTACCCGAGCCGCTGTTCGCGGTCCAGCGCCACGCCGCCGTGCCCGTTGCACACCTGGACTGGCGCGGCCTGGCGGACGACGAGCGCGCCGGCCGGCTGGAGCAGCTGCTGGACCGGGACCGCGCGGCCGGCATCGACCTGGCGCGGGCCCCGCTGCAGCGGCTGGTGCTCGCCCGGGTCTCCGACACCGCCGTGCGGGTGGTCTGGTCCTTCCACCACCTGGTCCTCGACGGCTGGAGCCTGTTCCAGGTGCTCTCGGACGTCTTCGCCACCCACGGCGGGGCAGGCCCGGACACCCTGCCGGACCGCCGCCCCTACCGGGACTACGTGGCCTGGCTGCGCACCCGCGACCGGGCCGAGGCCGAAGAGCACTGGCGCCGGCGGCTGTCGGGGCTGACCGAGGCCACGCCGCTGCCCTACGACCGCGAGCCGCGCGAGACCCACCGCGCCGAGTCCACCCAGGCGGTCCGGGTCACGGTGCCCGCGGCCACGGCCCGCGCGCTGGAGGAACTCGCCCGGACCTGCGGGGTCACCCTGAACACCCTCGTCCAGGGCGCCTGGGCGCTGCTGCTGGGCCGGCAGGCGGGCCGGGACGAGGTCGTCTTCGGCACCACCGTGTCCGGGCGGCCGCCCGAGCTGCCCGGCGCCGAGTCGATGACCGGTCTGTTCATCGCCACCCTGCCGACCCGGGTCACGGTCCCGTCCGACGGCACCCTGCGCGACTGGCTGCGCCTTCTCCAGCAGGACCAGAGCGAGGACCGCCGCTTCGACCACGTGCCGCTCACCCGGATGCGTTCGTTCACCGGACTCCCGGAACGGGCCGGTCTGTTCGACAGCATCGTCGTCTTCGAGAACTATCCGGTGGACGACGGCCTCGCCGCCGCGCACGGGCTGCGCCTGAGCGGCCTCGACGGCATCGAGACCACCAACTACCCGCTGAGCCTGGTCGCCTACCCGGGTGCCGAACTGGCCCTGCGCCTGGGCTACGACCCGGAGCTGTTCGACGCCGCCACCGTGCGGCGGCTGGCCGAGTACCTCACCGTCCTGCTGGACGGCATGGTCACCGGGGCCGAACGGCCGCCCGCCCGGCTGCCGTTGCTGACGCCCGAGCGCCGCGAGCAGGTGCTGCACGCCTGGAACGACACGGCCACCGACCTCCCTACGGCCACGGTCGCCGGCCTCTTCGCCGCACAGGTCCGGCGTACTCCCGGCGCCGTGGCCCTGGAGGACGGCGACCGGCGCGTCACCTACCGCGAACTCGACCTGATGGCAGCCGGGCTGGCGGACCGCCTCGCCGCTCTCGGGGTCCGGGCGGAACGTCCGGTGGGCGTACTGATGGACCGTTCCGTGCCGCTGATCGTCGCCCAGCTGGCGCTGGTGCGCACCGGCGGCGTGTACGTGCCGCTCGACGGGAGGGCACCGCGCGAGCGGCTGCGCCGGATGCTGGCCGAGGCCGGAGCCGGCCTGCTGCTCACCGACACCGCGTGGGAGGAGACCGCTCGTGACGTGCTCCCCGGCGACGGCGTCCTGCGGCTCGACGGCGTGCTCCCGGCGGACGCCGGCTCCCGGGCCGCCTGGACGGTCCACCCCGACAACGTCCAGTACCTGATGTTCACTTCCGGCTCCACCGGCACCCCCAAGGGGGTCGCCGTACGCCAGCGGGACGTCGCCGCGCTCGCCCTCGACCGTGCCTTCACCGGCCACGACCGGGTCCTCGTGCACTCCCCGCACGCCTTCGACGCCGCCACCTACGAGGTGTGGGTGCCGCTGCTGCGCGGCGGCACGGCGGTCCTGGCCCCGCCGGCCGACCTGGACGCCGCCGCGGTCCGCCGTGCCGTCACCGGGCAGGGGGTGAGCTGCCTGTGGCTGACCGCGGGCCTGTTCCGCCTCCTCGCCCAGGAGGACCCCACCTGCCTGCGCGGAGCCCGCGAGGTCTGGACGGGCGGCGAGGCCGTGCCGGGCGCGGTCGTGCGGCGTGTCCTGGACGCCTGCCCCGGCCTCACCGTCGTCGACGGTTACGGCCCCACCGAGACCACCACCTTCGCCACCCGGCGCGTCTTCCGCCGCGGCGACCCGCTGCCCGCCGTGCTGCCCATCGGACGGCCACTGGACAACATCCGCGTGTATGCCCTGGACGCTGACCTCCAGCCTCAACCGCCCGGCGTTCCCGGGGAGTTGTACATCGCCGGTGCCGGTGTGGCCCGGGGGTACGCGGGGCGGCCGGGGGCGACTGCCGCCCGTTACGTCGCCGATCCGTTCGGCCCGCCCGGCGGCCGGATGTACCGCACCGGGGACATCGTGCGCTGGAGCGCCGACGGCGAGCTGCACTTCGTGGGCCGCGCCGACGACCAGATCAAGATCCGCGGCTTCCGCATCGAACCCGCCGAGATCGAGGCCCGGCTGACCGCCCACCCCGCCGTCGCCGAGGCGGTCGTGTCCCTGTACGAGGACACCGGGCGCAAACGCCTGGCGGCCCATCTCGTGCCGGCCGACGGCGCCGCCGTGCCGGCCGGTACCGAGCTGCGCGCCCACCTGGCGGCCGACCTGCCCGACTACATGCTGCCCGCCGCGTTCGTCACGGTGCCGGAGCTGCCGCTGACGGCCAACGGCAAGGTCGACCGGCGGCGGCTGCCCGCCCCCGACTGGTCGGCGGGCGGCGACCGTGCCCACCGCGCCCCGCGCACCGAGGCCGAACGCCTCCTCGCCGGGATCTGGGCCGACCTGCTCGGCGTGGAACGCGTCGGCGTCGACGACAACTTCTTCATGCTGGGCGGCGACTCCATCCTCAGCATCCAGGTCGTCTCCCGCGCCCGCGCGGCAGGCCTCACCCTCACCCCCCGCGATCTCTTCCGCCGTCCCACGGTGGCCGAGCTGGCCGCCGCCGGCGGCACCGCCGCGTCCGTCGCCGGCACCGAACCGGTCAGCGGGGAGGCCGCGCTCACCCCGATCCAGCACTGGTTCCTCGACCCCCGGCCACCGCACGCCGGATTCTTCAACCAGTCCGTCGTCGTCGAGGCACCCGGCCCCGTCGACCCGGACGCCCTGCGCCGCGCCCTCGCCGCCCTGTGGACCCACCATGACGCCCTGCGCGCC
This sequence comes from Streptomyces sp. NPDC006314, assembly GCF_040613075.1. Classification (NCBI taxonomy): domain Bacteria; kingdom Bacillati; phylum Actinomycetota; class Actinomycetes; order Kitasatosporales; family Streptomycetaceae; genus Streptomyces; species Streptomyces sp. NPDC006314. The sequence continues at coordinate 58,659 of NZ_JBEXRL010000006.1, read as the reverse complement.
CGGTTCCTCCCGGAGGACGACGGCACCTGGCACCAGTACGTCGCCGCCGCCGAGGCGCCCGTACCCGAGCTGCTGGAGATCTGCCCTCTCGACGCTTCGGCCGCCGAGGAGACCGAGGGCCGCCTCACGGCGTCGGCCCACGCCGGATTCCGCCTCGACACGGGCCCGCTGCTCACCGCCCGTCTGTTCACCACCGACGGCCCCCGGCCCGACCGGCTGCTCCTCGCCGTCCACCACCTCGTGGTCGACGGAGTCTCCTGGCGCGTCCTGCTGGAGGATCTGGAGACCGCATACCGGCAGGCCGCGGCGGGAGAGCCGGTACGCCTGCCCGCCCGCACCACCTCCGCCCGGGAATGGGCCCGCCGACTGCAGGCCCACACCGACGCCGGCGGGTTCGCGGCGCAGCGCGCGTACTGGGAGGCCACCGCCCGGCACTGCGCCGCGCCGCTGCCGGCGGACGGCGACGGCGGCCACACCACGGCCGACGTCCGCGAGGTCACCGTCCGGCTGGACCGGGAGCGCACCGACCAGCTCCTGCGCACGGTCCCCGGCGTCTACCGCACCCGCATCGACGACGTGCTGCTCACCGCGCTGGGCCGGGTGCTCGCCGACTGGACCGGACGCGCCACCGTCGCCGTCGGCCTGGAGGGGCACGGCCGCGAGGACCAGCTGTTCCAGGACGTCGACCTGTCCCGCACGGTCGGCTGGTTCACCTCGCTCTTCCCGGTCGCCCTGGAGGTCCCGGCGGGGGACTGGGGGACCGCACTGAAGTCGGTGAAGGAGCAGCTGCGGGCCGTACCGGACCGGGGCCTCGGCTACGGCGCCCTGCGTCACCTCGCCCACGACGAACGGCTCGCGGCGGCACCGACGCCCGGCATCAGCTTCAACTACCTGGGCCGGTTCGACTGGTCCGCCGACGGCGGCACCCTGGTCGGCGCGGTGCCCGGCGGTCTCGGCGGTGCCGAGGCGCCCGGCACCGAACGGGCGCACCTGCTGGACGTGGTGGCCCGGGTCGAGGACGACCGGCTGGAGATCACCTGGTACCACAGCCGGGGACGGCACCGCGAGGAGACCGTCACCGCACTCGCCGAGGGCATGCTGAGGGCGCTCGAGGACATCGTCGCCCACTGCGCCCGCCCGGACGCGGGCGGCCGTACACCGTCGGACTTCCCGCTGGCCCGCCTGGACCAGGCCGCGGTGGACCGCATCGCCGGGCACGGCCGCGACGTCGCCGACATCCAGCCGCTGACGCCGATGCAGGCGGGCATGCTCTTCCACAGCCTGCTCGACCCCGACGGCCGCACCTACGTCAACCAGGTGCAGCTGGTGCTGTCCGGCGTCACCGACCCGCACACCCTCGCCGAGGCGTGGCAGCACACCGTGGACGCCAACCCGGTCCTGCGCACCCACCTGGTGTGGCAGGAGACCCCCGAGCCGGTCCAGGTCGTACGGCACCGGGCCACCGTGCCCGTCACCCACCACGACTGGACCGGATGGCCCGCCGACCGGTGCGCCCGCGAGCTGGACCGGCTGATCGCCGAGGACCGGCAGGCGGGCATCGACCTGGGGGCGGCGCCCCTGATGCGGCTGACCCTGATCCGGCTCGCACCGGACCGCGTACGCCTGGTGTGGATCTTCCACCACGTCCTGCTCGACGGCTGGAGCGTGGCCCAGGTCTTCGACGAGGTGTGCGAGCGGTACGCGGCGCTGACCGCGGGACGCCGCCCGCAGGTGCCCGAGCGCCGGCCCTTCGGCGACTACCTGCGCTGGCTGGCCGGGCAGGACACCGCCCGGGCCGAACGGTACTGGCGCGAGACCCTCGCCGGGTTCCCCGCCCCGACCGAACTGCCGAGGGACCGGCGGCCGGCCGAGGCCCACCACGGTTCCTCGTCCGGATCGGTACGGATGACCCTCGACGCCGCCGTGTCGGGACGGCTGCGGGAGACCGCCCAGCGGGCGGGCCTGACCGTCAACACCCTCCTGCAGGGCGCGTGGGCGCTGCTGCTGTCCCGCTACGGCGGCGGTGACGACGTGGTGTTCGGCACGACCGTCTCCGGCCGGCCCGCCGAACTTCCGGGTGTGACCGCCATGGTCGGCCTGTTCATCAACACCCTGCCCACCCGGGCCCGCGTCGACGGACGGCGCCCGCTGCTGGACTGGCTGCGCGAGCTGCAGGCGACCCAGTCGGAGGCCCGGCGTCACGACTTCGTCTCACTGGCCCAGTTGCAGGCCTGGAGCGAGGTGCCCGGCGGCACCACCCTGTTCGACTCCATCGTGGTCTTCGAGAACTACCCCTTCGACGAGGGAGCGCTGGCCCGGCACGGGCTGGCCATGGAGACGGAACGGGACCTGGAGCCCACCAACTACCCCCTGAGCGTGGTCGTCGCGCCCGGAGACGCCCTGGCCGTCAACCTCGACTACGACCCGGCCGTCTTCGACGCGGCGACGGTGGAAGGGCTCGGACAGAGCCTGCGCACGCTGCTGACGGAGATGGCCACCGACCCGGACCGCGCCCTGGCCGACCTCCCGCTCCAGGACCCCCGCCAGGGGCGTGCCCTCCTGGACCGGTTCGGCGGAGCGAGCGTCCGGGCACCGCACGACACCCTGCCCGAGGCGTTCCGCCGGCAGGTCGCGCGCACCCCGGACGCCCTGGCGGTCCTGTGCGGCGAGGAGCGTCTCACCTACGGTGAACTCGACGAGCGCTCCAACCGGCTGGCCCGCCTCCTCCTGGCCGCCGGCGCGGGACCGGAGCGCTACGTCGCGCTCGCCCTGCCCCGCACCGCCGACCTGGTCGTGGCGCTGCTGGCGGTCCTCAAGAGCGGCGCCGCCTACCTTCCGGTGGACCCCCGGTACCCGGCCGAGCGCGTCGCCTTCCTCTTCGAGGACGTACGGCCCGACGCCGTGATCACCACCGCGGACACCGCCGGCCGGCTGCCCGAGGGCCACTTCACCCGGATCCTGCTGGACGACCCGGGCCGCTCCAGCGCCTCGGGCGCCCCGATCGGCGACGACGAGCGGCACGGCACCCTGCTGCCGGAGCATCCCGCCTACGTCATCCACACCTCCGGCTCCACCGGCCGCCCCAAGGGCGTCGTCGTCGGCCACGCGTCGGTGCTCGCCCTGACCGACTGGGCGGCGGCCGAGTTCACCGGCCGGGGACTGGAGCACGTGGTGGCCTCCACCTCCCTCAACTTCGACGTGTCCGTCTTCGAGATCTTCTCGCCGCTGCTGTCCGGCGGCTGCGTGGAGGTGGTCGACGACCTGCTGGCCCTGGCCGAGCGCCCCGGGCCCTGGCGCGCCGGACTACTCAGCGCGGTTCCCTCCGCCCTGGATCGGCTCCTGGCGGAGGACGCCCTGCACGTCACCGCGGCCACGGTGGTCCTGGCGGGGGAGGGGCTGCCCGCACGGACCGTCCGCCAGGTGCGCGCGGCGATCCCCGGCTGCCAGGTGCGCAACATCTACGGCCCCACCGAGGCCACCGTCTACGCCACCGCCTTCACCTGCGACCCCGCCGACCCCGACCGTGACCCGCCGATCGGCCGGCCGGCCGGCGGCGCCCGCGCCTACGTGCTGGACGACCGGATGCGCCCGGTGCCCGTCGGCGCACCCGGCGAGCTGTTCCTCGCCGGCACCGGCGTGGCGCGCGGCTACCTGCGCCGGCCCGGCCTGACCGCGTCCCGGTTCCTGCCCGATCCCTTCGGCCCGCCCGGCGGCCGTATGTACCGCACCGGTGACCTGGTGCGCTGGACGGCCGACGGCGACCTGGTCTACCTCGGCCGCGGTGACGACCAGGTCAAGGTCCGCGGCTTCCGCATCGAACTCGGCGAGGTCGAGGCCGCGTTGGCCCGCCACCCGGCCGTGGCGGCGGCAGCGGCCCGGGTGGTGGAGCACGAGGGCCACCGTCGGCTGGTCGGATACGCGGTACCCCGCGCAGCCGCCCTGCCGGACCCGGCCGAGCTGCGTGCCTTCCTCGCCCGCCGCCTCCCCGACCACCTGGTCCCCGCCCTGGTCGTGCCGCTGGCGCGGCTGCCGCTCGGCGCCACCGGCAAGCTGGACCGGCGGGCGCTGCCCGAGCCCGCCTGGGCGGCCCCCGCGTCCGGCGGCAGCCGTCCGCCCCGCACCGCGGCGGAGCGGACCCTCGCGGCGATCTGGTCCGAGGTGCTCGGCGTGCCCGAAGTCGGTACCGACGACAACTACTTCACCCTCGGCGGCGACTCCGTCCTGGGCATCCAGATCGTCTCCGCCGCCCGCCGGGCCGGTCTCGCCCTGACCCCCCGGCACCTGTTCACCCACCAGAGCCTCGCCGAACTCGCCGCCGCCGCCGAGGAGCTGCCCGGCCGGGCGGCCACCGCCGTCGCCGAGCAGGGGCCGGTGGCCGGTGACGTCCCGCTCACCCCCGTGCAGCACTGGCTGCTCCACACCCTCACCGGCGACCCGGCCCACTTCAGCCAGGCGGTCTCCTACGAACTGGCGGCGGACACCGACGAGGCACTGCTGCGGGCCGCCCTGGCCGCCGTACTGGAACACCACGACGCGCTGCGCCTGCGCTTCGAACAGGCCGGGGACGGGCAGTGGCGGCAGTACGGCACCGCACCCGGCGGCGCCCCGCACCTGGAGGTGCACCCCACCGCCGGGCCCCGCGAGGTGGCCGGCACCCTCGCCGCCGGCTTCGACCTGGCCACCGGACCGCTGCTGCGGGCCGCGCTGTGCCGCCCCGGCGACGACGGCCGGCCGGTACTGGTGCTCGCCGCCCACCACCTGGTCGTGGACGCGGTCTCCTGGCGGCTGGTCCTGGAGGACCTGGACACCGCCTACCGGGCCCTGCGGGACGGGAACCGGCCGGACCTCGGACCCAAGAGCACCTCGTTCCGGGCCTGGGCCCAGCGGCTGGCCGCCCACACCGCGGCCGGCGGCTTCGACGACGAACGCGCCCACTGGCGGGGCCTCGACGCCGACGTCCGGTTGCCGGCCGACCACACCGGCGGGGCCAACACCGCCGCCGTCGAGGAGAGCGTGACGGCCGGCCTCGACGCCGAGGACACCCGCCGGCTGCTCCAGGACGTCCCGGACGCGTACCGCACCCGCGTCAACGACGTGCTGCTGTGCGCGCTCGGCCGGGTCCTGGCCCGCTGGACCGGCCGGGACCGGGTGGCGGTCACCCTGGAAGGCCACGGCCGCGAGGAACTGTTCGACGACGTCGACCTCGCCCGCACCGTCGGCTGGTTCACCACCCTGTACCCGGTCGCCCTGGACGTGCCACGGGACGCGGACACCGGCACCGTCCTGAAGGCCGTCAAGGAGAACCTGCGCGCCGTACCACGCGGCGGACTGGGCTACGGCGCCCTGCGCTTCCTGCACCCCACGGCCCGCCGGGACCTGCCGGCCCTGCCGCAGATCTGCTTCAACTACCTGGGCCGGCAGGACGGGACCACCTCGCCCGGCGGCCTGCTGCACGCGCCCCACGGCGGTCTGACCGGCGGCATGGACCGCTCGGCGGACCGGCCGCACCTGCTCGACGTCCTCGGGCACGTGACCGACGGAGAGCTGCGGTTCACCTGGTCCTACTCCCGCGAGGTGCACCGGCACGAGACCGTCGCCCGGCTCGCGGGCGAACTGACCGACGAGCTGCGCGCGATCGTGAGGCACTGCGCCGCGCCCGGCGCCGGCGGCCGGACCCCGTCCGACTTCCCGCTGGCCCCCCTGGACCAGACGGCCGTCGACCGGCTCGCCGGTACCGGAGCGGACGTCCTGGACGTGTACCCGCTCACGCCCACCCAGACCGGCATGGTCGTGCACGGCCTGGACGACGCCGCCCACGGCCTCTACATCGAGCAGATCACCTTCGAGGTGGACGGCGCCGGCGACACCCGCGCGCAGGCCGCGGCCTGGCAGCACGTCGTCGACCGCACCCCCGTCCTGCGCACCTCCATCGCCCTGCGCGACGTACCCGTGCCGCTGCAGGTCGTGCACCGGAACGTGGCCCTGCCGGTCACCGAGCACGACTGGAGGGGCCTGCCGGCCGACCGGCGCGCGGCGGAACTGGAGCGGCTGCTCGCCGAGGAGCGGGCCCGGGGCATCGACCTGGACCGCGCCCCGCTGATGCGGCTCGCCCTGGTCCGGCTTGGGCCCGACACCGTACGCGTGGTGTGGACCTTCCACCATGTCCTGCTCGACGGGTGGAGCGTCTTCCACGTCCTGTCCGACGTCATGGCCGCGCACGCCGCGCTGGCCCGCGGGGAACGGCCGCGGCTTCCCGAGCGCAGGCCGTTCGCGGACTACGCGGCCTGGCTCGCCGCCCGGGACACCGGCCGGGCGGAGCAGCACTGGCGCGGTGTCCTGGCCGACCTGACCGCCCCCACCCCGCTGCCCTACGACCGCAGGCCCGCCCCGGGCAGCACGGCCCGCTCCGGCACCTGGCTGTCCCAGCGGCTCGACACCGACGGGACACGGCAGCTCCAGGACTTCGCCCGCCGTCACCGGCTCACCCTGAACACCCTGGTGCAGGGCGCCTGGGCACTGCTGCTGGCGCGCTGGAGCGGGGAGCGCGAGGTGTGCTTCGGCACCACCGTCTCGGGGCGCCCCGCCGATCTGCCCGGCGCCGACACGATCACCGGGCTGTTCATCACCACCCTGCCCGCCCGCGTCACCGTCGACGGCGGCGCCCACTGCGGCACCTGGCTGCGGGACCTGCAGGACGCACGGGCCGAGGACCGCCGCTTCGACCACCTGCCCCTGAACGACCTGCAGGGCCTGAGCGGGCTGCCCGCGGGCACCGCCCTGTTCGACAGCCTGGTCGTGTTCGAGAACTACCCGGTCGGTGACGCCACGGCCGGCGCGCACGGCCTCACGGTCCGCGCGCTGGACGCCCGGGAGGCCACCAACTACCCCCTCACCGTGGTCGTCTCGCCCGGGGACCGGCTCGCCGTCGAACTCGGCTACGACCCGCGGAACTTCGACGCGGTCACCGCCGGCTCCCTGGCCCGGCACCTGCTGCACACGCTGCGCGCGCTGGCCGCCTCGGACGGCACGGCACGCCTGGACGACCTCGACGTCCTGCCGCCCGCGGACCGGGCCCGGCTGGTGCGCGGACCGGCCCGCCCGGACCTCGGCTCGGTACCCCCGGCAACCCTGCCCGCCCTCGTCGAGGCGGCCGTGGACCGGTGGCCCACGCGACCGGCGCTCGCCTCCCCGGACCGCCTGCTGTCCTTCGCCGAGGCCGAGGCGCAGGCCAACCGCCTGGCGCACCGGCTCATCGCCCGGGGCGCGGGACCCGGCACCCTCGTCGCGCTCCTCCTGCCGCGCTCTGCGGACATGGTGCTGGCGCAGCTCGCGGTGGCGAAGGCGGGCGCCGCGTTCCTGCCGGTCGACCCCGGCTACCCGGAGGAGCGGATCGCGCTGATGCTGCGCGATGCCGCCCCCACCCTCACCCTCGACGCCAAGGAGATCGCGGACCTGCTCACCGCACCGCCGGACGACGTGCCCGGACACCGGCCCACCGACACCGACCGGACCCGCCCCCTCGACCCGGACGACCCCGCCTACGTCATCTACACCTCCGGCTCCACCGGCCGCCCCAAGGGCGTCGTCGTCACCCACCGCGGGCTCGCCGCGTTCTCCGTCGCCGAGGCCGCCCACTACCACGTGGCCCCGGGCGACCGCGTGCTGGCCTTCGCCACGCCCAGCTTCGACGCGTCCGTGCTGGAGCTGTGCGCGTCCCTGCCGCACGGCGCCCGCCTGGTGGTGCCCGCGCCCGGCCCGCTGCTCGGCGCCGAACTGGCCGGCGTACTGCGGGCCGAGCGCATCACCCACACCCTGCTGCCGCCGGCCGCGCTCGCCACCCTGCCCGCCGACACCCCCGGCACACTGCCCGACCTGAGGACGCTCATCGTCGGCGCCGACGCGTGCGGAGCCGAACTCGTCGCCCGCTGGGCCCCGCACCACCGCATGGTCAACTCCTACGGCCCCACCGAGGCGACCGTCGTCGCCACCTGGTCCGCACCCCTGGAACCGGACGGTACCGCGCCGCCCATCGGCCGCCCGCTGCCCGCCACCCGCGCCTACGTCCTCGATGCCCGGCTGCGGCCGGTCCCCGACGGCGTTCCCGGGGAACTGTGGCTGAGCGGACCCGCCCTGGCCCGCGGCTACCTGGGCCGCCCCGGCCTGACAGCGGCCCGGTTCACCGCCGACCCGTTCGGGCCGCCCGGCACCCGCATGTACCGCACCGGCGACCTGGTGCGCCGCGACGCCCGCGGCGAGCTGCACTACCTGGGCCGCACCGACCACCAGCTCAAGCTGCGCGGCCACCGCATCGAGGCGGGCGAGATCGAGGCCACCCTCGTGCGCCACCCGGCCGTGCTCGACGCCGTGGTGACCGTCCGCGAGGACGAACCGGGCCTGCCGCGCCTGGTCGCCCACCTGCTCACGGCCCCCGGCGCCGAGCCGCCCGCCGGCGCCGAGCTGCGCGCGCTGGCCGCCCGCTCCCTGCCCGGCTACATGGTCCCCTCGGCGTTCGTGGCGCTCGACCGCTTCCCGCTCACCGAGAACGGCAAGACCGACCGGGCCGCCCTGCCCGCGCCGGAACCGGCCGTCGAGCAGGCACCGGCCGCGTACGTGGCACCGCGCACGCCCACCGAGGAGGCACTGGCGGCCATCTGGGAGGAGACCCTCCAGACGGCCGTGGGCGCCGAGGACGACTACCTCCTGCTGGGGGGCGACTCCATGCGCGCCCTGCTCATCGCCTCCCGCGCCAACGACGCGTTCGGCGTCACGCTCACACCCCGCGACGTCCTGGTCTCCCGCACCGTCGCCGCCCTGGCGGAACTGGTGGAGGAACAGGTCCTGAGCGAACTCGAAGACGCCGCGTACGGCGGCCACGACCACGACGAACGGTGAGGACCCGACGGCTATGACGTCTTCGAACCCCGCGAACCTGCCCGACTCGAACCCGGCGGACCTCCCCGGCTCGGACCCCGCGCAGCTTTCCGGCCCCGACCCCGCGAACTCCTCCGCCCCGGCCACGTCCTCGAAGCGGGACCGCGCCCGGGCCCTCCCCGAGGACCTGCGGGAGGCGCTGCGCCGACGACTGGCCGGGCGGGCCGGCGGCGCGCCCGCCGGCGCCCCGCGCGGCATCCCGCGCGCCGGCCGCGACCGGCCGCTGCCCCTGTCCTTCGCCCAGCAGCGCCTGTGGTTCCTGGACCGGCTGCGGCCCGGCGACCCGCGCTACAACAGCGCCGTCGCGGTCCGCCTCACCGGCACGCCGGACCGCGGCGCGCTGGAAGCGGCCCTGGCCACCGTCGTGGCCCGCCACGAGGCGCTGCGCACCACGTTCGAGGAGACCGACGGCCGGCCGGCGCAGACCGTCCACCCCGCCGGGCCGATGCCGCTGCCGGTCCGCGACACCGCGGACACCGACGCCGACCTGCTCCAGGAGTACTCCCGCCCCTTCGACCTGCGGCAGGGCCCCCTGCTCCGCGCCCTGCTGCTGCGCGAGTCGGCGACCTCGCACGTGCTGCTGCTGACGGCCCACCACATCGTCACCGACGGCTGGTCGATGGGCATCGTCCTGGACGAGCTGTGCACCGCCTACGACGCCCTCGCCCGGGGCGCCGCACCGGAGCTGCCCCCGGTGGCGACGCAGTATCCGGACTTCGCGGTGTGGCAGCGCGAACAGCTCTCCGGTGCCCGGCTGGAGCGGCAACTCGCCCACTGGAGAGAGAGGCTGACGGGCGCGGTCGCCCCCGCACTGCCCCTGGACCGGCCGCGGCGCGGCGAGGAGGCGGGCGCGGGCGCCGTCCACACCTTCACCATCCCGGCCCGCCTCACGGCACAGCTGCGCCACCTCGCGAGAGACCAGCACACCACCCTCTACACCGCCCTGGTCGCCGCCGCCCAGGCCCTGCTGGCCCGCTGGTCCGGTCAGGACGACATCACCGTCGGTTCGCTGACCCCCGGCCGGTCCCGCACCGACCTCGAACGCGCCGTCGGCCTCTTCGTGAACACGGTGGCGCTGCGCACGCCGGTGCGGTCGTCCGGCTCCTTCCGCGACCTGCTGGCGGAGACGGCCGATACCGTCAACGACGCCTTCGCGTACGGCGACACGCCGTTCGAGCGGATCGTGGAGGCGGTGGGCGCACCCCGCGAGGCGGGCCGCAACCCCCTGTTCGACGTGATGGTCCTGCTGCACCCCGGCCCGCCCGCCGCGACCGTCCCACGCGGGCTCGCCACCTCCCCGGTCGCCGTGCCCCGCCAGGCGGCCACCTTCGACCTGAGCATCGAGTTCGTACCCGACGGGAACGGCCTGACCGGCCTGCTGGAATACCGCACCGACCTGTTCGACCCGGCGACGGCCGAGCGGATGGCCGGGCAGCTGCTGCGGCTGCTGGAGGCCGCCGCCGGCGAACCGGACCGGCCGCTCGGCACCCTGCCCCTGCTGTCCGGGCAGGAGGTACGGCAGGTCATCCGCGACTGGAACGCCACCGCCCACCCCGTCGACGACACCACCTACCCGGAGCTCTTCGAGCGCCGCGCGGCCCTCACTCCCGGTGCCCCCGCCCTGGTCGCCGGCGGTGAGCGGCTGGACTACGCCACGCTCAACGCCCGCGCTAACCGGCTCGCCCACCACCTCATCGCCCTCGGCACCGGGCCCGAACGGCTGGTAGCGCTGCGGCTGCCGCGCACCGCCGACATGATCGTGGCGATCCTCGCCGTCTGGAAGTCCGGCGCGGGCTATCTGCCCCTGGACCCGGCCCTGCCCGAGGAGCGCGTCCGCTACCTGCTGCGGGACGCCCGCCCGGCACTGGTCCTCGACGAGCCCGCACTGCGGTCCGTGCCCGTCGGCCTCCCGGACACCGACCCCACCGACGCCGACCGCCGCGCCCCGCTCGACCCGGAGCACACCGCCTACGTCATCTACACCTCCGGCTCCACCGGCCGCCCCAAGGGCGTCGCCGTGGCGCACCGCTCGGCGGTGAACCTGCTGGCCGCCCACCGCGCGGGTTTCGTCGCCGACGCGGGCGGCGGCCCGCTGCGGGTGGCCCTCACCGCGTCCTTCTCCTTCGACACCTCCCTCGAAGGCGTGCTGCTGATGGCCGACGGCCACCCGCTGCACCTGGTCGACGAGGTGACCCGGATGGACCCGGCCGCCCTGGTCGAGTACGTCGTCGGGCACCGCGTCGACTTCCTCGACCTCACCCCCTCCTACCTGCGGCAGCTGCTGCCCGCCGGACTGCTCACCGACCCCCGGCACCGCCCCCGGGTGCTGATGCTCGGCGGCGAGGCGGTCGGGCCCGCCCTGTGGCGCGAACTCGCCGCGCACCCCGACGTGGCCGCCTACAACTTCTACGGCCCCACGGAGTGCACGGTCGACGCGCTGGCCTGCAGGATCGAGGGCGCCGACCGCCCGCTGGTGGGCCGCCCGCTGCCGAACGTACGGGCCTACGTCCTCGACGACCGGCTGCAGCCGGTGCCCCCGGGTGTCGGCGGCGAGCTGTACCTCGCGGGCGAGCAGCTGGCCCGGGGCTATGCCGGCCGGCCGGGTCTGACCGCCGCGCGGTTCCCGGCCGACCCGTTCGGGCCCCCCGGAAGCCGCATGTACCGCACGGGCGACCTGGCCCGCTGGACCGCCGGCGGGCGCCTCGACTACCTCGGGCGCGCCGACGACCAGGTCAAGGTGCGCGGCCACCGCATCGAACCCGGCGAGATCGAGGCGGCCCTGCTCGACCTGCCCGAGGTCGCCGCGGCCGCGGTCGTCGCCGTGACGGACCCGCACGGCCACACCCGGCTGGCCGCCTACACGGTCCCCGCGCCCGGCTCCCCCCGGCCCGCCCCGGCGGACCTGCGGGCCGGCCTGCGCCGCGTGCTGCCCGACCACATGGTGCCGTCCTCCTTCACCGCGCTCGACGCGCTGCCGCTGACCACCAGCGGCAAGCTGGACCGCCGCGCCCTGCCCGCCCCCGACCTCGAAGGCGCCGAGCGAGGAGGGGAGTCCGTGGCTCCGCGCACCCCCGACGAGCAGACCCTGGCCGGCATCTGGGCCGAGGTGCTCGGGGTGACCCGGGTGGGCGTCACGGACAACTTCTTCGAGCTGGGCGGCGACTCGATCCTGAGCATCCAGGCCGTCTCCCGGGCCCGCGCCGCGGGCCTGAGCCTGGGCTCGCAGGACGTCTTCCGCCACCAGACGGTCGCCGACCTGGCCGCGGCGGCGGCCCGCCGGACCGCCACCGTGCCCGCGCCCCGGCGCCCGCACGACGACGGCCCCGCCCCGCTGACCCCGGTGCAGGAGTGGTTCTTCGCCACTCACGGACCGCTGCGCCACTTCAGCATGTCGCTGCTGCTCGACCTGCCGCACGACCTGGACGAGGGGGCACTGGAACGGGCCCTGGAGGCCGTCGTCGCCCGGCACCCGGCGCTGCGCACCCGTTTCACCCGCACGGGAGACACCTGGCAGCAGCACCCGGGCGCGGGTCCGGCCACCGGACTGCTCACCAGGCATACGGCGCCGACCGCGCCCGCCGAGGCCGCCGACGCCGCCCGGGCGGCCCTGGACCCGGCTACCGGAGCGCTGCTGCGTGCGGCCCTGCTGCCGGGCCTGGAACGGCCACAGCTGTTCCTGACGGCCCATCACCTCGCTGTGGACAGCGTCTCCTGGCGGGTGCTGCTCGCCGACCTCGCGCTCGCCTACCGGCAGGCGACAGCGGGCGAGGACCCCCACCCGGAGATCGAACCCACCGCGTTCACCGACTGGTCCCGCCGCCTGGCCGAGCGGGTACGGGCCGGCGACCTCGACGACGACCTGCCGTACTGGACGGCCGAGACCGCCGAACCGCGCACCCCCCTGCCCGTGGACCTGCCCGGCACCCCGCTCGCCGGTTCCGTGCGCACCGCGCGCACCCGCGTGGACCGCGCCACCACCGAGGCACTGCTGCGCCGGGTACCGGGCGTGTACCGCACCCAGGTCAACGACGTGCTGCTGAGCGCGCTCGGCCGGGTGCTCGCCGACTGGGCGGGCGCCGAGCGGATCACCGTCGCCCTGGAGGGCCACGGTCGGGAGGAGGACCTCGCCGAGGGCGTCGATCTGTCCCGGACGGTCGGCTGGTTCACCAGCCAGTACCCCGTCACCCTCACCCCGGCCGGCCCGGCCGGGGCCCCGGACTGGGGCGCCACGCTCAAGAGCGTCAAGGAAGGCCTGCGGGCCGTGCCCCGGCGCGGCCTGAGCTACCAGGCACTGGCCCACCTCGGTTCACCCGACCCGTCCGCCCGGTCCCTGCGGGACCTGCCGCTGCCCCAGGTGTGCTTCACCTACCACGGGCAGTGGGAGGCGCCCGGCGGAGGGGACTTCGCCCCCGCCGCCGACGTCCCCGGACGGGACACGGACCCCGGCGAGCCCCTGGACCACCTCCTCGACGTCTCGGCCGTGGTGGCCGACGGCGAGCTGGAGATCACCTGGCACTACAGCGACCAGGTGCACCGGCCGGACACGGTGCGGGGCCTCGCGGACGCCATGGTCCGCGCGCTCACCGCCGTCGCCGAGCACTGCGCCCGCCCCGGCGCCGGCGGGCGCACCCCCTCCGACTTCCCGCTCGCCGGTCTGGACCAGGCCGCGGTGGACCGTCTCGTCGGCGACGGCCGGGACGTGGCCGACCTGCTGCCGCTCACCCCGCTCCAGGAGGGCATGCTCTTCCACCGCCTGGTCGGCGGGCCGGACGACGTGTACGTCGACCAGGCCGCACTGCTGCTGGAGGGCGTGAGCGACCCGGACGCCCTGGCCGTCGCCTGGCAGCGGGTGACCGACCGCACCCCGGCCCTGCGCACCTCGGTGGTCTGGGAGGGCGTACCGGTCCCGCTCCAGGTCGTGCACCACCACGTCCGTCTGCCCATCACGCAATGGGACTGGCGTGAGCTGGACGCCGGGGAGCGGGCCGACCGGCTGGCCCGGCTGCGCGCCGACGACCTCGCGCACGGCCTGGACCTCGCCGCGGCGCCCCTGATGCGGCTCACCCTCGTCCGGCTGCCCGACGCACGTCTGCACCTGCTGTGGACCTCTCATCACCTGATCCTGGACGGCTGGAGCCTGGCCCAGGTGCTCACCGACGTGTTCGAGGAGTACGCGGCCCTCACCTCCGGTGCCGAACCACGGCCGTCCGTGCGGCGGCCCTTCGGCGACTACGTCCGCTGGCTGGCCGACCAGGACGCCGAGACCGCCCGCGCCCACTGGCGGGGTGTGCTGGACGGGTTCGCCACCCCGACCCCGCTGCCCGTCGACCGCGTCCGGCGACCGGGACACGAGACGCGGTCCACCGGTGTGCTCTCGGCCGGGCTGTCCGACGAGGCGTCCGCGCGGCTGGCCCGCACCGCCCGGGGGGCGGGGCTGACGCTCGGCACGGTGGTGCAGGGTGCCTGGGCGCTGCTGCTGTCCCGCTACAGCGCCGAGCGGGACGTGCTGTTCGGCACCACCGTCTCCGGCCGCCCCGACGACCTGCCCGGCGTCGAGTCGATGGTGGGCATGTTCATCAACACCCTGCCCACCCGCGTGCACGTGGAGGGCGACCGTAGCGCCACCGCCTGGCTGCGGGAGTTGCAGGAGGCGCAGGCCGAGGCACGGCGGTTCGCCGCGGTGTCCCTCGCCGAGCTGACCGGCCTCAGCGCCGTGCCGTCCGGCAGCGCGCTGTTCGACAGCATGGTCGCGTTCGAGAACTACCCCTTCGACGAGGCCCGTTCGGCCACCTCCGGCATACGCCTGGCCGAGGTCTCCTCGCGGGACGCCACCAACTACGCCCTCGTGCTGCGGGCCTACCAGGGCGAGCGCTTCGGCTTCGACCTCGCCTACGACCCCGAGCTGTTCGACGCCACGACCGTACGGGCCATCGCCGACCGGCTGTGCCTGCTGCTCACCGAGCTGGCCGACGACCCGGACCGCCCGCTGCGCACCCTGGCCTGGACCACCGCCGAGGAGCGGCGGCGCATCCTGGTCGACTGGAACGGCACCGAGGAGGGCCGGCCCACCGAGACCCTCGTCGACCTCTTCGCGGCACAGGCCGCCCGCACCCCCGACGCCGAGGCCGTCACCTGCGGCGACGAGCGCCTCGACTACGCCACACTGAACGCGCGGGCCAACCGGCTCGCCCACCGGCTCGCCGAACTCGGTGCGGGACCCGAGCGGTTCGTGGCCCTCGCGCTGCCCCGCTCCTGCGACCTGGTCGTGGCCGTCCTCGCCGTCCTCAAGACCGGCGCCGCCTACCTGCCCATCGACCCGGCCCTGCCCGCCGAACGCGTCGCCGGGCTGTTGGCGGACGCGGCTCCGGTGACGCTGGTGACGACGGCGGCGACCGCCGCGCGGGCCGAGGGCACCGCCATACCCCTGCTGCTGCTGGACGACGACGGGGTGCGTGCCGACCTCGCCCGGCGTCCGGTGACGGACCCGCGGGACCCGGCCCGCCGCCCGCTGCCCGAGAGCCCGGCCTACGCCATCTACACCTCCGGCTCCACCGGCCGGCCCAAGGGCGTCGTCATCCCGCACGCCAACGTGGTGCGCCTGTTCGCCCGCACCCGGCAGTGGTTCGGCTTCGGCACGGACGACGTGTGGACGCTGTTCCACTCCTACGCCTTCGACTTCTCGGTGTGGGAGCTGTGGGGGCCGCTGCTGCACGGCGGCCGGCTCGTCGTCGTCCCCGACGACATCGCCCGTTCCCCGGAGGACTTCCTGCGCCTGCTCGCCGACGAACAGGTCACCGTCCTCAACCAGACCCCGTCCGCCTTCTACCCGCTGGTCCGCGCGGACGCCGAACTCCCCGAGCCCAGCGCCCGGCTGGCGCTGCGCACGGTGATCTTCGGCGGTGAGGCGCTGGACGTGTCCCGGCTCGCCGACTGGTACGCGCGCCACCCGGACACCGCGCCGCGCCTGGTGAACATGTACGGCATCACCGAGACCACCGTGCACGTCACCTACGCCCCGCTCGACGGCACGACCGCCCGCACGCGGACCGCCAGCCCCATCGGCACCGGCATCCCCGACCTGCGTGTCCACGTCCTGGACGACACGTTGCTGCCCGTACCGCCCGGCGCCGTCGGTGAGATGTACGTCGCCGGAGAGGGCCTGGCCCGCGGCTACCTGAACCGGCCCGGCCTGACGGCCACCCGCTTCGTCGCCGACCCGTTCGGGCGGCCCGGCACCCGCATGTACCGCACCGGCGACCGGGCCCGCCGGCGGGCCGACGGCACCCTGGAGTACCTGGGCCGCGCCGACCAGCAGGTGAAGATCCGCGGCTACCGCATCGAGCCGGGCGAGATCGAGGCCGCCCTGCACACCCACCCGGGTGTGGGCGCCGCGGCCGTGGGTGTGTACGAGGACGCCGCCGGGACCCGCCGGCTGGTGGCCCACGTCGTCGGCACCGGCACCGGCGAGCGTGCCACACCGCCCCCCTCGGCCGCCGAACTCCGCTCCCACCTCGGGCGGTTGCTGCCCACGCACATGGTGCCCGCCGCCTATGTGCCGATGACGGCTCTGCCGCTCACCGTCAACGGCAAGCTCGACCGCCGAGCACTGCCCGTGCCCGGCCCGGACGGGTACGCCGCCGACGGCGACCGTGTCCCGCCGCGTTCGCCCGCCGAGCGGCTGGTCGCCGCGGCCTGGACGGACGTCCTGGACACCGGCGAGGTCGGCGCGGACGACGACTTCTTCGCCCTCGGTGGCGACTCCATCCTCGCCGTCCGCGTCGTCTCCCGGCTGCGCGCCGCCTTCGGCACGGACGTCTCGCCCCGCCTGCTGTTCACCCACCCGACCCTGTCGGACCTCGCGGCCGCCCTGGGCGACCCGGCCACCGAGCGCACCGCCCCGGCCGACGCCATCACGGCCACCCGGCCGGACGCCCCGGCGCCGCTGTCGTACGCCCAGCAACGGCTGTGGTTCCTCGACCGGTTCGAGCCGGACAGCACCGAGTACACGACCCTGTCGGTACTGCGGCTGCGGGGCCCGCTCGACGAAGTCGCACTGCGGGCCGCCCTGGACGGGCTGGTCGCCCGGCACGAGGCGCTGCGCACCACGTTCGAGGAACACGACGGCCAGGCCCGGCAGGTCGTCCACCCGCCGAGCGCGGCCGACCTGCCCGTGGACCACCTCGCGGACGAAGCCGATCTGGACGCCCTCCTCGAACGCGAGGCCGGCACCCCCTTCGACCTGGCCACCGGACCCCTGCTGCGCGCCCGCCTGGCCCGGCTCGCCGCCGACGACCACGTCCTCGTCCTGGCCGTGCACCACATCGTCACCGACGGCTGGTCCGTGGGCGTACTCGGCCGGGACCTGAGTGAGCTGTACGCGGCGGCCCGCGAGAACCGCCGGCCCGTCCTGCCCGCCCTCCCCGTGCGCTACGCCGACTACGCCGCCTGGCAGCGCACCCGCGCCGACCGCGCCGAGTCCGGTCTCGCCCACTGGCGCCGGGCCCTGGACGGAGTCACCCCGCTGGAGCTGCCCACCGACCGGCCGCGCCCGGCGGTCCGCACCCGCGGCGGCGCCCTGCTGACCTTCACCCTTCCCGCCGCCCTGACCGAGCGGCTGCGCGAACGCGGCCGGGAGGCCGACGCCACCCTCTACATGACTCTCGTGACGGCCTGTCAGGTGCTGCTCGCCCGCTGGGCAGGCCAGCAGGACGTCACCGTCGGCACGGTCACCGCGGGCCGCGACCGGCCCGAACTGCACGACGTGGTCGGCATGTTCGTCAACACACTGGTGCTGCGCGCCCGGGTGCGGCCGGAAGTGCCGTTCCGTGAGCTGCTGGCCGAGGTGCGCGACACCGTCCTGGACGCCTTCGCCCATCAGGACGTGCCCTTCGAGCGGATGGTGGACGCCCTCCAGCCCGAGCGGGACACCAGCCGGACCCCGCTGTTCCAGGTCATGGTGGCCCTGCACAACCTGGGGGCCGAGGCGCCCCGGCTGCCCGGCCTGGAGGTCGAGCCGGTGACACCGCCGGTCCGCAACGCCACGTTCGATCTCGCCTTCGACTTCGTCGAGCGGGACGGCGGCCTGACCGGCTACGTCGAGTACAACACCGGCCTGTTCGACACCGACACCATCGAACGTCTGGCCGCCCGGCTGCGGATCCTGCTCCAGGCCGCGGCCGAGGACCCCGAGTGCGCCGTGGGCACCCTGCCGCTGATGACCGAAGCCGAACGGCAGCGGGTGCTCGGGTTCGGGCAGGGCGCCCCCCTGCCCGAACCGGACACCACCTTCCCCGTCCTGTTCGAGGCGAAGGCCGCCCGCACCCCGCACCTCACCGCGCTGGTGGCCCGCGACACCACCCTGACCTTCGCCACGCTGAACGAGCGGGCCAACCGGCTCGCCCACCACCTCATCGCGCTCGGTGCCGGCCCCGAACGCGTGGTCGCGGTCCGGCTGCCGCGCACCTCCGAGCTGGTGGTGGCCCTGTTCGCGGTGCTCAAGGCGGGTGCCGGCCTGCTCTGCCTCGACCCCGAACTGCCCGAGAACCGCACCCGGTTCCTCCTCGACGACGCCCGGCCGCACACGCTGCTGACCGACCTGGGAGAGGTGCCCTGGGACCGGCTGCCCGCCCATGACCCGGCCGACGCCGACCGGACCCGGCCGCTGCTGCCCGGGCACACCGCCTACCTCGTCTACACCTCCGGCTCCACCGGCCGCCCCAAGGGCGTCGCCGTCGAACACCGGCAGCTGGTCAACCTCTGCCACGACCACCGCGCGGGCCTGCTCGCCCCGCACACCGCCGGCGGGCAGCGGCTGCGGGCCGCTCTCAGCGCCTCCTTCTCCTTCGACACCTCCTGGGAAGGGCCGCTCCTGCTCGCCCTCGGCCACGAGGTCCACCTCGTCGACGAGGACGTACGCCTGGACCCGCAGGCCTTCTGCGCCCAGATCACCGAACGCCGGCTGGACCTGGTGAACGTCACCCCGTCCTTCCTGCGGGAACTCACCTCCGCCGGACTGCTGGCCCCCGGCCGCCACCACCCGCGCCTGCTGCTCGTCGGAGGCGAGGCGGTCACCAACGCCACCTGGCGGGAACTGGTCGCGGCCGACCGCGATCTGGGCGTCACCGTCCTCAACATGTACGGTCCCACCGAGTGCACGGTCGACTCCGTCTACGGCCGCTGCGCCGACAGTCCCGACCGCCCGGTCATCGGCCGTCCCGGCGGCAACCTGCGGGCCTACGTCCTCGACGACGCCCTGCGGCCGGTACCGCCCGGCGTCCCCGGCGAGCTGTACCTGGCCGGATCCCAGGTGGCCCGCGGCTACCTGAACCGCCCCGGCCTGACCGCCGCACGCTTCGTGGCCGATCCGTTCGGGGCCCCGGGGGAGCGGATGTACCGCACCGGGGACCGGGCCCGCTGGGACGGGGGCGGGCTGCTGGAGTTCCTCGGCCGCGTCGACGAGCAGGTCAAGATCCGCGGATTCCGCATCGAGCCCGGCGAGGTGGAGGCCGCGCTCCTCGACCACCCCGGCCTCGCCGACGCCGCGGTGGCCGCCCGCGAGCACGCGGGCCGCCGCACGCTGGTCGCCTACGTCGTGGCCGCCGGTGACAGCGTCCCCCCGGCCGACGAGCTGCGGCTGCAGCTGCGGCGCACGCTGCCCGACCACATGGTGCCCACCGCGTTCGTCCCGCTGGCCCGCATCCCCCGCACCACCAGCGGCAAGACCGACCGCCGCGCGCTGCCCGCACCGCCTGTGCAACTCGACTCCGCCACCCCGTACGTGGCGCCACGGCCCGGCACGGAGGCACGGCTCGCCGCGATCTGGGCGGAGGTGCTCGGCGCCGAACGCGTGGGCAGCCGGGACAACTTCTTCACGCTCGGCGGCGACTCCATCCTCAGCATCCAGATCGTCGCCCGTGCCCGGCAGGCCGGACTCACCCTCACCACCAAGGACGTGTTCCGGCACCAGACGGTCGCCGAACTCGCCCTGCGCGTCGGTGAAGCCACCGCCCGTCCGGCCGTCACCGGCGGCCTCCCGCCCGCCGAGGCCCCGCTCACCCCGATCCAGCACTGGTACCTCGACGGCCGCGACACCGCGCGAAGCCTGCGCTTCACCATGACCCAGCGCCTGCGCACGGCCCCGGACACCGACCCGGCGGCCCTGAGCCGGGCCGCCGAGGCCCTGGTCCTCCAGCACGCGGCGCTGCGCACGCGGTTCCGGCACACCGGCGGCGGCTGGCGTCAGCAGGTCCTCACCGAGGCGCCGCACGCCGTCTTCACCCGCCATGACGTCGCCGGACTGGAGGACACGGGGCTGGAAGCGGAGGTGCAGCGGCTCACGGACGAGGCGCAGGCCGCCCTCGATCCCACCGCGGGCCGGGTCCTCCGCATCCTGTTCTTCGACCCCGGCCCGCAGCGGACGGGTCAACTCGTCATCACCGTGCACCACTTGGCGGTGGACGGCGTGTCCTGGCGCATCCTGCTCGCCGACCTGGAGACCGCGTACCGGGCGGCCGAAGCGGGACGGCCCGTGGTGTTGCCTGCGGCGAGCACCTCGTACGGGCACTGGGCCACCCGGCTCGACGAGCACACCCGCTCCGGCGCGCTGAACACGGACCTGCCGTACTGGACACGCACCTGCGCGGCCCCGGCCGACCTGCCCGCCGGCCGGTCCGGCCCCAACACCCACGGCACCGCCGCCACGGTCACCGTCACGCTGGACACGGACACCACCGACGCCCTGCTGCGGCAGGTCCCGGAGGTCTACCGCACCCAGGTCAACGACGTCCTCCTCAGCGCCCTCGGCCGCACCCTGGCCCGCTGGTGCGGGCGCGACACCGTCCTGGTCGGCGTGGAGGGGCACGGCCGGGAGGACCTCTTCGACGACGTGGACCTGTCGCGGACGGTGGGCTGGTTCACCGCCGAGTTCCCGCTCGCGCTCCGCGTCGGCCCGGACGCCGGCTGGCACGACACCCTGCGCTCGGTCAAGGAGCAGCTGCGCGCGATACCGCTGCACGGCCTGAGCCACGGCGCCCTGCGCCACCTGCTGCCCGGCAGTCCGCTCACCGGCGCCCCGGCCCCGCGGGTCGGCTTCAACTACCACGGCCAGTGGGACGCGGGCGGCACCGGCGCCGACGGCCTGTACGACGGTCCCCTGCCCGCGGCCGGCCGCGACACCGATCCCGACGAACCCCGCCCCTACCTGCTGGACATCACCGGTGTGGTCCAGCAGGGCAGGCTCGAACTCGGCTGGACCTACCCGGCCGCCGTCTACGACGAGGCCACCGTCCGCCGGCTGGCCGAGGAGACGGCCACGGCCCTGCGCGACATCGTGGCGCACTGCGCCCGTCCCGAGGCGGGCGGCCGTACCCCGTCCGACTTCCCCCTCGCCGGCCTCACCCAGGACCAACTCGACGCGCTGATCGGCGACGGCCGGCACGCCGAGGACGTCCTGCCGCTCACCCCGTTGCAGTCCGGCATGCTGTTCCACGGGCTCGTCGACACCGAAGGGGCGTACTTCGACCGCACCGCGGTACGCCTGTCCGGGGTGGCCGACCCCCACGCGTTCGCCGAGGCCTGGCAGCGGGTCGCCGACCGCACCCCGGTCCTGCGCACCAGCGTGCACTGGCGGGGCCTGCCCCATCCCGTGCAGGTGGTCAAGCACCGCGCCGAGCTGCCCGTGACGCACCTCGACTGGCGCGGCCTGACGCCGGAGGCGCGGGCGGAGCAGACCGAACGGCTGCTCGCCGAGGACCGCGCCGCCGGAATGGACCTGAGCACCGCTCCGCTCACCCGTCTCACCCTGGCCGCGCTGCCCGGCGACGAGGTGCTGCTGGTGTGGTCCACCCACCACATCGTGCTGGACGGCTGGAGCACCGGGCAGTTGCTCACCGAGGTGTGCCAGCGCTACGCCGCGCTGACCGGCGGCCCGGACGCGGCGCCCCCGGTACGGCGGCCGTTCGCGGACTTCCTGCACTGGCTGCGCGGCCAGGACGAGACGGCGGCCGAGCGGCACTGGGCCGACGCCCTGGCCGGGTTCACCGTCCGCACCCCGCTGCCGTACGACCGCACACCCGCCGAGGCGCACCGCGCCCGGTCCGGGGCGGCCGTCCACCACGAGCTGGACGAGGAGGTCTCCCGGCGGCTGCGGGAGACCGCCGCGCGCGCCGGTCTGACCGTCAACACCGTGGTGGAGGGCGCCTGGGCGCTGCTGCTGGCCCGTACCGGCGGACGGGACGACGTGGTGTTCGGCACGACCGTCTCCGGCCGTCCGGCCGAACTGCCCGGCGTCGAGACCATGATCGGCATGTTCATCAACACCGTGCCGACCCGGGTCCGCATCCCCGGCGGGCGTGTCCTGCCCTGGTTGCGTGACCTGCAGGAACGGCAGAGCGAGGCCCGCCGGTTCGACTTCCTCGCACTGCCCCGGATCCAGGCCGTGAGCGAAGTCGCCGCCGGCGAGCCGCTGTTCGACAGCATGGTGGTGTTCGAGAACTACCCCGTGGACGAGTCGGCCACGGCCCGCACGGGCGTCCGGGTGGCGGAGGTGCGCGCCGACGACGCCACCACCTTCCCGTGGTGCCTGCGCGCCCACCTGGCCGAACGGCTCGGCTTCGACCTGGCCTACGATC
This sequence comes from Streptomyces sp. NPDC006314, assembly GCF_040613075.1. NCBI lineage: Bacteria > Bacillati > Actinomycetota > Actinomycetes > Kitasatosporales > Streptomycetaceae > Streptomyces > Streptomyces sp. NPDC006314. The sequence continues at coordinate 36,100 of NZ_JBEXRL010000006.1, read as the reverse complement.
CCGCGCTGTTCGACCGCGCCACCGTCGAGCGTGCCGCCGGCCGGCTGGCCGGCCTGCTCACCTCCCTCGCCGACGGCGTCGACGGCGACCTCGACGACCTGGACCTGCTCACCGAGGCCGACCGGCAGCTGCTGGCGGACTGGAACGCCACCGCCCGGGAGGTGGCGCCCCGCAGCCCGGTGGACCTGTTCGCCGCACAGGTCCGGCGCACCCCGGAAGCGGTAGCGGTCTCCGACGGCGACCGCGACCTGACATACCGCCGACTCTCCGAGTGGGCGGGCCGGCTCGCCGCCCGGTTGGTGGCCGACGGCCTGACGGCCGAGGACCGGGTGGCGCTCCTGATGGACCGCTCGGCGGAACTCGTCGTGGCCCAGCTCGCGGTCCTCATGGCGGGCGGCGCCTACCTGCCCGTCGACACCAGGGCCCCGGAGGAACGCCGCCGCACCCTGCTCGCCCAGGCGGGCGCCACCATCCGGCTCACCACCGCCGAGGTGGCAGCCGCCCGCACCGGCACCCGGACCGCCACCGCCCCCACCGGCGCGGAGGTCGCCACAGCCCGTCCCGGTGCGGAGGCCGCCACCGGCCCCACCACCCGCACCGGCGCCGCGGAAGAGCCCGTACCGCCCGCCGACCCCGACCGGCTGGCCTATGTGATGTTCACCTCCGGTTCCACCGGCCGGCCCAAGGCCGTGGCGGTGCGTCACCGGGACGTGGCGGCGCTGGCCACCGACAGCCGTTTCGCCGGCGGCGTGTGCGCCCGGGTGCTCCTGCACTCGCCGGTGGCCTTCGACGCCGCCACCTTCGAGGTGTGGGCGCCGCTGCTCAACGGCGGGTGCGTGGTCGTGGCCCCCGGCGGCACCGTCGACGCGGCCCTCGTACGGCGGCTGGCCGCGGAAGGCGGACTGACGGCACTGTGGGTGACCGCCGGGCTCTTCCGGCTCCTCGCACAGGACGCGCCGGACTGCTTCCGCGGCCTGGTCCAGGTGTGGACCGGCGGTGACGTGGTCCCGGCCGCGGCCGTGCGCCGGGTGCTGACCGCCTGCCCCGGCCTGAGCGTGGTGGACGGCTACGGGCCCACCGAGACGACGACCTTCGCGACCTCCTGCGCCCTCACCGGCGCGGCGGCGGTGCCGGACACCGTGCCCATCGGCCATCCCCTGGACGACATGCGCGTCCACGTCCTCGACAGCCGGCTGCGGCCCGTCCCGCCGGGCTGCGCGGGTGAACTGTACGTGGCCGGCGAGGGCGTGGCGCGCGGCTACCTTAACCGCCCCGGCGACACCGCGGCCCGCTTCCTCGCCGACCCCTCCGGCCCGCCCGGTGCCCGTATGTACCGCACGGGCGACCTGGCCCGGCGGCGACCGGACGGCACCGTCGAGTTCCTCGGCCGTGCCGACGACCAGGTGAAGATCCGCGGCTTCAGGGTCGAGCCCGGCGAGGTCGAGGCCGCGCTCGCGGCCCACCCGGACGTCGTGGACGTGGCCGTGCTGGCCCGCGAGGACCGGCCGGGCGCCAGGCGGCTCGTGGCCTATGTGGTCGGCGCCGCCGGGCAGGACCCGGAGGAGCTGGGCGCCTTCGCGGCCCGCACCCTGCCCGACTACCTCGTGCCCACCGCGTTCGTCCCGCTCGACGCGCTCCCGCTGAGCGGCAACGGCAAGGTCGACCGGGCGGCGCTCCCGGCACCGGAGATCCTCCCGGGACGCGAGCGGGTCGAACCGCGCAACGACACCGAGCGCCGTACGGCGGAGGTCTTCGGGGAGGTCCTGGGGGTCGAACCGCCCGGCGTGGAGGACGACTTCTTCGGGCTCGGCGGTGACTCCATCCTCAGCATCCGGCTAGCCTCCCGCCTCGCCGAGGCCTTCGGCACCGACCTCACGCCCCGTGCGGTGTTCACCCATCCCACGCCCGCCGCACTGGCGCTCCTGCTCGCCGAGGAGCGGACCGCGAGCCGCCCGGCGATCGTCCCGGTGGCCCGCGAGGCGGTCGCCCCGATGTCGTACGCCCAGCAACGCCTCTGGTTCCTGGAGGAGTTCGCCCCCGGTGGCACCGAGTACGTCACCGCGCTCGCCCTGCGGCTGCGCGGTTCCCTGGACACCGGCGCCCTCGGCGCGGCGCTCGGCGCCCTGGTGGCCCGGCACGAGTCGCTGCGCACCACCTTCGACAGCGCCGACGGCCACGGCGTCCAGATCGTCCACCCACCGCAGGACGTACCGTTGCCGCTGCGCGACCTGTCCGGGCTGCCCGCGGAGCAGCGTGAGCCCGCCCTGCGCAGGCTGCTCGCCGAGGACCGCACCCGCCCCTTCGACCTGCGCCGGGGACCGCTGCTGCGCACCGGCCTGGTACGGCTGGCCGGCGACGACCACGTCCTGACCCTCACCCTGCACCACATCGTCACCGACGGCTGGTCCACCTCGGTCCTGCTCGGCGACCTGGCCCATCTGTACCGGGCCGAACTCGGCGTGGCGATCGGGGAGTTGCCGCCGCTGCCGGTGCAGTACGCCGACTACGCCCACTGGCAGCGCACGGCCGGCGGTACCGGCACGGACGAGCAGCTCGCCCACTGGAAGGAGCGACTGGCCGACGCCGAGCCGCTGGAGCTGCCCACCGACCGGCCCCGGCCGCCGGTCCGCACCAGCAGCGGGGCGACGACCCGCCTGGTGGTGCCGGCCCGGACCGCCCGGCGCCTGACCCGGCTCGCCCGGGACCGCGGGACCACCCTGTTCACCACACTCGTCGCCGCCGCCCAGGCCTACCTCGCCCGCCTCTCCGGCGCCACGGACATCGCCGTCGGCACCGTCACCTCCGGCCGTGACCGGCCCGAGACGCAGGGACTCGTCGGGTTCTTCGTCAACACCCTGGTGCTGCGCTCGCGGGTGCAGACCCAGCGGCCCTTCGCCGAGTTCCTCACGGGGGTCCGACAGACGGTCCTGGACGCCTTCGCCCACCAGGACGTGCCGTTCGAACGGGTGGTGGACGAGGTCCAGCCGGTCCGCGACACCAGCCGCAGCCCGCTCTTCCAGGTGATGGTCGTCCTGCAGAACACCCCGGCGGCCGACCTGGATCTGCCGGGCCTGGACGTCACCGACGTCGAACCCGAGTCGGAGCAGGCGGCGTTCGACCTCACCCTGGAGTTCGCCGAGACCGGCTCCGGAGCGCTGCACGCCCTGCTCACCTACAACACCGACCTGTTCGACGCGGCCACGGCCGAGCGGATGGCCGCCCAGCTCGGCACCCTGCTGGCCGCCGTGGCGGAGGATCCCGAACGCCCCCTGGGCGCCCTGCCGCTGGCCTCCGACGACGAGCTGAAGGCCCTGCTGGAGAAGGGGCGGGGCACCTTCCGGCCGGTGCCCGAGACGACCCTGCCGGAGCTGTTCCAGCGTCAAGTCACGCGGACCCCGGACGCGGTGGCGCTGGTGGACGGAGACCGGGAGCTGACCTACGCGGACGTGGACCGGGCGGCCAACCGGCTGGCGCACCGGCTCATCCGGGACGGCGTCGGTCCGGAGCGGGTGGTGGCGCTGGCCCTGCCCCGCTCGGCGGCGACGGTACTGGCCCAGCTCGCCGTCACCAAGGCGGGCGGCGCCTTCCTGCCCGTGGACCCGAACTACCCCGCTCAGCGGCGGGAGTTCATGGCCCGGGACGCGGGCGCACACCTGGTGCTCGACGACCCCGCCCAGGTCTGGGCCGCCGAGGGACCGGACACGGCACCCACGGACGCCGACCGCACCGCCCCGCTCGACCCCGGCCACCCCGCCTACGTCATCTACACCTCCGGTTCGACCGGCACCCCCAAGGGCGTCGTGGTCACCCACCGCGGCCTCTCCTCCTTCGCCGCGGCCGCGGCCGAGCGGTACGCCGCAGGTCCCGGCGACCGGGTGCTGCAGTTCGCCTCGCCCAGCTTCGACGCCTCCGTACTGGAACTGTGTGTGTCCCTGCTCAGCGGGGCCGCGCTGGTGACGGGGGAGGAAGGGCCGCTCGTCGGGGAACGGCTGGCCGAGGTGCTCGCCGCGCGCCGCGTCAGCCACACGCTGATCCCTCCCGCGGCCCTCGCCACCGTCCCGCCGGAAACGGCGAGCGCCCTGCCCGGGCTGCGCACCCTGATCGTCGGCGCCGAGGCCTGCCCGGCGGACCTGGTCGAGACCTGGGCACCCGGCCGCCGGATGATCAACTCCTACGGGCCCACCGAGGCCACCGTGGTCGCCACCTGGACCGGCCCGCTGTCATCCGGTGACGGCGCCCCGCCCATCGGCCGCCCCTCCGGCGCCAGCCGCGTCCACGTCCTCGACGCCGCCCTCCGCCCGGTCCCGCCCGGTGTCACCGGGGAGCTGTACGTGGCGGGACCCGGCCTCGCCCGCGGCTACCTCGGCCGGCCCGGGCTCACCGCCCAGCGGTTCGTCGCCGACCCGTTCGGCGCGCCGGGGGAGAGGATGTACCGTACCGGGGACCTGGCCCGCTGGACCGCCGACGGTGAACTCCGGTTCGCCGGACGCGTGGACGACCAGGTCAAGCTGCGCGGCTTCCGCATCGAGCCCGGCGAGATCGAGAGCGCGCTGCGCCGCAGCCCCCTGGTGCGGGACGCGGTCGTCGTCGTGCGCGCGGACGCGCCGAAGGAGGACGCGGCCGCCGGACCCGCCCGGCTCGTCGCCTACGTCGTGCCGGCGGATCCGGCCGTCGTCGGCGTGCCCGTCGGTGAACTGCGGGAGCATCTGGCGGGGCTGCTGCCCCCGCACATGGTGCCGGCGGTCTTCGTGCCACTCCCGCGGCTGCCGCTCACCCCCAACGGCAAGACCGACCGGCGGGCCCTGCCCGCCCCGGGACCCACGCAGACGGCCGACGGACCGCGCACCGCGCCGCGCACGGACACCGAACGCCGTATCGCCCGGATCTGGGCCGACGTGCTCGGCCTCGAGGAGGTCGGCGCCGACGACAACTTCTTCGCGCTCGGCGGCGACTCCATCCTGAGCATGCAGGTCGTCTCGCGCCTGCGCCGGGACGGCCTGCACCTGGCCACCCGGGACCTGTTCACGCACCAGACCGTGGCCGAACTGGCCACCGTCGTCCGCGCCGCGCCCCAGCGAGCCGAGGACGGGCCGGTCACGGGCGAGGTGCCGCTCACCCCCATCCAGGAGTGGTTCCTGACCAGCCCGCGCGCCGCCCACCACCACTTCAACCAGTCGGCGCTGCTCGAACTCGACGGCGCCCCCGACCTGCGGGCCCTGCGCACAGGCCTCGACGCCCTGCTGGAGCACCACGACGCGCTGCGCATGCGGTTCACCCGGGACGAGGAGGGCTGGCACCAGTTCAACCCGCCGCCCGCCGCCACCGGCGAGCACGACGACATCCTCGTCCGGTACGACCTGACGGGCCTGCCCGCCGAGGAGGCCGACGCGGCCATGCAGAAGGCCGCCGACGACCTGCACGCGAGCTTCGACCTGGCGCGTGGCCCGCAGCTGCGGGCAGCCCTGTTCACCGGTGACCCGGACCGGCCGGTGTTCCTCCTGCTCGTCGCCCACCACCTCGTGATCGACGCCGTCTCCTGGCGCATCCTGCGCGACGACCTGGAGACGGCCTACCGGCAGGCGGTCGAGGGCGGCCCGGTCACGCTGGGGGAGCGCAGCACCAGCTTCCGCGCCTGGTCGAGGAAACTCTCGGCGTACGTCGCCGAGGGCGGCCTGGACCACGAACTGCCCTACTGGGAGGAGGCCGTACGCGCCGAGCCCGCCCCGGCGGACGCGCCGGCGGGAGCCGAGGCGGCGCGGACCGCCGTGGTCGGCGTGGAACTCGGCGAGGAGGACACGACGGCCCTGCTGCGCTCGGCCCCGACGGCCTACCGCACCCGCGTCAACGACGTGCTGCTCGCCGCCCTCGCCCTGTCCCTGGCCCGCTGGACCGGACACGACCGGGTCCGCCTGGACCTCGAAGGACACGGCCGCGAAGACCTGCTCGACGGCGTCGACCTCTCCCGCACGGTCGGCTGGTTCACCACCGTCCACCCGGTCGCCCTCCAGGTGCCCGACCCCGGCGACCTCGGCGCCGAGCGGGACTGGCGGTCCCTGGTGAAGTCGGTGCGCCGTCAGCTGCGGGCCGTGCCCGGCAACGGGCTCGGTTTCGGCGCCCTGCGCACCTTCGGCCCGCCCGAGGTCCGTGAGCGCCTCGGCTCCGGCGCGCACGGTCAGGTGGTGTTCAACTACCTCGGCCAGTGGGACTCCGGCCCCGAGACCCGCGGCGGCGGCCTGGTCCGCGCCGAGCACGGCTCCTTCGGGCAGGACCACGACCCCCGGGACCCCGGCTCGCACCTGGTGGAGGTGGTGGGCGCGGTGCAGCACGGCCGCCTCGCCTTCACCTGGCACCACCGGCCCGGCATCCACGACACGGCCACCGTCCGCCGTGTCGCCGAGGAGTTCGCCCGGGCCCTGCGGCACATCGCCCAGCACGCCAGGGGAGGCCGGTGACGACGTACCGATCCCGGGCCGTGCCGCCCCGGCGGCCGGCCCGGCACGACCCGCGGTCACCGCGCGCCCCGACCCCCGCCGGCCGCTCCGCTCCGACCACCCGACCCAGCGATCGCGAAGGAACGTGACATGGACGAGAACACCCGCTACCAGGTGCTGCGCAACGACGAGGAGCAGTACTCCCTGTGGCCCGTCGACATCGACGTGCCCGCGGGCTGGCAGTCCGTCGGCAAGGAGGGCACCGAGGCCGAGTGCTCCGCCTACGTCGACGAGGTCTGGACCGACATGCGTCCGCGCAGTCTGCGCGAACGCATGGAGAACGCCGGAGCCTGACCGCCGACCGGCACGGCACCACGGCGCCGGGCCGGCCGCACCACAGTGCGCCGGCCCGGCGTCTCCGCCCCGTCACCGCCCGCAGTTCCGCCGTACCGGCGCCCCACCGCCCTCGGCCCCACCGCCCGCGCCGCTTCCGAGGAGCCCGCCATGACCCCCGTACTGCGCACCGAACGCCTGGAGTTCCTGCCCTACCGACCCGAGCACGAGGACGCCTTCGTCGCGCTGCTGCGCAACGAGCAGGTGTGCCGCTGGATGGGGCAGGACCTCGTGCCCGAGCCGGACATCCGCGCGCTGTTCCGGGCCATCCTCACCGACGTCTACCCGCAGCGCCGCTTCGACGTGTGGGGCCTGTGGCTCCAGGGCACCTACGTCGGCCACGCCGAAGTGAAGAAGACCGGCAACGTCGACGGCCACGAACTCGTCACCGCACTCGCCCCCGAGCACTGGGGCCGGGGCCTGGGCGGCGAGGTGGTGCGCGGCCTCCTCCGCCACGCCGCCGACAACCTCGGGCTCGAAGAGGCCTACGGCATGGTGGGCGCCGAGAACACCCCGAGCCTCACGATGTGCCGGCGCCTGGGCTTCCGCCCGCTGCGCGATGTCGTAGCCGACGACGGTTCCGTGACCAGACTGCTGGTCATCCCCACGAGGACCGCGAGCCCAGCCACGCCCACGCCCAGCGGTACGGCCGGGCCCACCACCCCCGCGGCGGATCCTGTGCGACCCGCAGAGGCGGACGCGGTGGAGGCGGCGGACACGAAGCGTACGGCGGGCCCGGTGTGACCCGGCCGCCGCTCACCGAGGGCACCGCCGGCGCGCCGGACACCGGCCGGCCGCCCAGCCTGTGGCGCAACCGTGACTTCAACCTGCTGTGGACCGGCCAGTGCCTGTCGGACCTCGGCGGTGCCATGACGGACCTGGCCGTGCCGTTGCTGGTCCTGCAGCAGACCGGGTCACCGGCGCGGGCCGGACTCGTGGGCACCACCGGACTCGCCGTCACCCTGGTCTGCCGGTTGCCCGCGGGTGTCCTCGCCGACCGCTTCGACCGGCGCCGGCTGATGATCGTCTCCGACGCCTTCCGGCTGTCCGTGTACACGCTGCTCGCCTGCCTGCTCCTGGCGGGCGCGGCGCGTCTCGCCGTGATCGTCGCGGTGGTGGCCTGCAGTGCCGCCGCCACGGCCGTCTTCAGCACCGCCGAGCACGCCGCGATCCGCAATCTGGTGCGTCCCGACCAGATCGCCACCGCGGTGGCCCGCAACGAGGCACGGTCGTACGGCACCTCGCTGGCCGGTCCGCCGCTGGGTGGCCTGCTGTTCGGGGTCGGCCGTGCCCTGCCGTTCGCCGGCAACGCGCTGAGTTTCCTGCTCTCGCTGGTGGCCGTGCTCCGGGTACGCCGGCCGCTCCAGCAAACCCGGCAGGAGCCGTCCCCCTCCGCGGGCGCGTCCGCCGTACAGGGCCTGCGGTTCGTGCTGGGCCACCCGTTCCTGCGGGCCCTGCTCCTGATCGCCGCCCCACTCAACATGGCCTTCACCGGCGTGCTCTTCGCACTGACCCTGTCGCTCAGACGCGCCGGGCTCTCGCCCTTCCTGGTCGGCCTCGCCGGCACGATCTTCGCGGTGGGCGGCCTCCTCGGCGCGTTCGCGGCCCCGGCCCTGCAGCGCATGCTGCGCCTGCCCGTCCTGCTCACGCTGCTCTGCTGGGCCACCGCCGCACTGATGGCGGTCAGCGCGCTGCTGTCCACCACGATCCTCGCCGCCGTGCCCCTGGCCGCGGCGGTGTTCCTCGGGCCCACCGCCAACGCCGCCCTCTTCGGCCACCAGGCCGCCCTCACCCCCGACCATCTGCAGGGGCGCGTGGTCAGCGTGCTCCTCCTGGCCGCCGGCTCGGTGGCGGCCCTGGCCCCCGCCCTGGCCGGAGCGCTGCTGGGCCGCTGGGGCGGTGCAACGGCGATGCTCGGCTTCTCCCTGCTGGTCGTCGCCGCCGCGGTCGCCGCCGGATGCAGCCGGGGCATCCGGGCCAGGGCCGCATAGCGTCACAGGGGCTGCGGGGGCAGCCCACACGCGCTGTAATGGCGAACGTGGTGAGTGAGGGCGCTGCGATCAGAAGAACGAGGACGGAGCGTGCCGAAGCCGCCCTCGAAACGCTCACCGCGTTCGCCACTCCCGACCGGCTCCGCCGCGTCCTCGAACAGGCCCTCGTGTTCGCCGGGGCGGCCTTCGCCGGGGTGTACACGCCCTGCGACGACCCGCCCCAGCTGTGCCTCGCCGAGTCGGCGGGCCTGCCACGCACCCTGTACGGGCTCCGGGACGGCTATCCGGCCGCGGGCGGCTCCCCGGTCGCCGAGGCCCACCGCACCGGAAGGCCGCTGTGGCTCGGCCCCGCGGAACTGGCCGGCTGCCCCGAGGCGCGACGCACCCCGTCCGGGGACTTCTCCCTGGCCGCCCTGCCGCTCGGCCCCGCGGGCGCCGGCTGTCTGCTGGCCGTCAGCGAGCATCCCGGCGGCTTCGGCACCGACGACCGCGCCAGCCTGGAGCTGATCGCCCGCGCGATCGCCGTACCCGCGCCGGAGACGGCCGCCGACGACACCGGCGAACTGGCCCCGGACGCCTTCAGCCTCGCCATGGACACCGGCCGGATCGAGGTCGGTGACGAGATCCTGCGGCTGTTCGGGATCGGCCGGGACGGCTTCGACGGCCGGGTGGAGACCCTGCTCGGACGGACCGTGCCCGAGGACGTGCCCGCGCTGATGTCCGTCGTCGAGGCCGACCACATGTCCATCGGCGACCGCGAGCTGGAGTTCCGCATCCTGCAGCCCTCCGGCCCGCCCAAGTGGCTGCGACTGCGCGGCCGGCCGGTGCCCGGCGGTGAGGGCCACCCGGCCCGGCTCGTCGGCACCGTCGCCGACGCCTCCACCCTGCGCTCCGACGTCACCGACGTGGCCCGCGTGCAGCGCCTGGCCGCCTCCCTGGCCACCGCCGGCACCGTCAAGGACGTCGGCCAGGCCGTCGTCGCCGCCCTGCGCAAGCCGCTGCAGGCCGACCGGATCGCCCTGGCCGAACTGGAGAACGACCGGCTGGTGGTCACCGTCCTCGACCCGCCCGAACCCGAGGCCTGGCCCGAGGTGTGGCGCAGCGAGTGGCGCACCGAGTGGCCCGACGCGCCGGTGCGCGCCATGCCCACGCTGGCCGCCGTGCTGCGCGAGGGCCGCGCCCGGATCTGGCCCGCAGGCAGCCCGCTGGAGCCCGCGCTCGCCGAGGTCGGCCCCGGCGGTCTCGCGGTGCTCCCGCTGCCCGCCGGCGGCCGCATGGCCGGCGCCTGCCTGATCGGCTGGGACCGCCCGCACGACTTCGCCCCCGACGAACGCGCCCTGCTCACCGCCTGTGCCGGGCTGGCCGGGCAGGCCCTGCTGCGCGCCCACGCCTTCGACGCCGAACACGAACTCGTCGGCATGCTCCAGCGCACCCTGCTGCCCCGCCGGCTGCCCCGGCTGCCCGGCGCGGTAGCCGTCGCCCGCTACCTGCCCACCACCGCCGGCCTGGAGGTCGGCGGCGACTGGTACGACGTGATCCCGCTCGCCGACAACCACGTGGCCCTCGTCATCGGCGACGTCCAGGGCCACAACGCGGGCGCCGCCACCCTGATGGGCCAGATGCGCACGGCCCTGCGCGCCTACGCCACCGAGGGGCACGCCCCCGACGTCGTCGTCGCGCACTCCAACCGGCTGCTGCTGGAGATGGAGACCGACCTCTTCGCCACCTGCGCCTACGTCGACGTCGACATAGAGCAGGGCACCGCCTGGTGTGTACGGGCCGGCCATCTGCCGCCCGTGCTGCGCCACCCGGACGGCTCGGTCGACCTCGTGCGGGCCGAGGGCGGTCCGCCGCTCGGCGTGATCGGCCAGGCCGAGTACCCGATGACCCCGCTCAGGCTCCAGCCCGGCACGGTGATCGCGCTGACCACCGACGGCCTGGTGGAGTCCGCCCAGTCCGACATCGACGAGGGCATGCACCGGCTCGCCCGCGAACTGGCCGCCGCCGACCCCGGCCACCTCGGCCTGGTCGCCGACGCCCTGCTCACCGGTGCCCACCGCGGCGACGACGTGGCCCTGCTGCTGATGCGCTACGACGGCCTGGCCGTACGGCCGCTGCGCGAGAGCTGGACGGTGTGGCGGGTACCGGAGGCGGTTCGTCATGCCCGCCGCTTCACCCGGCGCACCCTGCGCACTTGGGGCGTCTCACAGGACACCGTCGACGCGGCCCTGCTGGTGGTCTCCGAACTCGTCACCAACGCCCTGGTGCACACCGGCGGCCCGGTCCGGCTCGACCTCAGCCTGGTCAACCACCGGCTGCGGCTCGCCGTCGCCGACTCCTCGCCGCGCAGCCCCGTGAAGCCCGCCAGCATCGGCTGGGAGGCCACCGGCGGCCGGGGCATCCTCTTGGTGGAGGCCGTGTCGGCGGCCTGGGGCACGATCCCGGTCAGCGGCGGCAAGCAGGTCTGGGCGGACCTCGTCCCCGACGGCTGACCGCCACCCGGGTGCGGGGGAGAAGCAGCCGTTCAGGCAGGCTGGAGAGGCGCGCTCCGCGATTCGTCCCTAGGGTCGGATGATGTGGCACACACCTTTGAAGAACTGGTGCAGAAGCAGCGCGCGGCCGTCGCGGCCCACGCCACCGTCGAGGATCTGCGGAGCGCCTACGGCCCGCCCGCCGAGCGAGGGATGACGGGTGCCCAGTCGGGCACCTACGAGACCGCCCTGCGCGCCTGGCGGGACCTGGCCCGGGACGTGCAGACCGCGGTGAGCGAGTACGCCAAGGAGACGGGCCGGTCGCGGGCCGAGATCGAGACCGAGGTGGAACGGGCGGCGGCGGAGCAGGGTAGCTGATCCCGGCCGGGGGCGCGGGGCTGCGTGGCGCCGGGTGGCTGACCCGCACCGTCGCACGCATCCGACGCGCGCCGCCGGGTACCCGGCGACCATGAACACTGCCATGTACGAAGCGGCCACCGGCGCCCAGGTCTTCGGGTACGTCCTGATCCTGGTCGCCGGGGTGGCCTGCGTCGTGGGACTGATCTGGGCCTTCCGGCTGGGCGCCAAGGTGCGCGAGCGCGAACCGGCGCCGCCGCGGCCCGACGAGCAGCCCAAGATGCCGCCGTCCGGTCCGGTCCACGAGGTCCACGAGGTGCGGGAGCCCGACGAGGTGCCCCGGGCCACCGACGAGAGCGAACGTCTCACCCCGCACCAGCTGGGGAACGCCGGTACCAAGCGCGCCGACGACCAGCGCCGCTCGCGCTGGTCATCCGGTTCCAGCGGGTCCTTCGGCGGCGGTGGCGGCGGCCGGACCTGAAGCCGCTCGCGCCCGCCGGGGTTTGCGGGCGCCGGGGCGCGGGGACCCGGCGAAACACACCTCGCGCCGAGGCTCGCGCAGAAGGAAGATGAACGAAGTGACCGCGCATGCCAGTGAGAAATCCGCCCTGCCCTACGCCGAGACCGGCTGGTCGAAGGCCCGCCGCCGGCGGGGCCGGGGAGTGCGCACCTGCCTCCCCGCCGTCCTGGACCGCACGTCCGCCCAGCGGCAGGGCACCGGGGCCGAGGACAACATCGTGCGCGGCGAGGACTAACCGGAGGACCGGGTGGCCGGGTGGCCGGGTGGCCGGGAGACGCACAGCGATCCCGGCACCGTCCGGCACACCGGCGGTCGAACGGAGGTCCGGAGGATCGAGGGCCTCGCCGTCGACGCGGGGCGGTCTCGCCGACGGATCGCGACGCGCCGCGCGGCACCGTGCGGGACAAGCTCACCTGCACAAGCTCACAAGCTCACCCGCGCGAGCACACTCGCCGGTCCGCGGACCTGTCATCCCCCCTCGGCTCGGTGCACGGCGACAACCTGAGGATTTGTCGGGTACTCGCCGGTCCCCGGACGAGGCAACGGGTCGGTGACGCCACACGCCGGTGAAGTGGAGGAGCGCAGATGACCTCTCATGACATGGCCGGCCTGGAGGCGGCTCTCCGCGCCGAGGTGAACGGTGAGGTCCGCTTCGACGCCGGCAGCCGAGGCGCCTACGCCACGGACGGATCGAACTACCGGCAGGTCCCCCTCGGTGTCGTCGTCCCCCGCACGGTGGAGGCGGGCGCCCGCGCCCTGTCGGTGTGCGCACGCTTCGCCGCCCCCGTCCTGTCCCGGGGCGGCGGCACCAGCCTGGCCGGGCAGTCGACCAACACCGCCGTGGTGGTCGACTGGAGCAAGTACTGCACCGAAGTCCTCTCCGTCGATCCGGGACAGCGCACCTGCGTGGTCGAACCCGGGATCGTGCTCGACGAACTCAACCGGCAACTCGCCCGCCACCAGGTGCGGTTCGGCCCGAAACCCTCCACCCACAGCCACTGCGCCCTCGGTGGCATGATCGGCAACAACTCCTGCGGCGCCTCCGCCCAGGCCTACGGCAAGACCGTCGACAACGTCCGGCGCCTGGAGATCCTCACCTACGACGGGCAGCGCGCCTGGGTCGGCCCGACCCCGCCCGACGAGCGCGCCCGGATCATCGCCGGCGGCGGGCGGCTCGCCGAGATCTACACCGGCCTCGACCGCATCGCCACCGACTACCTGGCCGACATCCGCCGCGGCTACCCCAAGATCCCGCGCCGCGTCTCCGGCTACAACCTCGACTCCCTGCTGCCCGAGAACGGCTTCGACGTGGCCAAGGCTCTCGTCGGCAGCGAGGGCACCCTGGTCACCGTCCTGCGTGCCGAGCTCGACCTCGTCCCGGTTCCGGGCTACCAGTCGCTGCTGGTCCTCGGCTACGACGACATCTGCGCCGCCGCCGACGACGTGCCCCAGCTGCTGGAGCACGGCCACCCCACCCAACTGGAGGCCCTGGACGGGCGCATGGCACAGCTGATGCGTGAGGAGGGCGCCTACCTCGACTCCCTCCGCGTCCTGCCGGAGGGCGACAGCTGGCTGATGGTGCAGTACAGCGGCGACAGCCAGGAGGACGTCGACGAGCAGGCACACGCGCTGCTCCGCGCCATCGGCCGCGGGGAGAAGCACGCGAATGTCGCCTTCTCCGACGACCCCGGGCGCGAGCAGAAGATGCTCAGGGCCCGCGAGGCCGGTCTCGGCGTCACCGCGCGCCCGCCGGACGACCGCGAGACCTGGGAGGGCTGGGAGGACTCCGCCGTACCACCCGAGCGGCTCGGCGACTATCTGCGCGACCTGAAGAAGCTGTTCGAGGAGTTCGGTTACGACCACCCGTCCCTGTACGGGCACTTCGGGCAGGGCTGCGTCCACACCCGCATCCCGTTCGGGCTGAAGACCGCCGAGGGCGTCGCCGACTTCCGCCGCTTCCTGGAGCGCGCCGCCGACCTCGTCACCTCCTACGGCGGCTCCCTGTCCGGCGAGCACGGCGACGGCCAGTCCCGGGGCGAACTGCTCACCCGCATGTACGGCGAACGTCTCGTGACCGCCTTCGGCGAGCTGAAGGCCCTCTTCGACCCCGGCAACCGGATGAACCCCGGCAAGATCGTCCACCCCAACCCCGTCGATGGACAACTGCGGCTCGGCTCCGCCTGGCGCCCGGCCACCCCCGCGACCCACTTCGACTTCCCCGAGGACGACCACTCCTTCAACCGCGCCGTCATGCGCTGCGTCGGCATCGGCAACTGCCGCGGCCACTCCGGCGGCGTCATGTGCCCCTCCTACCGGGCCACCATGGAGGAGGAGCACTCCACCCGCGGCCGCGCTCGACTGCTGTTCGAGATGCTCGACGGACACGCCGACTCCGCCATCAAGGACGGCTGGCGTTCCGGCGCCGTACACGACGCGCTCGACCTCTGCCTGGCCTGCAAGGGCTGCAAGTCCGACTGCCCGACCGGCGTCGACATGGCCACCCTCAAGGCGGAGTTCCTCTCCCACCACTACGAAGGCCGTATCCGCCCCGCAGCCCACTACTCGATGGGCTGGCTGCCGGTGTGGGCGCGGCTGTCCCGCCTCGCCCCCTCCCTGGTCGACTCCGCGCTCCACGCACCCGTTCTGGCGCGCGCGGGCAAACGGCTGGCCGGCCTCGACGCGGCCCGCCCGGCACCCGTCTTCGCCGAGCAGTCCTTCCTCCAGTGGTGGCGGGCACGCGACACCGGGGATCTTGATCCGGCCGACCCGCGCACCGTTCTCCTGTGGCCCGACACCTTCAGCAACTACTTCCACCCCTCCGTCGCGCAATCGGCCGTACGCGTCCTGGAGGACGCCGGCTTCCGGGTCGCCGTCCCCACCGAACCCGTGTGCTGCGGCCTGACCTGGATCTCCACCGGACAACTGCCCGTCGCCAAGAAGGTGCTGCGCCGCACCCTCGACGTCCTGCGCCCCCACCTGGAGGCGGGCACCCCGGTCATCGGCCTCGAACCATCCTGCACGGCCGTCTTCCGCTCCGACGCCCCCGAGTTGATGCCCGCCGACCAGGACGTGCGGCGGCTGGCCGGACAGGTGCGCACCTTCGCCGAACAACTCGTCCACCACACGCCCGACGACTGGCGGCCACCGCGGCTGACCCGGCAGGCGATCGTGCAGACGCACTGCCACCAGCACGCCGTCATGAAGTTCGACGCCGACCGCGAACTGATGCGCCGCGCCCACCTAGACGCCGAGGTCCTCGACGAGGGCTGCTGCGGCCTGGCCGGCAACTTCGGTTTCGAACGCGGCCACCACGAGGTCTCCCTGGCCGTCGCCGAACAAGGCGTCCTGCCCGCCGTACGAGGGGCCGCACGCGACAGCCTGGTCCTCGCCGACGGCTTCAGCTGCCGCACCCAGATCGAGCAGGGCGGCACCGGCCGCCGCGCCCTCCACCTCGCCGAGGCCCTGGCGCTCGCCCTCGACGGCACCCTGCCCGGCGACCACCCGGAGCGCCTGGCCGACCGCCCGCCCGAGCCGTCCCGTACGGCCCGCTGGGCGACGACCGCCTCCGCCACGGCCCTCGTCGCGGCGGCCGGCGCGGGCGCCGTCCTCGGGCTGCGGCGCCGGAGCTGAGGAGACGACCATGAGCGACCAGCCGACCGTCGAGGCCGTGGACACCGCCGTCTACACCGTGCCCACCGACGCCCCCGAGGCGGACGGCACCCTCGCCTGGGGCAAGACCACCCTCGTCCTGGTCACCATCCGCTCCGGCCCCGCCACCGGGCTCGGCTACACCTACGCGCCCACCGCCACCGCCCAGATCGTCCGCGAACTGCTCGCCGGCACCGTCACCGCCCTCCCGGCGTTCGACGTGCCGCGCGCCAACGAGCGGATGTGCCGGGCCGTGCGCAACGCCGGGCTGCCGGGAGTAACCGCCCAGGCGATCGCCGCCGTCGACATCGCCCTGTGGGACCTCAAGGCCCGCCTGCTGGGCCTGCCCCTTCTCCGTCTGCTGGGCGCCGCCCGCGACGATGTGCCCGTCTACGGCAGCGGCGGCTTCACCACCTACGACACCGAGCGCGAGGACCGCCAGCTGCGCGGCTGGACCGAGGACCAGGGCATCCCCCGCGTCAAGATCAAGATCGGTGAGTCATGGGGCTCCCGGCAAGCCCGCGACCTGGAACGGGTCGCCCGCGCGCGGGCCGGCATCGGCGACACGGCCGAGCTGTACGTGGACGCCAACGGCGCCTACACCGGCGGCCAGGCCGTACGGATCGCGGGCAGGCTCGCCGACGAGGGCGTGACCTGGTTCGAGGAGCCCGTCTCCTCGGACCACCTCACCACGCTCGCGGATCTCCGCGGCCGGGTCCCGATGGACGTCACGGCCGGCGAGTACGGCTACACCCTGCCCTATTTCGCCCACATGCTGGCCGCCGACGCCGTCGACTGCCTCCAGGCGGACGTCACCCGGTGCGGCGGCATCACCGTCTGGCTGCGCGCCGCCGCGCTCGCCCACGCGCGCGGGATCGACATCTCCGGGCACTGCGCGCCGCACGCCCACGCCCATGTGGCCGCCGCCGTGCCCAACCTCCGCCATCTGGAGTGGTTCCACGACCACGTCCGCATCGAACGGCTCCTCTTCGACGGCGCCCTCGACCCCGGCGGCGGCAGCGTCGTCCCGGGCGCCGACGGGGCACCCGGACTGGGCCTGACCCTCGCCGAGGAGCGGGCCAGGCCCTATCGGGTGGAGTGAGCCGCACCGGCAGGCCGGGTCACTGCGCTGAAAGCCGAGTCACTGTGTTGGAAGAGGAGAGGAACATGCCCCCCACCGTCGTCATCACCGGCGCCAGCGCCGGCATCGGCCGCGCCACCGCCCGCCGGTACGCCCGGCGCGGCGCGGACATCGTGCTGGTCGCGCGCGGCGAGGGCGGCCTGGAAGCGGCGGCCGACGAGGTCGCCGCGCTGGGCGGACGCCCCCTGGTGCGGGCCGCCGACGTGGCCGACCCGGCCCAGGTGGAGGCCGTCGCCGAGGCCGCGGAGAAGGAGTTCGGCCCGATCGACGTATGGATCAACTGCGCCTTCTCCACCGTGTTCGCACCCTTCGAGGAGATCACCGCCGAGGAGTTCAAGCGGGTCACCGAGGTGACCTACCTCGGATTCGTCAACGGCACCCGCACCGCCCTCAAGCGCATGCTGCCCCGCGACCGCGGCACGATCGTGCAGGTCGGCTCCGCGCTCGCGGAGCGATCCATCCCGCTGCAGTCGGCGTACTGCGGGGCCAAGCACGCCATCAACGGCTTCACCTCCTCCCTGCGCACGGAACTGCTGCACCGAGGCAGCAATGTGCACATCACCGTCGCCCAGATGCCCGCGGTCAACACCCCCCAGTTCCAGTGGGTGCGCTCCCGGCTGGCCCGGCACCCCATGCCGGTGCCGCCGATCTACCAACCGGAGGTCGCCGCGCGGGGCGTGGTGTACGCCGCCGACCACCCGCGCCGCAAGCAGTACTACGTCGGCGCCACCACCGTGGCCACCATCTGGGCGAACCGGCTCGCCCCCGCCCTGCTCGACCGCTACCTCGCGCGCACCGGCTTCGACTCCCAGCAGACCGACCGCATCCCGCCCACCGGTCTGGACAACCTCTTCGAACCGGTCGACCAGCGGCTCGCCGACGACCAGGGCGCCCACGGCGCCTTCGACGACAGCGCCCACTCCCGCTCCTGGCAGGAGACCCTCGTCCGGCACCCCGCCACCGCCCTCGGCGCGGGCGCCGCCGTCCTCGGCGCCGTACGCGGCATCCGCCGCCTGACCTCCTGAGCCGCATAGGCTGACGACGTGCGCCTCCTCCTCATGTCCGACACGCACCTCCCGAAGCGCGCCAAGCGGCTCCCGGAGCCGCTGCTCGCCGAACTCCCGGACGCCGACGTCGTGTTCCACGCCGGAGACTGGGTCGACACCGCCACCCTCGACCTGCTGGAGAGCCGCAGCCGCCGGCTGATCGGGGTCTACGGCAACAATGACGGCCCCGAACTGCGCGCCCGGCTCCCCGAGGTGGCGCACGCCGAGCTGGGCGGCCTGCGCTTCGGCGTCGTGCACGAGACCGGCCCCGCCCAGGGCCGCGAGGCCCGCTGTGCCGCCCGCTTCCCGGACCTCGACGTCCTGGTCTTCGGCCACAGCCACATCCCCTGGGACACCACCGCCCCCGGCGGCCTGCGGCTGCTCAATCCCGGCTCCCCGACCGACCGCCGCCGCCAGCCCCACTGCACCTATCTCACGGCGACGGTCGCCGACGGAGCGCTCACCGACGTGACCCTGCACCGCCTGCCACAGCGGTAGCAGGTCCGTCGCCCGTGCGACGATGCCGGAGTGATCGCCAACACCGGCATACCCGATGTCGTACCGACAGGTCGCATGGCCGACCACACGCAGCCCGTCCTCGATCTGCCGGGCGGCCGGGAGCTGCGGCCCTGGCAGCCGGACGACGCCGGCCCGCTGCTCGCCGCCGGTCAGGACCCCGCGATCCGGCGGTGGAACCTGTTCACCGTGGCCGACCGCGCCGAGGCCCGGGCCCGGATCGCCCGCATGCACGAGCGGTGGCGGGCCGAGACCGGTGCCGTGTGGGCCGTCGCCCGGCCGGGCGGCTCGGCCGTAGGGCTCATCGGACTCAACGACGTCGACCTGGCGGGCGGCACCGCCGAAATCGTCTACTGGCTGCTGCCGGCGGCGCGCGGCGGTGGGGTGGCGGTCGAGGTGACCCGGCGACTCGCCCGGTGGGCCCTGGACGACCTGGGTCTGCACCGCCTGCGCCTGTGCCACTCGACGGCGAACCCGGCGTCCTGCCGGGTGGCGGAGAAGGCCGGATTCACCTTCGAGGGCACCCAGCGCAGCGCCCTGCTCCACGCGGACGGCTGGCACGACCAGCACCTGCACGCACGCGTGGCCGGCGACCCCGAGCAGCCCGCGCAGCGGCATGGCGGCCAGCACGCCGGTCCGTGACCGACGCCCGGGAGATGACCGGGACCGCGCGCGGCCGGCGCCGGCCAGGAGCGCGCGGAGGGGTTCCGGGATCCGTGCGTCGGCGGGTGCGACCGGTGGAGGGCTGGTCGCGCAGGTGCCCGCGCCCCATCTGCCCTCACCGGCGCGAGACGGTGTGCCCCGTTCGCCCACGCCGCCGCAGCCGCACCGCCACCCAAGCCAGTACGGCGACCGCCGCCGCCAGGCCCGCCACCCGCTTGGCCATCGGCATCCCGGCCGTGCGCAGCAGGTCGAGCGGCTCGGCCTCCGCCCGGTCGAGCGGTGCCGGTCCGGCCTCGTCCAGCCGCCCCGGTTCCTCGCCGGCGGCCGGGGCCCGCTCCGCCAGCCGCTGCGCCAGGCACTCCGCGAACTGCCCCACCAGCCGGTCGCCCACCTCCGCCAGCACCCCGCGCCCGAACTGCGCCGGACGCCCGGTCACCGTCAGATCGGTCCGCACCGACACCGCCGTACCGCCGTCGCGCTCGCTCAGCGTGCCGGTGACAGTCGCCCTGGCCGTGCCCTGCCCCCGGGTCTCCCGGCCGCTCGCCACGAGCACCATCCGATGCGCCGACTCGTCCTGCTCCTCGAAGACCGCGGTGCCCCGGTAGGCCACGGTGACCGGGCCGACCTTGACCTTCACCCATCCGGTCACGGTCGTGCCGTCGTACGCCTCCACCGCCGCGCCCGGCAGACACGGCGCGACGCGTTCGATGTCCAGGAGCGCGTGCCAGGCGTCGTCGACCGGGACGGGGACGGTGAACTCGTGCTGGAGCTCCATGACTTCCTCCTCGCGCTCAGGGGGCCGCGGCCGGGTGGATGGCCCCGGTGGTCGCGGTGAGCGGCGCCCCGCTGCCGCCCCAGCGCAGGGCGACGATCTCGGCGGCGACGGACACGGCGACCTCCTCGGGCGTACGGGCCCCGAGGTCGAGCCCGAGCGGTGAGCGCAGCCGGGACAGCTCGGCCTCGGTGAGACCGGCCTCGGTCAGCCGTTTCCGCCGCTCGTCATGGGTACGCCGGCTGCCCATCGCCCCGATGTAGGCGGCCGGCCGGCGCAGCGCCTCCTGAAGCAGCGGCACGTCGAACTTCGGGTCATGGGTGAGGACGCAGATCACCGTGCGCTCATCGGTGCCGGTGCCCCCGAGATAACGGTGGGGCCACTCGACGACGACCTCAACGCCGGGCGGGAAGCGCTTGGGCGTGGCGAAGACCGGGCGGGCGTCGCACACGGTGACCCGGTAGCCGAGGAAGGCACCGATACGGGCCACCGCAGCCGCGTAGTCGATCGCGCCGAAGACCAGCATGCGCGGCGGCGGCGCGAAGGACTGCAGGAACACCGTGACGTCGTCCTCGCGGCGCTCCCCGCGCGGCCCGTAGTGCCTGCGGACCGTGGCGCCGAGGGCGAGTTCGCCGCGCGCGTCGGCGGTGACGGCGGCATCGAGCCCGGTCGTGCCCAGGGTCCCGGCCACACTGTCCGGCCAGACCGCGAGGCAGGCCCCGCGCGGGGCGGGCCCGTCGACCACGGTCGCCACGGTCACCGGCTCACCCGCGGCGACGGACGCGGCGACCGCCCCGAACGCCGGGTCGGACGCGGAAGTGACCGGCCGCACCAGCAGGGTGATCTCGCCGCCGCAGGTGAGACCGACCGCGAACGCGTCCTCGTCGCTGTACCCGAAGGTCTCCAGCCGCGCCTCGCCGCTCGCCACCACCTCCTGCGCGAGCTCGAACACCGCACCTTCCACACAGCCCCCGGACACACTGCCCACGACCTCGTCGTCCGGCCCGACGGCCATGGCGGCGCCGGGCCCGCGCGGGGCGCTGCGGCTGACCGCCACGACCGTGGCGAGCCCGAACGGGATGTGGGCCGCGTACCAGCGTTCCAGCGCCGGGAGGATCTCACGCACGCCGCGCTCCCTTCTCGACCGCCGCACCGCCCGCGGCCCCGCGCACCACCGCCGCGAGCCGCTCCAGTGCCGCGAGGCTGTGCCCCTCGACGAAGGCGTCCACGCTGGGCAGGGCCGCGGCCATTCCCGCGGCCAGGGGCGCGTAGCCGGGGCGGCCCATGCGCGGGTTGGCCCAGATCACCTGGTGGGCCAAGGCGTGCAGGCGGCGCATCTGCGCACCGAGTAGCTCCGGATCACCGCGTTCCCAACCGTCCGAGAGGAGCACGACGATCGCGCCGCGCGCCATGCCGCGCTGTCCCCAGCGGTTCAGGAACTCGCGCAACAGCTCGCCCAGCCGGGTGCCGCCGCGCCAGTCCGGCACGGCCGCGGCGAGTGCCGTCATCGCCAGGTCCGGGTCGCGGTGGGACAGTTCGCGGGTCGTCCGGGTCAGCCGGGTACCGATGGTGAACACCTCCGTGCGGCCACCGCGCACCGCCGCGTGGGCGAACCGCAGCAGCGCGTCGGCGTACGGCGCCATCGAGCCGCTCACATCGA
The DNA here is from genome assembly GCF_040613075.1 of Streptomyces sp. NPDC006314. Taxonomy (NCBI): domain Bacteria; kingdom Bacillati; phylum Actinomycetota; class Actinomycetes; order Kitasatosporales; family Streptomycetaceae; genus Streptomyces; species Streptomyces sp. NPDC006314. Next base: position 14,491 of record NZ_JBEXRL010000006.1, on the reverse strand, counting down.
CGAGCAGCACGACCCGGCGGGGTCGCTCCACCCGCGCGTGCCGCCGCAGCCGGACGGGTTCCCCACCGCGCCGCAGCAACTCCCGTACCGTGCGACGCGGGTCGACGTCCCCGCGCCGGGCGGGCCGCCGCCGTGCCGAGCGCCGAGTCTGCCCGTGCAGCGCGAACGCGGCGAGCAGCCGCCGCAGCTGGGCGCGTTCGGCGGCGTCCAGCTCGGCGACGTCGCGGTGCCGCAGCACCTCGGCGGAGCTGGCGAGCGTGGCCGTGGGCGGACCCGACGGCTCGCTCCCGCCGGGCCGGTGAGGGGTGCCGGACGCCTCCCGGGCGACCAGCCTGAGCCGGGGCGGGGGAGCGGTCCGTACCGCGCGCGGGGACGGCTCGCCGGGCGTCCCGAAGTACGCGGCGAACACCCTCTCGTACCGCTCCAGATCGTCGTGCCCGCCGCACAGCGTCGCCCGCCCCGCCCAGTACACGTCCGCCCGCATCCCCGGCCGCAGCAGGTCCACGGCACGCACAAAGGCGTACAGCCGCTCGGTACTGGCCTCGAGCCCGGCCGCCCGCAGTGCCCGCACGAAACCGAGCAGCACGGCATCCGCCCGAAACGCCTCGGACACCGCCCCGGTCCACCGGCCCGCCCGGCTCTCGGTGCCCGCTCCGAGCGGCCGGGTCGCGGACGCTGACCGTTGGTCCGTTCGTGGCTGGCCGGTCCCTGACCGTTGGTCTGTTCGTGGCTGCTGGCCGGTCCCTGCCCGTTGGTCCGTTCCGGTCTCGGTGACCGCTTCGAGCGGCCCGGTCCCGGCCCCCGACCGTCGGGCCGCCCCGCTTCCCTCTGTACTCATCGACGTCACGCTCCCCGGGCCGCCAGGACCGCCGCGAGATCGAGTCCGCGTGCCCGGTCCGCGTCCTCCCGGTACTTCAGCACCGACCCCAGCGTCGTCACGGCCAGTTCCGCGTCCACCTCGCCGGCCCCCAGCGCGTCCAGGGCCTGGGCCCAGTCGATCGTCTCGGCCACACCGGGCGGCTTGATCAGGTCCGCGCCCCGCAGCGCCTGCACCAGCGCGGTGACCTGCTCGGCCAGCCGCGCCGACACCCGGGGCAGCCGCCGCCGCACGATGGCCAGTTCGCGGGCGAAGGAGGGATGGTCGAACCAGTGGTACAGGCACCGCCGCTTCAGCGCGTCGTGCACCTCCCGGGTCCGGTTCGAGGTCAGCACGACCACCGGCGGGTCCTCGGCCCGCAGCGTCCCCAGCTCCGGAATGGTCACCGCGTACTCGGACAGCAGCTCCAGCAGGAACGCCTCGAACTCGTCGTCGGCCCGGTCGATCTCGTCGACCAGCAGCACCGACGGCTGGGTCTGCAGCGCGCGCAGCAGTGGCCGGGCGATGAGGAAACGCCTGTCGTACAGCTCGCTCTCCAGCCGGTCGGCGTCCTTCACACCGGCCGCCTCCGCGGCCCGCAGGTGCAGCAGCTGGCGCGGGAAGTCCCAGTCGTACAGGGCCTGGGAGGCGTCGATCCCCTCGTGGCACTGGAGGCGGATGAGGGGCGCGTCGAGCGCCTCGGCGAGGGCGGTCGCGAGCGCGGTCTTGCCCACGCCCGCGTCGCCCTCGCAGAACAGCGGCCGATGCAGCCTCAGGGCCAGGAAACAGGTGATGGCCAGCCCCTCGTCGACGAGGTACCCCGTCTCCTCCAGGCGGGCCCGCACCTGCTCCGGGTCGTCCATCCGGGTGATGGGCGCTCACCCCCATCCGGTGGCGGTCAGCACCGCCCGCCTGGTCAGCACGCGCGCGAGGTGCGTCCGGTACTCGGGCGAGGCGGACAGGTCCTGGGACGGACGGGTGCCCTCGGCCGCCGCCTCGGCGGCCCGTGCGACGGCCTCGGCGCCGCCGGCGCCGGACAGTGCCTCCTCGGCCGCAGTGGCCCGCAGCGGGGTCGAGCCCATGTTGGTCAGGCCGACACGCGCCTCGACGATGTGCCCGTCCTCGTGCCGCACCAGCGCCGCGACTCCGACGATGGCCCAGGACTGGGCGACCGGGTGGAACTTCTCGTAGTGGAAGCTCCAGCCGTCCGTCTTCGGGATCCGTACCTCCGTCAGCAGTTCGTCGGGGGCCAGCGCCGACTGCAGGTAGTCGACGAAGAACTCCCGCGCCGGGACCGTGCGCCGGCCGCCGGGGCCGGCCACGACCAGCTCGGCGTTCAGGGCCAGTGCGACGGCGGGCAGGTCTCCGGCCGGGTCGGCGTGCGCGAGGGAGCCGCCGAGGGTGCCCCGGTGCCGTACGGCCGGATCGGCCACGGTGGCCGTCGCTTCGGCCAGCAGACCGGCGTGGCGGCGCACCAGCGGGTCGTGGACCACCTCGTGGTGCGTGGTCATCGCACCGATCACGAGCGTGTCGCCGTCCTCGCGGACCCCGCGCAGCTCCGGGACCCGGCCGACGTCCACGACGAGTTCGGGGAAGGCCAGCCGCAGCCGTAGCAGTGGCAGCAGGCTCTGCCCGCCGGCCAGCACCTTCCCCTCCTCGCCCGCTTCGGCGAGCGCGCGCACCGCCTCGTCCACGCTGCCCGGGCGGGTGTACTCGAACGTGGGAGGAATCATGCCGAACCCTCCTTACCCGACTCACCGAGATCAGACTGGCCGAGGCCCGACTCACCGATGCCCGGCTGGCCGGTGTCCGACTGCCCGATGTCGTCGTACTGTCCGATGTCGCCGTACCGGGCCGCCTGCCCGGACTGGCCGGACCGGGCCGGCCCCGTCCCTCCGGTCTCGTCGGCCGCACCGGCGTCACCGGACCGAGCCTCCTGGATGGCCTGCCACACCCGGTACGGCGAACACGGCATCCGCACGTCCCGCACACCCAGTGGCCGCAGCGCGTCCACCACGGCGTTCACGACGGCGGGTGTCGACGCGATCGTCCCCGCCTCCCCGACTCCCTTGACCCCCATGGAGTTCGAGGTCGCCGGCGTCTCCGTCCGCTCGGTGACGAACTCCGGCAGGTCCGCCGCCGACGGCACGAGATAGTCGGCCATCGTGCCGGAGACGAGATTGCCCTGGTCGTCGTAGACGGCCTCCTCGAACAGGGCCTGTGCGATGCCCTGGGCGAGCCCGCCGTGCACCTGGCCCTCGACGATCATCGGGTTGACGACGGTGCCGACATCGTCCACGCAGACGTACGAGCGGATCCGCGTCTTGCCCGTCTCCGTGTCGACCTCGACCGCGCACAGGTGGGTGCCGTGCGGGTAGGAGAAGTTCTCCGGGTCGACCAGCGTCTCGGCGTTGATGGACGGCTCCACCCCGTCGGGCAGGTCGTGCGACGTGAACGCCTCGTAGGCGATCTCCTGGATGGTTTTGCGCGCCTCCGGGGAGCCCTTCACGGAGAACACACCGCCACTGAACTCAAGGTCCTGTTCGCTCGCCTCCAGCAGGTGCGCGGCGACCTTCCGCGCCTTGTCCACCACCTTCACCGCGGCCCGGTGCACGGCCTCGCCGCCGACGGCCAGCGACCGGGAGCCGTAGGTGTCCATGCCCTGCGGGGCGGCCCTGGTGTCGCCGTGCACCACCTCGACGTCCTCGAACGGCACGCCCAGCACGTCGGCCGCGATCTGGCTCCAGCAGGTGACGTGTCCCTGGCCGTGCGGGCTGGTGCCCGTGACCACCTCCACCTTGCCGGTGGGCAGCATGCGGATGCTCGCCGCCTCCCAGCCGCCGGCCGCGTACCGCAGGTCGCGCAGCACCCGGCTCGGCGCGAGTCCGCACATCTCCGTGAAGGTCGACACGCCGATGCCCAGGCGTACGGTGTCGCCACGCTCGTTGCGCTCGCGCTGCTCGGCGCGCAGGTCCTCGTAGCCGAACAGGCCGAGCGCCTTCCCGGTCGCCGCCTCGTAGTTGCCGCTGTCGTAGGTCAGCCCGGCGATCGTAGTGTACGGGAACTCCTCGTGCCGGATCCAGTTCCGGCGCCGCACCTCCACCGGGTCCACGCCGAGTTCGCGGGCCAGCTCGTCCATGGTCCGCTCGATGGCGAACGTGGCCTCGGGGCGCCCGGCACCGCGATAGGCGTCGGTGGGGGTGCGGGTGGTGAAGACGCCCGTGCAGGTGAACTCGTAGGCGTCCATCTTGTAGATCGCCGGATACATGAAGGCGCCGAGGATCGGAATGCCCGGGGTGACGAGCATCAGGTAGGCGCCCATGTCGGCGAGAAGGTCGACCTTCAGGCCGAGCAGCCTGCCCTCGCGGGTGGCGGCGATCTCGATGTCCTGGATCATGCCACGGCCGTGGTGGGTCGCGAGGTAGCCCTCGGAGCGGGACTCGGTCCACTTCACCGGGCGGCCGAGCCTGCGTGCCACCGCTAGGGCGAGTGCCTCCTCGCCGTACACCTGGAGTTTGGAGCCGAAGCCGCCGCCCACGTCCGGGGCGATCACCCGCAGCTTGTGCTCGGGGATGCCGGTGACGACGGCGAGCATGACCCGCAGGATGTGCGGGATCTGCGTCGCCGAGTAGACCGTGTACTCACCGGAGGCGGCGAGCGGGGTGACGACCACCGCGCGCGGCTCCATGGCGTTGGGGATCAGCCGCTGCTGGTGGTAGCGGCGTTTCAGGGTCACCTCGGCGCGTTCCCGCACCGCGTCGAAGCTCTCACCGGTGGCGAGCGGCCAGGTGTAGCAGCGGTTGGTGCCCTTGTCGGCGTGGACCAGCGGAGCGCCCTCGGCGAGGGCGGCCTCCAGGTCGAGGACCGGGGGCAGCGGGTCGTAGTCGACCTCGACGGCCTCCAGCGCGTCGGCGGCCGCGTACCGGTCGCGCGCCACCACGACGGCCACCGGGTCACCGGCGTGGCGGACCTCGTCCACGGCGATCGGCGGATGGTCGGGCAGCACGATGTCCTCGGTCACCGGCCAGGCGCAGGGCAGCGAGCCCAGCCCCTCGGAGAGGTCGGCGCCGCTGAAGGCAGCGACGACCCCGGGCCGTTCGAGGGCGGGGGAGACGTCGACGCGGGTGATGCGGGCGTGGGCCATCGGGCTGCGCAGGACGGCCAGGTGCAGCAGCCCGGCGACCTGGATGTTGTCCGTCCAGTTGGTCTGGCCGGTGATCAGCCGGGCGTCCTCCTTGCGCAGCCGGGAGCGGCCGACCTCGTGTGCTACGGCCTGACCGGTCATGTCGTGGCCTCCTCGGTGACCTCTTGTCCGGAGGCGACTTCCTGCCCGGAGGCGACCTCATGCCCGGCCGCGGCGAGCACCGCGCGGACGATGTTCTGGTAACCGGTGCACCGGCAGAGGTTGCCTTCCAGGGCCTGCCGGACCTCGTCGGAGGTGGGATGCGGGTTCTCGCGCAGCAGATCGCGCGCCGCCATGATCATTCCCGGGGTGCAGTAGCCGCACTGCAGACCGTGCCGTTCGTGGAAGGCGCGCTGCAGCGCCGTCCATGTACCGTCCTTCGCCAGCCCCTGGATCGTCGTCACCTCGCAGCCGTCCGCCTGCACGGCCAGTACCGAACAGCTCTTGGCGGTCGCCCCGTCCAGATCGACCGTGCACGCCCCGCAGTTAGAGGTGTCGCAGCCGATCGGGGTGCCGGTCAGGCCGAGGTGGTCGCGCAGGTAGTGGGCGAGGAGGAGACGGGGTTCCACATCGTCCTCGTACGTCGTGCCGTCCACGTTCACCTTGATGTGGGTCATGCGCCCTCCAGACCGTGCGGGCAGGAGTGGGGACTCAGCCGGACCGGCGTGATGTACGTCACTCTATGGCCGCGTCCTGGGGGCGGCGAGCGCTGCGGCGGAGGTTAGTTGAAGGTAAATACATTGTCGTCGGCGGAACGTGCCCGCTTCACTGCTCGGGACCCGGATCCCGCGGAGAGAGGACCTCGGATGCGCACCGCGTGCATGTCCACCCAGGAAGGAACCCACCTCGCGCCGAAGGACATCACGCTCAGTGCATTTGCTCAATCTCGGAATCCTCGCGCATGTCGACGCCGGTAAGACCAGCCTGACCGAACGGCTGCTGCACTCGGCCGGAGTGATCGACGAGATCGGCAGCGTCGACGCCGGCAGTACCACCACGGACACGCTCGCGCTGGAGCGGCAGCGTGGCATCACCATCAAGTCCGCCGTCGTGTCGTTCCCGCTCGACGGCGTCACCGTCAACCTCATCGACACCCCTGGTCACCCGGACTTCATCGCCGAGGTCGAGCGGGTGCTCGGCGTCCTCGACGGCGCCGTCCTGGTCGTCTCGGCGGTGGAAGGCGTCCAGGCGCAGACGCGGCTGCTGATGCGGACCCTGCGCCGACTGCACATCCCCACCCTCGTCTTCGTCAACAAGATCGACCGCCGCGGCGCCCACGACGACGCCGTGCTGCGCCAGATGGCGGGCCGGCTGGCCGTACCGCTCGTCCCCATGGGGCGCGCCGCCGCGCTCGGGACCCGCGCCGCCCGCTTCGTCCCCGGCCTCGGAGCGGCCGCGCTGGACGCCCTGGCCGACCGCGACGACGACCTGCTCGCCGCCTACCTGGACGGCGGTGTATCCGACGCCCGCCTGCATGCCGCCCTCGCGACCCAGACCCGGCGGGGGCTGGTCCATCCGGTGTACTTCGGCTCCGCCGTCACGGGCGCCGGTGTGCCCGAGCTGATCGGGGGTGTTGAGCGGCTGTTGCCCGCTGCCGGCGGTGACCCGGACGGCCCGCTGTCGGCCACGGTCTTCAAGGTCGAGCGCGGCCCGGCGGGGGAGAAGGTGGCCTACGCGCGCATCTTCTCCGGCACCCTCCGCGTCCGCGCCCGCATCCCCTTGGGGGACGGGCGTGAGGCGGGCCGGACCGCCGAGGGCCGAAAGGTGGGTCAGCCTGCAGACGGCGGCAGGGAAGGCCGGGAAACCGGTGGCCGGAAGGAAGGCCGGGTCACCGTGCTCAGTGTCTTCGAGCGGGGCGCGGCCGGCCGGCGGGAGAGTGCCGGCGCGGGGCGGATCGTGAAGGTGTGGGGTCTCGGCGGCATCCGTGTCGGCGATGCGCTCGGCGAGCCGGGAAGGGCCTACGAGCCCCACTTCGCGCCGCCCACCCTGGAGACCGTCGTCGTCCCCGGCCCCGGCACCGACCGGCGCTCCCTGCACCTCGCACTCACCCAGCTCGCCGAACAGGACCCGCTCATCGGCGTCCGCCACGACGAACTACGCAAGGAGACGTCGGTGTCCCTCTACGGCGAGGTGCAGAAGGAGGTCATCCAGGCGACCCTCGCCGACGAGTACGGCCTGCACGTCACCTTCCGCGAGGCGACGGCCCTGTGCATCGAACGGCCGGCCGGCACCGGGCACGCCGTGGAGTTCGACGAGAAGGATCCCAACCCCTTCCTCGCCACCGTCGGCCTGCGTATCGACCCGGCCCCGCCCGGCTCGGGCGTGGTGTTCCGGCTGGAGGTGGAGCTGGGCTCCATGCCGTACGCCTTCTTCAAGGCCGTCGAGGACACCGTCCGCGAAACGCTCGGCCAGGGGCTGTACGGCTGGCAGGTCACCGACTGCACGGTCACCATGACCCACTCCGGTTACTCACCCCGGCAGAGCCACGCCCACCAGGGCTTCGACAAGAGCATGTCGAGCACCGGCTACGACTTCCGGGGCGTGACCCCGCTGGTCCTGATCGAGGCGCTGCGCCGGGCCGGCAGCCGGGTACACGAGCCGATGCACCGCTTCCGGCTGGAGGCGCCGGCGGACACGCTCGGCGTGCTGCTGCCGGTGCTCACCCGGCTGGGCGCCGTACCCGAAACGACCGGCACGCACGGCCCGGCCTGTGTCCTGGAAGGCTCGGTGCCGGCCGCCCGGGTGCACGAGCTGGAGCAGCGGCTGCCGGGGCTGACCCGGGGCGAGGGCGAGCTGGAGACGGCCTTCGACCACTACGCACCGGTCACGCGCGGCACGGTCCCCGGACGGCCGCGTACCGACCGCAACCCGCTGCACCGGAAGGAATACCTGCTGAACGTGATGCGCCGGGCGGGTGACCGCCCCCGCAACTGACGGTCAGTCAACTTACTTACCAGTCAGAAGCATTGACGTTGACCTGACATCGCCGGACCGTGGTGGACATGCCGACTATCCGGGCGCGTCTGCTGGTTGTCCTGGTCGTCCTCTGCGGATTCCCGACGGTGGCGGGCCCCCCGCCCGCCACGGCCGCCACCCCCACCGGCTCCCTGTGGTTCGACGGTTCCCCGCTCACCGTGCGGGGCGGCCGCTTCACCGACGGCCAGGGCCGCGAGATCGTGCTGCGCGGCTACAACGTGTCCGGCGAGACCAAGCTGGAGGAGAACGGCGGTCTGCCCTTCGCCTCGGTCGCCGACGCCCGGAAGTCCGCGACCGCGCTGCGCGCCCTCGGCGGCGGCAACGCGGTCCGCTTCCTGCTCTCCTGGGCACACGCCGAACCGGTTCGCGGCCAGGTGGACACCGCCTACCTGACCGCCGTCACCGAGCAGATGCGTGCGTTCCTCGACGCCGGCCTCCGTGTCCACCCCGACTTCCACCAGGACCTCTACTCCCGCCACCTGTTCCACTCGAGCAGCTGGTACACGGGCGATGGAGCCCCCGAGTGGGCGGTCGCGGCCGGGAGCTACCCGAAGGAGTCCTGCGGTGTCTGCCTCTTCTGGGGTCAGAACATCACCCAGAACGCGGCCGTGCAGAAGGCCCAGTACGACTTCTGGCACAACGCCTACGGCCTCCAGGACGCCTTCCTCGACACCGCCCGGGCGACCATGTCCTACCTTCGACAGCACCTGACCACGGCGGAGTTCGCGGGCATCGTCGGCGTCGACCCGTACAACGAGCCGTACGCGGGCGGTTACGACTCCGGACAGACCTCCCGCACCTGGGAACGCGATCTGCTCTGGCCGTTCTATGAGAAGTTCCGCGCCCGCATGGACGCCGCCGGCTGGCAGGACAAGCCCGCACTCGTCGAGCCCAACCTCTACTGGAACGCCAACATCTCCACCCAGAAGCAGGAGGGCGGCCTGCTGGACGCGGGCACGCTCGGTCCGCGTTACGTCTTCAACACCCACTTCTACGACCAGAAGGCCATCTCCGGCATCCTGATGTGGGGCAAGGCGGCCGACGGTCAGTACGCCGCCGACTTCGCCACCGTCCGTGACCGCGCCTCGGCCACCGGCAGCGCCCCCTTGGTCAGCGAGTTCGGTCATCCGCTGTCCGGCACGGTCTCCGACAAGGCGCCGACCGTCCTGAAGGCCGTGTACCAGGCCCTCGACTCCCGTGTTCCCGGCGCACGCTGGTGGACGAACCCGGCCGCGTCCGGCCCGGTGCTGTCCGGCACCCAGTGGCAGTGGGACCTCTACAACGGCCGGCATCACGAGCCGATGAACGGCAACCCCGGCAAGGTGATCACCTCCGGTGACGGCTGGAACGACGAGGACCTCTCCGCCGTGCGGCTCGACGACTCCGGAACCGTGACACTCCGTCAGGACGCCCGCCTGCTCGACCGCCTCTACCCGAGCGCCACGGCCGGTACGGCCCTCGCCTTCACCTACGAGGACCGTTCGCGCGACGGCTCGGCCGCCCTCACCTGGAACCCGGTGCCGGGTTCGCTGCCGAACGTGGCGAAGCTGGTGGGCTCGGGCCAGTACGGCCTGCTGGTGTGGCGCTCCGGCAGCGGCACCGCACCCACCGAACTGCACCTTCCGGCGTCCTTCCCGACCGCGTCCACGACCGTCGTCTCCGACCTGGGCGCGGAGTACGCCCCGCCCGCGCACACCGCCACCACCCCGGTCGGCGTGGCCCCCGAGCCGGGCGGCACGGGCAGCCGCCGCCTGCTCCTCACCGACGCGGATGCGGGTGTCCAGCACTACGCGCTGGTGACCAACGGCGCCACGGCGGCCCCCTCGGCGGGCCTGCTGAACGCGGCGCAGGCCGAACTGGCGGCGTGGGCGGCGGCGCGCCTGTGACGCACAGCCGTACGGCCTCCGGGCGAGTGGGGCGTCCCGGAGGCCGTACGGCCGCTCAACTCCCGCTGGAACCGGTCCAGGCGGCCTGCACGTGTCCCAGTCGGACGCGCTGCGGATGGTCGCCGACCGGGATCGACGTCACCTTCTGTCCCGTGGCGAAGTCGATCGCCGTCACCTGGTCGGCGCCGCTCTCGGAGACGATGCAGTCCTTGCCGTCACCGCTGATCGTCGCCCAGTACGGTTTGGACGCCGTGATCAGCGGGCCCTCCTGGAGCGTGGCACGGTCGACGACGGTGGCGTAGTCGTCCATGGTGCCCGCGACGCACAGCTTGGTGCCCCCGGGGTTCATCGAGATTCCGTGGTGGCGCGAGTCGTTGACCCAGGTGGTGCGGTCCTCGCCGGTCGCCGGGTTCTTCGGCAGCGTCTTCGTCCGGGTGATCCTGTCGGTGGCGAGGTCGTACTCCAGGAAGCCGTTGAAGAACGACACCTGGAAGTACAGTTTCGACTCGTCGGGGGAGAAGACCGCCGGGCGCACCGCGTCGGAGAAGTCCTTCAGCCCGAACGCGTCCAGCCGCTGGCGCATGTCGATGACCCTGACCCGCTTGTACGTCGTCGCGTCCACGACCGTGAGGTGCCGGTCACCCTTGGTCCAGTCCCAGCCCGGGGCGTCCAGCGCGGTGTTGACGTCTCCGATGGACATGTTCCAGATGTACTTGCCGTCCTTGGTGAAGATGTTCTCGTGCGGCTTGTCGCCGGTGGCGAACGACCCCAGCTGCTCGCCGGTGCCGATGTCGAGCACATGCACGGTGTTCGCGGTCGAGGCGGACACCGCGACCCGGGCGCCGTCCGGCGAGACCGCCATGTGGTCGGCGCGGTAGCCGGCCACCGCGAAACGCCAGTTGACCTTTCCTGTGGCCAGGTCGATCGAGACGACGTCCGCGAAGCTGGGCCGGGACACCACGACCGACCGGCCGTCCGGGGTGGAGTACATGTCGTCGGCGAACTGATCGTGGCCCTCGCCGACGCTGTTGCGGATCGCCTGGAAGTAGATCCACTTGACGGGGTCCGCGTTGATCTCAGCCATCCGCTGGTCCTTGTCGGGGATGACGTCGATCCGGCCGATCTTCGTGAAGTCGCCGGAGGACCCGATGACATCGGCGGTGCCGTCCCAGTTGTTGCCGACGAACAGCACCTCGCGTAGTCCGCCGGACGTGCCGGTGGCCGCGGAAGCAGCGGTCGCCGGGCCGGCGAGGGTGAGGGCGAGGGCGGCGGCCACGGAGCAAAGGTGCCTGGTTCTGAAGGCAGGCATGACTGCTCTCTTTCCTCGGGGAGATCTGAACACGGGCGCATTCACAGTGAACTTACTGAAAAGTAAGGAGGGGGTGGCCTTCTCGACAAGATGTGTGCACGACAAGATTGGGGTGATCGGCGGATGACGGAGGGGGAAGCGTGACGGGCAGGCTCAGGGCGCCCACAGGCCGCTACGGCGGCAGGTCCGCGGCGGAGCGGCAGGCAGAACGGCGCCGCCGCTTCCTGGACGCGGCACTCCGGCTGTTCGGCGGTACCCCGGGCTACCGGGCCACGACGGTCGCCGCGCTGAGCCAGGCCGCCGGCCTGTCCACGCGCCAGTTCTACGAGGAGTTCCGCACCCTGGAGGACGTCCTCGCCGCGCTGCACCTCCAGGTGAACGACTGGGCCGAGCAGGCCGTGCTGGACGCCCTCGCCACCGCGGAAGGGCTGCCGCTGGCCGAGCGCGCCGCGGTGCTCTTCCGGGCCTACGCACGCGACGTCACCTGCGACCCGCGCCGCACCCGCATCGCCTTCGTGGAGATCATCGGCGTCAGCCCGCGCCTGGAGGAGCAGCGACTCGCCCGCCGGGCCCGCTGGGTCGACCTCATCCGCGCCGAGGCGGACGCGGCCGTGGCGCGCGGGGAGGCGGCGCCTCGCGACTACCGTCTCGCGGCCACGGCCTTCATCGGCAGCGTCAACGGCCTCCTGCACGACTGGAGCGCCGGCTGGGTGGACGCCACGCTGGACGAGGTGGTGGACGAGCTGGTGCGACTGCTGCTGGGGATGCTGCGCCCGGAGGGCTGGCGTCCACGGGCCGGGTGAGGTGACGGATGCTCCGCCCGGAGAGCGGGCGGACCGGTGCCGGGTGAGGCCGGCCGGCGCCGGTGACCCCGGGCCGGATGACGAACGCGGGCCGCACGCCCGGACCGGAAAGTCCAGGTCATCCGGGGCCCCGGCCGTTCGGCGCGCGCGATCGGCCTGGAGCTGGTCTGCTGGTGCGGGGGACCGTCGGACCCGTTCTCGGAGAGACACATGACTACCTACCGAGTCGCGCAGGTGACGGCCGCGGGCGGCGCGTTCGAGCTGGCCGAGCGGGAGGTGCCGCAACCGGGGCCCCGCCATGTGCGGATCGCCGTGGAGGCCTGCGGGATCTGCCACAGTGACGCCCTCTTCGTGAACGGCGGACTACCGGGCGTCACCTTTCCGGTGGTTCCCGGACACGAGATCGCCGGCCGGGTCGAGGAGCTGGGCGAGGGCGCGCAGGAATGGGGATACCAGGTCGGCGACCGGGTCGCGGTCGGCTGGTTCGGCGGCAGCTGCGGCCACTGCACCCCCTGCCGCCAGGGCGACTTCATCGTGTGCGTGAACCTCAAGGTCCCCGGATGGGCCTACGACGGAGGCTTCGCCGGCAAGGTGATCGCGCCCGTCGACGCCCTGGCGCGGATTCCCGACGCGCTGGCGGCGAGCGACGCGGGGCCCATGGCCTGCGCGGGCGTGACCACGTACAACGGCCTGCGGCGCAGCTCCGCCGAACCGGGGGACCTGGTCGCGGTGCTGGGCATCGGCGGCCTCGGCCACCTCGGCGTGCGGTACGCGGTCGCGATGGGCTTCGAGACCGTGGCGATCGCCCGGGGCGCCGAGAAAGCCGACTTCGCCAAACGGCTCGGTGCCCACCACTACGTCGACAGCACCTCCGGCACACCGGTCGCCGAAGCACTGCAGTCCCTCGGCGGTGCCCACGTCGTGCTGGCCACCGCAGGGAACTCCGAGGCCATCACGGCCACCGTCGACGGCCTCGCACCCCGCGGCGAGCTGGTGGCCATCGGTGCGGACCCCGAGCCGCTGGGCATCAGCCCGGTCCAGCTGCTCATGAGCGGCCGGACCGTCCGCGGCCACCCGTCCGGCACCGCGCAGGACGTGCAGGACACCATGGCCTTCAGCGCCCTGCACAACATCCGCCCGATGACCGAGACCGTCCCGCTCGACGACGCGGCCGAGGCCTATCAGAAGATGCTCTCCGGCCGGGCCCGCTTCCGGATGGTGCTCACCGCCGGCTGACGCCTCAGCCGTCCAGCCGGTCCATCGCTTCGAGCACGGGGGCGGCGCCGTCCTCGTCGCGGATGCGGGCACCCAGGAACCCCGCCCGCTTCCGGTACGCCGGGTCGCGGGACAGTATGGCGGGCTCCCCGGCCGTCGGCGGCCGAACGCGCCACTGGGAGCGCTGGTCCGGCCGCGGGATCACGGTCCGGTGCGCAACGTTCAGCCGAGGCACAGCAGCACCAGACCCGCTGCCGCCAGCACCGCGGAGCCCAGCAGCAGGCAGGCGAGCAGCCGCTGACGCAGCGCCTGGTAGCGCGACTCGTACGTCTGCCGCAGCTCCTCGGCGCGCTCGGCGGTACGGCGCCATGAGGCGCGGGCCAGTGTCAGATACTCGGTCTCGAAGTGCCGTTCGACATCCTCGCGTTGGGCGTCGGTGAGCCAGCCGAGCCGGGAGGTGACGCGGGCCGCCGCGGTACGGCCCTCCTCCCGTGCGGCGGCCAGCAGCAGATGGCCCTCGATCTCCTGGACGAGGGCCCGTGCGCCCTGGTCGTGGTCCTCCCCGGTCGTCACGGCGTGGTCAACTCCCGTTCCTGGGAGGAGACGTCGGGATGATGGAGGTCGAATGCCGGGGACTCGCTGCGGATGCGGGGGAGGGTGACGAAGTTGTGGCGCGGCGGCGGGCAGGAGGTCGCCCACTCCAGCGAGCGGCCGTAACCCCAAGGGTCGTCGGCCTTCACCCGCTCACCGTACTTGGCCGTCTTCCAGACGTTGTAGAAGAAGGGGAGCAGGGACGAACCGAGCAGGAACGAGAACACCGAAGAGACCGTGTTGAGCGTCGTGAGCCCCTCCGCCGCCAGGTAGTCGGGGATCCGGCGCTGCATGCCCTCGGCACCCAGCCAGTGCTGGACCAGGAAGGTGCCGTGGAAGCCGATGAACAGCGTCCAGAAGGTGATCTTGCCCAGGCGCTCGTCGAGCATCTTGCCCGTGAACTTCGGCCACCAGAAGTGGAAGCCGGAGAACATCGCGAAGACGACCGTACCGAAGACCACGTAGTGGAAGTGGGCCACCACGAAGTACGAGTCGGAGATATGGAAGTCGATCGGCGGCGAGGCGAGCATGACGCCCGTCAGCCCGCCGAAGACGAACGTGATGAGGAAACCCATCACCCAGAGCATCGGCGTCTCGAAGGACAGGCTGCCCCTCCACATCGTGCCGATCCAGTTGAAGAACTTCACACCGGTCGGGACGGCGATCAGGAAG
>NZ_JBEXRL010000005.1:0-495077 GCF_040613075.1 Streptomyces sp. NPDC006314 | reverse complement strand
CTGGCGTTGATTTTTGGCACGCTGTTGAGTTCTCAAGGAACGGTCGCTTCCTTTGTACTCACCCTCTCGGGCTTTCCTCCGGGCGCTTCCCTTCGATGTTTCAAACTCTACCAGGGTTTTCCCGTCTCCCTGACCACCCCGCTGCGGGCACGCAGAAGGAGATCCAGAGATAGGATCTGATGAGTTTGGGTGCTGCCCGGACACAGGGTGCTGCGCACCCCTCAGCCCCAAGCAGGGTTACGACTGTACACGGAGCCTCGAAGCCGGTGCAAATCTGCAGTGTTGGTGGTCTAGACCACTAGCTGGTAGCTTCTATACGGAACCGCCACTTCACATGACATACCCTGCTGCTCAGTGTCGTCTGGGACAGGCAGTGACCGCCCGTAAGCAGCTCCACTTCTTGGGAGGCTTCCCATGACCACCGTGACGTCCCCTCTCGCTGGACGTGCCATCGGACTGGCCGACGTGCCGGATCCGGTCTTCTCCGGGGCCATGGTCGGCCCGGGCACCGCGATCGATCCCGTGCGTGAGCCCTCGGAGGCCGTGGCGCCCGTGGACGGCGTCATCGTCTCCCTGCACCCGCATGCCTTCGTCGTGGTGGACGAGAGAGGCCACGGCGTGCTCACGCATCTCGGCATCGACACCGTGCAGCTCAACGGTGAGGGCTTCGAGCTGCTCGTCGACAAGGGCGACACCGTGACGCGCGGGCAGAGCATCGTGCGCTGGAACCCCGCCGCGGTGGAGGCCGCCGGAAAGTCCCCGGTCTGCCCCGTCGTCGCACTCGAAGCCACGGCCGAATGCCTCTCCGACCTCCGTGACAGCGGCGACGTGAAGGCCGGCGACAGTCTCTTCGCCTGGATCTGACGGCAGTGCCGTCCCGGGACGGCGGACAGGACAACCACCGCGGCGGCGGGACCCGCCGCACTATCGGAGACGGGTGAGATGGAGACAACGCTGCGAGGCGTCGGCGTGAGCCATGGCGTGGCGATCGGCGAGGTTCGGCACATGGGTACGGCGGTGCTGGAGCCGCCGGCCAAGCAGATTCCCGCCGAGGAGGCGGAGCGCGAGCAGGGCCGCGCCCGCCAGGCCGTGGGCGCCGTGGCCGCCGACCTGATGGCGCGTGGCAACCTGGCGGGGGGCGAGGCCCAGGCGGTGCTCGAGGCGCAGGCCATGATGGCCCAGGACCCCGAGCTGATGGCTGACGTGGACCGGCGGATCGCCGTCGGCAGCACGGCCGAGCGTGCGGTGTACGACGCGTTCGCGGCCTACCGGGAGCTGCTGGCCGGCGCCGGTGAGTACCTCGCCGGCCGGGTGGCCGATCTCGATGACGTGCGGAATCGTATCGTCGCCCGGCTGCTGGGCGTTCCGATGCCGGGAGTCCCGGACAGCGACGAACCCTATGTGCTCGTGGCACGGGACCTGGCTCCCGCCGACACGGCGCTGCTCGACCCGTCTCTGGTGCTCGGTTTCGTGACCGAGGAGGGCGGTCCGACCAGTCACAGCGCGATCCTGGCACGTGCGCTGGGTGTGCCGGCCGTCGTCGCGCTGCCGGGTGCCGGTGAACTGGCCGAGGGCACGGTCGTCGCCGTGGACGGCAGCACCGGTGATGTCTTCGTGAACCCGAGCGCGGAAAAGAAGGCGGAGCTGCGGGCCGCGGCCGCCGAGCGAAAGGCCGCGCTGGCCGCCTCGACCGGCCCGGGCGTGACCGCTGACGGGCACAAGGTGCCGCTGCTGGCCAACATCGGCGGCCCGGCGGACGTGGCGGCGGCCGTGGAGGCCGGGGCCGAGGGTGTCGGTCTCTTCCGTACCGAGTTCCTCTTCCTGGACGACAGCAAGAACGCTCCTTCCGAGGAGAAGCAGGTGGAGGCCTACCGGCAGGTGCTGGAGGCGTTCCCCGAGGGCCGTGTGGTCGTGCGTGTGCTGGACGCGGGTGCGGACAAGCCGCTGGACTTCCTGACGCCGGCGGACGAGCCGAACCCTGCGCTCGGCGTCCGTGGTCTGCGCACGCTGCTCGATCACCCCGACATTCTGCGTACGCAGCTCACCGCGCTGGCGAAGGCCGCCGAGGGGCTGCCCGTCTACCTCGAGGTCATGGCGCCCATGGTGGCCGACCGCGCGGACGCAAAGGCGTTCGCGGACGCCTGCCGCGAGGCGGGACTGCGCGCCAAGTTCGGCGCGATGGTGGAGATCCCCTCCGCCGCCCTGCGGGCGCGTTCGATCCTGCAGGAGGTCGAGTTCCTGTCGCTGGGGACCAACGACCTCGCGCAGTACACCTTCGCGGCGGACCGGCAGGTCGGTGCGGTCTCGCGGCTTCAGGACCCGTGGCAGCCGGCGCTGCTGGACCTGGTCGCCCTGTCCGCGGAGGCGGCCAAGGCCGAGGGCAAGAGCTGCGGCGTGTGCGGTGAGGCCGCTTCCGACCCGCTGCTGGCCTGTGTGCTGACCGGCCTGGGTGTCACCTCCCTGTCCATGGGCGCGGCGTCCATTCCGTACGTCCGGGCGACGCTGGCGAAGCACACGCTGGCGCAGTGCGAGCGGGCCGCGGCGGCCGCGCGCGCGGCGGACAGCGCCGAGGAGGCGCGCGGCGCGGCCCAGGCGGTGCTGTCGGGCGAGTAGCCGTTCCGGCCATGTGCTGTGCCGGGTGATCAGGGGCGTCCCGCCTTCGGGTGGGGCGCCCCTGGCGCGCTCGGCTTGCCTTCAGCGTGCGTTCAGTGGCGGTGTCCCTGTGCTGTGTTCTCCTCTCCGAGGTCGGGTGGTTCGCAGTAGTCGACGCCTGACTCCGGGGAGATGAGGTCGCCGGACTCGACGTCGGTGCAGTAGGCGTCGAACACTTCCGCGGCGGTGAGCGGTCGGAGTCCGCCGGCGCGCAGCCGCCAGCCGTAGACGTGGTCGGCGGTGCCGGGGGCGCTGACACGCATGACGAGTCCGCCGGGGCTGCGGGTGGCGAGGCCGAGCGCGAGGACGCTGGTGAATTCGAGGGCCTCGGCCTCGTCGGGTCGGGTGCCGCCCTGCGGGCCCTGGTCGCCGTGCAGGACGGAGATGAGCGTGTCCGGTGGTCCGGAGACGCTGCACACCAGGTGCCGGTCGCCGGGCGGCGCGGTGTCGAGGATGCGGACCAGGAGGTCGGAAGCGCGGGTGAAGGCCGCCCTGCCGATGTCCTCGCCGCAGGTGGGGCAGGGGCCGAGGCGGGTGAGGAGGGTGGTGGCGTACTCCCAGGTGGCCTGGCGAACGGCTTCGTCCACGAGGGCGGGCAGGAGGGCGGAGAGGGGCCGGCCGTCGTAGGGGAGGGTGGGGCCGGTGGCCGCGAGCTCGGCGGTGAACCTGGTGCGGCTGGCCGGAGCTTCCGGGTCGAGGCCCGTTTGTGCGCAGTAGGCGGCGTAGTCCTCCGGGTCGAACAGGGCGAGCGTGGTGTGGGTGCCCTGGGCGGCGCGGGTCTTCAGAACGGCCTCTACCTGCTGCAGGTAGGTGGCGTGGTCGTCGAAGGTGAAGCTGCGATAGCGCCGCATGGCGCGGAAGTCGTGTTCGTCGGTGAGCAGGCCGATGGTGCCGGCGATCTCGCGGTGCAGGACGCGTCGCATGGTCTGGTGCCCGGTGTGCGCCATGTCTCCCCCTGATGCGCAGTCGATCAGTGCTCACTCACCGTAACCGGCCCCACTGACAACGGACTCCGCTGGAGACGGTCGCGGACCAAGCGGTGCTGAATCGCGCAGGTCACGGCGATGGCGGTGCCGAAGACGGTCCAGCCGAGGGGTCTGGTGGCGATGGCGGCGGTGACGGCGAGCGGGCCGATGCCGCGCCGGCCGGACTGGGCGAGTCCGTGGACGCCGAGGTAGGCGCCGAGGGCGGCGTCGGGGGCGAGGGCCACGGACAGTTCCCAGGAGACGGTGGCATGGAACGTCTCGGCGAGGGTGAAGGCGACGGCCGATGCGGTGAGCAGGCAGATGGCCCGAAGGGTGCCGCCGGTGGCGGAGAGGGTCATGGTGATGCCGCCGGCGGCGAACAGCGGGCCAAGGAGTCTGCGGGCTGCCGCGGTGGTGGTGCCGTAGCGGGCGGGCGGCACCTGGAGGGCCACGACCAGCACGTTGTTGAGGACGAGCAGCGGGGGCGCGAGGCCGTGCGGCACATCCTCGCTGTGCGCGATCCACTTCCCCGTGCACGGGCTGATGACGGACGGGGACACGCGTGCGTTGGTGGAACGCGCGCGTGAGACGTACGCGCTGCCCCGCACCGCCCGGGCCGGCGAGCAAGCCGTGCGGGGCATCGCGTCGCACTCCGCGAGCGGCTTGAACCTGTGGGTGCGGGTGCGGGACGAGTCGGCGGTGGTGAACGGACTGCGGTCGTACGGCTGGTGGATCGCGGCCGGGGCGAGGTTCCGTCTGGCCTCCGCACCCGGGGTGCGGATCACGGCCGCGGGCCTGGAACCGGCCGAGGCCACGCGGCTGGCCTCGGACTTCGTCACCGTGCTCGGCGAGTCCGAGGCCATCTGTGGAGGGTGAGCCGCCGGCTGGTCAGGCGCGCTTGCGGGCGAGTTCCTCGTAGAAGCCCAGCAGGGCGAGGTTGTCGATGGACCCGGGGTTGACGGCCTTCTCCAGGGGGGTGCCCTGGAGAAGGCGCTTGACCGGGACCTCGATGCGCTTGCCGGTGAGGGTGTGCGGGACGCCGGGGACCTCGATGATCTCGTCGGGAACATGGCGCGGCGAGAGCTGTTCCCGGATGGCCTGCTTGATGCGGTTCCGGAGTGCCTCGTCGAGGACGGCGTCCGGTGTCAGGTGCACGAACAGCGGCATCCAGTAGCCGCCGTCGGGCTGTTCGATGCCGACGACGAGGGATTCCTTGATCTCGGGGAGCCGCTCGACGACTTCGTAGATGTCGGCCGAGCCCATGCGGACGCCCTGCCGGTTGAGGGTGGAGTCGGAGCGGCCGTGAATGATCACGGAGCCGCGTGAGGTGACGGTGATCCAGTCGCCGTGGCGCCAGACGCCGGGGTAGGTGTCGAAGTAGCTGTCGTGGTAGCGGCTGCCGTCGGGGTCGTTCCAGAAGTGGATCGGCATGGACGGCATGGGGTTGGTGACGACCAGTTCCCCGACCTCGTCGATGAGTGGCTTGCCGCTCTGGTCCCATGACTGCAGATCGGTGCCGAGGCCGGGCGCCTGGAGTTCGCCGGTGTACACGGGGAGGGTCGGTACGGCTCCGGCGAAACAGGAGCAGACGTCGGTGCCGCCGCTGACCGAGGCGATCCACAGGTCGTCGCGAACCTCGTCATGCAGCCAGCGGAAGCCGTCGGGGGGCAGGGGCGAACCGGTGGTGGCGACGCACCGCACCTTCGACAGGTCATGGTCGCGGGCGGGGTGGACGCCGGCCTTGCGGCAGGCCATCACATAGGCGGCCGACGTTCCGTAGAGGGTGGCTCCGGTGCGTTCGGCGATCCGCCACTGGGCGCCGGTGTCCGGGTGGCCGGGGCTGCCGTCGTAGAGGACGATCGTCGTTCCGGTGAGCAGGCCGGAGACGAGGAAGTTCCACATCATCCAGCCGGTCGAGGTGTACCAGAAGAAGCGATCCTCGGGGCCGAGGTCGCAGTGCAGTCCGAGTTGCTTGAGGTGTTCGACGAGGATGCCGCCCTGGGACTGGACGATGGCCTTGGGCAGGCCGGTCGTGCCGGAGGAGTACAGGACCCACAAGGGGTGATCGAACGGAACCTGCTCGAAGACGGGTTCGGTGTCCCCCGCCGTCAGCGACGACCACTCCAGGGCGCCCTCGGGTGCCTCGGTGCCGAGAAGCGGGATGTGCACGACGGCACGCAGGGTGGGCAGCTCGCGGCGCAGCTCGGCGACGATCTCGCGGCGGTCGTGCTCCTTGCCGCCGTAACGGTAGCCGTCGACGGTGAACAGGACGACGGGCTCGACCTGCTGGAAACGGTCGAGGACGCTGCGGGCGCCGAAGTCGGGGGCGCAGGAGGTCCAGACGGCGCCCACGGTGGCCGCGGCGAGGAGGGCGACGACGGCCTGGGGAATGTTGGGGAGGTAGCCGCTGACACGGTCGCCGGGCCGTACACCGAGGGCGCGCAGTTCGGCGGCCAGGGAGCCGACCTGGCGGCGCAGCTCGGACCAGGTCACCGGGAGCGGTTCGTGCGTCTCGTCCACATACAGGAGGGCGGGTTCGTCCGCGCGGTCGTCCGCGGCGCGCAGGGCGTGTTCGGCATAGTTCAGGGTGGCCCCGGGGAACCACTGGGCGCCTGGCATCGAGCGGGCGCCCAGCACGCGCGTGCAGGGGGTCGAGAACCGCACGTCGAACCACTCCGTGACGGCTTTCCAGAAGGTGTCCAGCTGCGCGACGGACCACCGGTGCAGAGCCGGGTAGCCCCCCTCGGCCGGCGCGCCGTGGTGCTCGGCGGCCCAGGCCTGGAACTGGGTGATGCGGGCCTGGGCGATCCGCTCGGGATCGGGCTGCCAGAGGGGCTGGGGGTTCGCGGTCGACATGGGGCGGCTCCCGGGCTGTGCGCGTCGTGTGCGTCGGTCCGCGCACGGGCTGGGGTGTGCGCGTGACGCGGCTGACAGGGACGATGCCATGTGATCGACTTCTACACCAGGGTGCGCCCCCCATAGTCCGTGTCGTGAAGATGTGGTCCCGGCACGGGTGAACGGCAGTTGAACGAGACACGCGCGTGGGGCGGTCAGTGGCAGGGTGAGCAGCATGGACGGTCGTGACCTGGTGCGTTCGGTGAGTGTGGTCGGTTCGGGGAGGGCGGTTCGGGGGTTGCGTACCGTGCGGGCCGCGTGGCGCAGGAGGCGTATCGACGCCGCCGGACTGCCGCAACGGGGGACCGAGCGTGCGCGGGTGCCGGGGCAGATGCAGGGTGTGGAGCCGGGGCCGGGGGGCGGGCTGATCCGTTTCAGCCGGTCCGAGCTGCGGATCACCGTCGCGGTGAACGGGGCCGTCTTCTGGGGGTGGGACGGGGCCGGTCCGCAGCCGTCGTACGCGCTCGTGGGAAGCGGTCCCGAGCCGGATCCGCGGGCGGTGCTGGAGCCGGACAAGGACGGTGGCTGGCGGGTGGTCGCCGAGCGGGTGACGGTCGTCGTGTCACGGCACGGTGCGGTGGAGGTCTGCACGCCGGGCGGGGTGACGCTGCGGCGTGACCTGCCGCCGCGCTGGTGGGAACCGGTCGGTGGGGGCTCGGCGCGCTGGCTGCAGCGGTCCGAGGTGGCGGCGGACGCCCGGTTCTTCGGCCTGGGAGGGCGGGCGTCGGGGCCCCTGCTGCGGGACGGCACGTACCGGCTGTGGAACACCGATCCGGGCCGCGCGTTCGGGCCCGGTGACGATCCGCTGCATCTGACCATGCCGGTGCAGCTGGTGGTGGCCGACGCCGGCACGCATCTGGTGTTCCACGACACCACGTGGGACGGCACGGTGGTCCTGCGGGAGGGCGAGGAGGGCGCCGGGTCAGGGCACGACCGGGCGGGGCGCTGCGAGGTGCGGATGGATGGCGGTCCGCTGCGCTGCTGGGTGGTGGTGGGCACTCCCGCGCGCCTGCTGCACACATGGGCGTCGCTGACGGGGGCGCCCGCTGCGCCGCCCGCATGGGCGCTCGGCCACCATCACGCGCGGCGGGGTTTCGGCAGCGAGCAGGAGGTGCGCCGGATCATCGCGGGGTACCAGGAACACGGTCTGCCACTGGACGCGGTCCACCTGGACATCGACCACTACGACGATCACCAGGTGTTCACCGTCGACCAGGAGCGTTTCGTCAAGCTGCCGGTGCTCGCCGAGGAGCTGCGCCGGGACGGGATCCGGCTGGTGTCGATCGTCGATCCGGCGGTGAAGGCCGCGCCGGGCAACGCCGTCTACGACAGCGGTTCGGACGTGGACGCGTTCGTGCGGGATGCCGCGGGGCGCACGGTGCGGGGCGAGGGGTGGGCGGGTGAGTCGGTCTTCCCGGATTTCACGCACGCGCGCGTGCGTGAGTGGTGGGGCGGGCTCTACGAGGAGCGGCTGGGTCAGGGCTTCGCGGGATTCTGGCACGCCATGAACGAGCCGACGTCGTTCAACGCCTTCGGTGAGCGGACGTTGCCGCGTTCGTCCCGGCACGCGCTGGAGGGGCGCGGCGGCGACCATCGGGAAGCGCACAACGTGTATGCGCTGTGCATGGCCCAGGCGGGGTACGAGGGGCTGCGCGAGTTGTCTCCGCAGGAGCGGCCGTTCCTGTTCTCGCGTTCCGGCTGGGCGGGGATGCAGCGGTACGCGGGCGCCTGGTCGGGGGACGTGGCGACGGGCTGGCCCGGGCTGCGGGCCTCGCTGTCGCTGGTGCTGGGTCTCGGGCTGTGCGGGGTGCCGTACTCGGGTCCGGACGTGGGCGGTTTCGATGGCAGCCCGTCCCCGGAGCTGTTCCTGAGGTGGTTCCAGCTAGGGGCGTACCTGCCGCTGTTCCGTACGCACGCGAGGTCGCGGGCGGGGCGCAGGGAGCCCTGGGAGTTCGGTGCCGAGGTGCTGGGGCACGCGCGCGTGGCACTGCTGGAGCGCCGGCGGCTGTTGCCGTACTTCGTGACGCTGGCGCATCTGGCCCGGCGGACGGGCGCGCCCTATGTGCGGCCGCTGTGGTGGGGGGCGCCGGAGGACCGGGCACTGCGTGACTGCGCGGACGCGTTTCTGCTCGGTGACAGCCTGCTGGTGGCTCCGGTCCTGGCCCCCGGCGCAGGCCGGCGTGCCGTGCAGCTGCCGCGGGGCCGCTGGTACGACACGGTGACGGAGGAGGCCCACGAGGGCCCGGCTCGGGTTCTCGTGGACGCGCCACTGTCACGCATACCGGTGTTCGCGCGCGCGGGAGCGGTCGTACCCGTGCGGGGCGCCGGCGGCGGGCTCGAGCTGGAGGTGTGGGCACCCGCGCCCGGCCGGACGGGAGGCGGTCTGGTGGTGCCGGACGCGGGCGACGGGTGGGACGATCCGGAGATCGAACGCTACGTCGCCCGCCGGCAGGGCCCACGGGTGGTGGTCACCCGGGAGCGGGGGGACGGCACGAGTGAGCCGCCCTGCCCGGTGCGCGTACGAGGGCTCGGCTGAGCCTCGTCTCGTGTGGTCGACTCGTCTGAGCCGCGTCTCGAGTGGTGGACTCGTCTGAGCCGCGCCGGGGGCGCTCGGCCGAGCCGCCGCTCAGACGTACCGGCCCTCGAACCACGCCCGCACGGCGACGGTGTGCAGCGGGAAGGCGAGTTCCTCGGGCCTGCGCAGCAGGTGCCAGCCCTCGGTCTCGTCCGTGGGATCGGACGGCGGGAGTCCGCTCGCCGGGCGTTCCGGGAGGAGCCCGAAGAGCAGCAGATGCCCGTCGGGCGAGCTCATGGCGTCCACGAGCCGCACGTCGCGGGCGGCCGCGTCGATACCGGTCTCCTCCTTGAGTTCCCGCACGACGGCCTGCTTCCAGTCCTCGCGGTCGTCGATGTAACCACCGGGCAGGGCCGTGCCCCCGCGCGCGGGGGCGATGGTGCGGGTGATGACGACCAGGGCCGTGCCCTTGGTGTCGTACACGGGCTGGAGGGCGATCGCGACCGGCAGCGGATTGCGGTAGGCGACCGTCTCGCAGTCGGGGCAGGTGCGCGGCCAGCCGGAAACGCCTTCTCCGTAGGGCGCTCCGCAGCTCGAACAGTGCGAGTCGGGCGCGGAGTTGGCAGTTGGGTGCTGAATTTCGGACACGCGCGGACTGTATCCGATCACGGGAAGGACGTCTTCCGGCAGTGACGCACAAGGATCGACGGGAATCAGGAGGGGCGGCCGGAATCACCCCCGTCGATCCCGGCCGCCCCTCCTGTACCAGGACGCCGGAAGAGGACACTCGGTTCACAGCGACGGCCTGCCCTTTCGCCGTGGCCCGTGGCACACTTCTGATACTTCGTCAGATCGGGACCGTGGAGGGGTTTTGCCGCATGGACACACACCCGCGGTCGCCGGCTGGTTCACCGGTGAGGCGGACGACTTCCGACTCCTGGGTACCCGCTGCTCGTCCTGCGCCTCGGTCTTCTTCCCCCGCGAGGACGTCCACTGCCGCAACCCGTACTGCGTGGGCGGCGCCCTGGAGGAGGTGCCACTGTCACGAACGGGACGAATCTGGTCGTACACCGACAGCCGGTACCGCCCGCCGTCACCCTATGTGAGCGACCCGGAACTTCCGTGGGAGCCGTACGCGTTGATCGCGGTGGAGCTGGAGTCCGAGCGGATCGTGGTACTGGGACAGGGGGCTCCCGGGGTCACCGTCGCCGGTCTCACGGTGGGCATGGAGGTGGAGGTCGTCCCCGGGGTGCTCCACGAGGACGCGGAGACGACCTGGACGACCTGGCACTGGCGGCCGACGGGGGTGACGGCATGACGGCGGACGTGGCGGTGCTCGGCGCGGGTATGCACCCTTGGGGCAAGTGGGGCCGCGGCTTCGTCGAGTACGGCACGGCGGCGGCCCGCGCGGCGCTCGCGGACGCAGGTCTGGAGTGGCGGGACGTCGGGTCGATCGTGGGCGCGGACACCGTGCGTGGCGGGTATCCCGGGTATGTGGCGGGAGCGACGTTCGCCAAGGCCCTGGGCTGGCAGGGAGCCAGGGTCGCCAGTGTGTACGCGGCCTGCGCGTCGGGTGCGCAGGCGATCGCCACGGCGCGGGCGCAGATCCTCGCGGGGTTCGCGGACGTCGTGCTCGTGGTCGGGGCGGACGCCGCACCCAAGGGGTTCTTCCGGCCGGCGGGCGGGGATCGTCCCGACGATCCGGACTGGTTGCGCTTCCGCCTGCTGGGCGCGACGAATCCGGCGTACTTCGGGCTGTACGCCCGGCGGCGGATGACGGTGCACGGTGACACACCGGAGGACTTCGCCCTGGTGAAGGTGAAGAACGCAGCGCTCGGGGCGTTGAACCCGTACGCCCGCTACCGCAAGCGGGTCACCGCGGAGGAGGTGGCCGCCTCCGCGGTGGTCGCCGATCCGCTGCGGCTGCTGGACATCTGCGCCACCTCCGACGGCGGCGCAGCCCTGGTACTGGCCAGCATGGGGTTCGCACACCGGCGCGGTGCGCTCC
The DNA here is from genome assembly GCF_040613075.1 of Streptomyces sp. NPDC006314. NCBI lineage: Bacteria > Bacillati > Actinomycetota > Actinomycetes > Kitasatosporales > Streptomycetaceae > Streptomyces > Streptomyces sp. NPDC006314. The sequence goes on along the minus strand of NZ_JBEXRL010000005.1, from coordinate 484,042 downwards.
GGCCGGTACGGATCCGGGCAGTGTCCACGGTGACCCCGCGTTTCCCGAACACGGTGCTGGACCTGCCCGACATCGCCACGGACTCCGCGGTCGCGGTGGAACCCCCGGCCGGGACCTTCCGGGCGTCCGTCGCCAGGACTGCCTACGAGGAGGCGGGCCTCGGGCCCGGGGACCTGGACCTGGCCGAGGTGTACGACCTGTCCACCGCCCTGGAGCTGCAGTGGTACGAGGATCTGGCGCTGTGCGGCGAGGGCGACGGCGCGAAGTTGCTGCGCGAGGGCGTGACGGCCCCGGGCGGCCGCATACCCGTCAACACCAGTGGCGGGCTGGCCTCGTTCGGTGAGGCGGTGCCGGCCCAGGCCATCGCCCAGGTCTGCGAGCTGACCTGGCAGTTGAGGGGATCGGCTGGTGGCCGGCAGGTCGCCGGGGCGCGCGTGGGCATCACCGCCAACCAGGGGCTGTTCGGGCATGGATCGGCGGTGGTCGCGGTGAGATGACCGGAAGCGGGTCCCGTGGTCGAAGGCACGCGTAAGGCTCACCCGCTGTGAGCACCCCCGAATCCTCTGTGAACGTCTCATGAACTGCGCCTGGGCGTATGCGGGCGGCGCCATCATGCTCCCGTGCACTCGTGGACGGATACTCTCCGCTTCGCCTTCCAGCCGGTGGTCAACCTGAGGACGGGCGCGGTCGCCGCACTGGAGATGCTTGCCCGCCCGGAGACCGGTGGTGTCCTGGCCGAGGCCCGCCGTGACCCCGGGCTCGACGGCACGCTCACGGTCTTGGCGCTCCGCGCGGCGACGCTCGAGGAGACGCTGCTGCCGTTGCACCTGAACGTGTTCGCGGGCACACTCGCCGACCTCGGCGGTCTGACACCGCTGCACGACGCCGTGCGCGCCGCGGGGCGCCTGCCCTGGGAGGTGACGCTCGACATCGTCCCGCCGTACACGCACGTGCCGCAGCGGGCCCTGCTGGAGGCGGTGGCCGCGCTCCGCGAACAGGGGTTCCGGATCTGTGCGGACGGCATCGGGGACGGCGACGTGCCGCTCAGGCTGCTCACCGATCTCTCGCCCGACCTGGTCAAACTCGACGCCTCGCTGCTGGCCCGGCCGGCCGCGGTGCGGGCGATGCGCACGCTGTGCGAGGAGCTGGGTGCCCTGGTCGCGGTGGAGGGCGTGGAGACCGAACGGCAATGTGCGGCGGCGGTGTCTGCCGGTGCGCAGCTGGCGCAGGGTCAGCTGTTCGCGCCGCCGGCCCGGATACCGGCGGCGGGCGTATACGTTCCGCCCCGCTCACCGGGTTCCCTGCCCGCGCCCCGGTCGGGGCCTTCGGTACGGGAGTTCGTGCGCCCGGCTGCCGTCCTGCCGGTGACGGCTTCGGCGGGGCAGGTACGGGCGCTGCTGACAGGGTCGCCGGACGTCTCCGGTGTGCTGCTGGTGGACCAGACCGGAAGGCCCCTCCGGTCGGTGCACCGCTCGCGCTTCCTGCTGTCGATGTCCGGCCGCTACGGGCACGCCCTGTACGCCGAGCGACCGGCCTTCAAGCTCGGGGACGCAGCCCGGACGGTCGGCGTCGACGCCACCGCCTGGGAGGTGCTGGACGTGGTCGCGGCCGGCGGCCGCGACCGGACCTCCGACGATGTGGCGGTGGTCGACGGGCGCGGCCGGTGCGTGGGCGTCGTACGGCTCGCGGACCTGGTGCGGGCGTTGGCCGAGAGCCGGGTCGAGGAGGCGGCCGGTCTCAACCCGCTGACCCGGCTGCCCGGCTCGGACGCGATCACGGGGGAGGTGGACCGGTGGATCGCGAACGGGCGACCCTTCACGCTCAGCTGGCTGGACATCGACCACTTCAAGCACGTCAACGACGGTGCCGGATTCGCGGCCGGCGACGAGCTGATCCGGTCGGTGGGCCGAGCACTGCAGCAGGCGGTCGCGGGGCACGCGCGCGTGGGGCACATCGGTGGTGACGACTTCCTGGTGCTGGCCGACAGAGAGGCGCTCGATCCGCTGGTCGCCGCCGTGCTCGACGCGCCCTGGTCGGCGGGCGGCCGGCCGGTCACTCTCTCCCTGGCGACCGTCGTGTGCACCGCGGGCAGCGTCAGCGATCACCGCCAGGCCGCCGCCCATCTCGCCCCGCTGAAGAAGGCGGCCAAGGCGCTGCGCGGTGCCAGCTGGGTACTCGGCCGCGCCGGGCTGCCCGGCCACGAGGTCCGGCGCGGCTCGGGGGCGGCACCGGCCCAGGCCGGGTACGCGGCCGCCGAGCCACGGTGGTGAACCGCCCTGCCCGGTGCCTCCGTTGAGGTGCCCCTGCGGTGCGGGCCCGCGGGGTGAGCCGCTGTCACCGTTGCCGTCGGCAACCTTGACGCCCCCGGGACACCGGTGAACACTTCCCGGTGTCAGCCGACATCGCCGTACATTCTTGGCGTTATCAGGCACTGCGCCACGGGTCTGTCCTGCGCCACGGCCGTCCAGGGCGATCCGGCTGCGACGGCACGCTCGTCACGGACGCCGGGCGGGGCGCGGGACCTCCCTGCCTTCGGCTGAAGTCGCCAAGGGAACCGTTCCTGCACGGAGGGCCGGGGCTGATCGCCCCACCGGCGCCAAGGGAGCCGCCATGAGCAACGGAGACATATTCGTCGGCGAGGTCATCGGCACCGCGATCCTGATCCTGTTCGGCGCCGGTGTCTGCGCCGCCGTCACCCTCAGATACTCCAAGGCGCGGGCCTCGGGCTGGGTCGTGATCGCGTTCGGCTGGGGCTTCGGCGTGCTCGCCGGTGCGTACACCGCCGCTCCCCTCTCCGGCGGCCATCTCAATCCCGCGGTCACCATCGGCATCGCTGTGGACACCGGCACGTGGGGCAGGGTCTGGGTGTATCTGCTGGGCCAGATCGTCGGCGCGATGCTGGGTGCCGTTCTCGCCTACCTGGTGTACTTCGCGCAGTTCCAGGCCAACGTCCACAAGGAGGGCACCACCGAGGGCTCGGCCGGCGAGCCGGTGCCGACCCTCGGTGTCTTCTCGACCGTCCCGGAGATCCGGAACCCGGTCGCCAACCTCGTCACCGAGATCATCGCGACCATCGCGCTGGTCCTGCCCGTTCTCGCCTTCGGGCTGACGAGGGGACTCGGTGAGTCCGGCACCACGGTGCTGATCGTCTCGCTGCTCGTCGTCGGCATCGGGCTCTCCCTCGGCGGCCCCACCGGCTACGCCATCAACCCGGCCCGCGACCTCGGCCCGCGCGTCGTGCACAGCTTCCTGCCGATCCCGAACAAGGGCACCTCCGACTGGGGTTACGCATGGATCCCGATCGTCGGCCCGCTCATCGGCGGGACGCTCGCCGGCCTCATCTACAACGCGGCCTTCTGACCCCGCACACGGCCCACCCGGCCCCACGCGGACCTTCCACGCGGCCCTCTGCCCAGCGACCCGACCCAGCGACCCAGCGACCCAGGGACAGCCATGACGGACACCGCAGAGAAGTACGTCGCCGCCATCGACCAGGGCACCACGTCCAGCCGCTGCATCGCCTTCGACCACAGCGGCGCCATCGTCGCCCCCGACCAGCGCGAGCACCGCCAGATCTTCCCCAAGCCGGGCTGGGTGGAGCACGATGCCACCGAGATCTGGTCCAAGGCGCAGGCCGTGGTGGTCGGGGCGCTCGCCAAGGCCGGGCTGCGCGCCGACCAGCTGAGCGCGCTCGGCATCACCAACCAGCGGGAGACCACGGTCCTGTGGGACCACTCGACCGGCAAGCCCGTGCACGACGCGGTCGTCTGGCAGGACACCCGCACCGCCGCCCTGTGCCGCGAACTGGGCGGCACGGACGGTCAGGACCGCTTCCGCGAGCACACCGGGCTGCCGTTGGCCCGCTACTTCTCCGGGCCCGAGGCGGCCTGGCTGCTGGACCACGTGCCCGGCCTGCGGCAGCGGGCAGAGCGCGGCGAGATCGCCTTCGGGAGCATCGACTCCCTGATCTCGAACCTCACCGGCGGCACCGACGGCGGCCGGCACATCACCGACGTCACGAACGCCGGCCGCACCATGCGGGCATGACCGCACGCGCGCGTGAATGCCCCTCACCGGACCACGGCCCGTACCCCGGTCGGCGGGGGTACGGGCCGTGCCCGTGGCTCAGGTGCTGACGGTCTGGCGGCTGTCGGCCGCGTACTCCATCGCATGCTGCACGACGCCGATGAGTACTTCCTTGACCGACTCCCGGTCGCGTGCGTCGCACAGCAGGACCGGCACGTCGTCGTCGAGATCGAGGGCCCGGCGGACGGCGTCGGCCGGGTAACGGGCCGCCCCTTCGAAGCAGTTGACGCCGATGACGAAGGGTATGGACCGCCGCTCGAAGTAGTCGACGGCGGCGAAGCAGTCCTCCAGGCGGCGCGTGTCGGCGAGGACGACGGCACCGAGCGCGCCCTCGGACAACTCGTCCCACATGAACCAGAACCGTTCCTGCCCGGGCGTGCCGAAGAGGTACAGCACCAGGTCCTCGCGCAGGGTGATGCGGCCGAAGTCCATGGCCACGGTAGTGGTGTGCTTGCCCTCCACCCCGCTGGTGTCGTCGACCGGGCGCCCGGCCTCGGTGAGCAGTTCCTCGGTGTGCAGCGGCCTGATCTCGCTGACCGCGCCGACGAGGGTCGTCTTGCCCACGCCGAAGCCGCCGGCCACGAGGATCTTGAGCGTGACGGGCTCGACCGGGGGCTTGCCGCGCTCAGAACGCCCGAAGATCATCGATCTCTTCTCCTGCTTGATGGGGGTCGGGCGACGGTCGGCCGTAGCCACCGCCGCCAGGGGTTTCGATGACGAGTACATCGCCGGGACCGACGTCTGCCGAGCCGCTGCCGCCGAGGTCGGTGACCGTGCCGTCGGCCCGCTCCACGCGGTTGGCGCCGAGCGCTCCGGGCTCGCCGCCCGCCATGCCGTACGGGGGTACACGGCGGTGCTGGGAGAGCGTGGAGGCGGTCATGGGTTCGAGGAACCGGATGCGGCGCACGGCGCCGTCGCCGCCGCACCACCGTCCGGCGCCGCCGCTCCCCCACCGGACGGCGAACTCCTCGAGCCTGACCGGCAGGCGCCACTCCAGGACTTCGGGGTCGGTGAGCCGGGAGTTGGTCATGTGGGTCTGTACGACGTCGGCTCCACGGAAGCCGTCGCCCGCACCCGATCCGGAGGCGACGGTCTCGTAGTACTGGTGGCGTTCGTTGCCGAAGGTGACGTTGTTCATGGTCCCGGAGCCCTCGGCCTGGACGCCGAGCGCGGCGTACAGGGCGCCGGTGATGGCCTGGGACGTCTCCACGTTGCCCGCGACGACGGCGGCGGGCGGCTCGGGGGCGAGCATCGAACCGGGCGGCACGACGATGTCCAGGGGGCGCAGGCAGCCGTCGTTGAGCGGGATGTCGTCGGCGACCAGGGTGCGGAAGACGTACAGGACGGCCGCGTTGACGACCGCGTAGGGGGCGTTGAAGTTGGTGGCGAGCTGTGCGGAGGTCCCGGTGAAGTCGATGGTCGCCCGGCGCTGGGTGCGGTCCACGCGCACGCGGACGCGGATGACGGCGCCCGAGTCGGTCTCGTAGGCGCACTCGCCGTCGTCGAGGGCGTCGATGACGCGGCGGACGGCCTCCTCGGCGTTGTCCTGGACGTGCCGCATGTAGGCCTGGACGACGTCGAGGCCGAAGTCGCCGATCATACGGGCGACTTCGTCGACGCCCTTCTGGTTGGCGGCGATCTGGGCGCGCAGGTCGGCGAGGTTGGTCCGCACGTTGCGGGAGGGGTGGGGCGCCTCGGTGAGCAGGCGGCGGGTCTCCTCCTCACGGAAGCGGCCGTTCTCGGCGAGGAGCCAGTTGTCGAAGAGGACGCCTTCCTCCTCGAGGGTGCGGCTGTGGGCCGGCATGGAACCCGGGGCGATGCCGCCGATCTCGGCGTGGTGGCCGCGTGAGGCGACGTAGAAGAGGATCTTCGACTCACTCTCCGTGTCCGTAGCCCGGTCGGATTCGAAGACGGGGGTGATCACGGTGACGTCGGGCAGATGCGTGCCGCCGTGGTACGGGTCGTTCACGGCGTAGGTGTCGCCCGGCCGCATGGCGGTGCCGCGGCGGCGGACGACCTCTTTGACGCTGGTGCCCATGGAGCCCAGGTGGACGGGGATGTGGGGCGCGTTGGCCACCAGGTTCCCGTCCGGGTCGAACAGGGCGCAGGAGAAGTCCAGGCGTTCTTTGATGTTGACTGACTGGGCCGTGGACTCCAGCCGGGCGCCCATCTGTTCGGCGATGGACATGAAGAGGTTGTTGAAGACCTCGAGCAGAACCGGGTCTGTTTGTGTGCCGAGATCGGAACTCTGCGTGATCGCCGTGCGTTCCATGACCAGATGCCCGTCGTCGGTCGCCGCGGCCCGCCAGCCGTCGTCGACGACGGTCGTCGCGCCGGCCTCGGTGATGATCGCGGGGCCGGTGACGGTCTCGCCGGGAGGCAGGGCCTCGCGGCGGTGGAGGGGTACGTCGCGCCAGGCGCCGCCGGTGTGGAGGCGGACGGTATCGGGCGCGGCGGGCCGACCCTCGTACGGGGCGAGGGCGGAGAGATCGGGGGGTGCGGTGATCCCGGTGGCTTCGACGGAGAGGGCTTCGACGACGACCGGGCGGTCGAGGGTGAAGGAGTAGGTGGCGCGATGACGTTCCTCGAAGGCGTGCCGCATGACGTCGGGTTCGGCCAGCTCGACGGTGAGGGTGGTGTCGGTGCCGTCGTAGCGCAGCTGGGCACGGCGGGTGACCTGGATGTGGTCCTCCGAAACCTCCTCCGCGAGGAGTTCGGTGCGTGCCGCGGTCTCCAGGTCGTCCGCGGTGTTGCGGATGCCGGGCATGGAGGCGGCTTCCAGGGGTGCCTCGACGGACTGCTCGCGCATGGCGGTGGTGTCGGCGAGACCGATGCCGAGTGCGGAGAGGACTCCGGCCATGGGGGGTACGAGCACGGTGCGGACGCCGAGCGATTCGGCGACCCGGCACGCGTGCTGGCCGCCGGCTCCGCCGAAGGTGGTGAGGGCGTAGCGGGTGACGTCGTGCCCCTTCTGGACGGAGATCCGCTTCACGGCGTTGGCGATGTTGGCGACGGCGATCTGCAGGTAGCCCTCGGCGACCTGCTCCGGGGTGCGGTCGTCGCCGGTCCGTTCGTGGATCTCGCGTGCGAGGGCGGTGAACCGGTCGCGGACCGAAACGGGGTCCAGGGGCTGGTCGCCGCCGGGCCCGAACACGGCCGGGAAGTGGTCGGGCTGGATGCGGCCGAGCATCACGTTGGCGTCGGTGACGGTGAGCGGGCCGCCGGCGCGGTAGCAGGCCGGGCCCGGGACGGCGCCGGCGGAGTCGGGGCCGACCCGGTAGCGGGAGCCGTCGAAGTGCAGGACGGAGCCGCCGCCGGCGGCGACGGTGTGGATGTCCAGCATGGGGGCGCGCAGCCGGACGCCCGCGATCCGCGTGGTGAAGACGCGCTCGTACTCGCCGGCGAAGTGCGAGACGTCGGTGGACGTACCGCCCATGTCGAAGCCGATGACACGGTCGAAGCCGGCGCGCTGCGACATCCGCGCCATGCCGACGATGCCGCCGGCCGGGCCGGAGAGGATGGCGTCCTTGCCGCGGAACTGTCCGGCCTCCGTCAGCCCGCCGTTGGACTGCATGAACATCAACCGGACGCCGTTGAGTTCGTCGGCGACGTGCCGCACGTAGCGGCGCAGCACGGGCGAGAGGTAGGCGTCGACGACGGCGGTGTCCCCGCGCGGGACGAGCTTCATCAGCGGGCTGACCTCGCTGGACAGCGAGATCTGCGGGAAGCCGGTGCGGGCGGCGAGGTCACCGATCGCCTCTTCGTGGGCTGGGTACAGGTGGCTGTGCAGGCAGACCACGGCGACGGCGCGGATCCCGTCGTCGTATGCCTGCCGGAGCGGGTCCGCGAGGGCGTCCAGGTCGGGGGCGCACAGGACGGTGCCGTCGGCGGCGACACGCTCGTCCACCTCGACGACCCGCTCGTAGAGCAGCTCGGGCAGTTCGATGCGGCGGGCGAAGATGTGGGGGCGGTTCTGGTAGGCGATGCGCAGGGCGTCGCGGAAGCCGCGGGTGATGACGAGGAGGGTGCGTTCGCCCTTGCGTTCCAGCAGCGCGTTGGTGGCGACCGTGGTGCCCATGCGGACGGCGTCGACGGGCTCGCGGGAGCCGCCGAGGAGTCCTCGCACACCGGCGACGGCCGCGTCGGCGATGGGAGTCCCCCCGCCCGAGCGAAGCCGGGAGTCGGCGAGGGCCGGGTTGTCGGACAGCAGTTTGCGCGTGAGCAGCCGGCCGTCCGGGCGACGCGCGACGATGTCGGTGAAGGTGCCGCCTCGGTCGACCCAGAACTGCCAGCCTGCCACGTCAGTACTCCGCTTCCGCGCCGGTCACAGCGCCCGGAGGCCGTTGATCACGTCGCGCAGAATACTCTCGTCCGGCAGTTCGGCCGGGGGCACCGGGCGCGTGACATGCACGAATTCCGCGTGGACGAGGTCGCCGATGAGGACCCGGACCACACCGATGGGCAGGCCGAGTTCCGCGGCGAGTTCGGCGACCGACTGCGGCGTGTCCCGGCAGAGCCCGACGATCTCCACGTGCTCCGGGGACAGCGTCGGGTCCGCTTCCGGATCGCCCGCGTGGGGCTCGGTGACGACCACGGCGATCAGGTCCAGGCGGTGCTGGGCCGCACTCGTGGTGCGGCCGCGCGTCATGGCGTACGGACGGACGACCGGTCCGGCCTCGTCGTCGAACCAGTGGTTTCTTCCCTGACCGTCTCCGCTCATGTCATCCCACTACCCGCCTGCGGGCAGCTCGGTGCGCGGGCCGGTGCCCAGATGCACGCCCACCCGCTTGACCAGGAGCGTCATCTCGTAGGCGACCTGCCCGACGTCGGAGTCGGCGTCGGAGAGGACAGCGAGGCAGCTGCCGTCGCCGGCGGCGGTGACGAACAGGAAGGCGTCGTCGAGTTCGACCACCGTCTGCCGCACGCTGCCCGCCTCGAAGTGGCGGCCCACTCCCTTGGCGAGGCTGTGGAAGCCGGAGGCGACGGCGGCCAGATGCTCGCTGTCCTCCCTGGTCAGATCCTTGGACACCCCGGTGGGCAACCCGTCGCCGGACAGGACGACGGCCTTGCGGATGCTGGCGACCCGGTCGACGAGGTCGTCCAGGAGCCAGTTCAGCTGCCCCTTGTTGGTCGCCGTGTGGTCGGTCGCCTTCGGTGCGGTCATCGACCGTCCCCCTTAGTCGTTCCTTGTGCTGTGCCGTTATGGGCGTCGTCGCCCGCGGCGTTCTGCTCACGGCCGCGCTGCCAGCCGCGCTGGAGGGAAGCCATCCGGCTGCGGACCTCCTCGGCATCGCGGTCGGCGGGCTGGGCGGCGCGCTCGGTGCGCCGTTCGGTGTCCTGCTTGAGCTGGGGGGCCAGGCTGGCCTGGCGGATACGCCGGGGCAGCGGCCCGGTGCCCGGTTCGGCGGCCGTCTCGCCGGCGAGCGGGGTGGTGCCGGCGCCGGTCCTGGCCGCATCGCCGCTGGATGGCGGCGGGTCGCTCGGACCGCCGGCGGAGAACCCCTTGGGCCGGGTCCGCCTGGGCAGTGCCGGGGGGCCGGACGTCTCACCGGCGTCGCCGGCCGGAGTGGTCCCGGGCTCGCCCAGGCGGTCGGTGACTTCCGCACGGCGTCGGGGCGCGGTACCGCGGCGCCGTGCGGGCAGCGGGGCCAGCCCCCCGGTGTCGGGGCGGCGCGGGCCGCCGGAGAGCTGCTGGTCCGGTTCCGTGCGGCGGGAGCGCTGGTCGGTGACGGGTTTGCCGTGCGAGCTGACCAGCTTGGGCGTCTGCCGCCGCGGCTGCGGCACGGGGCCTCGGTCGCCGGGCTCCTCACGCGCGGGATGGTCACCGGTGAGGGCGGCCGTCTGGTCCTCGGCGCCGGCCAGAGAGCGGCGGGGACGGAACAGTCCGCCGCGCTCGCTGTCCTCGTCCGCCAGGACCCCGGGGAAGTCGTCGAGCGCGTCCAGATCGACCGGCGACTCCAGCTCGACCGGGCCGTCCAGCAGAGAGGTCGGCAGGCCCGGCAACTGCACCGGTGCCGGGGACCGGCCGGCGGTACGGCTCGCCACCTGCCCGGGCTCCCTCGCCGGACGGTCCCGGTCGAGGCGGAAGCCGAGGCCGTCGGTGTCGGGGACGTCGTCGGTGAGCAGCGTGTCGGGGACGAAGACGACGGCGGTGGTGCCGCCGTAGGGTGACGGCTGGAGGGAGACGCGGACGTTCTGGCGCTGGGCCAGGCGGCTGACCACGAACAGGCCGAGCCGGTCGGTGTCGGAGAGCTCGAACTCGGGGGTCTCGGCGAGGCGCAGGTTGGCGTCCAGGAGTGCCTCGGCCGTCATACCGAGACCTCGGTCGTGGATCTCCAGCGTGAACCCGTTGGCGACCCGCTCGCCGAGGACCTGGACGGCGGTGTGCGGGGGCGAGAAGACCGTGGCGTTCTCCAGGAGCTCGGCCACGAGGTGGGTGAGGTCGGCGACGGCCGGGCCGGTGACGGCGACGCGCGGCAGACGCCGTACCTCGATGCGTTCGTAGTCCTCGACCTCGGCGACGGCGGCGCGGACGACGTCCATCAACTGCACGGGGCGGCGCCACTGCCGGGACGGCGCGGCGCCGGACAGGATCACCAGGCCCTCGGCGTGGCGGCGCATGCGCGTGGTGAGGTGGTCCAGGCGGAACAGGTCGGCGAGTTCGTCGGTGTCCTCGGTCCGGCGTTCCATGGTGTCGAGCAGTGTGAGCTGCTTGTGCAGCAGCACCTGGCTGCGGCGGGCGAGGTTGACGAAGACCTCGGAGACACCGGCCCGCAGTTCCGCCTGCTTGACGGCGGCCTCGACGGCGGCACGCTGAAGGGTGTTGAGGGCTTGCCCCACCTCGCCGATCTCGTTCTTGTCGTACTCGAGCCGTGGCACTTCCGTCTCGACGTCGACCTGTTCGCCGGCCGACAGGCGGCGCATGACACTGGGCAGCCGGACACCGGACGCCTCGTGCGCCTCCAGACGCAGCTGCCTCAGGTCGCGGATCAGGACCCGGCCCACCCGGACGGAGAGGACGACGGAGAGCAGGAGGGCGACCAGGCCGAGCAGGCCCGCGATCGCGGCCTGCACGATGACGGTCACGGCGACGGGGCGCATACGTTCCTGGAAGCGGTCGCCCGCCTGGTCGTCGAGGGTGCCGAGTTCGTCGAGGACGCCGGCTGCGGCGGAGTCCCAGCTCTTGGCGGTGACCCCGCGGGGAGTGCCGGAGTCCGTGCCGATGACGGTCCGTTCGGCCACACGCAGCGGGGCGGTGGTGGCGTTCTTCCAGAAGCGTTCGTAGCGTTCGCGTTCCGCGGCGGGCAGCAGGGGCAGGCTGATGTCGTACAGGAGCGTGCGCTGGGCGGCGAGGTCGGAGATGTCACGGGTCTCGTCGCGGGTGAGCCGGCCGACGACGAGGGAGGAGCCGAGGAGGGCGTCCTCGCGGGAGAGCAGTTCGCGAGCGTGGATGATGTTGGCCAGGGCGCGGGCCTGCTTGTCCATCTCGACGTCGTCGATGCCGTCGAGGGCGGCGAGCAGCGTGTAGCAGGGGTCGACGAGACGGTTGTAGTGGTAGAAGGCCTCGGCGCGGGTGACGGTGCCCTCCTCGACGCTGCGGCGCAGGGAGTCGAGGCCGTCGAAGGCGTCCAGGACGGCGGTGAGGCGCTCGTTGTCGTCCGAGTCCATGCCGTCGCGGATGTCGTGGTCCTTGGCGTTCTTCCGGATCTCGGCGATCGCCCGGTCGGTGGCGCTGCGGGTGCGGTGCAGCGCGGAGAGGGCGTCGGCGGCCCGCGGGTCGGCGAGGTAGACGAGGGTCTGGCGACGCTCCTGCTGCAGGACGCGGACGGTGTCCTCGGCGGGATAGCCGATGTCCTGCACGACCTCGGACACCCTGAAGAGCTGGGCGACTTCACGCCCCGTGAGTACCGTGGCGAAGCCCCAGATGGCGGTCAGGGACACCAGCGGCACGAGAAGCAGCGCCACGATCTTCCGGCGGATCGACTTCCCGCGAAAGCGCATGGCCTCCCCCAGCTCGACCCCCGCCGGTCGGGGGTGCACATGTGTGTCAACAAACGGCGCGAGCCTACTACCGCCTGACAGTTAACTCGAAGACATGTCCGGAGGACGAACTTCCGCAGCACCGGCGAGACATGGCGAGTTGTCCGGGCATTACGGGAGATTGCCACCGCGATTCGGTGGGTTGTGCCGGGGTCGGACTCGGAGGTGTGCGTGGGGGGTTGGCTGGATTTATTCGGCGTTCGGGAATCTTTGCGCGATCTCGTTCGTCGTCACCTACGGGAGATGGGGACGGAATGGGCCACAGGAGCCGCATCCCGCATCCCGGCGGCGTAAAACAACGCAAGCCGGGCAGCCACTGGGGAGACGGAGTCTTCGGACGCCGGGGCGAGCGGTCTGCCGGCGGTGGGGAGTGACAATGATGGGCACGGCGGAGCGGCGCGAGGCGCCCGAGCAGGGCGCGGCGGAGCGCCCGGTGGCGCGGCGGGGCCTCAAGGCGCCGGATCGCGACATTCCGGCGCCTGGGCGCGTCGGGGAGTCCACCAGCGGCGAACAGCAGCAGATACCCCGGCCGTTGTGGGTCGAGGAGCCCGCGCGACGGCACCCGACGCCGGATCCGGTGCGTACGGCGGTGGTCCGCGCGGTCATCATCATCGCGGTGACGCTGATCCAGGCGATGGTGGCCTTCCTGTGCACGATGGCCGGGTCCTGGCTGGCGTTCCCCATGGTGATCAGCAGCGTGGTGAGCACGGTGGTGGCCACCTGGGCCGTGGTCGACGTATGGGTGACCCGCCAGGTGTGGAACCAGCGGTACGGCGTGGTCTCCGAGCCGAGCAGCACGGCCCGGGCGCTCCGGCGGGAGCGGCGCGCCCGCCGGCGCCAGGAGCGGGCGGCCCTGGGCGAGCCCGAGCGGATACGCCGAGGGGGCGGCACCGGGCAGTTGTCGCACTCCTGACCCGGAGCCGACGAAACGGTACCGAACGGGACCGAGCGGCGCTGACCTCAGTGAGCCGGGCTGAACAGGGTTCGGCCCGAGAGAGCCGGACCGAGCGAGCCGGGCCGTATCGAACCGGGCCCATCCGAGCCGAACCCAACCGGGCGAACCCCGCGAAGCCGGACCGGACGGATCTCGTCCGGACGGGTCTCATCAGGAATCGTCTCGTCCGGGCGGCGCCGAGCCGGACGCGCTCGGTGCCCGTGCCGCCCCTCAGAGCACCGCCGGCTCGACCCGCTGCCGTTCCTCCCGCTGGAGTTCACGCCGGGCCCGCATGAAGGCGCGCGGACGGTCCACACCGAGCACGGCGACGGTACGGCCGTCCCGTTCATAGCGGGCCAGGAAACCGGCCTCACCGGGCAGGCCGTCGGTGATCTGGCCCTCGGTGACACGGACGGTGTCACCTTCGCGGTACCGGCCCGCGAACTGGATGCGGGCGCCGTACTGGTCGGACCAGAAGTACGGCACCGTGTGGACGCTCTCCCGGACGCGGCCGGCGAGCAGGTTGGTCACGGCGACCCGGGGTTGTTCGGTGGCGGAGGCCCAGTGCTCGGCCCGGGTGCCGCCGACGCGGGCCACATCGCCGACCGCGACGACCTGGGGCAGGGCGGTCATGCAGCCGTCGTCGCACAGCACGCCGTCGTGCAGAGCGAGCGGCGAGCCCACCAGCCAGGCGGTGTTGGGGACGGCGCCGATGCCGACGATGACCACGTCGGCGGGCAGTGTGCTGCCGTCGGTGAGGTCGACGCCGGTGACGGTGACGGTGCCGCACAGCCCGGCCACGCCGGTCCCGGCGATCAGCTCCACGCCGCCACGGCGGTGCAGGGCGGCGCACACGGCGGCCATGTGCGCGCCGAGTTGGGGCACCAGCGGCAAGGGGGCGGCCTCGACGACCGTGACCGCGTGGCCGAGCCGGGCACATGAGGAGGCGGTTTCGGCGCCGATGAAGCCGCCGCCGATGACGACGACACGGCGAGGGCCCTGGGTGAGGTCGGCGCGCAGGGCGCGGGCGTCGTCGAGGGTGCGCAGGGTGTGTACGCCGGCGAGGCTGTCGCCGGGGAGCCGGCGGGCGGCGGCGCCGGTGGCGATGACGACGCCGTCGGTGGAGACCGTCCGTCCGCCGCCGAGAAGCACGGTGCGGCCGCGGGTGTCGAGTCCGCGGGCGCGGACGCCGAGCAGCCACTCGGCGTCGAGGTCGGCGGTCTCGTCGGCGTCGGTGAGTGCCAGTTGGTCCTCGTCGGCGAGCCCGGTGAGGAAGTCCTTGGAGAGCGGAGGGCGGTCGTAGGGGCGGTGCGGTTCCTCGCCGACCATCACCAGTCGGCCGTCGAAGCCCTGGGCGCGCAGTTCACGGGCGGCGTAGAGCCCGGAGAGGGACGCGCCGACGATGGTCACGGTCCTCATAGGGCACGGCTCCTCGCGACACGGGCGGGACGGTGGGGACCGGCTGCTTCCGCAGCGGCCGGACAGGGGGTGGTGGAGAAGGGGGTGTCCGTGCGACCGGGCCGACCGAACCGGCTCCTGGCGGCGGCATTCATGCGGCTGTGCCCTCCTCCGCCGCGAGGTGGACGTGGACGACACCGTCCTCGACGGTGACGCGGTGGGTGCGGACGGGGCGCCGGGCCGGAAGGCAGGTCGGCTCGCCGGTGCGCAGATCGAAGGACGCGGCGTGCAGCGGGCATTCGACCAGGCAGCCCTCCAGCCAGCCCTCGGAGAGGGACGCGTCCTGGTGGGTACAGGTGTCGTCGATGGCGTACAGCTCGCCGTGCTCGGTGCGGAACACGGCGACCGGTGGCGTGGTCTCGACGCGGACCGACTCGCCCTCGGGGAGGTCTTCGAGGCGGCAGACGGGAATCACGGGCCCCCCTCTCGGTCCGGGACACTCGGTCCGGGACCTGCTCGATGCAGGCGTCAGGGATGCGGGCGGGAGTCCGGACCATGGTCGGCCCGGCCCGGTGAGGTGTTACGGGAGTGGCGGACCGTCAGGGGTCCGGGTGGTCCGGCACCCTTCCGGGATCCGGACACTTCGGTAACATGATGTTTCGTATGGCGCACGAGCGAGCGCCATACGCAACAGAATCCGGGCGGGACGACCGTCGCGTCAAGGGCTTCCCGCAGATGCGGCCCGAACCGGGCCCCCAGGTGGTGAGAGTTGAGCCATGACCCGCACGCAGAAGCAGCCTGACCGCAGCGAGGAGACCACGGAGAACCCCAGGGCTCCGGAGAGACAGAACGGCCGCGGGGCGGCCAGTGCGGTGCAGTCGGTGGACCGCGCCGTGAGCGTGCTGGAGATCCTCGCCCGGCACGGCGAGGCGGGCGTCACCGAGATCGCCGAGGAACTGGACGTGCACAAGTCCACGGCGTTCCGGCTGCTCGGCGTCCTGGAGAACCGCGGCCTGGTGGCCCAGGCGAAGGACCGCGGCAAGTACTACCTGGGAGCCGGCGTACTCCGCCTGGCGGGGGCGGCGGCAGTGCGTCTGGACATCTCCCAGGAAGGCGTCCCGGTCTGCCGGGAGGTCGCGGACGAGCTGGGCGAGACGGTGAACATCGCCGTGCTCGACGACGATGCCGCGGTCAACATCATGCAGGCCCGCGGCACCGCGTCGGTCACCGCGCAGAACTGGCTCGGCAGACGCACCCCGCTGCACGCCACCTCCAGCGGCAAGGTGCTGCTCGCGCACATGCCGCCCACCCTGCGCGAGGGCCTGCTGGCGCGGCAGCTGCCGCGGTTCACGGACCGTACGATCACCGGCGCGACGATGCTGCGCGCCGAACTGGAGGCCGTGGTCGAACAGGGCTACGGCATCACCGTCGAAGAGCTGGAACTGGGACTCGCGGCCGTCGCGGCGCCGGTGCGCGCGCACGACGGCAAGGTGATCGCTGCGATCAGCGTCTCGGGGCCGGTGTACCGGCTGAATCCGGACCGGCTGCCGGAGGTGGCGAAACGAGCGGTGGCGGCGGGTGCCGAGCTGTCCCGCCGCATGGGGTACGGCTTCTGACCCGAGCGGCAAGGCAGAGGCGCGGCACGGACAGCGCACGGGCACACGACGGCGCGGGACCGGGGAGGATCCGGGTCCCGCGCCGTCGTGTGTCCGAGAGGTTTCGTCCCGCGGGTCCTTTTGCCAAGGGTTAACGCGCACCCCTTGACGGCCCTATGACGCCGTTCTCAGTATGTTCCCCATCGCGCAACCCATCGTGCAATGCGCAACAGCAGAGGAGCTTGTCGTGCCACACGAGGTCCGTGCCGTAGTCGCTGTGAAGAAGGGCGCACCCGTGGAGGTGCGGACGATCGTCGTCCCCGATCCGGGGCCCGGCGAGGTACTCGTCACCGTGCAGGCCTGCGGGGTGTGCCACACGGATCTCCACTACCGCGAGGGCGCGATCACCGACGACTTCCCCTTCCTGCTGGGCCATGAGGCGGCCGGCACGATCGAGGCGGTCGGCCCCGGTGTCACCGATCTGCAGCCCGGCGACTACGTGGTGCTCGCCTGGCGGGCGCCCTGCGGCAGCTGTCGCTCCTGTCGCCGTGGCCGGCCCTGGTACTGCTTCGACTCCCGCAACGCCGCGCAGCCCATGACCCTGCGGGACGGCACCCCGCTCAGCAACGCCCTGGGTATCGGTGCCTTCGCCGAGAAGACGCTGGTCGCGGCAGGCCAGGCGGTGAAGATCGACCCGGCCGCACGCCCCGAGGCGGCCGGCCTCATCGGCTGCGGGGTGATGGCCGGATACGGCGCGGCGGTCAACACCGGCAACGTCGGCCGCGGCGACTCGGTCGCCGTCATCGGCTGCGGCGGAGTCGGCGACGCGGCCATCGCGGGCGCCTGCCTGAACGGTGCCATGAAGGTCATCGCCGTCGACATCGACGACAGGAAGCTCGACCAGGCGGAGAGGTTCGGCGCCACCCATACCGTCAACTCCCGTGGCGCCGACCCGATCGAAGCGGTCCGGGAACTCACCGGCGGCCACGGCGTGGACATCGCGATCGACGCGGTGGGCCGGCCCGAGACGTTCCGGCAGGCCTTCTACATGCGCGACCACGCGGGCTTGCTGGTCCAGGTGGGCGTGCCCTCCCCCGAGATGAAGGTCGAACTGCCCCTGGTCGACGTCTTCTCCCGTGGCGGCGCCATCAAGTCCTCCTGGTACGGCGACTGTCTGCCGAGCCGGGACTTCCCGTTCCTGATCGACCAGTACCTGTACGGCCTGCTCGACCTCAACGCGTTCGTCTCCGAGACGATCGCCCTGGAGCAGGTGGAGGAGGCGTTCGGCAAGATGCACCGCGGTGAGGTGCTGCGCTCGGTGGTGGTCCTGTGAGCCCACAGGGGCCGAGCGTGGACGGATCGGGCGTGCACGGCTCCGTCCGCGTCAGACGTGTCGTCATCTCCGGCACCTTCAGCCTCGACGGTCAGACCTTCGACGTCGACAACAACGTCTGGCTGATCGGTGACGACGAGGAAGTGCTGGTCGTGGACGCCGCGCACGACGCCGAGGCGATCCACCGCGCCACGGCCGGCCGCCGGGTCACCGCCATCGTCTGCACCCATGCCCACGACGACCACATCGACGCGGCGCCCGCGCTCTCCGTTCTGACCGGGGCGCCTGTACTGCTCCACCCCGGCGACCACGAACTGTGGTCGCACACGCACCCGGCCCACAAGCCGGACGGCGAGCTGTTCGACGGCCGTGTGCTCTCGGTCGCGGGCATCGAGCTGAAGGTCGTCCATACTCCCGGTCACACCTGGGGCAGCTGCTCCTTGTACGCCCCGTTCCTCGACGCCGTTTTCACCGGCGACACGCTTTTCCACGGCGGCCCGGGTGCCACCGGCCGCTCGTACTCCGACCGTCCGACCATCGAGGCGTCCGTCCGGGACCGGCTGTTCACCCTGCCGGCCGCCACCGTCGTCCACACCGGCCACGGCCAGGACACCACGATCGCCGCCGAACGGCCCCACCTCCCCGCTGCCTGAACGGCTCCCCCGCACCTGCCATCCCCGCCACCACAAGGAGGGGCATGTCCAGCACGCCCGAAGACCACCTCCGCACTTCCGAAGACCACCCCCGCACTTCCGAAGACGGCCCCCGCACGCCCGGAAACGCGACCCACGGGCCGCGCGTCGTCGTCATCGGCGCCGGCATCGTCGGCTGCTCCCTCGCCGAGGAGCTGACCGCCCGCGGCTGGACCGACGTCACCGTCCTCGAACAGGGCCCTCTGCCCGCCCCGGGCGGCTCCACCACCCACGCGCCCGGACTCGTCTTCCGGACCAGCCCCTCGAAGACGCTCTCGGAGTTCGCCACGTACACGGTCGAGAAGTTCCGCTCCCTCCAAGTGGACGGTGTCTCCTGTTTCGACCAGGTCGGCGGCCTGGAACTCGCTACCACCCCCGAACGCCTGGCCGAGCTGCACCGCAGGGCCGGTTACGCCGCCGCCTGGGGCATCCGCGGCGAGATGGTGAGCACCGCCCGCTGCAAGGAACTCTGGCCCCTGCTGGACGAGTCGGTCGTCCTCGGCGGCTTCCACACCCCCGACGACGGCCTGGCCCGGGCCCTGCTCGCGGCCCGAGCCCAGATGGACCGGGCCACCGCGCGCGGTGCCCGCTTCCTGGACCGGCACACCGTCACCGGGATCGAGCAGGACGACGGCCGGGTCACCGCGGTCGTCACCGACCGGGGCACCTTTCCGGCGGACCACGTCGTCTCCGCGGCCGGCTTCTGGGGGCCCGTCATCGGGCGCATGGCCGGAGTCGAGGTACCGCTGCAGCCCCTGGCGCACCAGTACGCGAGGACCGGGCCGCTTCCGGAGCTGAGCGGTGCCACGGCCGAGGCCACGAGGCCGATCCTCCGCTTCCAGGACCGCGATCTGTACTTCCGCGAGCACACCGACCGCATCGGCATCGGCTCGTACGCGCACCGGCCCATGCCGGTCGACCCGTTCGCCGTGCCGGCGTACGACGAGGCGCGTGCCCAGGACATGGAGATGCCGTCCTCGTACCCGTTCACCACGGAAGACTGGGCGCCGAGCTGGGAGGAGTGCCGGCGGCTGCTGCCCGCCCTGCGCAGGGCGGAGATCGAGACCGGGTTCAACGGGGTTTTCTCCTTCACCCCGGACGGCATGCCGGTCCTCGGGGAGGCGCGGCAGCTGCGGGGATTCTGGCTGGCCGAGGCGGTCTGGGTGACCCATTCCGCGGGGGTGGCGAAGGCGGTGGCCGAATGGATGGTCGACGGGCGGCCGTCCATCGACCTGCACGAGTGCGACCTCACGCGATTCGAAGACGCGCAGCGTGCACCGTCGTATGTCCGTGAACGTGGTTCACAGCAGTTCGTCGAGGTGTACGACGTGCTCCACCCCCTCCAGCCGATGGAGCAGCCGCGGCCCCTCCGCGTCAGCCCCTTCTACGCCCGGCAGCAGCAGCTCGGCGGCTTCTTCCTGGAGGGCACCGGCTGGGAGCGCCCGCACTGGTACGAGGCGAACGCCCCGCTCGTGGACGCCCTCGGTGACCTCCCCGAGCGCGACGCCTGGTCCGCGCGCTACTGGTCCCCGATCGCCGCGGCCGAGGCGAGGGCGACCCGCGAGAAGGTCGCGCTGTACGACATGACCCCGCTGCGCCGCCTGGAGGTCACCGGCCCCGGCTCCCTCGCCTTCCTCGACCGGATGACCAGCAACAACCTGCGCAAGAGGCCGGGCGCGGTCACCTACACCCTCCTCCTGGACGAGGCCGGAGGCATCCGCTCCGACCTCACCGTCGCCCGCCTGGCCCCCGACCGCTTCCAGGTCGGCGCCAACTCCCCCGCCGACCTGGACCGGCTCCTGCGCCACGCGCCGGCGGACGTCCAGATCCGGGACATCACCTCCGGCACCTGCTGCATCGGCGTCTGGGGTCCCCTGGCCCGCGACCTCGTCCAGCCGCTCACCCGCGACGACTTCTCCCACGAGGGCTTCGGCTACTTCCGCGCGAAGCAGACGCACCTCGGGCATGTGCCGGTGACGGCGATGCGGCTGAGCTACGTCGGCGAGCTGGGCTGGGAGTTGTACACCACCGCCGACCTGGGTCTCCGGCTCTGGGACACGCTGTGGGAGGCCGGGCAGGAACTCGGTGTGATCGCCGCCGGCCGCTCCGCCTTCAACTCCCTGCGCCTGGAGAAGGGGTACCGGGCCTGGGGCACCGACATGACCGACGAACACACCCCCTTCGAGGCCGGCGTCGGCTTCGCGGTCCGTATGGACAAGGACGGTTTCGTCGGCCAGGAGGCCCTGCGCAGCCTGGCCGAGCCCACCCGCCGGCTCACCCCGCTCCTCCTGGACGACCCCGCCTCCGTGGTCCTCGGCAAGGAGCCGGTCTATGTCGACGGCGCCCCGGCCGGCTACGTGACCAGCGCGTCGTACGGCTACACGCTCGGCCGCTGCGTCGCCTACGCCTGGCTGCCGGCCGGCCTCGCCACCGGCACGGGCGTGCACATCGAGTACTTCGGCGAGAAGGTCCCGGCCACGGTCGCCGACGAGCCGCTGTTCGACCCGAGGATGACCCGTATCCGTCGCTAGGCGCTCCGCTGGATCGGCCGTTGTCCGACGGACGGCCGTCCGTGGCCGGTCGCGCAGTTCCCCGCGCCCCTACGGGGCGCGCCCCATCCGCTCAGGAGGCCCGAAGCGTGTCCCCCACCTACGACGTCATCGTCATCGGTCTCGGCGGCATGGGCAGCGCCGCCGCTCACCACCTGTCCGCGCGCGGCGCGCGTCTGCTCGGCCTGGAGAAGTTCGGCCCGGTGCACAACCGGGGCTCCAGTCACGGCGGTTCGCGGATCACCCGGCAGTCGTACTTCGAGGACCCGGCCTACGTACCGCTGCTGCTGCGCGCCTACGAGCTGTACGAGGACCTGGCGCGGGCCACCGGCCGGGAGATCGCCGTGCTCAGTGGGGGTGTGATGGTCGGGCGCCCGGACTCACGGACCGTCTCCGGCTCGCTGCGCTCGGCGCAGCAGTGGGACCTGCCGCACGAGATGCTCGACGCCGAGGAGATCCGCCGCCGCTTCCCGACGCTGAACCCGGACGACGACGAGGTGGCGCTGTACGAGAAGAAGGCCGGCCTGCTCCGGCCCGAGAACACCGTCGCCGCGCACCTGCAGCTGGCCACCCGGCAGGGCGCCGAGCTGCACTTCGAGGAGCCGATGCTGCGCTGGGAGCCGTACCGGGACGGGGTGCGCGTCCATACGGCCGAGAACACGTACACGGGCGCCCGGCTGGTGATCTGCCCGGGCGCGTGGGCCCCGGAGCTGCTCACCGATCTCGGGGTTCCGTTCACGATCGAGCGGCAGGTCATGTACTGGTTCCAGCCGCACGGCGGCACCGAGCGGTTCGTCCCCCGGAACCACCCGGTCTACATATGGGAGGACGCGGCCGGCGTCCAGGTGTACGGCTTTCCGGCCATCGACGGACCCGGGCTGGGCGCCAAGGTCGCCTTCTTCCGGAAGGGCCGGGTCACCACACCGGAGACCATCGACCGGACCGTGCACAAGGACGAGATCCGGGCCATGGCCGACCACATGTCCCGCTGCGTCCCGGACCTGCCCGGCGCCTTCCTCAAGGCCGCCACCTGCATGTACTCCAACACCCCGGACGAGCACTTCGTGATCGCCCGGCATCCCCTCCACCCGGAGTCGGTGACCGTGGCCTGCGGGTTCTCCGGGCACGGCTTCAAGTTCGTGCCGGTCGTCGGCGAGATCCTGGCCGACCTGGCCCTGACCGGCTCCACCGCGCACCCGATCGGCCTGTTCGACCCCGCCCGCCTCGCCACCGCGCCCGCCTGAGGAGCACGCCCGTGACGACGACCCCGATCTCCCCGAGCCTCATCGCGACGCTTCCCGGCCCCTACTACACCGACCCGGAGGTCTTCCGGCTGGAGCAGGAGAAGCTCTTCGAATCCATGTGGTTCTGCGCGGTCCGCAGCGCCGATCTGGACAAGCCGGGCGCCTTCCGTACCGCCCAGGTGGGCCGGGAGAGCGTCATCATCGCCCGTACCCGCACCGGAGAACTGCGCGCGTTCCTCAATGTGTGCCGGCATCGCGGGGCGCGCCTGTGCACCGAGGCGTCCGGCGAGGTGCGGCGCAGTCTGCAGTGTCCGTACCACGCATGGACGTATGACCTTGACGGCAAGTTGATCGCGGCACCCAACTTGATCAAGATGCCGGACGTTGATCGGGTCGGGTACGGGTTGATCAAGGTGACCCTGCGTGAATGGCTCGGCTACGCCTGGGTGTGCCTCGCCGACGAACCGCCTCCCTTCGAGGACACGGTGACGCGGGCGGCCGTGGAGCGGCTCGGCGACGCGGCCGCCATCGAGCACTACGGCCCCGAGAAGCTGGCCCTCGGCAAGCGCATCACCTACGACGTGAAGGCCAACTGGAAGCTGATCGTCGAGAACTTCATGGAGTGCTACCACTGCGCGACGATCCACCCCGAACTCACGGAAGTCCTCCCGGAGTTCGCGGACGGATACGCGGCCCAGTACTACGTGGGCCACGGCGCGGAGTTCGGCGAGGAGATCAGCGGTTTCACGGTGGACGGCAGCGCCGGTTTCGCCAGGCTGCCCGAAGTCAGCGCCGACCAGGACCGCCGCTACTACGCCATCACGATCAAGCCGACCGTGTTCGTCAACCTCGTCCCCGACCATGTGATCCTGCACCGCATGTTCCCGCTGGCCGAGGACCGCACGGTCGTGGAGTGCGACTGGCTGTACGCGCCGGAGGTGGTGGCGTCGGGCGCGGACGTGTCGAAGTCCGTGGAACTGTTCCACCGTGTCAACGTCCAGGACTTCGAGGCATGCGAGCGAACCCAGCCGGCGATGTCCTCGCGCGCCTACCGCAAGGGCGGCGTGCTGGTCCCCAACGAACACCACCTCGCTATCTTCCACGAGTGGCTGCTGACCCGGCTGGGAGACGCCCATGCCTGACCTCTTCATCGACGGCGTGTGGCGCGGCGCCCTGGACGAACGCACCCGCGAGATCCGCTGTCCCGCCGACGGCTCCCTCGTCGGGGTCGTGGACGAGGCGGGCGGCAAGGACACCGTGGAGGCCGTCGCGGCTGCCCGGCGCGCCTTCGACACCGGTCCCTGGCCGGGCACGTCACCCGTGGAGCGCGGCGATCTGCTCCTGCGGGTGGCGGACCTCCTGATCCGCGACCGGGACAGCCTGGCCCGCGCCGAGTCCCTGGACACGGGGAAGCGGTCGGTGGAGAGCGCGTACGACGTCGACGACGTCGTCAACTGCTTCCGCTACTTCGGGCGGTTGGTCGCGAGCGAGGCCGGGCGGGTGATCGAGACCGGCCGGGAGGACGTCGACAGCCGGGTGGTGCACGAGCCCGTCGGCGTCTGCGCCCTGATCACCCCCTGGAACTATCCGCTGCTCCAGACGGCGTGGAAGGTCGCGCCGGCGCTGGCGGCCGGGAACACCTTCGTACTGAAGCCCAGCGAACTGACCCCGCACACCGCGATCCATCTGGTGCGGCTGCTGGCGGAGGCCGGGCTGCCGGCGGGCGTGGCCAACCTGGTGCTGGGTGCCGGCTCCGAGGCGGGGGCCCCGCTCGGTGACCATCCGGATGTCGACCTGGTCTCCTTCACCGGAGGTCTGCAGACCGGCCGCCGGCTGATGGCGGCAGCGGCCGGCACGGTGAAGAAGGTGGCGCTCGAACTCGGCGGGAAGAACCCCAACATCGTGTTCGCGGACGCCGACTTCGATGCGGCGGCCGACATGGCGCTGACCGCAGTCTTCCTGCACTCCGGTCAGGTGTGCTCCGCCGGGGCCCGGCTGCTGGTGGAGGACGCGCTGCACGACCGGTTCGTGGACGAGGTCGTACGGCGGGCACGATCCATCCGGCTGGGGGGGCCGTTCGACGAGCGGGCGCAGACCGGGCCGCTGATCTCGGCGGCCCACCGGGCGAAGGTCGAGGCCTATGTGGCGAAGGGGCTTCGGGAGGGCGCGGTGCTGCGCTGCGGCGGTGCCCGGCCCTCCGGCCCCGGCCACGACGCGGGCTACTACTACCTGCCGACCGTACTGGACGAGTGCACGAGCGAGATGTCGGTGGTCCGGGAGGAGTCCTTCGGACCGGTGCTGACCGTCGAGCGGTTCACCACGGAGGCGGAGGCCGTCCGCCGCGCCAACGAGACGATCTACGGCCTTGCGGGCGCCGTATGGACCCGCGACGAAGGCAGGGCCGCCCGGGTAGCGGCGGCGCTGCGCCTCGGCACGGTCTGGATCAACGACTACCACCCGTACGTGCCGCAGGCCGAATGGGGTGGTTACAAGCAGTCCGGGTTCGGGCGCGAACTCGGACCCGCGGGGCTCGCCGAGTACCGCGAGACGAAGCACATCTGGCGCAACACCGCGCCGGCACCACAGGGCTGGTTCGACTGACAGCCAGAGGAGTCCGCTCATGAAGACCACCGAGCAATCGCCAGGCCCACACCACCACGACGACGCCGAACTCGCCGAGTTCGGCTACAAGCCCGAACTCAAGCGCTCCCTCGGTCACTTCCACACCTTCGCCGCCGGGATCAGCTACATCTCGATCCTGACCGGCACCTTCCAGCTGTTCTACTTCGGCTACGGCAGCGGCGGCCCCGCCTACTGGTGGTCGTGGCCGATGGTCTTCGTCGGCCAGTTCGCGGTGGCCCTGTGCTTCGCCGAACTGGCCGCCCGCTATCCGGTGGCCGGCTCGGTCTACAACTGGTCGAAGAAGATCGGCAATCCGCATCTCGGCTGGCTCGCCGGATGGATGATGTTGATCGCGTCGATCGTGTCCATCTCGGCGGTGGCGCTGGCCTATCAGCTGACGCTGCCACAGATCTCGTCCACGTTCCAGTTCGTCGGAGACGGCTCCGGCAAGTACGACGTGGCGACCAACGCGGTCATTCTGGCCGCCGTGTTGATCCTGTTCACCACGTTGGTCAATGCTTTCGGCGTCAAGCTGATGGCCACGATCAACACCGCGGGCGTGTTCATTGAGTTGATCGCGACCGTCGTCCTGATCATCCTGTTCGCCGTCCACATCACCCGGGGCCCTCAAGTCGTCCTGCAGACGAACCACACGGGCACGGGCTACTCCACCGGCTATCTCGGCGCCTTCCTGGTGGCCTCGCTGGCGTCCGCGTACGTCATGTACGGCTTCGACACCGCCGCCTCGCTCGGCGAGGAGTCGCTCGACCCGTCCCGTAACGCCCCTCGCGCCATCATCCGCGCGATCGTCGCCTCGTTCGTCCTGGGCGGCCTGGTGCTGCTGCTGGCGCTGATGAGCGTCTCCAGCCTCAACGGCGACAAGCTGTCCACGGACGGTCTGCAGTACGCCGTGCTCGACGTGCTCGGCCCGACGGCCGGCAAGGCGATGCTCTGGTGCGTGCTCATCGCGGTCACGGTGTGCGCGCTGGCCGTGCACACGGCGGCGATCCGGCTGGCGTTCGCGATGGCCCGGGACAACAACCTGCCCGCGTCCTCGCTGATGGCCCGGGTCAGCCCGCGTTTCCAGACTCCCGTACTGCCGGCCGTGATCATCGGCGTTCTGGCGCTGGCGATCCTGGTGGTCAACATCCGCCAGCCGCAGATCTTCACGGTCGTCACCAGCATCGGCATCGTCATGATCTACCTCGCCTATCTCGGCGTCACCGCGCCGATGCTGGTGGCCCGGCTGCGGGGGAAGTGGCAGCCCGCCGGCGAGGGCAGGTTCTCGCTGGGCCGCTGGGGGCTGCTCGTCAACATCGTCGCCGTGGTGTGGGGCGCGGCCATGACCATCAACCTGATCTGGCCCCGGGCCGCGGTCTACAACGCGGCCGCCCCCTACCACTGGTACCTGCGCTGGGGCGCGGTGCTGTTCGTCGCGGTCATCGCGGGCGGCGGCTTCGCCTACTACTGGTTCGTCCAGCGCCATCGCACCGGCGTCCTCGCCGAACACCGACTGGAGGCCGCGTCCACCACCCCGACCGCTCCCCTCACCGCTCCGGCGGCCGACTGATTCCGCCTGATTCCGGCTGGCAAGGAGGTCACTGCTCATGAGCATCGACGAGTTCGACTACGTGGTGGTCGGCGGCGGCACCGCGGGCAACGTCGTGGCGGCACGGCTCTCCGAGGACCCCTCGGTGACGGTGTGCGTCCTCGAGGCGGGCCCGAGCGACGTCGGCGACGACGACGTGCTCAGACTGGAGCGCTGGATGGGGCTGCTGGAGTCCGGCTACGACTGGGACTATCCGGTCGAGCCACAGGCCGACGGCAACAGTTTTATGCGGCACGCGCGCGCGAAGGTGCTGGGCGGCTGTTCGTCGCACAACTCCTGTATCGCCTTCTGGGCTCCCGCGGAGGACCTGGACGACTGGGCGGCCCAGGGCTGCACGGGCTGGAGCGCGGCCGACCTGTTCCCGCTGTACCAGCGACTGGAGAACAACGACGCGCCCGGCGACCACCACGGCCGCACCGGGCCGGTGAAGCTGCGCACGCTGAAGGGCGGGGACCCGTGCGGCGCGGCGCTGCTGGAGGCATGCGCGCAGGCCGGCATACCCACGGTCCCGTTCAACACCGGAAAGACGGTGGTGCGCGGGGCCAACTGGTTCCAGATCAACTCCGACGAGAACAACATCCGCCAGTCGTCATCGGTGGCCTATCTGCACCCGGTGCTGGGCAGACGTCCGAATCTGGACGTCCGGACGGGCGTGCGGGCCAAGAGGCTGGTGCTGGAGGGGCGGCGCTGCGTGGGCGCCGAATACCTGGACCCCGACCTGGTGCACTCGCGCACGGTCCGGGCCCGGCGCGAGGTGATCGTCTCGTGCGGCTCGATCGACTCCCCGAAACTGCTGATGCTGTCCGGTATCGGCCCGGCCGAGCACCTGCGCGAGGTCGGCGTCGGGGTCGTCGTCGATTCTCCCGGGGTCGGCGAGAACCTCCAGGACCATCCCGAGGGCGTCATCATGTGGCAGGCCGGGCAGCCCATGACGACCACCTCCAGCCAGTGGTGGGAGGCGGGCGTCTTCTACGACACCGAGCCCGGCCTGGACCGCCCCGACCTGATGTTCCACTACGGCTCGGTGCCGTTCGACATGAACACCGCGCGCTGGGGCTATCCGACCTCGGAGAACGCCTTCTGCCTGACGCCGAACGTGACGAAGGCGAAGTCCCGCGGCACGGTACGGCTGCGGACCAGGGACTACCGGGACAAGCCGAGGGTGGACCCGCGGTACTTCACGGACGAGCACGATGTGCGGGTGATGACGTTCGGGCTGAAGCTCGCGCGTCGCATAGCCGCACAGCCCGCGTTGAGCGGCTGGGCGGGCGCCGAGCTGGCGCCCGGCCCGGATGTCCGTACCGACGACGAACTCCTCGACTACATCCGCAAGACCCACAACACCGTCTACCACCCGTCCTGCACCGTGAAGATGGGCGCGGACGACGACCCCTCGGCCCCGCTCGACGCGCGGCTGCGGGTCAAGGGGGTCGAGGGGCTGCGGGTCGCGGACGGGTCGGTCATGCCGGATTTGATCGCGGTCAACCCGTGCATCACGACCATGATGATCGGCGAGAAGTGCGCGGACCTTGTGAAGGAGGACGCCTGACGGCTACGCCGGCTTCCTGTACATCCGCGTCGCCGTGATCTCGCTGCGCACCCCTTCTCCGGCCTGGGGCTGCTGAGGCAACCCGGGCCGGAGGTGCTCCTCCACGCTGATGTACTTCAGGCCCGCCCTGAGGTCGGCGTCGTTGCGCAGGCGGATGACCAACGGGAACTCCGCCAGCGCCGTCGTGTCGAACAGGCCCGTGGTGTACAGCAGCTGCACGCCCAGCGCGTCGGACACGGCCCGCTGAAGCTCCAGCAGATAGGTCGCGTTGGCGCGGCCGATCGGGTTGTCCAGGAACAGCGTGCCCGCGTGCCGGTGCTTGTCCCGGCCCCGGTCGTTCGACCGGAGCGCGGCCATCGTGCAGTACAGCGCGATGGCCGCGGTGAGCAGCTGACCACCGGAGAACACGTCGCCCATCTGGCCGACGGGGACGCGCTCGGCGCGCAGTACCGCGTCGGGCTTGAGGATCTCGACGGCCACGCCCTTGGGCTGGAGCGCTGCCGCGACCCCCCTCAGCAGCAGGGACATGCCGTCGCGGCGCAGGTCGGAGTTCTTCCTCACGGCCGCGCGCGTGGCCTCGTCGATGACCTCGCCGAGCCGTTCGGTGAGCGTGGCCTGGTCGGGCTCCTCGAAGCGGATACGCAGGAACTCCTGCCCGGACCACTCGCCGAGCCCCTCCGGCAGCCGGGAGAGCCGCTGCGCGGACCTCAGTGTCGCCAGGGCCGACTCCACGAGACCGCGCAGCCGGTCCACGATCGAGTCCCGGTTGCGCTCCAGCTGGGCCAACTCGTCCGTCAGGACGCGCAGCCGGGGCGCGAAGGCGTCCGCCCACTTCTGGGCGTGCTCGGGCAGCGCGGAGGCGGGCAGTTCACGGATCTGCTGCCGGGCGGGGGTGCGGACCTGCTCGTAGCGGGTGGAGTTGGCATGGCGGACGAGGACGTCGCTCGCCTCACGCACGGCCGCCTCGGCGGCGGACAGGTCGCCGGCACAGCCCCGCAGCGAGCGGCGGGTCTCGGCGGCGGAGTGCCGGGCCTCCTCCAGGCTGCCGGGGTACGGCTCCGGCTCCTCCTGCTCCTCCTCGGGGGTCTGCTCGCGCAGCAGGTCGCGGAGCATCGCGGCGATCTCGTCGAAGCCGCCTGCCGCGTCCTCGGCGGCGCGGTGGGCCTCCAGCAGCTCCGCGTGCGCCTCCCGGGCCTCGGCCAGCGCCTCGGTGCGGGCGGCGAGTTCGGCCGTTGCCGTACGCAGCAGTGCCTGGGCGTGCTCGGCGTCGCGCGGGGCTAGTTCCTCCGGCAGTTCGGTGTGCGCCTCGCCTTCCTCGGGTGCGAGCCGTTCGGCCTCGCCGCGCAGCCGGCCGAGCTGCTCGCTCGCGGTCGACATGCGGGTCTCCAGAAGCTGCACCAGCTCCTCCGCGCGCGTGGCCGCGGCCTGCCGGGAGGGCCCGTCGGAGCCGTCGGGCGACTGGAGGAGCTGCTCGGCCCGGGTACGGACCTTGTTGCTGAGCCGGTCCAGTTCGGCGCGGGCGGCGCTCTCGTCGCTCTCCGCGCGAGCCTGCTCGGCTCGCAGGTCGGCGCCGACGCCGACCTTCTCGTACAGCTGGGAGGCGGCCCGGTAGGCCTCGCGAAGCGCGGGCAGGGACGCCTTCGGGGCGTCCGCGTCCTCGACCGGTACGTCGTCGGGGGCGCCGGCGATCTCGGAGCGCTCGGCGCGCAGGGCGCGCGCGGTGCGGCGGGCATCGTCGGCGGCGCGCTGGGCGGCGCGGCGGTCCTCGTCGGCGGCGCGGGCGCGCTCCAGGCATGCCTGGGCGCGGGCCTCGGACTCGGCTGCCTCGTCGGCGAGTTCGCGCAGTTTCACCTGCCAGCCGGCGCGCTCGCGGAGCCGGAAGGCGAGGCCGGCCAGGGCGTCGGCGGCGCGGCGGGCCTTCTGCGCGGCCTCCTGCCGCTCGTCGCGGATCTGTACGGCCTCGGCGGCGGACTCGTCGGCCTCCGCGCGGATGGTCCGTGTCTCGGCGAGTTCGGCCTCGGCCTCCCCGGCGAACGCGCGGGCCTCCTGGGCGGCCTGGGCCAGTTCGGTGAGGCGCCCGGCGGGGCAGCCGGTGCGCCAGGAGGCGAGCCGGGCGGCCAGTTCGCGGTCCTTGCCGAGCCGGGCGGCGAGGCCGCGGATCCCCTCGTCGCGCTCGGTGGCCCGCGCGCGCAGGGCCTGTCGTTCCTCGTCGGCGGCGTGCTCGTCGTGCATGGCCGGGTTCGGCGGCACGAGGAAGACGTCACCGGGGGCGGCGTCGGCGGCGGGGGTCGGGGCGAGCAGGGCGGCGGCCGTGCCGACGGCGACGGCGGAGCGGGGCAGCAGGGCGGCTTCACCCAGGGTCTCGCGGGCACGCGCGTGCGTGTCCGGGTCGGTGATGATCACACCGTCGACCAGCTCGGGGCGGGCGGCGAGCACGCGCGCGTGGTCGGCCGGGTCGACGGCCTGCGCCAGGTAGCGCCAGCCGGGCAGCGCGGGGATGCCGTGCTCGCCGAGGAACTCGACGGTGGCCAGCACGTCGGGGCCGGGCGGCAGCAGTCCGCCGTCGCCGAGGGCGCCGAGGATACGGGCGTCGTCGGCGGCTGCCGTACGGAGTTCGAAGAGGTGCCGTTCGGCGGTCGACACGGCGTCGTCGAGGAGTTCACGCAGCTCGTCGGCGAACCGGTCGAGTTCCTCGGGGGTGAGCGGGCCCTCGGCCACGTCTCCGGAGCCCGTGGCCTGCCCGTCGCGCGTGCCGTCGTCCGCCCCCGTGCGCGGTGCGGGCACGACCACGCGCGCCGCTCCGGGTGCGCCCGGCAGGCTCAGCAGCTCCGCGAGCCGTTCCTCGGTGGCCAGCGACTCGGCCAGGCGCCGCTCGGCCTCATAGGTACGCTCGGCCGCGCTCGCCGCGTCGGCCGCGCGGGCCGCCGTCAGCTCCGCGCGGGACTCGGCGGAGGCCGCCTCGCGCGCCTGCTCGGTGGCCTTGCGTGCGGCCTCGCGGGCCGCGTCCCAGGCGGCCACGGCGGTCTTCTCGGCGTCGCTGGCGGCGAGCGCGGCACGCGCGGGGTCGGCGTCCGGGGAGCTGTCGTCGAGCCAGCCCGCGCGGACGGCTTCGGCGGTCTCCTGCTCGACCTCGGCGAGCCGCTGGCGCAGATGTCCGGCCTCGCTGCGGGCGCGCTGCGCCTCGGTGGCAGCGGAGGTGGAGTCACGGTAGGCGGAGTCGCTGACCTCCTGAAGGGCGGCGGAGCGCTCCTCCTCCTCGTTGGCGAGGGCCTCGGCGCTCCCGGCGGCCGCGTGCAGGGCCCGTACGAGGTCCACGGCGGCCTTGGCACGGGCGGCGAGCGCGGGGGCCGCGTCCCGTTCGGCCTCCTGGATCGCGGTGGACACGCGCGCGACACGGTCGGCGGCGGCGCGGTGGCGCAGCACGGCCTCGGCCGCCTGCCAGGCGGAGTGCAGGGTGCGGGCGTCGGCCAGCTCGCGCTTCTGCGCGGCGGCGGACTTCTCGGCGGCGGCGAGCGCCAGGGAGGCGTGCCGGTAGGCGAGTTCTGCGGCGATCAGGGCGCTGCGCTCCCGCGCGCCCTCGGAGTGCGTGACGGCGTATGCGGCGGCCGTGACCCGCTGGGCGAGGTCGGCGGCCCGCACCCGCTCCCGCACGGCCCGCGCGGACAGCCGCCGGGCCAGCGTGCGGGTACGGCGCTCGGCGCCGGCGTGGACGTCACGCGCGCGTGCGCGGGCCTCGGCGGCCTCGACGATCCGCCCGAGCAGGTCGACGGAGCCTGCGGTGAAGTCCCGTTCGGCGATCAGTTCGGCGCGTCGGCCGAGCTTGTTGCCGAAGCCGCTGACGAGGTCGGCGAGGCCGTCGGTGTCACGGGTGTCGGTGACCGCGCGGAGCAGCAGGTCGGTGAAGTCGGAGTCCTTCTTCACCGCGAAGAGACCGGCGGCCTCGCCCTCGTCGGCGTTCATCTCGCGCTGGTAGCGGAAGAGTTCGGGGTCGAGGCCGAGGTCGCCGAGGTGCTCGATCCAGCGGTCGTGGGTCTCCTCCCAGTGCACCTCCAGGTGCGGGTAGGCCTTGCCCGCCTCCGTGAGGGCGTCGCGGAAGCCCTTCATGGTGCGGCGGCGGCCCTGGGCGCCGGAGGTGCCCTCGACGGGCGGCCGGACGGCGGTGGACTCGGCGACGGGCAGGTTGTCCAGGCTCAGGCCGGGGCCGGGCCGGAAGGAGTACCAGGCCTCGGCGAACTTCCGCGGATCGTTGGAGACCTGCCGTCCGCGCCACTCGCTGGCCTTGCCGACGACGACGCACTCGCCGGTGAGCACGTGCTGCCACTCCAGGGCCACGTGCCCGCAGTCGTCGGCGAGCAGGAACTTGCGCAGCACACCGGAGCTGGCGCCGCCGAGGGTATTGCGGTGACCCGGCAGCATCACCGAGAAGATCAGCTTGAGCAGGACGGACTTGCCGCCACCGTTCTCCAGGAACAGCACGCCCGCGGGCGCGGGCCGGCGCGGCGGCCCGGACGGTTCCTCCGCGAAGAACTCCGCCTGCGTCGGCGCCGGGTCGGGCACGGGCTCGCCCACGCCCCGCAGGTCAAGCACGGTGTCGGCGTAGCGCGCACCGGCGGGCCCGATGGAGTAGAGGCGGACCCGGGACAGCTCGTACATGGCGGACTCTCGTCAGTCTTCTGGCAGATCGGGGGGTTCAGGAGTGCGAAGGCGCGTGGAACGGCAGCCCGGCGTCGGCCACCAGGTCCAGGTCGTCGGTGTCCTCGGCGGGCAGCAGGCTGGCCGTGCCGTCGGTGACCGGGACGACGCCCAGCTCCAGCAGCTCGGCCATGGCGGCGCTGCCGGCCATGTCGCGGATCTGGAGCTGGTAGCGGGCCGTGGTGCGGTAGGTGCCGCCGTTGTCGTCTCCGGTGCGCTGCAGGAAACCCGAGTCGGTGAGGAAGGCCAGGGCCTTCGCCACGATGCCGGTGGTGGAGGCGGCCGGGCGGCGGGCGTCCTTGGTGGCGCCGGTGGCGCTGCGTCTGGCCCAGATCCGCCAGGCGGTCTCCAGGCCGGGCGCGTCGGACGCCGGGTCGGTGTTCTCGCCCTGTTCCTCGGCGCGCTCCTCCAGGCGCCGGCAGGCCTGCCGTACGAAGGCGTCGACGCCGTTGACCGTGACGCGGCCGAAGTAGGTGTCGTCGGCCAGGTCCTCCGGGCGCGGGAACGCCAGCGCGGCGACGGCGAGATGGGCCAGCCCGTGCAGGAACCGGTCGCCGGAGTCGGCGGCGGTGCGACGCGCGTAGTCGCCCATGCGGACCGCGAAGACGGAGTCCTCGGCCGCGGTCACGGCCATCCCCGCGCGCGGGGACACCTCCAGCACGACGAGCCCCAGACCGGTGGCGACGGCGTCCGCGAGTCGCGCGAAGGCCGGATCGTCGCGGTGGCGGCGCAGCAGCTCCGTGTACTCCTGGTCACGCGCGGGCTGCAGCTTGGGCTGCAGCCCGAAGGCGACGAGCCGCGCCGCGTCGGCGGCGTCGGCGGGGGTGACGGCGGCGGATGCCGACGGGGCCGGGGCCTCCGTGTCACTCCACTCGACGTGCTCGCTCACGGCTTTGACTCCTTGTCGCGTTCTTGCTCACTCATGCTGCTTCTGTCCGGTCCGCTGCCATCCCCGCCGCATCCAGCAGTGCCGTCCCCACGATCAGATCGGCCCCACCGAACTCGGGATCGTCCAGCTCGGTCCCGTCGTCCACGGCGAACAACAGTTTCTCCTCGCCCTGCCGGTAGGCGGTGCCCACGGCGGGGCTGGCCGCGTGGACGGCCAGCAGTGCCACGAGATAGGCCAGGTCGGGGTCGCCGGTCCGCCGTGCCTCGGCGAGCAGCCCGGACAGTCTCCTCGGCGCGTCCGCCGGCAGATCCAGCAGTTCCGTGGCGGCGGCCAGTTGCTCCTCGCTGAAGCGGCTGTCGTCCGGAGTCGCGATCAGATCGGGTTCGGGCATCTCCGCGCCCAGGTGCTCCCGCTCCACGGGCGGCGTCAGCAGTATGTCGACGAGATCGGCCATCCGGACCGACACCGGCGTCCGCAGCCCCGTGCCGTTCGCGAAGAACGCGTCCGTGACCCGGATCGCCTGCTCCAGCGGCAACGGCAGGACGGGGGCGACGAGATGGCCGTACAGGTCTATCCCGGACGTCGTCGCCGGCGCGGCGAAGGCCTGCCGGTCCTGTTCGGCGCGGAACAGCGGGCCTGCCTCCAGCAGACGCGACTGGAGCTGGGTGTGGCGCCGGATGCAGTCCTTGACGATGTCGACCAGTTCGGCGGCGCGGCGCTTGTGCTCGGGGTCCTCGGTCTCGTCCCTGGCCTTGCGGATGTTGGTGAGGATGGCGTTCTCGTGGCGGTAGCGCTCGGCCACGTGCTCGAGGGCCTCGGCGATCATGTCGGGCACGGCGTTGAGCCAGTCGACCGCGCGGACGTTGCGCCGGGTGGCGTCCAGGGCGCGGCGCAGGGTCTCGGAGTACTGCACCGTGCGGTAGCGGGCCTGCTCGGCGGCGAGCTGGGCGTCGGCCAGACGGCCACGCCTGATCAGCACCTCCAGCTTGACCTCGGCGGCGATCTGGGCGCTGGTGACGTCGGTGTCCAGGGCGCCGACCAGCACGTTGACCGCCTCGTCGGTGGTCCGCAGGTAGACCGTGCCGCCGGGGCCGGGGACCTCCTCGATGAGCTTGAAGTCGTAGTCGCGGCGGACGTAGGTGCCGTCCGGCGCGAAGGTGCCGTAGACGGCGCGGAAGCCGCGGTCGACGCTGCCGACGTTGATCAGGTTCTCCATGACCCAGCGGGCCACGCGCTCGTGCTCGGCGGTCGGCCGGTGAGGGGCCTGGGCGGCGATGCGCGGGACGAGCCGGGCCACGATCTGCTCGTGGTCGGCGCCGGTGTCGAAGTCCATGTTGAGTGTGACCAGGTCGATGGCGGCCAGTGCCACCTCGGCCATCCCGTACACCGAGTACTCACCGGCCAGGTTGGCCTTGCGCGCGTCGAGGTCGTGCAGCGGCGCGGTGCAGGCGAGCGCGCGCAGGCGACGCGCCAGCCCCTCGTCGGCGGCCGGGCCCGGAGCAGGGCGCGGCCCCGCGCTGAGCTGGGGCGGAACGCTGTCCGTCGATGCAGGCGAAGTCACGGTGCACAGACTAGGTCCTCGGTCTGACAACGACCCAAACGACGCAGAAGCGACGGGCGTCACAGAAGCTCAAGAGGCGCCGGGAAGAGGTTCAGGAGACACCGGTGCCATCCTCGCCGACCCGCCGGCGGTACACCTCCACGATCCGCTGCAGCGAGTCCGAGAGGTAGGTCTCCAGCAACCGTTCCGCCGCCGCCCGGTCCCCCGCCTGGAGGGCCTGCAGGATCTGCCGGTTGCGGGCGAGGTACGGCTCGTGCAGCCGGCGCGGATCGTCGGCGACGTGGAAGGCCAGCCGCAGCTCGGCGAAGACGCTGCGCATCAGCTCGTCGGTGCGCTCGCTGCCGGCGAGGGCGACCAGCTCCTGGTGGAAGTGGATATTGGCCGTACCCATCGCTTTCCAGTCGTTCTCGGCGGCCGCCGTGTCGCCCTCCGCGACCGCCGAGGCGAGCCCCTGGAGCGGGTACGGCGGCTCGCCGAGACTCCGGACCACGGCGCGCTCGACGAGCGAGCGCGTGCGGTAGATGTCCTCGACGTCCTCGACCGTCAGCACCCGGACGAACACGCCCCGGTTGAGCTCGTGGACCAGCAGGCGTTCGTGCGTGAGCAGCCGGAACGCCTCGCGCAGGGTGTTGCGCGAGACCCCGAGCGCCTGGCCGATGCCGTCCTCCGACAGCCGGGTGCCCGGCGGGAAGTACCCGTCGGCGATGCGGCTCCTCAGGATGTCCGAAACCCGCTCGGCCGTGCTCGTACGCCCCAGGAGGGCGCGGTCGTCGGCCAGTCCCGCCAGCTGCTCTGCCATGCCCGGAATTCAATCGCAGACACCAGGACGAAACAACGTGGGTATTGAAGGATCGTTGAACGATCCTCTACGGTCCTCCGCACGGCTCACTTCCCAGCACCCTCCGTCCCCTTTCTGCGAGGTGCCCATGAGCACGACCCCTCCGCCACAGTCCGTACCCCCCGGCGTACGGCCGGTCCCGGCCGAACCCACCGCCGAGGACGGGGCGTTCGGCTGGCTGCGCGCCCTCGGCCCGCGCGGCCGGCGCGCCTTCGCCGGTGCTTTCGGCGGATATGCCCTGGATTCGTACGACTACTTCACGCTGCCGCTGAGCATGGTGGCGCTCGCGGCGTACTTCGGTCTCGACAGCGGCCAGACCGGTCTGTTCACCACCGTCACGCTGGTGGTCTCCGCGATCGGCGGTGCCGTGGCGGGCGTGGTCGCGGACCGGGTGGGCCGCGTCCGGGCCCTGATGATCACGGTGATCACCTACGCGGTCTTCACCGTGGCCTGCGGCTTCGCGCCCACCTACGAGACGCTGCTGCTCTTCCGCGCGCTGCAGGGACTCGGTTTCGGCGGCGAATGGGCGGTCGGGGCGATCCTGGTGGCCGAGTACGCGAGCGCGCGGCACCGGGGGCGTACGCTCGGCGCGGTCCAGAGTTCCTGGGCGGCCGGCTGGGCGCTGGCGGCGATCATGTACACGGTGGTCTTCTCCTTCGTCGGCGACGACCTGGCCTGGCGGGTGATGTTCTGGACCGGCGCACTTCCCGCGCTGCTCGTGGTGTGGCTGCGCCGCCGGGTGCACGACGCCCCCACGGCGACGGCCGCCCGCGAACGGGACGCCGGGCGGGGCTCGTTCGCGGCGATCTTCCGTCCTGGCCGGGACGGCGCCCCGGGCCTGCTGCGCACCACGGTCTTCGCGGGCCTGCTCTCCACGGGCGTGCAGGGCGGCTACTACACCCTGGCCACGTGGGTGCCGACCTACCTGAAGTCCGAGCGCGGCCTGTCGGTCGTCGGCACCGGCGGCTATCTGACCTTCCTGATCTCCGGCGCCTTCCTCGGCTATCTGACCGGTGGCCACCTCACCGACCGGCTCGGCCGGCGGAACAACATCTGGCTGTTCGCTCTGCTTTCTGCCGTGTGCGTCCTGGCCTACGCGAACATCCCGCACGGCGCCGACACCCTGCTGCTCATGCTCGGTTTCCCACTCGGCTTCTGCATGTCGGCTATCTTCAGCGGCTTCGGCTCCTACCTGAGCGAGCTGTATCCGACGGCGGTGCGCGGCACCGGTCAGGGCTTCACGTACAACACGGGCCGCGCGGTGGGAGCGGTCTTCCCGACCGTGGTGGGTTTCCTCGCGGACAGCTGGGGCGTGGGCGGTGCGCTGGTCTTCGGGGCGATCGGCTACGGCCTCGCGGCGCTGGCCCTCCTCGGGCTTCCGGAGACGCGCGGAAAGGAACTGGCGTGACGCGTTTGCACCGTACCGAGGACCGGCCCGTCACCACGATCGACGAGCACGCGCACGCGTGGAGCCCGAAAACCGCGCGGGCCCGTTTCCGCGAGGGCCTGGCCGGCCCCACGGCCGGGGTCGCGGCGGGCCACACACAGGCCAACCTGATCGCGGTGCCCGCCGACTGGGCCTACGACATGATGCTGTTCTGCCAGCGCAATCCCAGGCCCTGCCCGGTGCTCGACGTCACGGAGGCCGGTGCCGCGACGACCGTCCTCGCCGAGGGCGCCGACCTGCGCACCGATCTGCCCCGCTACCGGGTGTGGCAGGACGGCGAGCTGGTCGAGGAACCCACCGACGTGCGCGCGTACTGGCGGGACGACCTGGTGTCGTTCCTGCTCGGGTGCAGCTTCACCTTCGAGTGGGCGCTGACCCGGGCCGGGGTCCCGATCCGGCACGTCGAGCAGGGCCGCAACGTGCCGATGTACGTGACCGGCCGCGAGTGCCGCGCCGCGGGCAGGCTGCGCGGACCCATGGTGGTGTCCATGCGCCCGGTGCCGCCCGAGCACCTCCGTGCCACGATCCGGGAGAGCAGCCTGCTGCCGGCCGTGCACGGCGGGCCCGTGCACTGCGGAGACCCCGCGGCCCTCGGCGTCGAGGACCTGGCCCGGCCCGACTTCGGCGACCCGGTCACCCTCGCCGACGGCGACATCCCGGTGTTCTGGGCCTGCGGAGTGACCCCGCAGGCGGCGGTGGCGGCCTCCAGGCCGCCGTTCGCCATCACCCACGCACCGGGTCAGATGTTCCTGACCGACGCCCGCGACGAGCAGTACCGGCTGGTCGGCATCGACTGACCGGTGACATCGAAGCACTGCACGAGAACCGGAGACACGAGAACACCATGACCGCGATCGATCTGAACGCCGACCTCGGCGAGGGCTTCGGCCGCTGGCGGCTCACCGACGACGAACAACTGCTCTCCGTCGTCACCAGCGCCAACGTGGCCTGCGGGTTCCACGCCGGGGACGCGGCCACGATGCGCCGGGTGTGCGAACTGGCGGCCGAGCGCGGGGTGACGATCGGCGCGCAGGTGTCCTATCGGGACCTGGCCGGGTTCGGACGGCGCGCGATGGACGTGCCGCCTGCCGAGCTGACGGCCGAGGTGGCGTACCAGATCGGCGCCCTGGAGGTCTTCGCGCGGGCCGCCGGGGCGCGCGTGGCGTACGTCAAGCCGCACGGCGCGCTCTACAACCGGGTCGTGCAGGACGAGGAGCAGGCCGGCGCGGTGGTCGACGGCGTGCTCCTCGCGGACGCCTCGCTGCCGGTGCTGGGCCTGCCCGGCTCGCGTCTGCTGGAGCTGGCCGCGAAGGCGGGGCTGCCGGCCGTCACGGAGGCGTTCGCGGACCGCGCGTACACCGACGAGGGCACGCTGGTGCCCCGCGGCCGCGACGGTGCCGTGGTGACCGACCCGGAGTCCGTCGTGGAGCGCTCGGTGAGCCTCGCGCGCTCCGGCGAGGTCACCGCGCACTCCGGGGCGTCCATTCAGGTGCGTGCCCGCTCGCTGTGCCTGCACGGCGACACACCCGGCGCGGTGGACCTGGCCCGCCGGGTGCGCGAGCGGCTGGTGGCGGCGGGGGTCCGGGTGGAGGCCTTCGCGTGAGGGCGCTTCCCGTGGGCGACGACGCGCTGCTCGTCGAGGTGTCCTCCGGCGAGGAGGCGCAGGCCCTGCACGCGGCGCTGCTGCGGCGCCGGGCGGAGGGCTCGCTGTCGGTCCGCGAGATCGTCCCCGCGGCACGGACGGTCCTGCTCGACGGCCTGGACGACCCGGCTCGTTGGATTTCCGAACTGACCTCCTCGGGTGCGCCGCCGTCGCCTTCGCGCGCGCCTGAGCTGATCGAACTGCCCGTGCGCTACGACGGCCCGGACCTCGCGGAGGTCGCCGCGCACTGGAAAGTGCCCGAGCACGACGTGGCCCGCGTCCACGCGGGCACCGAATTCACGGTGGCCTTCTGCGGGTTCGCCCCCGGCTTCGGCTACCTCACCGGGCTGCCGGCCCGCTACGACGTCCCCCGCCGGGCCACCCCGCGCACGGCGGTCCCGGCCGGTGCGGTGGCCCTGGCCGGCCCCTACACGGGCGTGTACCCGCGTTCCTCGCCGGGCGGCTGGCAGTTGATCGGCACGACCGACGCGGTGCTGTGGGACCACGCACGGGTACCGGCCGCCCTGCTGTCACCGGGGGCACGCGTGCGGTTCGTCCCGGTGGAGGGCGCATGAGCGGGCCACACATGAGCGGGGCCCGGATCACCTGCCACACGCGCGTGGACGCCGTACCTGGGGAGGGCGCGTGACCGACCGTGCGCTCGTCGTCGTGCGCTCCGGGGCGCTGACCACCGTGCAGGACCGCGGCCGGCCGGGGTACGCGCATCTCGGGGTGCCCCGCTCGGGGGCGCTCGACCCGCCCGCGGCGGCGCTCGTCAACCGGCTCGTCGGCAACCCTCCGGACGCCGCCGTCCTGGAGACGACCCTCAACGGTTGTGCGGTGCGTCCCCGCTCCACGGTGTGGGTGGCGGTAGGCGGTGCGCCCTGTCCGGTCGCGGTGGGCGGCCGGCCGGCCGCTTGGGGTGCCCCCGTCGTGGTGCCGGCCGGCGAGCTGCTGGAGGTGGGGGCGGCCACGGCCGGCGTGCGCAGTTACCTCGCCGTCTCCGGCGGCATCGCCGTGGAGCCGGTCCTCGGCAGCCGTGCCACGGACCTGCTGTCCGGTCTGGGTCCGGCACCACTCGCCGACGGCACGGTGCTGCCGCTCGGCGCCCCGGCCGGTCCGCCCGCGCGCGTGGACGGCGTCCCGCAGCCGCGCCCGCCGTCCGACCTGGTGCTCCGGGTGACCCTGGGGCCGCGCGCCGACTGGTTCACGGCCGGGGCGGTCCGGGATCTCACCACGCGCGCGTACCGGGTCTCCTCGGCCGGCAACCGCATCGGGCTGCGTACCGAGGGGCCCGCGCTGGAGCGGGCCCGGCCCGGTGAGCTGCCCAGTGAGGGCATGGTCCGCGGAGCGATCCAGGTCCCACCGGACGGGCGCCCGGTGGTCTTCCTGGCAGACCATCCGACCACCGGGGGCTATCCGGTGATCGCGGTGGTCCGCGCCGCCGACCTCAGCGCGGCCGCGCAGGCGGTGCCGGGGACCCCGGTCCGGTTCGTGCCGGTAGGGCGTCGCTGAATCTCGTCGCCTTCGAAGGCGCCCCCGGCTGGCGGCGAGGGCCGCTGAGACCGCCGTCGACGCGCGCAGGTCGAGGCGGGCCGGTGCCCCGGCGTGGTGTAGACGGCTCTCAGCCACGCCTCCGCACGCTGCGGTGGGAGTCCGTACGGCGCAGCACCCTGGGCGTCGTGGGCCGACAGGAGCGCCTCCGCGGCCGAAGCACTCAACACGCGCGCGTGCCGCTCCGCCCATCGCGTTCACCGCGCTGGGCGTGGGCGCGTCAACTTCGGTCTTTCCGTGCGGTCCCACGGGCGTTGAGCCGCACACCCCCCGCGGGTCGGACGGCCGTCAGGGCCGCCTGACCCGCGGGTCACCCCGTGTCCATACGGCGGGGGGCGTCCGCCGGGGCCTGGTG
Organism: Streptomyces sp. NPDC006314; assembly: GCF_040613075.1. Classification (NCBI taxonomy): domain Bacteria; kingdom Bacillati; phylum Actinomycetota; class Actinomycetes; order Kitasatosporales; family Streptomycetaceae; genus Streptomyces; species Streptomyces sp. NPDC006314. The sequence goes on along the minus strand of NZ_JBEXRL010000005.1, from coordinate 443,413 downwards.
CGGTCAAGAGGTCAGCCGGCGGCGGTGTCCGGTCCGAAGCGGCTGCGTACCGCCGTCTGCACCTCGGCCTCCTCGGCCGGGTCGGCGGCTAGGCGGCGGAGTCGTTCCACGACCCGGGCGTCACCGGTCTCGGCGTGCCGGGCGGCGAGTTCGCGGGTGGTCTCCTCGCAGTCCCAGAGGCATTCGACGGCGAAGCCGGTGGCGAAGGAGGGGTCGGTGGCGGCCAGGGCACGGGCGGCGCGGCCACGGAGGTGGGAGGAGGCCGTCTCACGGTAGACGTGACGCAGCACGGGGGCCGCGCAGGCGATACCGAGGCGTCCGGCACCGTCGACGAGGGTCCACAGGGTGGGTGCGTCGGGGCCCTCGCCGCGTACGGCCTCACGCAGGGCACCGAGGACGAGGTCGCTGTCCTGTGTGCCGCCGCGGCAGGCGAGCATGCGTCCGGCGGCGGCGCCGAGCGCGTCGGGGCGCTGGGCCCAGCCACGCGCGCGGTCGACGGCGGCGACGCTGCGCATCCGTTCGAAGGCGTCGACGGCCGCCTCCACGACGGGCGCCGTTCCATCGATGACGGCGGCCTCGATCAGGGCGAGGGCGCCGGGATCGTCACCGTCGGCGAGGTAGCGCAGTGCCGTGCAGCGGGCTCCGTCCGTGCCGTTCCTGGCGGCCTGGAGGATCTCGGGCCGGTCGTCGGGGCCGGCCACGGCGGCCAGGCAGCGGGCGGCGGGGACATGGAGGGCGGCGCCGCGCTCCATGCCCTGCTGGGCCCACTCGAACACGGCACGCACACTCCAGCCGGGTCGCGGACCGGTGGGCCGCATCTGCCGCTGCCAGCGGTCGAAGCAGCCGGTCTCATGGGCGGCACGCACACGCGTGGCGATCGATTCCCGCGGATCCTCGGCCCACAGCCGCCAGGGCCGCGGTTCGAAGGCGTCGCGTACGGCGGCGGCCAGCTCGGCCTCGCCCTCGGGATCGGCGGGGAAACGGGCCAGGACGGGGGCGGCGAGGGCGCGCAGCCCCGCGTCGTCGTCCCGCAGGGCCAGCTCGTCCAGGGCCCAGGCCCAGTTGGCGCCGTGGGCGGCGTACCTGCGCAACAGTGCGAGCGCGTCGCGCCTGCCGTAGGAGGCGAGGTGTCCGAGGACGGCCAGGGCGAGGCCGGTCCGGGACTCGTCGGTGTCGAGGACGTCCTGGGGGTCGAAGAGGTGCGCCTCGACGGCGTCCAGCTCGCCGTTCAGGTCGAGGTAGAGCCGGGCGTAGTAGAGGGAGCGGTTCTCCACCTGCCAGTCGTGGCGGGGGTCGCGCAGCACGCAGTGGTTCAGGGCCGCGAGCGCTTCGGCGCGCGGGGCGGTGAGCGCGTGCAGCGTGCCGTCGCCACGGCCGCGCTGGAGCAGCCCGAGCAGCGTACCGCTGGGCGCTATGACCGGATCGAACATGGGAAACAGCCTCACATCAAGCGTCGACGCAACCGGGGAACACGCATTACCTGGCCGCGTGACACAACGTCGGAGCGCCCGCCGTCTCTTGCTTGCTGTAGACCATCTCTCTCTGCCTCTCGTCGGTGGCCCATGCGGACCGCATCACGGCCCGCGCGGTGCGGCATCACCTGCCCAGCCATCGCGTCCGTGAATCACGACGTCATGATGACCCGCGGTGTGTGCTGCCGCGACCGTATTTCCGGCGGCCCTTTACCGCCTCCCCCGTTTTCCGTGTCGTACCTGGTCAGGACGTTCGTATCACTTGACGCCGAACAGTTCCAGGAGTTCCGTCCTGCCGAACATCCGGGCCGTGTCGACGGCCGACGGCGTCCCCGCGGAGGGATCCGCTCCGCCCTCCAGGAGGGCCTTGATCACTTCGGTCTCGCCCTTGAAGACGGCCCCCGCGAGGGGTGTCTGGCCACGGTCGTTGATCCGGTTCGCCTCCGCGCCGCGAGCCAGCAGCGCGCGCACCGCGCCGGCGTGGCCGTGGTAGGCGGCGAGCATCACCAGGGAGTCACCTCGGTCATTGGTGAGGTTGGCCGGAACGCCCGCGTCGACGTACGCCACGAGCGCCTCGGTCTCACCCTGGCGGGCCAGATCGAAGATCTTGGTCGCCAGCTCCACGACCTCGGGGTCGGGGGCTTCACTCATCGGCCGAACCGCCTCTGCTTGGAACTCGGGTGCCGTCAGGGAACGTACGGCCGTGAGCGGAACGCGGCCGTACGAGTGAATCGCCAGCGTACTGGCTCGCGCGGCACATGACCCGATGTGCCCGAGGTAAAGATCGGCAGCGGGCGCCGCCAGAGGCGAGAGGCCTGCTCAAACGGGGCGGAACAGCTCCGCCGAGCGGGCGAAATCAACCGTTTTTCACCCAGTTGCACCTTTAATCGTATGGATACATCCTGTGATCCTGGAAGAACTCATGGTGACTGTCCCCTCTCGACACCAGGAGATCCGAAATGATCCTCTCTCTGTCAGGCGTCCTGCTGCTCGGCATCATCGTCTTCCTCTTCTTCCGGAAGGACGGCCTCAAGGGCTCACACGCATGCACCTCGGCGCTGTTCGGCTTCTACCTCGCCAGCACGGGCATCGCCCCCAGCATCAAGGCCGGCGGCGAGAGCCTGGCGAGCCTCCTCGGCGGCATCAAGTTCTGACCCCGCCAGTCCCCCCCGTACGCACCCACAGGAGACAGCAGTGGCCCGGCGCCCTCTCCCCCGCATCCTGAGCAAAGACAGCGCCCAGATCGCCCGGATGCAGCTCGCCCGGAGCCGGGAGCTGGCCCGGACGGCGGCCGACAACGCCACCGACGTCCTCCACCCGCTGATCACCGTCTCGCGCGGGCTGTGCCGGCTGGCCTCGGTCGGGCGGCGCACGTGGGCGGACACGCCCAAGGACAAACGCGGGCCGCTGCTGTTCCTGGTGGCCTCCGTGGTCCTGGTCGTGGCGCTGGTGCCGTACGGGCCGCTGCTCGCCGTCATCACGGTGATGGCGGCGGCGGCCTGGCAGGGCCGCGAGCGCACCCCGTCGGCGCCCGACGGGCCCGACGAGTCCCAGATCGAACGGCTCCAGGCGCTGTACGAGGCCCTGGTGCCGTACTTCTCCAGCCCCGAGGACCCGGCGCCGCTGTACGCGCACGGCGGGGAGTGGCAGAAGGCCTTCACCGCGCACGAGTTCGACGACGACGGGCGCGTCGGTCACCTCGTGATCCGCTACCCCGCCTACTTCCCGGACGGCGAGTCCGAGGCCCGCGCGCGGCTCGAGCAACTGCTCACCGCGAAAGCCGGCCGCGGCCGGGAGTACCACTTCGCCTGGGACGAGGTGGGCAACCAGCTCACCGTCACCGCCCTCGCCCCGCTGCCCACCGACATCGCCGCGCAGCGCTTCGTCACCGCACCCGGCGAGACCGTCCTCGGTTTCACCGACCCGGGTGAGGTCCAGCGCACGCTTCCCCTCTCCTACGGAGAGGAACAGGTCGACGTCCCGCCGGTGGTCTGGCGCACCGGCATCCGCTCCACCGAGCCGCATCTGCTGGCCATGGGCCATCCCGGCAGCGGCACCTCGACGCTGCTGCGTTCCCTCGCACTCCAGGCCCTGAGGTACGGCGACGTCCTCATCGTCGACGGCGGCGGCACCGGCGAGTACGCGTGCCTGACCGGCCGGGACGGTGTGCTGGCCGTGGAGTGCCACCTCCCCGGGGCGCTGGCCAGCCTGGAGTGGGCCGCGCAGGAGACCGAACGGCGGCTCATCGCGATCAACCTGGCCCGGCAGGCGGGCGACCCGCCGCCGGAGGACACCCGGCGTCCGCTGTGGATCCTGCTGGACCGCCCGGGCGTCTTCGCCCATCTCGCGGTGACGGACGGCCGCAAGGACCCGCAGGCGCTGCTCCAGGTGCCGTTGCGGCACGGCCGCGCGGCGAACGTGACCGTGGTGGTGGCCGAGCAGTTCGACAGCGCGGAGGCGCTCAGCGACGCGGTTCGGCAGCACACGCGCGCGCGTGTCGTGCTCGGGGCTGCGGCGGCTCGACAGGTGGAGGCGGTGCTCGGGGTGCCGCCGCACACGACACCGCTTGCCCAAGTGCCGCCGGGGCGGGGGTATGCCCGGCTGGGGTCGGGTCCGGTGCACCGGCTGCAGGTGCCGCGTACACCCGATCCGTACGACGACGCGACGAGCGATGCCGACCGGCAGGCGGTGCTGGCGCTGCTGCCGCCGCGGACCACTCCCGCGGACGCGGAGCCGCCGGCGCCGACGGACCTGACGAAGCCGGCGACTGGGGTGGCACCGGTGGCTGCGGAGGCCGTGGCCGCCGAGAGCTAGTCAGGCACCCTGTGCTGCGGCCGGGCGGGGCGGGTGCCGCTTGCCCGCGCCCCGGCGGGGTGCCGCCTTGCTTGCACGACGGCTCCCCGCGCGGTTACGGCGCATGATGCCGACGGCGCTGCAGCCCCCAGAGGCGCGGGAAAGCGCGCGAGCAGCCACAAGCGCACCCGAACCCGGAAACGCGCCGAAGCACCCGCCGCCGAACCCGCCTAAGCCACAAACGTCCGCGGCGCTTCCGTCGCCCCCGTCGCACCCGTCTCCACCAACCGAGCCGCGGCGGCAAGCCGGGCCGCCGCCTCCTCCGCCACCGCTCCCCCGACCGTGAACGGAAGGCGGACGTAGCCCTCGAAGGCGCCGTCGACGCCGAAGCGGGGGCCGGAAGGGACGCGGACGCCGACCCGCTCGCCCGCTTCCGCGAGGCGGGAACCGGAGAGGCCGCCGGCGCGGACCCAGAGGGTCAGGCCGCCCTGCGGAACCTCGAACTCCCAGTCGGGCAGCTCCCGGCGGATCGCGGCCACCAGGGCGTCACGGTTCTCCCGCGCCTGTTCGCGGCGCAGGTCGACGGCCTGCTCCCAGCCGCCGGTGCTGAAGAGCCAGTTGACGGCGAGCTGCTCCAGGACAGGGGTGCCCAGGTCGGCGTACGCGCGCGCGGCGACCAGGCTGCGGATGACGTCCGGCGCCGCGCGCACCCAGCCGATCCGCATGCCCGCCCAGAACGCCTTGCTGGCCGAGCCGACCGTGATCACCGTGGAGCCCGCCGGATCGAACCCGCACACCGGCCGGGGCATGCCGCCTTCCCTGAAGCCCTCGTCGAGCCACAGCTCGCTCATCGTCTCGTCGGCCACGAGGACCGTGCCGGCCGAGCGGGCCGCGTCCACCAGCCGGCGTCGCTGGTCCTCGCCGGCGAGCGCGCCGGTGGGGTTGTGGAAGTCGGCGACGACATAGGCGATGCGGGGTGCGGCCTCACGCAGGACCTGGCGCCAGCGGTCCATGTCCCAGCCCGAGAGTCCTTCGGCCATCGCGACGGGGACGAGCCGGGCGCCCGCCACCCGCATCAGCTGCAGGATGTTGGCGTAGGACGGGGACTCCACGGCGATGCGCTCGCCCCGTCCCGCGAAGAGGTGGCAGATCGCGTCGATGGCGCCCATCGCGCCGGTCGTCACCATGATCTGCTCCGGCATCGTGGGAATCCCGCGCGCCGTGTAGCGCTCGGCGATCATCGAGCGCAGGGCGGGCAGGCCGGCCGGGTAGTCGCCGTGCGTGTGGGCGTACGGAGCCAGCTCTTCCAGGGCGCCCTGTACGGCGCGGGTGAGCCACGGCTCGGGGGCGGGGAGCGAGGCGCAACCCAGGTCGATCACGGAGCCCAGGGCCTCGGGGGGCAGCGGTTCCAGCCCGCGGGCGGGCAGCGGGTTGCCCGCGGGTACGGCGGTCCAGCTGCCCGCTCCGCGCCGGGACTCCAGGAAGCCCTCGCTGCGCAGCGCCTCGTAGGCGGCCGCGACCGTGGTGCGGCTCACGGAGAGGGACAGGGCGAGTTCCCGCTCGGCGGGGAGGCGGGCGGCCACCGGAACGCGGCCCTCGAGCACCAGCAGCCGGATGCCGTCGGCGAGGGCGCGGTAAGCGGGCGGACGGCGGGTGCCGGGGCCCGCGGGCCGTTCCTGCTGGGAGGTGAGGAGCCGGGCGAGCTGCGCGGCTCCCACTGCCGAGGTCCACTGCGCCATGAAGATCAGTCCACCTTCCCCGAATTGGCCATGGATGGCGATTCATCCCAAGCCACAGAGTGTCATGCGTCAGGCCACCGCCACCACCCAGGGGGGTATGTCGTGTCCACTCGGGTCCGTCTCGGACGACGATTGATCCAGCTGTACGCCGGACTCGCGCTGTACGGCGCGAGTTCCGCGCTGCTCGTGGAGGCGGGCCTGGGCCTGGAGCCATGGAACGTGCTGCACCAGGGGCTCGCGGAACTCACCGGGCTGACCATCGGCGTGGTGTCGATCGTCGTGGGGGCGGCGGTGCTGCTCCTGTGGATCCCGCTGCGCCAGCGCCCCGGCCTCGGCACCGTCTCCAACGTCTTCGTCGTCGGTCTCGCCATGGACGGCACGCTCGCACTCGTCCCGGACGTCCACTCCCTCGCCGTACGGATCCCGCTCCTGCTCGCGGGGATCGTGCTGAACGGCGCGGCGACCGGCCTGTACATCGCCGCGAGCTTCGGGCCGGGTCCGCGCGACGGGCTGATGACGGGCCTGCACCGGCGCACCGGCCGCTCGATCCGCCTGATGCGGACGGTCGTCGAGGTGGCGGTGGTGGTCACCGGGTTCCTGCTCGGCGGCACCATCGGGGTGGGCACCGTGCTGTACGCCGTGTCCATCGGTCCGCTGGCCCAGCTGTTCCTGCGGGTGTGCGCCGTCCCGGCGGCACCGGGCGGCAGCACGGTCGTTGCCGCCGCGGCCCCGGGGCGGGCGATACTGCGTCGGTGACGCTCACGACACCGCCGGTGCGCCATCCGTACCTCGACCACCCGGGCCCCCTCGCCTTCGCCCACCGGGGCGGGGCCGCCGAGGGGCTGGAGAACACCGTGGCGCAGTTCCGGCGCGCGGCCGAGCTGGGCTACCGGTACATCGAGACCGACGTGCACGCCACGGTGGACGGCCGTCTCGTCGCCTTCCACGACGCGACCCTGGACCGGGTCACCGACGGCGCGGGCCGGATCGCCGACCTGCCGTGGCAGGACGTACGGCACGCGCGCGTGGGCGGCCGCGAACCGGTGCCGCTGTTCGAGGAGTTGCTGGAGACCTTCCCCGAGGTCCGCTGGAACGTCGACGTCAAGGCGGAGCCCGCCCTGCGCCCCCTGCTCGAGCTGATCGCCCGCACGAATGCCTGGGACCGGGTCTGCGCGGGCTCCTTCTCCGAGGCGCGCGTGCTGCGGGCCCAGCGACTGGCAGGACCGCGCCTGGCCACCTCCTTCGGCACGCGCGGGGTGCTCAACCTGCGGCTGCGCTCCTGGGGGCTGCCCGCCGCGGTGCGCCGGTCGGCCGTCGCGGCGCAGGTGCCCGAGGCCCGGTCGGGAGTCCCGGTGGTCGACCACCGCTTCGTCCGTGCCGCCCACGCGCGTGGGCTGCAGGTGCACGTGTGGACGATCAACGAACCGGAGCGGATGCACCGGCTTCTGGACCTGGGGGTTGACGGCATCATGACCGATCACATCGACACCTTGCGCAAGGTCATGGAGGACCGCGGCGTCTGGGCCTGACCACCCGGGCAGCGGACGATGCTCCTACGGCTGGGCGCGCTCCGCCCACTCGACGTGCGTCCTCACGGCGTTCCTCTCGGTCCATGGCTCCGTGCGGCTGGGACTGGGCAGTCGACGCCCATCGTCGCCGTGCTGCGGGTGGAGGTGCCGGCCGTGGCCGGGACGCCGGCGATGGGGCGGCCGGCCCGGGGTACGGCGCCAAACGGACGATCCTGGGCTCGCCGGCGGCCTGGGCGGAGCCGCTGGCGGCCGGGTAGCCCGCCAAGGCGCCCGATGTGGCTCTCCCTGCCGGCCTGGGGGATCGACTGGTCATCGGTGGCAGCCAGGCGCTGTCCACCTCACTGTTGTCCCACCCGGTGCCGGGGAAGGGCCTCCCTGCCGGCCGGGGTGACCCGTGCGGCGTGCGATGCGCGAAACGGGCAACCCGGTTCCGGGAAAGATCCAGCACCGATTTAGCGTTCAACACGAAAGGGCGGTAGTGTACGCGTTTGGCCTGCCAGGCGTACCGTTACTGCGCGTCAAAGATGCCGAAACGCTGGGTGACATCTGCTAGCAGATGTGACAAACCGGGCGCCTGTGGGTAGAACAAGGGGCGGCTACGACGGCGACGCATGACCCGGAACGGGACTCGGAACGGGAATCTTTACCGCCGACCGGACGTTGACCGGATGACGACGACAGCGACACCTGTCCTGTGGGCGACAAGCCCGGGAGGCACGATTCATGAGTGAGCGAGCTCTTCGCGGTACGCGCCTCGTAGTGACCAGCTACGAGACGGACCGCGGTATCGACCTGGCTCCGCGCCAGGCCGTGGAGTACGCATGCGAGAAGGGGCATCGTTTCGAGATGCCCTTCTCGGTCGAGGCGGAGATCCCGCCGGAGTGGGAGTGCAAGGTCTGCGGGGCCCAGGCACTCCTGGTCGACGGCGACGGCCCTGAAGAGAAGAAGGCCAAGCCCGCGCGTACCCATTGGGACATGCTGATGGAGCGGCGCACCCGTGAGGAGCTCGAAGAGGTCCTCGAGGAGCGCCTGGCGGTTCTGCGTTCGGGGGCGATGAACATCGCGGTTCACCCTCGGGACAGCCGCAAGTCTGCATAACTCCGCATACGAGTACACCGCGGGCGCCGTACGTGACCTTCACGTACGGCGCCCGCGGTTTCGTGTGTGCACGGACGCGCTCAGCGCGTCAGTGGCGGCCGCTGCTCCCCCGGCTCGGGCCGGTCCTCGCGGATGACCTCCCCCGGCACCACCTTGCCGTCGGGGCGGTGGATGCGGGCCTGCTGGAAGGCGTCGGCCAGGCCACCCGAGGCTGCCGTACGGATCCTCTTGTCCAGGGCGTTCTCGGTGAAGCGGCTCACGGCCCTCTGCACCGGCGGGAGCAGCAGGAGCAGCCCCGCCACGTCGGAGACCAGGCCGGGGATCATCAGCAGCAGGCCGCCGAGCATCATCAGGCCGTTGCCGCCCCCGCGCTCGGGCGAACCGCCACGCTGCAGCGCCTCGTTCAGGCTCTGGAAGGCGCGGCGGCCCGCCCGCTTGATGACCACGGAGCCGCCCACGAAGCCCGCGCCGAGGAGCAGGAAGACGGTGAGGCCGCCCGCCGCGCCCGCGACCAGGGTCAGCAGCCATATCTCCAGCGCCAGCCACACGGCGATACCCAGGGGCAGATACCTGCGCAGCCGGGAGCGCCGGGGCCGGGCGGTACGCGGAGAGGTCGGAGCGCCAGTCGTCATGCTCCCAGTGTGCCCGGGAGCGGCTCAGCGCGGGATAAGGGACTTGATCAGCCGGAGAAGTACTCCCCAGCGAGCCGGTGGTGCGCTGCACCCGGACCGCCGACGACCGCGCGATGCGCCTCTGGGCGAAGCTGGGGTTCACCGAGGTGGAGCGGTTCGAGGAGTACGGGGCGCCGAGCAGTGGTTCGGCGTGTGGTCATCGGTCACGCCGTCCGGTTGAGCCAGGGCGTGTCCTTCGAGGTCCTGCCGTCGGACTCCCGCCGTCCGCCCGAGGGGCAGGCGGGAGTGTGACGACAGGGCCTCTAGGCCTGCTTGCCCTTGCCGGTGACTTTGCCGACGCGGTCGCCCACGCCCCAGGCGGTGACCCGCCACAGCGCCTCGACGAGGATGTCCTTGCTCATCTTGGAGTCGCCGAGCTCACGCTCGACGAAGGTGATCGGCACCTCGACGACGTGGTAGCCGGCCTTGACCGCGCGGCGGGCCAGGTCGACCTGGAAGCAGTAGCCCTGCGAGGCGACCTCCTCCAGCCCCAGACCCTCCAGCGTCTCGCGGCGGAAGGCACGGTAGCCGCCGGTGATGTCGCGCAGCGGCAGGTCCAGGGCGAGGCGGGAGTAGAGGCTGCCGCCGCGGGAGATGAACTCGCGGGACCTGGGCCAGTTCACCACCCGGCCGCCGGGCACCCAGCGGGAACCGAGCACCAGGTCGGCGCCCTTGAGGGCGGTGAGCAGGCGGGGCAGTTCCTCGGGCTGGTGCGAGCCGTCGGCGTCCATCTCGACCAGCACGCCGTAACCGCGTTCCAGGCCCCAGCGGAAGCCCGCGAGGTAGGCGGCGCCGAGGCCCTCCTTGCCCTTGCGGTGCAGCACCTGGACGTGGTCGTCCCCGGCGGCCAGTTCGTCGGCGAGCTTGCCGGTGCCGTCCGGGCTGTTGTCGTCCGCGATGAGTACGTGCGCCTCGGGGACGGCCTCGCGTACCCGGCCGACGATGCTCTTGATGTTCTCCGCCTCGTTGTAGGTCGGGATGATCACCAAGGCCGTGCCGAGCGGACCGAACTGCCTCCCCTGGGCCTTGGCCGCGCGGGTCCCGTCGCCGTCGTTCACTGCTGCCCCTTCATGTTGTACGCAGGGATCCACCATAGTGGCCGCGCCCTGGGATGACGTGCCGACTCGTTCGCGTGGTGGTGTCGATTCCACAAAAGCGGGGTAAGGACACCTGTTTCGGCACCTGCGGTCCGCGGCGGATGGGGGCCCCGGCGCCCTTCGGGCCGACCTTGGACCCGCTGGCTGCGGATCGACCGAAAGCCGTTGTCTACTGAGCGCCCGGGCCCCACCCGGGTCACACCCTGCCGACCGGCCGGAACGATCCCTCGTCGGCGCGGGCCCTGAGCCTGGCTCCCAGTGACGGTGCCCCGGTGCGGCACACCGTCCCTGACCCAGCGGCGCTGCGACGAGTTGCGTGAACACTCCCCGGTCGGGCGTCCGGTGGTGGACTCGGCCGAACCTACCGGCCCCCGGCCGCCGACTGTCAACAGCCTCCTGACCTGCTCGAACTCAGCCTTCCCAGCGGTGAGCCGAAAGGATGCGCAGGTCGGGCGACGGGGCGGCCGGGGACGATCACCGCCGCGCCACCCCGGGAGATCACTCGCCCGGCCGTACGAACACCGTCCGTCCGCCCACCACCGTGCGCAGGCAGACCGGCAGGTCGCGGCCCGGCGTGAGATCGGGCAGGCCGGGGGTGCCGGAGCGGGGGTCGGTCGACCAGCGCGCCACCCGGTCGTCGGGGGCCTGGACGATCAGCTCGTCGGTGCGCCAGACCGCGTAGTCGGCGGGTGCGCCGGGGACCAGGACCCCGGCGTCGTCCCGTCCGACGGCCCGCCAGCCGCCGCGCGTATGCGCGGTGAAGGCGGCGCGGACGGAGACCCGGTGCTCGGGCGTGTGATGGAAGGCGGCGGCACGGACCGTGCCCCAGGGGTCGAGCGGGGTGACCGGGCTGTCGGAGCCGAAGGCGAGGGGCACACCGGCCCGCAGCAGCGCCGCGAAGGGGTTGAGGGCGCGGGCCCGCTCGGCGCCCAGGCGCTGGGCGTACATGCCGTCCTCGCCGCCCCACAGCGCGTCGAAGGCGGGTTGTACGGAGGCGATCAGGCCGAGCTCGGCGAAGCCGGCGACGGTCTCCGGGGTGAGCATCTCGGCGTGCTCGACGCGGTGCCGGGCGGCGCGGACGCGGGCGAGGCCGCATTTCTCGGCGGCGGCGCGCACGCCCTCGACGACGGCGGTCACGGCGGCGTCCCCGATGGCGTGGAAGCCGGCCTGCAGGCCCGCCTCGGTACAGGCGACGACATGGGCGGTGATGGCGTCGGCGTCCAGGTAGGCGGTGCCGGTGTGGCGGGCGTCGGCGTACGGCTCGTGCAGGCAGGCGGTGTGCGAGCCGAGGGCTCCGTCGGCGAAGAGGTCGCCCGCGGCGCCTGCGGCGCCCAGGTCCCGTGCCTTCTGGACGTCCTGTTCGGCCCAGTAGCCGACGACACGGGGGCCGGGGGCCTCGGCGCCGAGCTTCAGCAGACCGGTGAAGTCGTCCTCGGAGGAGATCTGCGGACCGCCGCACTCGTGTACCGAGCCGATGCCGAGAGAGGCCGCGTGCGCGAGGGCGGTGCGCTGTGCCTCGGCGCGCTGGGCGGGCGTGATGGCGGCGAGGGCGGCCTCGCGCACGAGGTGGTGGGCGTTCCGGGTGAGCGGGGTGTCCTCGCGCGGCACGTCCCCGGGGATCAGGTCCAGCAGGGCGGTGGTGACGACCGCCGAGTGCACGTCGATACGGGACAGGTACAGGGGACGGCCGCCGGTGGCCTCGTCCAGTTCGGCCCGTGTGGGCGGGCGGCCGCCGGGCCAGCGGGCGGCGTCCCAGCCGTGGCCCAGCAGGACCCGGTCGCCGGGACGGGCGGCGGCGAACTCGCGGACCAGGGCGAGGGCCGCCTCCAGGGAGGGGGCGCCGGACAGGTCGAGGCCCGTCAGGGCGAGACCGGTCGCGGTGGTGTGCACATGGGCGTCGGTGAAGGCCGGAGTGACCAGGGCACCGTCGAGGTCGACCACCTCGTCCACACCGCCGGCGAAGGCGTCGGCGGCGCCCTCGGAACCGACCCAGGCGATCTGGCCGCGCTCCACCACCATCGCGGTGGCGAAGGGGTCGGCGGGGCTGTGCACCTCCCCGCGACGCAGGAGAACGGTCTTGGGCTCGGCGGACTGCTCACTCATGCCCGACAGTCTCTCGCGTGCGCGGGGCAGGCCGGGAACCGGGGCGGCGCGCCCTGGGCGCGGGGGCCCGGCCTCAGATCTTCGGCGGACGCGCCTCGTACGGCGTCGAAAGGACGACCGTGGTCCGCGTGGAGACCCCGGCCAGGGAGCGCAGGCGGGCCAGCAGCTCCTCCAGCTCGTGCGGGGTGGCCACGCGCACCTTGAGGATGTAGTTCTCGTCGCCGGCGACGCTGTGGCACGCCTCGATCTCGGGGACGTCGGCGAGCCGGTCCGCGATGTCGTCGGGAGCGCTGGGGTCGAACGGTTTCACCGAGATGAACGCGGTGAGCGGCAGGCCCACGGCCTCGGGGTCGACCACCGCGGCGTAGCCGCGGATGACGCCACGCTGTTCGAGCCGGCGCACCCGCTGGTGCACGGCTGACGTGGACAGGCCCGTGGCCTTGCCCAGGTCTGTGTAGCTCATCCGCCCGTCCGTGACGAGCAGCTGCACGATCTGACGGTCCAGCTCCTCCATGGCGCCAAAACCTACAGTGCGCCTGATCTCCACGGATAGCCGAGAGCGCAGGTCATAGCCGGTTCGATACAAAAAGCACCGAACCGGTCTCCGAACGGGCATCTGCGCATGGCATGTGACGAACACCACACGCTTCGAACAGGCTCCGTGATGTTCTCGTGATTACCGCCGAGACCGGACGGGAAGTGCTTGCTGTGGTCGAGGCCGCAGCGCCTTCACGGCCCAGCCTTAGGGGGAGAAACCCATGCAGAGTGTTAAGCGCCCTGGTCGATCCGCGTCCAAGCGGCAGCAGCCGGTCGTCGAGCCCGAGCCGGAGGGCGTCGAACCCGACGCCCTCGACGACGAACTGGACGCCTACGACACCTTCGAGATGTACCGGGTGATCTGCCCGGACTGCGCGCAGCCGATCGCGCTGCTGGCGGACGAGGAGGTCCTGCCGGAGCACGCGTTGTGCGCCTCGCCGTGGAACCCGTTCGGGCTCACGGTCTGTGCGGGCACGGGCCGTGCGGCGGCCGACGCCCGCCCCGCGGACGAGTCCTTCACACCGCAGGAGCAGGACACCGCCCTGCTGCTGACGCTCCCCCAGGGTCTGAACTGGCGGACGCAGCCCTTCTCGCACGTCGGCGGCCCGGGCTCGCGCCCGATGCGTGTACCGGCGATGCGCAGCCAGGCCGCTGCCTAGGTGCCGGGACGCCGTCCCTCCCGAAACGCACCTGACGGTAGGCGGCAGCTCTTCCTCGCGGAGCAGGCGCAGCCACCGGAGCGGTTCCCGGACCTCGACGCGCAGCGGGTTGCCGGCGAGCGGCATCCGGTCGTCGCCGAGCGGGTCCCAGGCGCGGAGGGCGTGCAGGGCGTCCCGCACGCGGCATGTGGCGTAGGTGTCGATCACGCCCGGGTCGGGGGCACGCCGGGGCCGGGGGATGGGCGGGGCGCGGCCCGCGCGTGTGCGCCCGATCGGCGACGGGGACCAGCGGGGGAACCCGACGTCGTCCGTGAACTGACGCGCGATTCGGCCGAGGGGTAACCTCTCCGGCCTGCCCCGCGTTCCTCTGGCATGACCCCCTTGCACTCGGCCACCGGGCGTCAGCGCCGCATCTTCGTCCCCCGCCCGGCAGAATCGGTTCCGCCGCCGCCCGCACCGCAGGACCCGCCCATCTTCCGCGACCTGATGCGCGCCTGGGCCGACAGGGGCCGCACCCTGCCGGGCCGCCACGACCCGGAGTGGGTCAGGCTGGCGGCCCCGACGGTCCTCGCGGGCCAGTTCAGCGACCCTCGGGTCCCACCACCTGACGGGCGATGACCATCCGCTGGATCTGGTTGGTGCCCTCGACGATCTGCAGGACCTTCGCCTCGCGCATGTAGCGCTCGGCCGGGAAGTCGGCGGTGTAGCCGTAGCCGCCGAGTATCTGCACGGCGTCCGTCGTGACCTTCATGGCCGTGTCGGTGCAGTGCAGCTTGGCCATGGCCGCCTGCTTCGCGAACGGCCTGCCCGCGTCGCGCAGCCGGGCGGCCGCGAGGTACAGCGCGCGGCCGGCCTCGATCTGGGTCGCCATGTCGGCGATCATGAAGCGCAGGCCCTGGAAGTCGGCGATGGGCCGGCCGAACTGCCGGCGCTGGGTGGCGTAGGCCACCGCCTCGTCCAGCGCGGCCTGGGCGAGGCCGATGGCGCAGGCCGCGATGCCGAGCCGTCCTGAGTCGAGGGCGGACAGGGCGACGGAGAAGCCCTGGCCCTCCTCGCCGATACGCCGGTCGTCGGGGAGCCGGACGCCGTCGAGGTGGACCTGTGCAGTGGGCGAGCCCTTCATGCCCATCTTCTTCTCGGGCGCAGCGCCACTGAGGCCCGGCGCGTCGCCCGGCACGAGGAAGGCGGTGATCCCGCGCGGGCCGTCCTCGCCGGTGCGGGCCATCACGGTGTAGAAGTCGGCGATGCCGCCGTGCGTGATCCATGCCTTGGTGCCGGTGATCAGCCAGTGGTCGCCGTCCCGGACGGCTTTGGTACGCAGGGCGGCTGCGTCGGAGCCGGAGGACGGCTCGGAGAGGCAGTACGCCCCGAGCAGGCCGCCGCCGAGCATCGCGGGCAGGTGCTCGACCTGCTGCTGCTTGGTGCCGTAGGTGGCGAGCGCGTAGGAGGCGAGCGTGTGCACGCTGACACCGAGGCCCACGGTGAGCCGTGCCGCGGCCAGCTCCTCCAGCACCTGGAGGTACACCTCGTAGGGCTGGTCGCCGCCGCCGTACTCGGAGTCGTACGGCAGGCCGAGCAGGCCGGACTCGGAGAGCAGGGTGAAGACCTCGCGCGGGAAGCGTCCCGCGTCCTCCTCCTCGGCGGCCGTCGGCGCGATCTCGCGCCGGGCGATCTCCCGGACGAGCGCGAGCAGATCTCTCGCCTCGTCCGTCGGCAGTTGACGCTCCACCGGCTGCGGGTCGCGGTCGGGCATGGCGTCGGTCTCCTCCCTGTTCGGGCACCGGCGGTCCGGCCCGTTGGGTGGGGGCGGCCCGCCTGATCGTTCCGGTCGGCCGTAGGTGCCCGCTCCCGGGTCTCGGAAGCTGCTGACCAGCGGCTGTGCGCTGTGAGTATGCCCGATCGGCGGCCTTCCGTCACCAGTTAACGACCGCTTACTTCAGGAATCCGGTGCACCGGCCCCGCACCGCCGAAATTGGTACGAACCATTGACCTACTGGTCTAGTCCTCCTACTGTGCATGACCAACGCTTTACCGCGTTCATGCCAATCGGCGCGCGTTCCCCTCTCCCCCACGAGGAGCCACCCGATGCACTCTCCCCATCGCCCCCGCCCCTGGTGCCGGGCGCTCGTCTCCGCCGCGTGTTCCGCCGCCCTCGGCGCCGGCCTACTGGCCGGCGCGGGCACCGCGTCCGCGGCCGCTCCCGCCGCTCCGCAACTCAAGGCCGGCTCGAAGGTCGTCGGCTACTTCACCGAATGGGGCACCTACGACCGCAAGTACCACGTCAAGAACATCGAGACCTCGGGCTCCGCGGCCAGGCTGACCCACATCAACTACGCGTTCGGCAACGTCACCGGCGGCAAGTGCGCGCCGGGCGACTCCTACGCGGCCACCGACCGCGCCTACACGGCCGCCGAGTCGGTCGACGGCGTCGCCGACACCTGGGACCAGCCGCTGCGCGGTAACTTCAACCAGCTGCTGAAGCTGAAGAAGAAGCACCCGGGCCTGAAGGTCCTGTGGTCCTTCGGCGGCTGGACCTGGTCCAGCGGCTTCGGGGAGGCCGCGAAGAATCCGGCCGCCTTCGCCCAGTCCTGCTACGACCTGGTGAAGAACTCCAAGTGGGCGGGCGTCTTCGACGGCATCGACATCGACTGGGAGTACCCGAACGCCTGCGGCAGCACCTGCGACACCAGTGGGCGGGAGGCCTTCAAGAACCTGATGGCCGCCCTGCGCTCGAAGTTCGGCTCCGGCAACCTGGTCACCGCCGCGATCACCGCGGACGGCACCAGCGGCGGCAAGATCGACGCGGCGAACTACGCGGGCGCCGCCCAGTACGTCGACTGGTACAACCCGATGACGTACGACTACTTCGGCGCCTGGGACGCCGCCGGCCCGACCGCGCCGCATTCCCCACTGGACTCCTACTCCGGCATCCCGAAGGCGAACTACTCCACCTCGGCGACCGTCTCCAAGCTCAGGGGCCTCGGCATCCCGGCCGCCAAGCTGCTGCTGGGCATCGGCTTCTACGGGCGCGGCTGGACCGGTGTCACACAGGCGGCGCCCGGCGGCACGGCGACCGGACCCGCGGCGGGGACCTACGAGCAGGGCATCGACGACTACAAGGTCCTCAAGACCAAGTGCCCGGCGACCGGGACGGTGGGCGGCACGGCCTACGCCAAGTGCGGGAACAACTGGTGGAGTTACGACACCCCGGCGACCATCGCCACGAAGATGACGTACAAGAACCAGCAGGGTCTCGGCGGCACCTTCTTCTGGGAGCTGAGCGGCGACACCGCGAGCGGTGAGCTGATCAAGGCCATCAACTGATCCATCCCACGGGGGACTTGGGAGCGGAGGACCACGAGCCTCCGCTCCCCTGCGTGTGTCAGTTGTCGCGGCGGGCCGGGGGCGGGGCCGGGTAGGCCGGGTCCAGCTCCTCGATGGCGCGCAGCGCTCCGCCGAGCGTCTTCACCAGCAGCTCGCACATGGTCTCGCGGGACAGCTCGGGGCGGGCGATCCACTCCAGGGTGGCACCCTCCACGCCGCACACCCAGGAGAGCAGGCCCATACGCGCGAGCGGGGCGAGTGGCGCAGGGCGGCGGCACGCTGCTGAGGCATATTCAATTTCGACCTGGTCTGGGAGGTCGGTGAGACCTCCGCGGTATGTCGGAACATGCCGCCCGGTGAGGCTGGAGTCAGAGCAGACCCAGCTGGGTCACGAACATCGCGGTCACCACGACCAGCACCCAGCCCATGACGTGCTCGAGGATCTTCGGGCCGTCTTCCTGGGGGCCGCCGGTGCGGACGCGGGTGGCGGTGGCCGAGTGTGCGGTCATGGTTTCTCACAGAGGTCGGACGTACGGAGGGGGGTCCCCCACCCATTTGTCCACCTTGCCACCCGCGACGGCGTTTGCGGCAGAGACGTTGCTCACAACAGGACGGGTCAGCGCACGCCCACCGCGGCGAGCGCCTTGCACTGGCGCGGGCTCGGGTGGGCCGGGAAGTAGAGGTAGCAGACCCCTCCGGTGCCGGAGACGACCTTCCCGGAGGCGTTGTACCGCTTGGTACGCAGCCAGATGTTCTCCCACTCCCGGCGCAGATAGACCCGCCGTACCGCCTCGTCGCTCGGCGAGGCCGGGTCGTTGGCGATCACGTCGCCGTCGGCCGTGAAGCCGATCACGGTCATCAGGTGGCCGGAGGTGCCGTAGCCGGCGCCGGTCAGCTCGCTCTTGAGGAAGGACTGGGACGTTATGGCCGGGATGCCGGCCGCGATCAGTGTCTCCAGGTCGGTGAGGGAGGCGAGCCGGGTGACCACGCCCTGGAGGCCCGCGTAGGTGGCCGCGTAGGCGGCGTTGAAGGGCCAGTTGCCGCAGCCCTGGTACTGGTGGTCGTAGGTGAAACGGGCGGCGTGGTCGACTTGCGGGTCGGCGTAGGAGGGGTCCACCCAGGACAGCTGCTCGGGGGTGAGCCGGCCGCCCCAGTACTCGATGATCATCTGCGAGGAGGTGGGGCTGCACCACGCCTCGCCGCCGTTGTCGTACTGCGGGTACTGGCCCTTGTGGATCTCCTGCGAATAGCGCGGGACGGCCAGTTCCTGGGCGAGACCGGGAGTGGAGGCGGGGACGGTGAAGCGGTCCGGGATGTCGGAGCCCATCGCGCCGAGCCGCCAGACGGTGGGGGTGAGATGCGTGCCCGGCTTGCGGTACAGAGTGAGGCGCAGCCGGTACGACGTCAGGCGCAGGCCGGTGCTCGCGTCGTCGATGGAGAAGGTGTCGGTCCAGATGGTGCTCTTGCCATCGGTCTGGTCGTCCACCGAGGTCCGCTTGATGTCCTGATCACCGGACGCCCAGCGGCCCAGCACGTACCAGGGGGTGTCGGTGCCGTCGGAGTAGGTGCCCCGCAGCTCGACCTGGAGCCAGGTGCCGTCGGGGGTGTGCGCGTTCCAGGAGGCGACGACCTCGGTGGCGGGGACGGTGAGCCGGTGGACCGGGGAGGTCCAGGTGGCGTACTCCCAGGTGGCGGTGGTGCCGGTGTGCGGGTCGGTGTAGTCGCTGCGGCCTGCGGGGACGCCGATCACGAGGCCGGGGCGGTGACCGGAGACGGCCCGGGTGCCCTGGGCGGTGCCGGAGCGCCACTCGCGGTGGGTGGTCCAGGCGTGGTAGTCGATCGGGCGGGCCTGCGTCTGGTCTGGGGCGTCGGTGGCGGACGGCTGCGCGGCGGCGGCAGCGGGGGTCGCCGCTCCGGTCACCGCCGCGGCGACGGCGACGGCCAGGACGGTTCTGCGGGACGGCTGTTCGGCTCTGCTCATGGGCGCGCTTACCCCCCAGGTGTCCGAGTCGGGGTTGGTCCGGTGCACGGTCGTGCGCCAACTATGGATCAGGCGGCATGCCCCTGCCAGCACTTCGGCGCATGCCGCGCCATGAATATTGGTCTCGGCCACTGAAAGGGGTTTCCCCGGGGTGCGCGAAGGCCCCGGCGCGGGCGAGGGTGCCGTGCGCCGGGGCCAGGTGGCCGCGCGGGTCGGACCAGGCGGTCCGGGGAATCGACCGGGCGGTCCGGGGAATCGGGCCGGAGGGTCCTGGGAGTCGTACCGGGGGGTCCGGGCGGCCGGAACCGGAGGGTCCGGGACCGGCCCGAGTGGCCGGTCGGGTCAGATCAGGTCCATCGCGGCGACCTCGTCGGGACGGCCGTAGCTGACCGGGCCCTGGAAGCGGCGGCGGGCGGTGGCGAACCACCACACCGTGGCCACGAGCAGGACGACGGCGAGGGCGATCGGCGCATAGTTGAAGGAGTCGACGGTGATCGGCGAGGCCTGCGGCAGCATGAACAGGACGCTGCTGAGCAGGATCCAGATCACCGCGAGCCAGCCGATCGGCCGGCCCCAGCGGCCCAGCTGCCAGGGCCCGGGCTGGAACGCGTCACCGAGCCGGAGTCGCAGGAAGATCGGCACGGCGTAGGCGAGGAAGAGCCCCACCACGTTGACGCTGACGATGGCCGTGAAGGCCGTGTGCGACCACCAGCCGGGCACCACGAGGGCCAGCGAGCAGCCCACCGCGAGCCATACCGCCTTCACGGGGGTGCGGGTGCGCAGCGAGACCGTGTGCCACCAGCGGGAGCCGGGCATGGCACCGTCCCGGGAGAAGGCGAAGATCTGCCGGGTGTTGCTGGTGAGGTTGGCCAGACCGCAGAAGAGCATCGCGCCGATGACGATGAGGAGCATGACCTTGGCGGTGCCGAGACCGAGGCCGTCGATGAGAATCTGGACGGGGGGCGTACCCGCTCCGGCCACCTTGGCGTAGTCGTTAATGCTGTAGACCAGTGCCAGCATCAGGATCAGACCGGTGATCGCCGAATAGCCGATGGCGCGGGTGATCCCCTTCGGGGCGTTGACCGTCGCGCCGACCGTTTCCTCGGACATGTGGAAGCTGCCGTCGAACCCGGTGAAGGTCCAGCTGGTGACGAGCAGGCCGAGCATGCCGCCGTAAAGGCCGTTCGTGAAGCCGGTGTTGTTCTCGAAATGCGTGACGAAGGACGCCGGCTGATGATGATCGGGCATCACTATGAGTGCGCCCACGATCACGACGAGTCCGATCAGCAGCCACCACACGGAAATGCGGTTCAGTATGGCGACGAGCTGGACGGTGTAGGTGTTGGCGAGACCCTGCAGCACGATGATCAGTGCCGTGATCAACACCGTCTGGTGCGCGGTCGGCTGGTAGGAGGGCCACTGCAGCTGCACGAACGCCTGGATGAAGGAGGCGGCCGCGTAGCCGGTGGCGGCGGTGCCGCCGATCTGGCCCACGAAGTTCAGCCAGCCCGTGAACCAGGACCAGGCGCCCTTGTGCCGCTTCGCCAGTTTACCGGCGGAGAAATACAGGGCACCGCTCGTCGGATAGGCCGAGGCGACTTCCGCCATGGCCGCGCCGATGAGCAGCACCATGACGGAGACGCCGATCCAGCCGAATACGAGAATACGGGGGCCACCCGCATTCATACCGAACCCGAAGGACGAGAAAATACCCGAGAGAATATTGATGATGGTGAAGGAGATCGCGAAGTTGTCGAACGCCTTGAAGCGCCGGGTGAGTTTTCGCGGATAACCCATCGCGTGCAGGGTCGCGTCGTCGTCGAGCACGACCGCGTCTTCGCCCGCGCGACCCTTCGCGCGTGGCGCCGATGTCCGTTCCGACACAGATCGGCCTTTCTCTCGATGGGGGAATGGGGGGACGAGCGAGGGTCAGACGGGTCCCGGGACGGGCAGCCCGCAGGCGCGCCGGGCCCGGGAGAGCTGTTCGACGGGGTCGCCGAAGGCACTCCAGGGCATGCGCGAGGCATACGGGCCCATCGCCGTGAAGACCGCCCGGGCCTCGAACTCCCGCTGGGCCATGACCAGCGCGTGCGCGAGGTAGGCCAGGTCGAGCACCGGGGTGAAACGGTAACCGGCCACCGCGGGCAGCCAGTTGTGGTAGATCGCCAGCGCGGTGGAGCGCCACTGGGGCTGTTCCCAGACCCGGTCGGCGAGCAACTGGGTCGGGTTGTAGCTCTCCACCAGGGCCACCAGGGGCAGCAGCCGGAGGGCGGAGTCGGAGGGCGCCCGCTGGCTGAGGAAGGCGGCCACGTCCCAGGCGGCGTTGACCGAGCCGCCGTAGCGGGTGAAGAAGCAGGAGAGGAAGCGGTGATGGGCTTCGCGGTGCCACGGGTCCAGGGACAGGATGTGCGCGAACAGCCGCCAGGGTCCCGGCGGGGCGGTGAGCAACCCCTGCGGGGCCGGGTCGCGCAGCCGGTGCAGCCGGGCCATGGACAGCTTGGCGACCCAGGGGGTGGGGTCGCCGGGGGCCAGGGCGGCGGCGCGGTCGCAGGCGGTCAGCGCTATCCGCTCCAGCGGCTCGGCGCGCTCGTCCCGCGCGTCGGCGGCCCGCAGCGCGCGCTGCACCGCGACCCGTGCCCACATCAGCGCCGCCTCGGGCGTCGGCTCCTCGGCCAGCCAGCGCTCCACCAGATCGGTGCCGGCCGCCTCGGAGGCGAGCACCAGCGAGCGGTGGGCGCGCAGCGCGAAGTCGGAACGCGTCTCGGCGAGCACCTCGTACGCGTGTCGATAACGTCCGGCGCGCACATCGACGCAAACGCTTGCTAGGACACGGTCGTCGGCCGCCGGATGCCATACATAGTGCCCTTCGAATAACTCCGCGGCCATGTCCACCCGCCCGTCCCCGTTCGACGCATCACAGTTGCGCAGGAGGCACCTTACTCAGTGACGGGCACACCCGAAACGCCGAATTCGACATATCGGTCAGGGGATTCGGATTGTTTATCAGTGCGATTGACTGGCTGCCAGCCGATGGTTCAAATCGTGACGTCTTCCGTCCAGATGGCGCGGGTGGCCCGGAGACTATGGGCCCCTACTAGACTGCTGCCGGAAAACACCCCCACATCGCACCACATCTGGGAATCGCCATTCACGACCTCGCCGCCCGGCTGCGCCGGCTCCCGCCCTCCGTGGGGCCGGTCCGGCTGATCGGCGTCGACGGGCACGCCGGCTCCGGAAAGTCCACCTTCGCCGCGCGGCTGGCCGCCGCGCTGGACGGGGCGCCGGTGCTCCACCTCGACGACATCGCCAGCCACGGGCAGCTCTTCGCATGGACCGACCGGCTCATGACCCAGGTGATCGAGCCCCTGGCCCGCGGCGAGAGCGCGCGCTACACCCCCTACGACTGGCGCACGCGCGCGTTCGGCGCGCCCCGCCCGCTGCCAACCGCGCCCGTGGTGCTGATCGAGGGCGTCGGTGCCGGCCGTCGTGCGCTGCGGCCGTACCTGGCGGGACTGCTGTGGATGGAGTTGCCGGCGGAGGAGGCCTGGCGGCGCGGCCGATCGCGGGACGGGGCGGGGCAACAGGAGTTCTGGGACGACTGGGTCCACGCGGAGCGTGCGCACTTCGACGCCGATCCTTCGCGCCCCCATGCCGAGCTGCTGGTGCTTCAGAAACCTGAGGGATATGAGGTGCTGCCGGGGCCGGCGGCACCTCCCGAACCCGACCACAGCGCTACTGAGAGTGAGGGGCCGTCGCCAATGTGGTGGGGTGGGGAAGAGCCTGGCGGGCCAACTTGTCCGTAGTGCCTCAACTGTGCTTGACCTGGGTCCCGTACAGGACTTACGTTCTGAATGTGCGGCCGCCAGGAGCCGCCCGCGTACGCGAAGCCCCCGGTTGTTCCCCCGTGACCGGGGGCTTCGTTCTGCCCGCGGCCGGGCGCCCGGCGCACCGGTGCGATCACCCTCGGTCACGAAATGGCGTGCGCCCCATCTGCTTCCACCTCGTCAAACGGCCTGTGCGCGCCCTTCGGCACGTGGTCGGCCCGCGGGTACGATGCCCTCGGTGCGACCTCGAGCGGCTGCCTCGCGCACCTGCAACTCCGGTCCGCGGCACAGCGGTTCGACCGCGGCGGCCGTCGGGCGACTGCCCGGTGGTGAACCACGGGGGCACGGTCTGTGGGGGGACGGGATGGACTTCGGCACGCAGGGCCGCGAGGCCCCGGCCGACCTCGCCTGGCTGCGAGGTGTGGACGCCTACACGATGGGCGCCTACCCGCAGGCCGAGGAGGAGTTCCGCACCGCGGTGCGGATGGACCCGGGGATGGCGGACGCCTGGCTCGGGCTGCACGCGCTGCGGGTCGACACGACGACCGCGCTGCTCCGGATGTTCCGGCACCGTGAGCGCTTCGGTGAACAGCGCGGCCGGCACCGCAGGGCCCTCAACTCCTGGTACTGGCTCGGCTGGTGGGTGCAGCCGGTGCTGGAGAGCCCGCGCGATCTGCTGCTGGCGCACGCCTCGCACTGGCTGGACGGACGGCATGTGCCCGAGCTGGACCGGGCCCTCGCCGGGCTGCCCCCGGTCGACACCGATCCGCAGGTTCGCTTCCTGCACGCCTGCCGCTCCTACCTGGTCAAGGACTGGGACCAGCTCGTCCGGCACACCGATCCGCTGCTGGACGATCCCCTGCTCGGCATCGAGGCGGGCCTGTTCGGCGGCATGGCCCGGGTGCGGCTGGAGATGTACGGGCAGGCCGAACCCCTCCTGTCCACGGCGCTGATGCGTTGCCGCAGCGAGCAGCCGCAGCGCAAGGAGCTGCGGTACTGGCTGGCGCGCGCCCACGAGGGCACGGGCCGCTCGGCCGCCGCGCTCCCCCTGTACCGGGCGGTGCACCGGGTCGACCCGGCCTTCATGGACACCTCGGCGCGGCTCGCCGCGATCGCCGAGGGCGACGGGTACGACGCGGCCGACCTCGCCGCGATCTCGCTGACCGGTGCCGGGCAGGACACCATGGACGGGCCGGACGGGTTCGATCCGCTCTTCGGCACGGAGGGCCGGGATCTGCGGCTGCCGGAACCGGATCTGCCGACGGGCCCCCTGCCGTCGGTGGGCGATCCGGCGGTGCGTGTGAAGACGGGGGTGGTGTCGTCCCCGATTCCCGCCGGGCCGACCGATCCGGACCTGCTCGAGGAGGCGCTCACCGAGCTGGAGCGCATGGTGGGGCTGGAGCCGGTCAAGCGCCAGGTCAAGGCGTTGTCCGCGCAGTTGAACATGGCCCGGCTGCGGACCGGGCAGGGGCTGCCGGTGCAGCCTCCGAAACGGCACTTCGTCTTCTCCGGGCCGTCCGGGACCGGGAAGACCACGGTCGCGCGGATTCTCGGACGGGTGTTCTACGCGCTCGGCCTGCTCGGCGGGGATCACCTGGTGGAGGCCCAGCGGGCCGATCTGGTCGGCGAGTACCTGGGGCAGACGGCCGTGAAGGCCAACGAGCTGATCGACTCCGCGATCGGCGGGGTGCTGTTCGTGGACGAGGCGTACTCGCTGTCCAACTCCGGGTACGGCAAGGGGGACGCGTACGGCGACGAGGCGCTGCAGGTGCTGCTCAAGCGGGCCGAGGACAACCGGGACCACCTGGTGGTCATCCTGGCCGGCTATCCGGAGGGCATGGACCGGTTGCTGGCGGCGAATCCCGGGCTGTCCTCCCGCTTCACGACCCGTGTCGACTTCCCCTCCTACCGACCGCAGGAACTCACCGAGATCGGGAAGGTGCTGGCTTCGGAGAACGGGGACGGGTGGGACGAGGAGGCGCTGGAGGAGCTGCGGTCGATCGCCGGGCATGTGGTCGATCAGGGGTGGATCGACGAGTTGGGGAACGGGCGGTTCCTCCGGACGCTGTACGAGAAGAGCTGTGCGTACCGGGATCTGCGGTTGTCGACGTACGCCGGGTCGCTGTCACGGGCGGATCTGGCGACGCTGCGGTTGCCGGACCTGATGCAGGCGTATGGCGAGGTGCTGTCGGGGCGGGGGCCGCAGGATCCGTCTTCTCTTTAGGTGCCCGATGCCGTCGCCGGGCGGGGGGCTCGCCTGTCCGCACCGGCGGGCCGCCTTTCCACGAGACGGGCGCCGCCCCGGCGGCACGACTGCCAGGGTGACCGCGAGCGCCCCGAAGGGGCACGGGGGACCGCGTGACCGGCCCCCACGCACCCGCAGGCGACGACGGTCTACGAGGCCAGCGCCTCCTCCGGCTCCCCACTCGCCCTCGGCTCCGTCAGCTTCACGTCCGCCGTCTTCCGGTGCGCCGGATCCCGTACCTCCCCCACCAGCAGCTCCAGGACGTCCTCCAGGGCGACCAGGCCCAGCACCCTGCCGGTCGCGTCCGCCACCTGGGCCAGATGCGTGGCCGCTCGGCGCATCACCGTCAGGGCGTCGTCGAGCGGCAGCTCGGAGCGCAGGGTCGTCATCGGGCGCCAGACGTGCTGCGGGACGGCGCGGTCGGAGTCCTCCAGATCGAGGACGTCCTTCACATGGACGTACCCCATGAAGGGCCCCTTCTCCGTCGCCGCGACCGGGAAGCGGGAGTAGCCCGTGCGGGCGGTCAGATCCACGATCTCGCCCGGCGTGACCGACGGGGTCACCGTCACCAGTGACTCCCGGCGCAGCAGGACGTCCGTCACCGGACGGGAACCCAGCTCCAGGGCGTCCTCCAGCCGCTCCTGCTCCTCGGGGTCGAGGAGGCCCGCCTGGCCCGAGTCCTCCAGCAGGCGGTTCAGCTGCTCGCTCGTGACGACGGCCTCGACCTCGTCTCTCGGCTCGACGCGGAAGAGCCGCAGGATGCCCTGGGCGCAGGCGCCGAGGGACACGGTGATCGGCTTGCACAGGCGGGCGAAGTAGACCAGGCCCGGGCTGAGCCAGAGTGCCGCCTTCTCGGGCGCCGCCATGGCCAGGTTCTTCGGGACCATCTCACCGATGACCAGGTGGAAGAAGACCACGGCGGCCAGGGCGATGACGTAGCCGAGGGGGTGGATCATGCCGTGCGGGAGGTGGATCGCCTCGAACACCGGCTCCAGCAGGTGCGCCACCGTCGGTTCGGCGACCGCGCCGAGCGTCAGGGAGCAGACGGTGATGCCGAACTGCGCCGCGGCCATCATCTGGGGCAGGCGTTCGAGGCCGTACAGCACCTGGCGTGCCCGGGCCGTGCCAAGGGGTTCGATCTGGCTGCGGCGGACGGAGACGAGCGCGAACTCGGCGCCGACGAAAAAGCCGTTGGCGAGCACGAGCAGCATGGCGAAGACCAGTTGGAGGACGCTCATCGGGCCGCCTCCATGACGTTCGTCACCGGGGCCGTCCTGACCAGACGGACCCGTTCGGCGCGGTAGTGGCCGACCTGTCGGACCGAGAGCCGCCAGCCGGGCAGCTCGGCCCGGTCGCCGGGGGCCGGGATGCGGCCGAGCAGGTCGGCGACCAGGCCGGCGACGGTCTCGTACGGCCCCTCCGGCACGACGAGGCCTATGCGCTGCAGGATGTCGACACGGCAGCTGCCGTCGACGTCCCAGGCCGGCTTGCCGTCCTCGGGCGGGGCGGCGGCCAGCTCGGGCATGTCCTTGGCGTCGTGCTCGTCGCGGACCTCGCCGACGAGTTCCTCGACGATGTCCTCCAGGGTGACCACGCCGGCCGTGCCGCCGTACTCGTCCACGACGACCGCGATGGGCTGCTCGCTGCGCAGCCGGGCGAGGAGCGGCTGGACGGGCAGGGTCTCGGGGACGAGGAGTGCCTTGTGGGCGATACGGCCGACGGGGGTGCGCAGCCGGTCGTGCACGGGGATCGCCAGCGCGTCCTTGAGGTGGGCCATCCCGACGATCTCGTCGATCTTCTCCCGGTAGACGGGGAAGCGGGACAGGCCGGTGGCCCGGGTGAGGTTGACGACGTCCTCGGCGGTGGCCGAGGCCTGCAGGGCGCTGACCTTCACACGAGGGGTCATGACGTGCTGCGCGGTCAGCTCGCCCAGGGACAGGGTGCGGACGAAGAGGTCGGCCGTGTCCTGTTCCAGAGCGCCGGCCCGCGCGGAGTGCCGGGCCAGAGAGACCAGTTCGCCGGGGGTACGGGCGGAGGCCAGCTCGTCGGCGGGTTCGACGCCGAGCGCGCGGACCAGCCGGTTGGCGACCGTGTTGAGCGCGGCGATCACCGGCCGGAACAGGCGGGAGAAGTGGTGCTGCGGGCCGGCCACGAACCGCGCGACCTGAAGGGGCTTGGACACCGCCCAGTTCTTGGGCACGAGTTCGCCGATCACCATCTGGATCGCGGAAGCCAGCAGCATGCCGACGACCACGGCGACACCGGAGACGGCGCCCTCGGGGATGCCGAGCGCGGCGAACGGGCCGTGCAGCAGCTCGGCCAGGGCCGGTTCGGCGAGCATGCCGACGACCAGGGAGGTGATGGTGATGCCGAGCTGGGTGCCGGAGAGCTGGAAGGACAGCTCCTTCAGCGACTCCACGACCGTACGGGCGCGTTTGTCGCCGTCGGCCGCGGCCCTCTCGGCGTCCGGGCGCTCGACCGTCACCAGGCCGAACTCGGCCGCCACGAAGAAGCCGTTGGCCAGGATGAGCAGGAACGCCGCTCCGAGGAGCAGCAGGGGGGTGGTCACGATGCCACCGCCTCCCCGTTATGTCGGGTCGGGGCGGCGCGGGTACTACAGGACGATCCGTCCATCGCTGGAGGGAGTCACTCCTCGGGTAGCAGGAACCCCTGTGCACCGGGCGGCGCTCAGGGGCGGAGGCGCAGCGAAAAGGCCTCCGCCTCCAGATTAATCAAGACACGGCCCGCACGGGCAGGGTGGGCGCCCCCCGACTCACCCCTGATCTTGCGCCTGGCGGGCGGTCGCGCGGGCGTCGGCGAGCGCCCGCAGGGCCTGCGCGTCGGCGATGGCGCGCTGCTTGGCGATGCCCGGCTGGATGCCGAGGGCGGGCAGGCTGGTGCCGTCGCTGAGGTTGAGGAACACCCAGGGATCGCCCGGACGAAGGTTGACCTGGACGATCTCCGCCCAGTCCAGACGCCTCTTGCTGGCGATGTTGACGACGGTGACGCCGGACTCGTCGGCGACGACCTTCACCCGGGCCAGCTGGGCCAGCGCCCAGAAGATGAGCGCCCCGGTGATGACGAAGCTGAGCCGCTCCCCCGGGCCGAGCTCCAGCAGCATCGCGATCCCGGAGATCACCAGGAAAATCACGACACCGGCGGTGAGCAGGATGGCCCGGGTGCGGCCCGGCCGGAAGGTGACGGGAAGGGGGAGAGCGTCGGACATCTCGGTACGTACCCTTAGAGGCGGCAGGCGTGGATGGCCGTGGTCAGGATGGCGCGGGCGCCGATGGCGTAGAGGTCGTCCATGATCCGCTGCGCCTCCTTGGCGGGGACCATGGCGCGGACCGCGACCCAGCCCTCGTTGTGCAGCGGGGAGACGGTCGGCGACTCCAGGCCGGGGGTGAGGGCGACGGCCTTCTCCAGCTGCTCGACGCGGCAGTCGTAGTCCATCATCACGTACGTCCGCGCGACCAGGACGCCCTGGAGACGGCGCAGGAACTGCTGGACCTTCGGCTCCTCGGCGTCGGCGCCGGTGCGGCGGACGACGATCGCCTCGGACTTCATGATCGGCTCGCCGAAGACCTCCAGGCCCGCGTTGCGCAGGCTGGTGCCGGTCTCGACGACGTCCGCGATGACCTCGGCGACGCCCAGCTCGATCGCGGTCTCCACGGCGCCGTCCAGGTGGACGACGGAGGCGTCGATGCCACTGTCGGCGAGGTGCCCGGCGACGATCCCCTCGTAGGAGGTGGCGACCGTCTTGCCCTTCAGGTCCTCGACGCCGTTCGCGGTGCCCGGCTTGGCGGCGAAGCGGAACGTGGAGCGGGCGAAGCCCAGCGGCAGGATCTCCTCGGCGTCGGCGCCGGAGTCGATCAGCAGGTCCCGGCCGGTGAGGCCGATGTCGAGGCGGCCGGAGGAGACGTAGATCGCGATGTCGCGGGGGCGGAGGTAGAAGAACTCGACCTCGTTCTCCGGGTCGACGATCCGCAGCTCCTTGGAGTCTCGGCGCTGCTGGTAGCCGGCCTCATGCAGCATCTCCGCCGCAGGGCCGGACAGGGAACCCTTGTTGGGGACGGCGATGCGCAGCATGAGGTCGGCTTCCTTCGCGTTGAGAGGGTGAATCTGAGCTGGTGGGGTTTACAGGTGGGCGTAGACGTCGTCCAGGGAGATCCCGCGGGCGACCATCATCACCTGGACGTGGTAGAGCAGCTGCGAGATCTCCTCGGCGGCCGCTTCCCTGCCCTCGTACTCGGCGGCCATCCAGACCTCGGCGGCCTCTTCGACGACCTTCTTGCCGATGGCATGGACACCCTTGCCGACCAGCTCTGCGGTGCGGGAGGTGGCGGGATCGCCGTGGGCGGCCTTGTGCTGCAGCTCGGTGAACAGCTGCTCGAACGTCTTCTTGGGCATGGTGGTCCCACCCTACGCGGTTCGGGCGGTACCTCAGTGCCAGGGTTCAGATACTGAGCGGAGTGTGGCAGCCGTCGCCACCGCGGCCGTCACCGCCTCGTGCCCCTTGTCCTCGCTGGAGCCCTCGATGCCGGCCCGGTCCAGGGCCTGCTCCTCGGTGTCGCAGGTGAGCACGCCGAAGCCGACGGGGACGCCGGTCTCGACGGAGACCTGGGTGAGGCCCTGGGTGACGCCCTGGCACACGTAGTCGAAGTGGGGGGTGCCACCCCGGATGACGACGCCGAGGGCGACCACCGCGTCGTAGCCGCGGCCCGCGAGGACCTTGGCCGCGACCGGCAGCTCGAAGCTGCCGGGGACCCTGAGCAGGGTCGGCTCGTCGATCCCCAGTTCGTGCAGGGCGCGCAGGGCGCCGTTCACCAGACCGTCCATCACCTTCTCGTGCCACTGTGCCGCGATGACGGCGACCCTGAGGTCGCTCACGTTGCGTACGGACAGCTCCGGTGCACCCTTGCCGCTCACGTCTCTCCTAAGTGCTTTCGCTTACTGGTTGCCGCAGGTGGTCGCGGACGCGGCCGCGGAGGCTGCCGCGGCCGGCGTGTCCAGCCAGGGCAGGTCGTGCCCCATCCGGTCCCGCTTGGTGCGCAGGTACCGGAGGTTGTGCTCGCCGGCCTGGATCGGCATCGGCACGCGGCCGGTGATCTGCAGGCTGTGACGCAGCAGCGCGTCGGTCTTTTCGGGATTGTTGGTCATGAGCCGGACGCTGCGGACGCCGAGGTCGGCGAGGATCTGGGCACCCGCGCCGTAGTCGCGGGCGTCGGCGGGCAGGCCCAGTTCCAGGTTGGCGTCGAGCGTGTCGTGACCCTGCTCCTGAAGCTCGTAGGCACGCAGCTTGGACAGCAGGCCGATGCCGCGTCCCTCGTGTCCGCGCAGGTAGACGACGATGCCCCGGCCCTCGCTCTGGATGCGTTCGAGCGCGGTGTCGAGCTGGGGGCCGCAGTCGCAGCGCAGGGAGCCGAAGACATCGCCGGTGAGGCATTCGGAGTGGACGCGGACCAGGACGTCCGTGCCGTCGCCGATATCGCCGTGGACGAGGGCGACGTGCTCGACGCCGTCGACGGTGGACCGGTAGCCGTAGGCGGTGAAGGTGCCGTGCCGGGTGGGCAGGCGGGTCTCGGCCTCGCGGCGGACGGTGGGCTCGCTGCTGCGGCGGTAGGCGATCAGGTCCTCGATGGAGATGATCGTCAGGCCGTGCTTGCGGGCGAACGGGATCAACTCGGGCAGCCGGAGCATCCGGCCGTCCTCGCCGGCGATCTCCACGATGGCGCCGGCCGGGCGGAGGCCCGCGAGCCGGGCGAGGTCGACGGCGGCCTCGGTGTGGCCGTTGCGGACGAGTACCCCGCCGGGCCTGGCACGCAGTGGGAAGACGTGGCCGGGACGGACGAGGTCCGTCGGCTCCGCCGCGCCGCTCGCGAGGAGCTGAAGGGTCGTCGCGCGGTCGGCGGCCGAGATGCCGGTGCTCACGCCGTGAGCGGCCGAGGCGTCCACGGAGACGGTGAACGCGGTCTTCATCGACTCGGTGTTGTCCTCGACCATCTGGGGCAGCTGGAGCCGGTCCAGCTCCTCGCCCTCCATGGGGGCGCAGATCAGGCCCCGGCACTCACTCATCATGAACGCGACGATCTCGGGGGTCGCCTTCTCGGCGGCGACGACGAGGTCGCCCTCGTTCTCCCGGTCCTCGTCGTCGACGACCACGATGGGGCGGCCGGCCGCGATGTCGGCTATGGCCTGCTCGACGGGGTCGAGCCCGAAGCTCTCGATGGTGTCCGTGTCGTACAGCGGCGGTGCCGAGGTCATGCCGGCGCTCCTTCCAGAACGGGCCGCGTGCCCCTGCGGGAGCGCAGCCACCAGTCGCGCATGCCCCACAGGACGAGTGCGCCGTAGATGACGTAGACGAAACCGGAGAAGGCGTAGCCGTTGGCGAAGTTGAGGGGCACGCCGACGAGGTCGACGAGCAGCCAGGCGAACCAGAACTCGACCATGCCCTTGGCCTGGGCGTACATGGCGACGATGGTGCCGACGAAGATGTACGCGTCGGGCCAGGGGTCCCAGGAGAGGTTCGGGTAGGCCTTGAAGAGCAGGGCCACCGCGACCGTGCCCGCGGCGGCCGCGCCGAGCATCGCCGCGCGCTCGCGCCAGGTGGCGAAGCGGGGGGCGATGTGGCCGTCCGCGGACCGGTCCTTGTTGCGCTGCCACTGCCACCAGCCGTACAGCGCGACGGCCATGACGACGGCCTGCTTGCCGGCGCTTCCGGTCAGGTGGCCGTAGAAGGCGGCGAAGAGGACGAGGCCCGACAGGAACTGCACGGGCCAGGTCAGCAGGGAGCGGCGCCAGCCGAGGGCGAGGGTGATCAGGCCGAGGATGTTGCCGACCATGTCCGACCAGATGATGTGCTGGCCGAAGAGGGTGAACGCCTCGGAGTTCATCCAGTTCACCGGCCGGCCCCCTGACCGGCCGCGAGCAGCCGCTCCACGTACTTGGCGATGACGTCGACCTCGAGGTTGACCGGGTCGCCGGGCTGCTTGTGGCCGAGCGTGGTCAGGGCGAGGGTGGTCGGGATGAGGCTGACGGTGAAGTAGTCCGGACCGGCCTCGACGACGGTGAGGCTGATGCCGTCGACCGTGATGGAGCCCTTCTCCACGACGTAGCGGGCGAGGTCCGCGGGGAGCGAGATCCTGACGATCTCCCAGTTCTCCGACGGCTTGCGCTCCAGGACCTGCCCCGTGCCGTCGACGTGGCCCTGCACGATGTGCCCGCCGAGGCGTGCCCCCACGGCGGTGGGGCGCTCCAGGTTGACGCGGGAGCCGACGGCGAGCGCGCCCAGACTGGAGCGGTTCAGCGTCTCGGCCATGACGTCGGCGGTGAACTCGTCGCCCTCGTGGTCGACCACGGTGAGACAGACCCCGTTCACGGCGATGGAGTCGCCGTGCTGCGCGCCCTCGGTCACGACGGGGCCGCGGAGCCGGAAGCGGGAGGCGTCGCCGAGGTTCTCGACGGCGGTGACCTCACCCAGCTCTTCGACGATTCCGGTGAACACTTCCCGGGTCCTCCTGCCTCTTCGGGCACGGACTCCGGGGCCTGTCGATGACGACAGAATCTACGGATGGGCGCACACCGGGAGCGTCGCCGAAAAAGGACGCGTCCGTACCCGGACGAGTCCAGAGACGGCGGCGCGCACACGGAACGCATGCCCGCCCGCCGCGCACTGCCTCCCATCCGGACTTTAACCGTCGGTCCAGGAATTCCACCTGGTCAACCGGCCGCTGGAAGCGACCGGGTCGCGGACTATAACCGCCGGTTCGGACTTTCACCGACCCCGGAGTGCGCTGCTTCTGGTACAGGGCCAGTGTGCCACGCCCCGCGCTCACCCAGACAGGTGAAGAGTGTGGGTTCGCTCACAGTGTGTATCGCTGGACTTGCGCCTGAAGCCGCTTCCGTCAACTGCCGCGTGCCGGGTGAGCGGTGGGCTTGGTCTGGACCTATTGACCATCTGGTCTAGTCCTCTTAGGGTGCGGGCGGGCCCGGCGGCGGTGACGACGGCCCTTGCCCGCCGCCGGGCCGCCAGGGCTCGGAACGTCACCGGCTTGCCCTCTGGCAGGGTGAGCGCATGACGCTGCCGCCATCCGCCGAGGAGTTTTAGACCCACCGTTCCGGCTGCCTGGCTTGTCGCCTGCTCGGCTCCGCGCAGGAGGCGGAGGACGCCGTACAGGACGCGTCTGCGGTTCAACGGCGCCGATCGCGCGGACATCGAGCACCTGGGCGCCGGGCTCGCCAAGACCGTCACCGAACCGGCTGACCTCGGCGCGGCCGCGGCGCGGGGAGTACGTCGGGACCTGGCTGCCGGAGCCGGTGGTCACCTCCGACGGCACGCTGGGACCCCTGGAGTCGGCCGAGCGGCGGGACCAGGTCTCCCTGGCGATGCTGGTCCTGCTGGAGCGGCTGACGCCGACCGAACGGGCGGTGTACGTGCCGCGCGAGGCGTTCGGCTACGGCCACCGGGAGATCGCGGCCGTGCTGGACCTGAGCGAGGCCGACTGCCGTCAGCTGTACCGCCGGGTGGTGGCGGGGGTGGCCGTGCGCGAGGGGCGGTTCGACCCGGTGCCGGAGCGCCGGGAGGAGCTGGTCACGTCGTTCAGCACGGCCGCCCGGGAGGGGCGACCTGGCCGGTCTGGAGAAGCCGCGACGGCGGCGGCAAGGTCTCGGCGGCCCTGCGGCCGATCGAGGGCCGGACAAGGTGGTTCGCTTCCTCGTGGGCGGCTCCCGGCGGTTCGCGGCGGGCCTGGACGTCACGGTGGTGGAGGGGAACGGGGCGAGCGCACTGGCCGGATGGGCGGGCGACACGCTGCTGGGCGTCGCCGCCTTCGAGCTGGCGGACGGAGTGATCGCGCCCATGCGGTGCGTGGTGAACCCGGACAAGCTGGACTTCGTACGACGGCAGCTCGCACGCCCGTGAAAGACGGCCGCCGGGGCTGTCACATTTCCGGGCGGCTGTCTGTCTCAGCTGACGAAGGGCGCTCCGGCCGGGGCGCCCCGGTACCCGAGGGACGGAGAACAGCATGACCACGATCCTGGTGACCGGCGGGACCGGCACGCTCGGCCGGCTCGTCACGGAGCGGCTGCGGGCGGACGGGCACGAGGTGCGGGTGCTCAGCCGGCACGCCCAGCCGTACGCCGTCGACCTGCGCGAGGGCGGCCCCGGACTCGAGGCGGCCTTGGAGGGCGTGGAGACGGTCGTGCACTGCGCCAGCACTCCCCGGGGCGGCGACGAGAAGGCGGCACAGCACCTGATCGCGGCCGCGCGGCGGGCCGGAGTGGGCCACCTCCTCTACATCTCCATCGTCGGCGTCGACCGGGTGCCGCTCGGCTATTACCAGAGCAAGCTCGCCGTGGAGCGGCTGATCCAGGAGTCGGGGCTCGGCTGGACCGTGCTGCGCGCGACCCAGTTCCACGACCTGCTGGTCACGCTCTTCCAGGGCCTGGCCAAACCGCCGGTCATGCTGGTTCCGGCCGGGGTGGCGGACCAGCCGGCCGACGTCACCGAGGTGGCCGACCGCCTGGCGGAGCTGGCGCTCGCGGCGCCCGCCGGGCGGGTGCCGGACATGGGCGGTCCCGAGGTCCGTACCTTCGAGTCGCTGGCCCGTGCCTACCTGCGGGCGACCGGCCGGCGCCGCCCGGTCGCGAAGGTGCGGCTCTTCGGCGGGACCTACAGCGCCTTCCGCTCGGGCGGGCACCTGGCACCGGACCAGGCGGTGGGCAAGGTGACCTTCGAGGAGTACCTGACACAGCGGTTCGGGCGGAACTGAGCACGGTGAACGGCTGCTGCCGCTCGCCGGGTCCGGTCGCTTCGGCACCGGACGCCCGCCGTGAAGGACCCATGCCGCCCACCGGGTTCAACCGCCACGGCGCCCGGGGCCGGCGCGTGTCGGCGGGTCCACGCTCAGCCGGGACAGCCGGGCGCCGGTGCGGTACAGCTCCACGAGCAGCGGGCGCAGCGCCCGGCCGGACGGGGTGAGCGTGTAGCGGGTGCGGACCGGGAAGCCGGGCAGTCTCTCCTGGGCGATCAGGCCTCGGTCGCACAGTGCGCGAAGGCGCTCGGTGAGCACCTTGGGGCTGATCTCCGGGAGCCGTTCGCGCAGGGAACCGAAGGAGTGCGGGCCGTTCATCAGCTCGCGCAGGACCAGCGTGGTCCAACGGCCGGCGACCGCGGCCAGGGCGATCTCCACGGGGCAGTCCGGCTCGGGCCGGGTGGTGCGCCCGGCCGCGGTCGGCACCAACTCGCCGTCCCACATGTGACTTTCCGTTTGGTGAGCCACACGGCGACCGGCTTGGCTGGTGCCATGACCCTGCACAGGAATTCCGCTCTCGACCATGCCCCCACTGTCGCCCTCACCTGCGACGCCGCACAACATCCGCATGTCTTCGCCACCGCGTTCAACTCCGGCGGTCCCGAGGCTCTCGCCCGGGTCTACGCCGAGGACGCGGTGTTCGTGCCGCGCCCCGGCGGCCAGGTCACGGGGACGGAACTCGTCGCCGCCAACGCCGGGTTCCAGTCGCTGGGGCTGCCCATCCGGGTCAACCCCCGACACACCTACGTCAGCGGTGACACTGCCCTGCTCATCGTCGACTGGGTCATCGCCGGCCGGCGTCCCGACGGCGAGCGCGTGCACCTGGAGGGGACGGCCACCGATGTCGCCCGCCGTGGCCCGGACGGGCTGTGGCGATACCTGATCGACAACCCGTTCGGCACCGCTCAGGCCTGAGCCGCCACGCGGCAGATCTCCGTGCCGGCCTCCGCGTCGCCGGTACGAGCCGGGAGACGCTCCGCCGCGTCGGCGCGCCAGGCCACCGAGGGCAGCCCTACCGCTCGGGCGGTGCGAACACCTGGTCCTGTGCTCGCTCCCGGGCGGTCAGCAGCGCTCCGCGCAGCACGGCGGTCCCGCCGAGGCTGCTCGGCCGTACCTCGGTGGGCAGGGGCGACATCCGGCGCAGCCGCTCCGCCACGAGCCCGGCGAGCACCGCTCCGCCGGCCTGGCCGACCTCACCGCCGAGCACCACACACCCGGGGTCCAGTACGGCGACGACGGAGGCGGCCCCGACGGCGACCCGGTCGGCCAGGGTGTGGAGGAAGCGGTGGGCGGGGGGAACCGTTGCCGGCGTGGTGACCGGAACCGGCTCCCGCGACACCTCCGCCACCGCCTTCCGCACCGCCACGGCCGCCCCCGGCCCGTCCGTCGCGGCCGGCACCGGCAGGCCGCACTCGCCCGCCAGGGACACGACCGCCGCCGCCCCCGTCAGTGAGTGGAAGCCGCCGTCGCAGTCTCGCGCCGAGGGGAGTGAGCCGGTTCCCGGAACAGGCAGGAAGCCGATCTCGCCCGTGCCGCCCGAGGCGCCGCGACGGAGCGTGCCGTCCAGGACGACCGCGGCGCCGACGCCGTGGCCGAGCCAGAGCAGGACGAAGGTGTCCCGGTCCCGGGCGGCGCCCTCGCGCTGTTCGGCCAGGGCGGCCAGGTTGGTCTCGTTCTCCACGGTGACCCGGGCCCCGGGCAGCCGTTCCTGGAGGGCGGCGGCCAGGCTGCGGTGCCAGGCGGGCAGCCCGGCGGAGTCGCGCAGGTCGCCGGTGGCCGGGTCGATGAGGCCGGGGGCGCCGATGCCGACGGTGTGCAGCCGGTCCGCCCCGGCCTTCTTCGCCGTCCGCTCCACCGCGGCCACCGCCTGCTCGACGGCCGGTCCGGTCCCGGCGTCACCGCCGATCGGCACGGACGCCTCGGCGAGCACCCGCCCGACCAGGTCGGAGACCAGCACGAAGACGCCTTCGGTACGGACGTCGAGGGCGGCGAGGTGGGCGCGGTCGGCGACGATGCCGTACAGCCGGGCGTTCGGGCCCCGGCGCTGTTCGCCGGATTCGCCGACCACCGTGATCAGTCCGGAGGCCGTGAGCCGTTCGACGAGGTCGGCGACCGTCGGCCGGGACAGCCCCGTCAGGTGCTTCAACTGCCCTGCCGTCAGGGGGCCTTCCTGCTGCAACAGCCGCAGGGCGAGCCGGTCGTTGATGGCCCGGGCGGTGCTGGGTGATGCGGGCATGGCGGGAATCCTCCCAGATCGCTGCGGCCGGACCGGCTGTGGGCCCGGGAGGCGGTTTCGAGGGCATCTCCGGCCGTAAAACCGTCTTTCTATCAGGCAGGGTCCCTGATAGTTTGCGGCGCGTTCAGCAGGCGTGTCCGGGGAACTACCGGGGAGGGACTGGAACATGAGTGACGTGGGCTACGCGCGCGACGAGGCGCGGCGCGCCCGGTACGCCGTGGCGGCCGTGTTCGCCGTGCACGGCGCCGTGACCGGCTCCTTCGCGACCCGCGTGCCCTGGGTGCAGGACCACGCCTCGCTCAGCGCCGGCCAGCTGGGGTTCGCGCTGGCCTTCACGGCGTTCGGTGCCTCGTGCGCGATGCCGCTGGCGGGCCGGATCAGTCACCGTTCCGGCAGTCGTACGGCCCTGCGCGGGCTGCTCACACTGTGGACCCTGTCGCTGATCCTGCCGTCCCTCGCGCCGAACCTGTACACCCTGTGCCTGGCGATGTTCACCTACGGCGCCACCTCCGGCATGGCCGACGTCGCGATGAACGCGCTGGGTGTCGAGATCGAGCGGCGGCTCGAGAAGTCGATCATGTCGGGACTGCACGGCATGTGGAGCGCGGGCGCGCTCATCGGCTCGGCGGCGGGCACGCTCGCCGCACACTTCGGCTCCGACGCCCGCCTGCACCACGCCCTCGCCGCGGCCGCCCTCACCGTCCTCGGACTGCTGGCCTGCACCTGGGTGCTCGATGTGCAGCCCGCCGAGGACGAGGAACCGCCCCCGCGCTTCGCCCTCCCGCCCCGCTCCGCGCTGCTGATCGGCGCGGTCGGGTTCTGCGCGGTGTTCGCGGAAGGGGCGAGCCTGGACTGGTCGGCGGTGTTCCTGCGGGACCGGCTGGGCAGTTCCGCCGGTCTGGCGGCGGCCTCGACGACCGGCTTCATGCTGACGATGGCCGTGGCCCGGATCGCGGGGGACGCGGTGGTCAACCGCTTCGGCGCGGTCCGCACGGTCCGGGCCGGCGGAGTCCTGGCCGGGCTGGGCGGGCTGCTGATCGTCCTCGCCGGGCACCCGGCCACGGCGATGGGCGGATTCGCGCTGATGGGCCTCGGCATCGCGGTGGTGGTACCGCTGTGCTTCGCCGCGGCCGGGCACGCCGGGCCGAATCCGAGCCAGGCCATCGCGGGCGTGGCGACCATCACCTACACCTCGGGACTGATCGCGCCGAGCCTGATCGGCGGGGTGGCGCAGGCGACCAGCCTGATGGTGTCGTTCTGTGTGGTGACGGCGCTGGCGTGTGGGCTCGCGGTGTTCGCCGGGGTGCTGCGCACCGCCGAACGCGGCGGCCGGAAGGAGATCAGTCCGCAGGCCGCAGCAGTTCCCGACCCACGGCCCTGAAGGCGTCGGTCCACGGCGCGGGGCGCAGGCTCGTCGCGTCCAGCCGGACCAGCACCCGGGTGCCCTGCGCGTAGGTCTGCGTCCCGTCGGCCGAGCAGAAGCGGAAACCGTAGGTCAGGCCGGTGGTGCCGAGTCGATCCAGCCAGAGGTGGACGGCGTAGGCGCCGGGGCGGGTCACCGGTGCCTCGTAGGTGATCCGCAGTTCCCTGACCGCGTTGCAGGCGTCGCCGGCCGCCACCCAGTCGCCGTCGAAGCGGACGCCGTGCTCGCTCCAAAGCTCGGTCCAGGCGCGCTCGACCATCAGCGGGTAGCGGGCGTTGTGGAGGAGCCCGAGCGCGTCGAGGTCGTCGAAGTGGACGGTGACGGGGATCAGCCGGCCGTAGGAGACGGCGGGGGCGGTCGGCGCTTCGGCGGTCACGGCAGGGACTCCTGAACGCTGGGCAGTGGGGCGGGCGCACCCCCGGGCACACCCCATACTAAGCGACCGCTCAGGAACCCCGGCCGGGAAGGGGCTGGTCAGCCCGCTATCGAGTCCGACTGCTCGGCGGCGGGCCGCAGCGCCCACAGGTTCCCCCGGGCGGCGCCCGGAGCTTCGGCACGGCCGCCCGCGCCGCCGGGTCACCGGCGTCCGCGGTCGCGTGCCCGACGTCAATCGCCGCGTGACGGTGGACCGGCTCGGGTGCGGCCGGCAGTAGATGGTCGGCCGTCTTGACCAGGCTCTGACCGTCCGGTCCCTGGCTCCGTCGAGGACGGCCGTCCGCGGCACTCTGGGCGACTGGACGGGACGGGCACGGCTGTGAAGGTCACCGCCGCGGCCAGCGGCACGACCGCGCGCGATCTTCCACTCCTCGGGCACTCCGACCACGACGGCGGATCGTCTATGTGAACGCAGTTCATGAACAGGGCCGGGCGAGCGTAGAGCTTCCAGGTACCCGTGACAATGGTGCGGACCGTCTTCACGTACAGAGAAAGCGAAACCCCACCATGGACCTCGGCGTGCGCTGGAAGCTGCACGGTGACGGGCGCACCCCCGCGCCCGGAGCGGTGGTACGCCCCGACGAACGGCTCTCCTGGCCCCGTACCGTAGGCCTCGGCGCCCAGCACGTGGTCGCGATGTTCGGCGCCTCCTTCGTGGCGCCCGTACTCATGGGCCTGGACCCCAACCTGGCGATCATGATGTCGGGCGTGGCGACCGTGATCTTCCTGCTCGCCACCCGCGGCCGGGTGCCGAGCTACCTCGGCTGCTCCCTGTCGTTCGTCGGCGTGGCCGCCGTCATCCGCGCGCAGGGCGGTACGAGCGCGACCGTGACCGGCGCGGTCCTCGTCGTCGGTGCCGTGCTGTTCCTGGTGGGGCTCGCTGTGCAGCGCTTCGGCGCGCGGATCATCCACGCCGCGATGCCGCCGATCGTCACCGGCGCGGTCGTCATGCTGATCGGCTTCAACCTGGCCCCGGTGACCGCGTCGACGTACTGGCCGCAGGACCAGTGGACGGCCTTGCTGGTCATGCTCTTCACCGGTCTGGCGGTCGTCTGCCTGCGCGGCTTCTGGTCGCGCATCGCGATCTTCCTGGGCCTGGTCTTCGGGTACGGCGTCTCCTGGGCCTTCGACCGGATATTCGGCAGGATCCACTCCATGAGCCCGAGCGGCAAGGTCACCGACCACTGGCGCCTCGACCTCTCCGGCGTGTCCAAGGCCGACTGGATCGGTCTGCCCTCCTTCCACGGGCCGTCCTTCCAGTGGTCGGCGATCCTGGTCGCGCTGCCGGTCGTGATCGCGCTGGTGGCGGAGAACGCGGGCCACGTCAAGGCGGTCGGCGAGATGACCGGCGACCCGCTGGACGACAAGCTCGGTACGGCGATCTCGGCGGACGGCGTCGCCTCCATGCTGTCCACCGCGGTGGGCGGCCCGCCGAACACCACCTACTCGGAGAACATCGGCGTGATGGCCGCGACCCGCGTCTACTCCACCGCCGCCTACTGGGCGGCCGCCGGCTTCGCCCTGCTCTTCGGAATCTGCCCGAAGTTCGGCGCGGTCGTGGCCGCGATCCCGGGCGGCGTCCTCGGCGGCATCACCGTGATCCTCTACGGCATGATCGGCCTGCTCGGTGCCCAGATCTGGCTCAACGCCAGGGTGGACCTGCGCAACCCGCTGAACCTGGTGCCGGCCGCCGCGGGCATCATCATCGGCGTCGGCAACGTGACCATGCAGTTCACCGACACCTTCTCGCTCAGCGGCATCGCCCTCGGCACCCTGGTGGCCATCACCGGCTACCACGCGCTGCGCGCCTTCGCCCCGGCCCATCTGAAGAAGCAGGCGCCGCTGCTGGACGAGGGCACGTCCAGCTACGACGCGGAGGGTCCGCGCGCCGGGTCGTAGGCGTCCGACGGACTGAACGTCCCGGCCGGGCCCGTGCGGCCGCCGGACTCCCCCGGCGGTTTCACCCACAGGCAGGCGTCGATCCGCGCCTCGCCGGTGGCCAGGGCCGGCGCCCGCCCTGCGTTCCCCCGTTCCGGCGAAGCGCCGGGCCGGTCGGCACGCCGGTCGGCCCAGGGCTGGGACCCTTCCCCCATGGCCCGGTTGGAACACTTCCCCACTCCCGTCGACGCGGTCGTCTCCCGGATGCGCGCGCTCGAAGCGGCTCTGCCCGAGCGGGACGGGGTCGCCGTGTTCAACCGCGTCTACCTCGCCGTCACCGAGGAGGTCGACCGGCGCCTGGACAGCGGGGAGTTCACCGATCCTCGGGCTGCGATCGCGCTGGACGTGCGGTTCGCCGAGCGGTATCTGGCCGCGGTCGACGCGGCGGCCGCGGACCGCCGTCCCCCCGCCTGCTGGCGGCCGCTGTTCCAGCTGCGCCGCCATCCCGGAGTACGGCCTCTGCAGTTCGCGTTGGCCGGCATCAACGCGCACATCGGCCACGACCTGGCGCTCGCCGTGGTGGACGCCTGTCGTACGCTTGGCTGCGCACCGGCCGATCTGGAGGACGAGTTCGACCGCGTGGGCGACCTCCTCGTCTCGCTGGAGGAGCGCATCCGAGAGGATCTGATGCCGGGCCCCGACCTGCTCCAGATCGCCGACCCGCTCACGCATCTGCTGGGCTCCTGGAGCCTGGAGCGGGCCCGGGACGCGACCTGGTCGGCGGCCCGGGCACTGTGGACGCTGCGCCGATGCGAGGATGTCGCCGAGGAGTTCACCGAGCGGCTGGACGCGGCGGTGGGCTTCGCCGGCCGGATGCTGCTGACCCCCCTGGCCGACTGACGTGGCGTGATCTCCTCGCTCCGCGCGGCCTCCGGAACTCGCCGGTGATCACCCTGCGTTGATCCCGTGTATCCGATTGCAGAGGAGCAGCCGTATGGCGACCAGGCTCGGGCTCGGTCTTCCCCAGATGCAGCAGTACGCACTCGGCAAGGACGTGCCCGACGTGGCACGGGCGGCCGAGCGTATCGGCTACGACAGCCTGTGGGTCTTCGAGCGCGCCCTGTACCCGGAGCCGGCCACGCAGGGCCTGTACGGCATCGAGGGCATGGCCTGGCCCGACGAGTACCGGAACACGGCGGACCCGCTGGTCACGCTCACCCTGGCGGCCGCGGCCACGGAGCGGGTCCGGCTGGGCACCAGTGTCCTGGTGGCGCCGCTGCACGTGCCGTTCCAGCTGGCCAAGGCGCTCGGCTCACTGGACGCGGCGAGCGGCGGCCGGGTGATCGCGGGCTTCGGCACGGGCTGGTCCCTGGACGAGTACGCGGCCTCGGGCGTCCGGCCCTTCGAGAAGCGCGGCGCGGTGCTGGACGAGGTCATCGCGGTGTGCCGGAAGGTGTGGGGTCCGGATCCGGTCGTCCACGACGGGCCGATCACCAAGATCGCCTCCGCGGTCGTCGGGCCCAAGCCGGCCCGGCCGATCCCGATCATGCTCGCCGCGGGCAACGAGCGGGCCCGGCGGCGGCTCGTGGACCACGCCGACGGCTGGCTGCCGGTGAACATCGGGAAACCGGAGTTGATCGCCGCCCAGTGGCGCCGGTTGCGGGAACTGGCGGACGAGCGGGGCCGCACGGAGCCGATCCAGACGGTCCTGCGGGTGAACAGCTACCGCCTGCCCAGGGCGGACGAGGGCGACGGACGGCGGCTCTTCCAGGCGAGAGTGGACCAGACCATCGAGGACCTGGTCGCGCATGCGCAGATCGGCTTCGAGGAGATCATGGTCGACCTCCAGAGCCTCGCCCGGGACGCGGAGGAACTGAAGGACATCGCGGCCGAGGTGCTGGAGAAAGCGCGGGCGGCCGGAGTCTGAGGCCGGCCGCCCGCGCTTCGGTCCTTGTTCCCGGTCAGTCCTCGGGAAGCTCCACCGGCGCGATCTCGTCGTAGACGTCACCCGGGCCCGGGTTCGACGCGTCGCTCTCGCCGCCGAAGTGGTGCATGACGCCCCAGACCGCGTTCAGCGCGGTCTGGACGGCGCCCTCGGCCCAGCCGGCCGTCCAGGAGATGTCGTCGCCGGCGAGGAAGATACCCCGCTTGTCCTCGGGCAGCCGGTCCTGCAT
Organism: Streptomyces sp. NPDC006314; assembly: GCF_040613075.1. Classification (NCBI taxonomy): domain Bacteria; kingdom Bacillati; phylum Actinomycetota; class Actinomycetes; order Kitasatosporales; family Streptomycetaceae; genus Streptomyces; species Streptomyces sp. NPDC006314. Next base: position 400,383 of record NZ_JBEXRL010000005.1, on the reverse strand, counting down.
GAAGTGCGTGAACAGGCGCCGCTGATAGCGGTAGTGGCCCGGCAGGTTGGCCTTGAACGCACCCATGAAGTAGGGCTCGTTCTCCCAGGAGACGGTCACCGGGTTGCCGATGATGTGCTTGCGGATGTCGACCTTCGGGTAGATCTCGCCGAGCGACTTCAGCATGACCTCCATCCGCTCGTTCGCGGACAGCGGCAGCCACTTCAGGCTGTCGTCGCACCAGGTGTAGGACAGGCAGATGACGGCGGGCTTGTCCGGGCCGTCGTCCAGCAGGTAGGTGCCGCGGGTCATGCGGTCGGTGAGCGTCATCGACATGACGTCCCGGCCGGTCTCTTCGTCCTTGTCCAGCCAGAACGGCCGGTCCACGGGCACGAAGAGCTTCGAGGACTCCATGTAGTGGGTGCGCTCGATCGCCGTCCAGTGGTCGATCGGGAACAGCGAGTCGTCGCAGGCGATCTTGGACAGCAGCATCCAGGACTGGGCGGTGAAGATCGCCGCCTTGTAGGTGCGGATGTCACCGTTGGCGTCGGTCACGGTGATCTGGTTGCCCGCGGTGCGGTGCAGCCGGGTCACGGCCGGGCGGGGCTCGCCGTCCACGTGCAGGGACTTCAGCGAGGTCCCGTACGGCCAGTGGACGATCTTCTCCGGCTCGCGCTCCCACAGGCGCAGCGGCAGCTGCTGGGAGCCGCCGACGATGCCGCGGTGGTGGTCGTCGGCCTCGGTGTAGACGACGCGCAGGATCTCCAGGATGGAGTTCGGGAAGTCGGTGTCCCAGCCGCCGGTGCCGAAGCCGACCTGGCCGAAGATCTCGCGGTGCCGGAAGGACTTGAAGGCCTCGGAGTCGCAGAGGAAGCCGTAGAAGGTCTGGTTGTCGAGCTTCTCGACGAGCTTCGCCCAGATCTCGCGGATGCGCGGCACGTCCCGCTCACGCATGGCGCGGTTCATGTCGGAGAAGTCGGCGCCCTCTTCGAGGCACTTGTTCCAGGCGGCGGCGACGTCCCGGTACACCTGGGGAAGGTCGTCGATCGTCTCGGCGTAGTGCGACTCGCCCTTGAGGTCCACGACGGTCGACGGGGTCGCCTCGGCCAGCGGGTTCGGGAAGGGACGCGTCTCGAGCCCGACCAGGTCGATGTAGTGCTGGAGGGCGGTGGAGGACGGCGGGAAGCGCATCGCGCCCATCTCGGCGGTCAGCGACTCGTCGCAGCCCTCGAAGCCGACCGTGCGCAGCCGGCCGCCGATCTGGTCGGCCTCGTAGACGACGGGCTTGAGTCCCATCTTCATCAGCTCGTAGGCCGCCACGATGCCGGACAGGCCGCCGCCGATGACCGCGACCTCGGTGCCGTGCTCGGTCGCGGGGATCTGGCCGAGGCCCGCCGGGTGGGCGAGGAAGTCGTCGTAGGCGTAGGGGAAGTCCGGGCCGAACATGGTGATCGGCGGCTGCTGCTCGTCGGTGTGCTCGACGGCGTTGGGCACCGTGGACGTCATGGGGTACGGACTCCTTGCACGTGGTGAAACTGGGGGGAGGCTGTGCCGGCGGCTCAGACGAGGGACCCGTACAGACCGGGGCGGCGGTCCCGCAGGTACGGGTTGGTCTCGCGGGAGGCGGCCAGGAAGGCGGGGTCGGCGTCGGCGATCACCAGCTGCTGGGCGCGGCCGGCGCGGGTGCGGGCGACGCCGTCGGGGCCCGCCAGGGTGGAAAGGCCGACGAACTCGAACTCGCCTTCCTGCCCGGCCCGGTTGACGTAGGCGACGTACATCTGGTTCTCGAAGGCGCGCACCGGGATCATCGACTCGGCGACGAACTGGAAGGGGTGCATCTGCGCGGTCGGGACGACGAGGAGGTCGGTGCCGGCCAGGGCGTGGGCCCGGACGTTCTCCGGGAACTCGACGTCGTAGCAGATCATCAGGCCCACGGTCAGACCGTTCAGCTCGGCCTGGACGACCGGCTGCTCGCCCGGCGTGAAGTGGTCGCGCTCGAAGCAGCCGAAGAGGTGGGTCTTGCGGTAGTTCGCGAGCCGGGTGCCGTCGGCGGAGATCAGCTGGGCGGAGTTGTAGACGGTCTCGCCGTCACGCTCCGGGTAGCCGTAGGCGATGGCGAGCCCGTGCCGGGTGGCGGTCTCGGCGATCGCGTCGGCGGAGTCGCCGTCGGCGGGCTCGGCGAGGCGGGCGATGTCGTCGCCGATCGCGTACCCGGTCAGGAACATCTCCGGGGCGGCCAGCAGCGCGGCACCCGCGGCGGCGGCACGGCCCGCGGCCTCGTCGAGGACCTTGAGGTTCTCGACGACGGAGCCGGGGCGGCCGGAGCTCTGGAGCAGGGCGGTGCGCATGCGTGATCCTCACCGGAACGGGGGGTTTTGGGGCCATGAAAAAGGTACGGTCGGCGCGCTCGGCCGGACAAGAAGGAGCCGTTGCGCGCCGGTGCGTCGATCGTTGCGTGCGGCGGGGGTCCGGCGGCGATTCGTTGCGCGCGCACGGGAGCGGTGCCCCTCCTCCCCGGGACGCAGATCGCGGATGGGTTCCCCACCGGACGGCGGAGACGGGGTGACGCCTGCGGGGCGATGTGCGAGACCCGCGGTCCCGGGAGAGTGGTGATCGTTCACTTCACGCGCTTGACCTGCGGAAAGGACCGTCATGAAGCGCCGTACGAAGATCGCCGCCGTTTCGTTCACCGTTGCCCTGCTGATCACCGCCGGTACGGCCGGCGCGGCGCTGGCCTCGGGGGGCACGGTGCATCCTCCCCAGCGCGAGGGGGCCGCGCTGACCGGCACCGCCCAGCTGTACCGGTCGGCCGGCGACGACATCACGTTCACCTTCGACGCGCATCTGGCGGACGCAGCGGACCCGCTCAAGGCGACCGGGACCTTCGAGTGGAGCCACTACGGCGCCGGCGACGGCGCATGGTCGCGCGCGAAGGTGGACTGCCTGGTGACCGGCGGCAAGGTGGCGGTGGTGTCCGGGGTGATCACCGCCTCCTCACCGAACCATCCGGAGTTCGTGGGCCACCGGGTCGGCATCACCGTGCACGACACCGGCGGCGTCGACCGGCTGGGGTACAGCTGGGCCGCGGTGGAACACGGCATGGGACCGAAGGACTTGCCCCGGTGCCTGTCCTCGGCCCCCTTCGAGAAGGTGAAGCAGGGCACCGGCGACTTCAAGGTCGTGCCCTGGCAACCGAAGCCGTAGGCGGTCCCTTCGCCTCCTTGCCGGTGACGCCCGGAACGACGGGGACGGCGGGACCGGCACCGTCGAAGGCGGGACGTGGATGCCGAGGGGCAGCGAGCGGGAGTGGTGGAGTGCTCCGGAGGGGGCTAGATCTGCCGCAGCCGCTCCACGATCTCCCGCAGCAGCCCCGGATCGGCGGCCGGGCCGCTGGTCACCACCCGGCAGGGCTCGTCGATGCGGATCAGGCGTGCCTCGGCCAGGTCGCCGAGGAGGACGCGGACGACGGTCAGGGGCAGGTCGGCGTCCGCGGCCAGCTCGACCACGGGGCGGGGGCCACGGCGGACCAGATCGAGCAGGGTGGCCCGCGCGCGATCGACCGCGGGCACCGGCTCGTCCGGCTCCAGCGCGGTGACCCGGGACATCAGGTCGATGGTGTGCCGGCCCTCGGGCCGGGTGCGGCCCCGGGTCACCGTGTAGGGGCGCACCATCGGCCCGCTCTCGTCCTCGTACCAGTGCTCGTCGCTCACCGCGGGATCATGGCTTGGTGCGGGCGGCGGCGTCGAGGTGGCGGCCGAGGCGGCGGACGAGCAGGGCCATCTCGTGGGCGAGCTGGCCGACGTCGGTCCGGGCCTCGCTGAGCACGGCGAGCCGGCTGCCGTGCCCGGCCGGGGTGATGAAGAGGTAGGCGTCGTCCAGCATCACCATGGTCTGCCGCACCCTGCCCGCGGCGAACCGCTCCCCCGCCGACCTGGCCAGACCGTGGAAGCCGGAGCAGACGGCGGCCAGGTGCTCGATGTCCCGCCGGCGCATGCCGTCCGAGCTGCTGAGCGGCAGGCCGTCGGCGGTGAGCAGCACGGCCTGGCGGACGTGGCCGGTACGCGCCACGAGGTCGTCCAGCAGCCAGCCGAGATCCGTACCGGGTACTCCGTCGAGCGCCTCGGCCTGCTCGGGGGTCTGATCGTCACCGGACATCATCGGTGTCCGTCCCTTCGTCGGCGCGGGTCATCGTGTGGTCGGCGCGAGTGGCCACGCCGTCGGCGGGAGCGGTCGCGTCGTCGGCGGGAGCGGTCGCGTCGTCGGCGTGGGTGCTCACGCCGGTCGCGTGGGTGGCCGCAGCGGTCGCGTGGGTCGTCGTGTCGGCCGGGCAGGGCGCCGCAACCCCCGCGTCAGCCGTCGCATCGGCCGGGGAGCGGACCGCAGCGTCCGCGTCGGCCGTCGCTTCGGCCGGGGAGCGGACCGCATGGTCCGTCGTGGGCAGGCCCTTGCGGCCGCGGTCGAGGCCGCGCTGGAAGGCGCCGAAGATCGCGCGCATCTCCTCGGCGTCGGCCTCACGCTCGGGCGTGGTCCCGCGCGGTGCCGGTTCATCACGCAACTCCCGGGCGAGGGAGGCCTGGCGGGTCCGGATGGGCAGGGCGGGGGCGGGTGCGGGCCGTTCCCCGGGGGGCGACTCCGGCGCCGGCTCCTGACTCGCCGAGACGGGAGCGGTCCGCTTCCTCGACGGCAACTCCCGCACTTTTGCGCCCTCTTCGGCGGGCCGCTGCGCAGGCATCTCGCGCGCCTCCCGTACACCGGTTGCCGTCTCGCCCTCACCGGTTGCCGCCCCTCGCTCACCGGCGGCAGCCGTCCGTACCCCGCGTCCCGGCTCCCGCACGCCAGTGGCCTCGTGCCGTGCTCCCTGCCGTGTCCCCGTCCCGGCGCCCACCGGCTCCACCTCCGCGAGCACGCTCTCCGGCAGCAGCACCACCGCTGTCGTCCCCCCGTACGGCGAGTCGCGCAGGCTCACCTCGATGCCGTGCCGGGCGGCGAGGCGGCCGACGACGTACAGGCCGAGCCGGTCGTGGCGGGTGGGGTCGAAGGCGTCGGGGTCGGTGAGGGTGCGGTGGGCCTCTGCGCGCCGGTCGGCGTCGAGGCCGAGACCCCGGTCGTCGATCTCCAGGACGAAGCCGCTGCCGACCCGCCCGGTGCGCAGGGTGACCTGGGTGTGCGGCGGCGAGAACACCGTGGCGTTCTCCAGCAGTTCGGCGACGAGGTGGACGACGTCGGCGACCGCGTCCGCCGCGACGCCGACCTCCCGCATCGGCGGCACCACCACGCGCGCGTAGTCCTCGATCTCGCCGACGGCCGAGGCGACGACGTCCGCGACGGGCACCGGCCGGCGCCAGCGGCGGCCGGGCGCGGCGCCGGAGAGGATGATCAGGCTCTCCGCGTGCCGGCGCATGCGCGTGGTCAGGTGGTCGATGCGGAACAGCTCGCGCAGGACGTCCGGATCCTCGGTGCGCCGTTCCAGCGTGTCGACGAGCTTCAGCTGCCGGTGCACCAGCGCCTGGTTGCGCCGCGCGATGTTGAGCAGGACCGCGAACAGTCCCCGGCGCAAGGTGGCCTGCTTGACGGCGGCCTCGACGGCGGCGAGGCGCGCGGTGTTGAAGGACCGGCCGACCTGCCCGATCTCGTCGTCGCGTACCTCGTCGGCGGCGAGCGGCGGTGCCTCGGTGACGGCGTCCACCTCCTCCCCGGCGCTCAAGCGGCCCATGACGTCCGGCAGCTGGTGTTTCGCCAGGACGTCGGCCGCGTCCCGCAGGGTCTCGAGGCGTCGCGAGACACGCCGTGCACCGCGCACCGCGAACCACAGGGACAGGGCAACGGCGGCCAGCCCGACCGCGCCGACGACGGCCGCCTTGGTCAGCTCCCGGTAGGCGAAGGCCCGCCCGCGCGCGGCGGAGTTCTCGGCGGACTCGGTGCACAGCCGCATGTACCGCTTGACGGCCCGGTCGGTGGTCGAACGCCAGGTGTCGGCCGCGACGGCCCTCCCGGCCCCGGTGGCGCCGGCCCTCAGCAGCGCGTTCTCGCCCCGCACCAGTGAGCGGTGCAGGTCGTCCTGCCGGAAGCGCTCGAACAGGGCCCGGGAGTCGGCGGGCAGGTCCGGTACGTACGTCCGCTCGAAGACGCGCCGGTCCTCGATGGTCGCGGTCAGGCTGTCGTACTGCCGGTCGGTGAGCGTGCCGGCCGCCCGGGCGCCGGCGACCAGGGCGTCCTCCCGGGACACGAACTCCCGTACCCGGACCAGCTCGATGACGACCTGTGCCTCGCGGGCGAGCTGTCCGGCCTGCAGTGCGGTGAGCGTGGACTGCACGTCGAAGCCGGGTTCGACGAGGGCGCCGTACCCGTCGACGGCCCGGTCCCAGCTGATGTCCCGGGACAGCACGCGCTCGCGCAGTCCCTCCAGCATGCCGGTGGCCCTGACCATGGTGTCCAGGGCCTGCCGCTGCCGCACCGTGAGCCGGTCCCGGTCGCCGTCCCGGATCGCCTGCCGCATGGCGTCCACGGCACGGTCGGTACGGCGCTGCTGCCCGAGCAGCTGCCCGGCGGTGGTGGTGTCGAGGCGGGCGCCCAGGTAGGCGGCGGACATCCGGCGCTCGATCTGGATCTGCCCGATCGCGGTGTCCACGGGCGTGCCGAAGTCCTCGTACACCCCCTGGAGCCGGATGAGCGCGCGCAGCTCGGCGGTGACGGACACCATGGCGAAGCTCCACAGGACCATCAGGGCGAGGGCCGGGGCGAGCGCGAGCGCCACGATCCGCGCACGGACGGTGGTGGGACGGCCGAGGGGCCAGCGCATGGAGTACCTGCCGGTGTTACCAGTCAGTAGAAAGTGCGGGCACAACCTACGGGATGGCCACCGCCGCCGCAATGGTGACCTGCGGTAACCCCGGGTCACCACACTCAGCGGAACGGGAAAGGGGGAACGTGTGGGGGACGTCAGGACAGTGCCGCTGCCGTACGTGGAGACGCCCACGGCCGTCGTCACGGCCGGCGCGGACGCCGCCCGGCGGGCGATCGGCGAGGTGCTGGACGGAGCCGTCACCGACCGGATCCGTGTGGCGCCGCCTCGCCGGCTGCGCGGACCGCACCGCGTCGGGGCCGCGTCCGCAGAAGGTGAGTTCCACGGTGCGCGGGTTCCGGGGTCCGCCGCCGAGCCGGGCCGGGAGCCCGGGCTCACCGGTCGGCACCGCTTCCCGGCGTACGCCCTGACCTTCCGTCTCGAACCGGAAGGCCCGGGCCTCACGCACGTGCCCGCGGAGACGCGGGCCGTCTTCCCCGGTCCGGCCGGGCGGCTCTACCGCCGGCTGGTGATCGGTACGGGATCCCGGCGGCCCCCGTGCGCCGCATGCCGACCACCATCGGCCGCCGGGCGAGCCGAGGGCCGGCGGACGAGCCGGGGTCCGGCCGACGGCGACCGACCAGCATCGGCCGGCGGGCGCGGCGCGGGCCTAACCCGGCGCGCCGGAAGAGAACCGCCGCAGCAGCGGCGACAGCACCAGCACCGACTTGGTACGTTCCACGAACGGCTCGCCGGCGATGCGCTCCAGCACTCGCTCGAAGTGGCGCATGTCGGAGGCGAAGACCTGGACGATCGCGTCCGCGTCGCCGGTGACGGTCGACGCGGCCACGACCTCCTGGTAGCGCTCCAGACCCCGCTGGATGGTCTCCGGCGAGGTGTTGCGCCGGCAGTGGATCTCGATGAACCCCTCGGTCTCCCAGCCGAGCGCCGCCGGGTCCACCCGGACGGTGAACCCGGTGATGGCTCCGGTGGCGCGCAGCCGGTCCACGCGCCGCTTCACCGCGGGCGCGGACAGGCCGACCAGCTGCCCGATGTCCGCGTAGGAGCGGCGGGCGTCCTCGGCGAGGGCGTGCACGATGCGTTCGTCGAGATCGTTCAGCACAGGGGGTCGTTCACTTCTTCGGTTCGGTCACTTCTCTGCCGTCACCGCGAGGACCTCACCGGTCGCGAGACAGGAACGGCGATAGCCGTATACGAAGTAGAACACGAGCCCGACGGCCATCCAGACACCGAACACGATCCAGGTGACGGTGGACAGACTCCCCATCATCCACACGCAGAAGGCGAAGCCCAGCGCGGGCAGCACCGGCGACAGCGGGACGCGGAACGTGCGCTTCATGTCCGGGCGGGTCCGGCGCAGCACCACCACGGCCACGTTGACCAGCGCGAAGGCGAACAGCGTGCCGATGCTGGTGGCGTCGGCCAGCTGACCCAGCGGAATGGCGGCGGCGAGGACACCGCAGAACAGGGACACGATGATCGTGTTGGCGCGCGGCGCGCCGGTCTTCGGGTGGACCTTGGCGAAGACCTTGGGCACCAGGCCGTCGCGGGACATCGCGAAGAGGATGCGGGTCTGGCCGTAGAGCACGGTCAGGACGACGCTGGCGATGGCGATGACGGCGCAGAAGGCCAGCAGGGTGCCCCAGAAGCTCTGCCCGGTGACGTCCTTCATGATCTGGGCGAGGGCGGCCTCGGAGTTCTCGAACTGCCGCCACGGCTTGGCGCCGACCGCGACGGCCGCGACCAGCACGTACAGGGCGGTCACGATGACCAGGGACAGCATGATCGCGCGGGGCAGGTCTCGCTGGGCGTCCTTGGCCTCCTCACCGGCGGTGGAGGCGGCGTCGAAGCCGATGTACGAGAAGAACAGGGTGGCGCCGGCCGCGCTGACGCCGGCCATGCCGAGCGGCATGAAGTGGGAGTAGTTGCCCGACTTGAAGCCCATGAAGCCGATGGCGCAGAAGAGCACCAGCGCGGCGATCTTCACGCACACCATGATGGTGTTGGCCCGTGCGGACTCCTTGGCGCCGCCGAGCAGGAACACCATCGCGAGGAGCACGACGATCAGGGCGGGCAGGTTGAAGACGCCGCCGTCGACGCCGGGCGGGTTGGTCAGGGCGTCCGGGATCGTCACGCCGATGGTGCCGCTGAGCAGCTCGTTGAGGTACTCGCCCCAGCCGACGGCCACGGCGGCGACCGAGACGCCGTACTCCAGCAGCAGACACCAGCCGCAGACCCAGGCGATCAGCTCGCCCATCGTTGCGTATGCGTACGAGTACGAGGAACCGGCGACCGGGATGGTGCCGGCCAGCTCGGCGTAGGACAGGGCCGAGAACAGCGCGGTGAGACCGGCGATCACGAAGGAGAGGGTGACGGCCGGCCCCGCCTTGGGGACGGCCTCACCGAGGACGACGAAGATACCGGTGCCGAGAGTGGCACCGATGCTGATCATGGTCAGCTGCCACAGCCCGAGGGACCGGCGAAGCTGCCCTCCCTCGCCCTGCCCGCCCTCTGCGACCAGGCGTTCCACGGGCTTGCGACGCATCAGGCGCGCGGCGACGCCCGGGGACGCGGGGGCGGCCGTTGTCTGGTTCTGCGGGGGTGCGCCTTGGTCGAGCACTCGCTGGCTCCTTATCGCTGCCGGTCATTGCGGACGGGGACCGGTGGCAGCCCTGGGAGGCAGGAACCATCCGAGCGGGGTCCCCACCACGCTACGTACAGCTGAGCACCCTACGGGGCACGCCTTCACGGGCGTAATGCAGCAACCTTGCACACAGCCGCATGATCATTGCGTTCCTCGCGCCGGGATGCCTATTTGTTGCGCACGGGCTGTCGACCGTTGCACAGCGGCCCCACAAGCCCCGTTTCTCACCTTTCCTCCCCCCCATGACCCGGAGGAGGCAGGCCGGAGACCCCGGGAACGCCGACGGCCCCCGATGTTCCCGACTGCGGGGTCAACGGGGGCCGGAGGAAGGGGTCCTGCGGGTCAGTTCCAGCTGGCGTGCAGCGGCTTGCCCTCGGCGTAGCCGGCCGCGCTCTGGATGCCGACGATGGCCTTCTCGGCGAACTCCTCCAGAGAGCCGGCACCGGCGTAGGTGCAGGAGGAGCGGACGCCCGCGATGATCGAGTCGATCAGGTCCTCGACGCCCGGGCGGGCCGGGTCGAGGAACATGCGGGAGGTGGAGATGCCCTCCTCGAACAGTGCCTTGCGGGCGCGGTCGTACGCGGACTCGTCCGACGTCCGGTTGGCCACGGCACGCGCGGAGGCCATGCCGAACGACTCCTTGTAGGCGCGGCCGTTGACGTCGTGCTGGAGGTCACCCGGCGACTCGTACGTGCCCGCGAACCAGGAGCCGACCATCACGTTGGACGCGCCGGCGGCGAGGGCCATGGCCACATCGCGCGGGTGGCGGACACCGCCGTCGGCCCAGACGTGCTTGCCGTACTTCTTGGCCTCGGCGGCGCACTCCAGGACCGCGGAGAACTGGGGCCGGCCCACGCCGGTCATCATGCGGGTGGTGCACATGCCGCCCGGGCCGACGCCCACCTTGATGATGTCCGCGCCGGCGTCGATGAGGTCCTTGACGCCCTCGGCGGAGACGATGTTGCCGGCGACGATCGGCACCTGCGGGTCGAGGGCGCGCACCACCCTGATGGCACTGATCATCGACTCCTGGTGGCCGTGCGCGGTGTCGATGACGAGCGTGTCCACGCCCGCGTCGAGCAGCTGCTTGGCCTTGCCCGCGACGTCGCCGTTGATGCCGACGGCCGCGGCGATGCGCAGCTTGCCCCGCGCGTCGACGGCCGGGGTGTACAGCGTGGCGCGCAGGGCGCCCTTGCGGGTGAGGATGCCGGCGAGCTTGCCGTCCTTGTCGACGGCCGGGGCATAGCGGCGGTTGGCCGCGTCCAGCCGGTTGAAGGCCTCGCGCGGGTCGATGTCCGCGTCGAGGAGCAGCAGGTCCTTGGACATGACCACTTCGAGCTGGGTGAAGCGGTCGACGCCGGTCAGGTCCGCGTCGGTGACGACGCCGACGGGCCGCTGGTTCCCGTCCACGACGACACCCGCGTTGTGGGCGCGCTTGGGCAGCAGCGCCAGGGCGTCGGCGACGGTCTGGTGCGGGGCCAGCACGATCGGGGTGTCCAGCACCAGGTGGCGGCTCTTCACCCAGGAGACGACCTCGGTGACGACGTCGATCGGGATGTCCTGCGGGATGACCACCAGGCCGCCGCGGCGGGCCATCGTCTCGGCCATGCGGCGGCCGGCGACGGCGGTCATGTTGGCGACGACGAGCGGGATGGTGGTGCCCGTGCCGTCCGGCGAGCTGAGGTCCACGCCCTGACGCGAGCCCACCGCGGAGCGGCTCGGCACCATGAACACGTCGTCGTACGTCAGGTCGTACGCGGGCTGGATGTCATTGAGAAAACGCACGTGCTGCACATCCCGGTTGATCAGAGGTGGCCCCCGGACAGGTGTGCCAGGGGGAAAGAGCACGTACTTCATTCTCCCATGTCATTGCCGGTGTCCTGCCCCGACAGAACCTCCAGGGTGCTCACCGATCAGCTAGGAGGATCGTCCAAGGGCCAGAACGACGGCGAGGGAGGGAGTGCGGTCCGCCGCCTCGGTGAACACGTCCTGCGCCGTCCGCCACTCCTCCGGGCGCGCCTCGGCGTACGCCTGCCAGCCCCGCACGACGATCAGCAGCCCCTGCTCGACGGCGCCCTCGGGCCAGACGGTTTGGTCGGAGAGCGAATCGGCCAGCGCGTCCCAGTTGCGGCCGAACCAGTCGGGGAGCGCGAGGGCCCGGGCGACGCGGTCCATCAGTCCGGCCTTGTCCCCGACTCCGTCGAGGTCCAGCGCGACCGGGAAGCGGCCCGTCAGGTCTTCGCTCATCTCAGTACCGCCCGGAACGACTCGTAGTGATCATCGGTGTAGTAGGTCTCCCCGCCCCGTCCGGTGATGACGCGCCGGGCCCCGCGGTCGCGGGAGCGGGGGGTCCGCACGGTGTACTCGTGGTAGTAGCCGCGCTGGTGCTTGGGCAGACGCCCCTCGACGTTCCCGAAGACCGCCCCGTCCCTGGCATAGGGGTAGGGACCGCCCTTGTCGATGAGGGTGAGCGTCCTGCGGGCCTCGGCGGGGAGCCGGGACTCCTCGACGGTGCCCATCCCCTTCGCCCACGCGGGGGTGGACGCGCTCGGGACGGTGGCGGTGCCTGGGTGGGACGAGCATCCGGTCAGCAGGACGCAGAGCCAGACCAGCAGTCCCGCGAGCGCACGGGGGACGAACCGCGGCAGCATGCGGACGATGCTGCCACGGCCGTCCCGTCAGGACGACGCCACGACCCTCCGGATGCCCTGTCAGGAGCCGTCCGGGTCCGAGCGGCTGAGGGCGGGCTTCGGCGTGGGCCCCGCCGTCATCAGGTAGTCCGCGGCGGAGGTGTCGGTCACCAGGCTGGTGACCAGCCCCGAGCGCAGCACCGCGTCGATCGCGGCCGCCTTGCGCTGCCCGCCGGCGATCGCCACGACCTCCGGGATACGGCGCAGCTGGTCGGCCTTGACCGTGATGCACCGCTCCCCCAGGTCCCGGCCGATCCGGCGCCCCTCGGCATCGAACAGGTGCGCGGCCATCTCGGCGGCGACACCGAGCGAGGCGTAGTGCGCGCGCTCCTCGTCGCTGAGCATGTCGTGCACCGTGGAGATGCCCGGCTCCCAGGAACCGATGGAGACGCAGGCGACCGTGACCTTGTCGAAGTACTCGAAGGCCCGGGCGATCCCGGTCTGGTTGCGCAGTGCGGCCGCGGTGGCCGCGTCCGGCAGCAGCATCGGCGCGTAGATGGGGTGGGCGTCACCGCCCGACACCTGGGCGGCACGGCGCACGGCCTCGACCGAGCCACGCTCCGAGGTCCCGGCGTCGTACACGCCCGTCAGCTGCACCACCGTGCACGGCGGCAGCCGGTCGAGCGCCGCCGCCATGTGGATGGTGGACCGGCCCCAGGCCAGGCCGAGCACGTCCCCCTCGTTGACGAGTTCGCCGAGCAGGTCGGCGGCGACCTCGCCGAGGTTCTCGGGGTCGGGGGTCTCCTCGGCGTCGGCCGGGGACTCGACCACGACGGCGTGCCTCAGGCCGTAGCGGGCGCGGAGCGCGTCTGAGCGCTCGGCGTCCAGCTCGGCCGGCACACGGATCTCGATGCGTACGAGATCCCGTTCGAGGGCCGTTTCCAGGACCCGGGCCACCTTGAAGCGGCTGACGCCGAACTCCTCCGCGATCTGGATCTTGGACTTGCCCTCGAGGTAGAAGCGGCGGGCCATGGCCGCCGCCTGCACCAGCTCAGCGGGTCCCATCCGCATGGCTGACCGGCCCGCCGACATACCCGACACGGCGATCTCCTCACTGCTGTTCACACTCTGGATTCGCCGTTCATCCTTGCAGATTCGGCGCAACTGCTCTGCCCTGATGGGCGCCGTTCACTTAACCGTTCATCTAGCTGTGGCTCAGTGGTCGCATGCCCACGAGGCCTTGGCGGTGGACGTCTCCGCCTGGCTGCGCAGTGCACGGACCGCCTCGGCCGGGTCCGTCGCCCCGTACACGGCCGAGCCGGCGACGAACACGTCCGCTCCCGCGTCCGCGCACCGCTCGATCGTCGAGGCCGAGACACCGCCGTCGACCTGCAGCCAGAGCTGGAGACCGTGCTTGTTGATCAGCTCACGGGTGCGGCGGATCTTCGGCAGCATGATGTCGAGGAACGCCTGGCCGCCGAAGCCCGGCTCGACCGTCATGATCAGTAGCATGTCGAGTTCCGGCAGCAGGTCCTCGAACGGCTCGATCGGCGTCGCCGGCTTGAGCGCCATCGAGGCGCGGGCACCCTTGGCGCGGATCTCCCGGGCGAGCCGCACGGGGGCGGCGGCGGCCTCCACGTGGAAGGTGACCGACGAGGCCCCCGCCTCCACATACCGGGGAGCCCAGCGGTCGGGGTCTTCGATCATCAGATGGCAGTCCAGCGGGGTGTCCGTCGCACGGGCCAGGGACTCCACGACCGGCACACCGAGCGTCAGGTTCGGGACGAAGTGGTTGTCCATGACGTCGACATGGAGCCAGTCGGCGCCCTGGACCGCCTTGGCCTCCTCCGCGAGGCGGGCGAAGTCGGCGGACAGGATGCTGGGGTTGATCTGCACGGCCATGACCCAAGCCTGCCATGTCCGGGGCACTGATGTTCCCACCGGTCCACAGGCGAGGCCGTTCATCGTACGTGTACGACCGCATATGGCCGCCTGTGGACGGCGGTGGGCCTACCCGGCCCGTGGCCGCGAAGCTCAGCAGGTCTGCCGAGGTCAGCCGGTGCGGCGGATGAGCGCCAGGTACATCGCGTCGGTGCCGTGCAGATGCGGCCACAGCTGCACGTCCGGCCCCTCGCCGAGCGCGGGGAGGCCGGGCAGCAGCGGGCGGGCGTCGATCAGCTCGGTCCCCGGGTGCTGCTTGAGCACGTCGGCGACGACCGCCCGGGTCTCGGCGAGGTGCGGCGAGCAGGTGGCGTAGCCGACGACCCCGCCGACCCGCACGGAGTCGAGCGCGGTGCGCAGCAGGGAACGCTGGAGCGACGCGAAGTTGTCGAGGTCCTCGGGGCGCCGCCGCCAGCGGGCCTCGGGCCGCCGGCGCAGCGCGCCGAGCCCGGTGCAGGGCACGTCCATCAGCACGCGGTCGAAGGTGCCGGGCCGCCACGGCGGCCGGGTCCCGTCGGCCGCGATGACCTGGTACGGCCCGGGGTTCCCGGCCAGTGCCTTGGCCACCAGACCGGCCCGGTGCGGCTGCTTCTCCGAGGCGAGCAGCGCGGCCCCGCGCTCGGCGGCGAGGGCGGCCAGCAGCGCGGCCTTGCCTCCGGGCCCGGCGCACCCGTCGAGCCACTTCTCGTCGGGTCCGTCGACGGGCGCGTTCGCCAGCGCGAGGGCGACCAGCTGACTGCCCTCGTCCTGCACTCCGGCGCGCCCCTCGCGCACGGCCTCGACCGCGCCCGGCTCACCACCCTCGGCGAGCCGCACGGCGTAGGGCGACCAGCGTCCCGGTACGGCGGACTCCTCACGCAGCAGTTCCTGGGTGGTGGCCCGGCCCGGCCGAGCGACGAGCGTCACCTCGGGCCGCTCGTTGTCGGCCTCCAGCAGGTCCTCGATGCCGGCACGCCCGCCGCCGAGGGAGTCCCAGAGTGCGGAGACGACCCAGCGGGGGTGCGAGTGCACGACCGCGAGGTGATCCTCGGGGTCGTCGTCATAGGGCGGCGCGACCTTCTCGATCCACCCCTGGAGGTCGTCCTGCGCGACCTTGCGCAGCACCGCGTTGACGAACTTGGCCCGTCCGTCCCCGAGTACCACCCGCGCCAGCTCGACCGAGGCCGACACGGCGGCATGCGTCGGGATGCGCGTCCCGAGCAGCTGGTGCGCACCCAGGCTCAGCACATCGAGCACCGGCGGGTCGACCTCGCGCAGCGGCCGGTCGACACAGGCGCCGATGACGGCGTCGTAGGTGCCCTGCCGGCGCAGCGTGCCGTACACCAGCTCGGTGGCGAGGGCGGCGTCCCGGGCGTCGAAGTCGCCCTTCTCCCGCGCCTTCCTGAGCAGCGGCGGCAGCACGAGGTTGGCGTACGCGTCCCGCTCGTCGACCGCGCGCAGCGCCTCGAAGGCCAGGATGCGGACGGGGTCCTTGTGGGGACGGCGGTAGGGCTTGGCGGGCTTACGGGGCCGCCGGGACTGCTCGCTCACGAAAAAGGTGCTCCGGATGTGAAGAAGGGGGTGCGATCTCCAGCCTACGTCGGCAGTCCGCGGCCCCGGCCGTCCGGGGCCACCGCGCCGCCCGGGGCTCGTCCGCCGCAACGCGCCCGGGGCCGGCCGCCCGCGCCGACCGGGACCCGGCCGCCCCGCCATCGGGGTCACGGCCACTTTCACCGTCCGAGGCCGGCCCCCGTCGTCCGGGGCCGGTGTCCCTCGTCGCGCCCGCCCCGCGCGGTTGGCCGCGTCGGTGGGAGAGGGAGGCGCACCCGCCGGCCATCGCCTCAGCCGTCCCCGCCGTCCCCGCGGTCCGCGGCCTCAGCCGTCGCCCCTGTCCGGACCGGCCGTCGTCACCGGCCGGCCCGGACACGGACTCAGCCGCCGAGCGTCTCGCTCTCCGTGATCCGGACGCCCCGCGCCCAGTCGGCCGCGCGCATCGGCTTCTTGCCCTGGGCCTGCACCCAGAGCAGCTCGACGGCGTACGAGCCGGTGCCCACGTGCACGCTGTTCTTGCCCACCGCGAGCTGTCCCGGTGCGAGGTCGGTCCGCTCGGGCACGGGCGTGACCTGGATGAGCTTGAGCCGCTCCCCGCGGAAGACGGTCCAGGCGCCGGGCGCCGGAGTACAGCCCCGCACGACCCGGTCGACCCGCAGCGCGGGCGCCGACCAGTGCACCTGGGCGTCCTCGACGGTGATCTTCGGCGCGAGGGTGATGCCCTCGGACGGCTGCGGCACGGCCTTCAGGGTGCCGTCCTCGATGCCGTCCATGGTCGCGGCGAGCAGCCCGGCACCGGCGAAGGCGAGCCGGGTGAGCAGGTCACCGCTGGTGTCGGTGGGCCGGATCTCCTCGGTGACGGTCCCGTAGACCGGCCCGGAGTCGAGTCCCTCCTCGATGAGGAAGGTGGAGGCACCGGTGATCTCGTCGCCCGCCATGACGGCGTGCTGCACCGGCGCGGCCCCACGCCAGGCGGGCAGTAGCGAGAAGTGCAGGTTGACCCAGCCATGGGCCGGGATGTCCAGGGCCGCCTTGGGCAGCAGAGCGCCGTAGGCGACGACGGGGCAGCAGTCGGGCGCGATCTCCTTGAGCCGCTCCAGGAACTCGGGCTCCCGCGGCCTGACCGGCTTCAGCACCTCGATCCCGGCCTCCTCCGCCCGCTCGGCCACGGGCGACGCGACCAGCCTGCGCCCGCGCCCGGCCGGCGCGTCGGGCCGCGTGACGACGGCGGCCACCTCGTGCCGCCCGGAGGCGATCAGAGCGTCCAGAGCGGGAACGGCGACCTCGGGGGTACCGGCGAAGACGAGCTTCATGGGCGGGATCGGGCCTCTCGGGCGGGGGTTGGGCGGGCAGCGCACCAGTCTATGACCACGAACGGAAAGCCGCAGACGGCGAACAGCCCTGTACGTTTCCCCGCCCCCGGCCCACCGGTCCGCCCGGTCCCGGCCCCTGCCTCACAGCGGGTGGTGCGCGATCCGGAGGGCGGCGTACGCACATGCCCGCACGCCCCCACCCCGTGACCAGCGGAGCGTTGACGCGTTGGTCAAGGGAAAGTTGACCACATCGGGCCGCCATCACGGCCCAATTCCTTTCCACGCCGGTTCGAGAGGCTTGTTCATGGCCGACCACGCAACCCCCGACGCCCAGGCCCGGGCCAGCCTGCACTTGCTGGTGCGGGACATCGAGCGGGTCCGCCGGCAGGTGGACGCGCTGCGCACGCTCACCGCCCAGTTGGGCAACGTCTACCGCCCGCGCCGCTCCGGCCCGTCCACGGGCTTCGTCGTCTACGGACGCGCCCCCGCCCCCACGGTGCGCCTCGCCCAGGAACTCCGGGACAGTGTCGAAACCCTGGTCACGGCCGCCGTGGACTTCGACCGTTCACTCGGCTTCTCGTGGGACGCGGTGGGCTCGGCGCTCGGAGTCACCAAGCAGGCGGTGCACCGCCGTTACGGCGCCCGCCGCGCCGCGGCCCAGGCGGCCGCCGAGCCGGAGCGGACGACGGAGCCGTCCGGCAGCCGCACGATCAACGTGAACACCGGGCTGCCCACGGTGCCGACGGTCCCCGCGGCCCGCTCCATGCCCACCCAGCCGACCGCGGGCAGCCCGGTCCTGCGCGAAGACGCCCGGCCGACGGCCTTCCCGGGTCCGCGCAACGGCTGACGGCCCCGGCCCTGCCCTCCCGGCGGGTTCCCGGGAGGGCGGGGCGCCTTGGCCACGACAGGGCAGCCGCACCTGGTCAGACCAACGGAACACGCACCCCGCGAGACCGGCGGAACGCCCCGTCGGAACACACCCGCCGTCGCAACGCACCCGCCTCCGCAGAAATCGGCGTCAGCCGATGTCCGGCGGATCGATCCGCACCCGCACCGCCTCGCCGTTGCCCCGCGCCATGCGAGCGGCCTGCGCGGTCTTCAGGGCGGAGGCCAGAGCGGCCCCGCTGCCCGGCGGTACGCGTACGAGCGCCCGCTCCCAGTGTTCGCCCGGCGGTGGCGCACCGGGCCTGCGGGGCCGGCCGGGCAGCGTGGGCGACACCGGCACCGGCCCCAGCACCTCGGCGTCCGGCGGAAGTTCGACCGCCGCCAGGAACTCGGCGACGGCCGCGGGTGTGCCGGACACGGCCGCCATCCGTGACACCGGTGGGAAGCCCAGCTCGGCCCGCTCGGCCAGCTCCCGCACCGCGTGCCCGACGGGGTCCCACCGCACGAGTGCCTGCACGGGACGCAGAGTCGGCTCGGCCACCACGACCACCGTCCCCCCTTGCCCCTGCGGCCGTACGAGTGCACCCGCCGCGATCCACCGGCGCAGCGCGTCCTCACCGGCGCGCAGGTCGGGCCGCACGAGCATGGCCCAGCCATCCAGCAGCAGGGCCGCCGCGTAGCCGCCCTCGGCGACCGGTTCGGCCCCCGGGGTGCTCACGACCAGCGCGGGTGTGCCCGGCACGGTGTCCAGCACATGTTCCCTCCCCGAGGTGCGCACCGGGACGGCGGGAAAGGCCCGCCCCAGCTCCTCGGCGGTCCGCCGCGCGCCCACGACCTGGGCACGGAGCCGGAAGCCGCCGCACTCCGGGCAGTGCCAGGCGCCCTCCTCGCGACCGCACCAGCCGCACCTCACGACGCCCCCGTCCTGCCCCTGGAGCGGCCCGGAACAGTGCCGGCAGCGCGCGGGCGCCCGGCACTGGGCGCAGGCCATACGCGGCGCGTAGCCGCGCCGGGGCACCTGCACCAGTACCGGACCGTGCCGCAGCCCCTCGCGGGCCGCCTGCCAGGCGAGCGTGGGCAGCCGGGCGGCGCGGGCGGCCTCGTCGCGCGCGAGGTCCTCGTCCCCCACGGTCCGCACCAGGGGCGCGGCCTGCCGCACCTGCTCCCGCCCGGCGGCCAGCGGCCGGGCCCAGCCGCTCTCGACGAGCTGGGCCGCCTCCACGGTGCAGCCGAACCCGCCCAGCAGGAAGGCGCACTTGTCCAGCGCGGCGCGCAGCAGCAGTACATCCCGCGCGTGCGGCTGCGGCGCGTGCTGCTCGCTGTGGCTGTCGTCGCCGTCGTCCCAGATGGCGACCAACCCCAGGTCGCGCACGGGAGCGAACATGGCGGCACGCGTCCCGACGACGGCGCCCACGGCCCCCCGCCGCACCGCGAGCCACTGCGCGTACCGCTTCTCGGGCCCGGCGTCGGCGGTGAGCAGCACATGCCGGCCCGCACCGAGCAGCGCGGTGAGCGCGGCGTCGACCCGCGCGGCGGCCCGCCCGTCGGGTACGACGACAAGGGCGCCGCGTCCCGAGGCGAGAGCGGCGGCTACGGCCCGGGCGACTTCCTCGCTCCACAGCGGGCCGGGCAGCGCGTTCCACACGGCCCGGGGGGCTCCTCCGGTGGCGAGCGCCTCGAGGAAGGCACCCCCGCGCTCGTACCGCGCCCAGGACCCGGCGTCCGGGGCCTTCGGTGGCGGCAGCGGGGCGGGGGACGGCCGCTGCTCGGCACGCGCGCTGCGCGGGGGCACGGCCAGCTGGAGGACGTCGGCAAGGCTCCCCGCATACCGATCGGCGACGGCCCGCGCGAGCCCGAGCAGTTCCTCGCTCAGCACCGGCTCCGGCGACACCACCTGGGCCAGTGCGGCCAGCGGTCCGGCGTAGTCGGACTCGGCGCGCCGCTCGACGAGGAAGCCGTCGATGAGCCCGCCGCCCTCCCGGCGCCCCTCGCGCACCCGGCCGCGCCCCGCCCCGAACCGCACCCGTACCCGCACTCCGGGCTGCGCCTGCTCGTCCAGCTCCTCGGGCACCGCGTAGTCGAAGTACCGGTCGAGGTGCAGCACGCCCTTGTCCACCAGCACCCGCGCGACGGGCAGCTCCTTGGCGAGCGCGGCCCCCCGCCAGGTCCGCGGCTTGGCGCGCGGCGCCTTCGCCTTGCGCACACTCTCCCGGATGAGCGCGAGCTGCTCCGGCGGCGCGCCTTCGGCCCCGCCGCCCCCCACTCCGTTCTCGCCGCTCACGCTTGCATTCTTACCAAACGGGACCGACAACAACGCCGGCCGGCGCCCGCACCTGGCCTCGCGGTCATGGCCGGACCGACACGGCCGCCGCTCGAGCAGCCCGCGGACACACGGAGACGGCCTGCGGACAACGCCGAGGCCCGGCCCCGAAGGGGATGCTGAGCATCCCGAAGGGAAGCCGGGCCTCGGCGAGAAGAAGGGTGGGGCCTACAGGCCCACGGCCGCGCGCAGGGCGTCCACGCGGTCGGTGCGCTCCCAGGTGAAGTCGGGCAGCTCGCGGCCGAAGTGGCCGTAGGCCGCCGTCTGGGCGTAGATCGGGCGGAGCAGGTCGAGGTCGCGGATGATGGCGGCCGGACGGAGGTCGAAGACCTCGTCGATCGCCTTCTCGATCCTCTCGGCGTCGACCTGGGCCGTGCCGAAGGTCTCCACGAACAGGCCGACCGGCTCGGCCTTGCCGATGGCGTAGGCGACCTGGACCTCGCAGCGGGAGGCCAGGCCCGCCGCGACGACGTTCTTGGCGACCCAGCGCATGGCGTAGGCGGCCGAGCGGTCCACCTTGGACGGGTCCTTGCCCGAGAACGCGCCGCCACCGTGGCGGGCCATGCCGCCGTAGGTGTCGATGATGATCTTGCGGCCGGTCAGGCCGGCGTCGCCCATCGGGCCGCCGATCTCGAAGCGGCCGGTCGGGTTGACCAGCAGACGGTAGCCCTCGGTGTCCAGCTTGATGCCCTCGTCCAGGAGCGCCTTCAGCTCCGGCTCCACGACGAACTCGCGGATGTCGGGGGCCAGCAGCGACTCCAGGTCGATGTCGGAGGCGTGCTGGGAGGAGACGACCACCGTGTCGAGGCGGACGGCCTTGTCGCCGTCGTACTCGATGGTGACCTGCGTCTTGCCGTCCGGGCGCAGGTAGGGGATGGTGCCGTTCTTGCGGACCTCGGAGAGGCGCTTGGACAGGCGGTGCGCCAGGAAGATCGGCAGCGGCATCAGGGTCGGCGTCTCGTCGGTCGCGTAGCCGAACATCAGGCCCTGGTCGCCCGCACCCTGCCGGTCCAGCTCGTCGTCGTCGCCCTCGACCCGGGTCTCGTAGGCCGCGTCGACGCCCTGCGCGATGTCCGGGGACTGCGCGCCGATGGACACCGACACGCCACAGGAGGCGCCGTCGAAGCCCTTCTTGGAGGAGTCGTAGCCGATCTCGAGGACCTTGTTGCGGACGAGGGTCGCGATGTCCGCGTAGGCCTTCGTCGTCACCTCGCCGGCCACGTGCACCAGGCCGGTGGTGATCAGCGTCTCGACGGCGACCCGGGAGGTCGGGTCCTCGCGCAGAAGCGCGTCGAGAATGGTGTCGCTGATCTGGTCAGCGATCTTGTCGGGGTGACCCTCGGTCACGGACTCCGAGGTGAACAGGCGACGGGACACAACGCTCCCTGTGGTTGCAGCGGCTGCTGGCTGATCATTTGCGGACGACGTGAGGGCTGCGCCCGGCGTCGACCGCGAACAGTTTATCGGTCGCACTCGGCCGATGGGCCACCGTCTCGCCTCTCGGGAGCGCTGTGACCTGCGGCACGGGCATTCTGCACAATGCCCAGCGGCCTTGGCCAGGGCGGCCACGCGCCATTGTCCGGTGGAAAAGAGGCCTCGAACGGCTGAAACAAGTCGGCCCGGACGGCCGAACGGTGTCGGGCCCGGACGGCGGAGCGGGTCAGCCGAGCCGGGCGGCCGTGAGGTCCCAGACGGTGTCCGCGAGGGCCTCCTTCGGCCCGTGCGGAACGGGGGTCTCACTGCCGTCGGCACCCAGCACGACCGCCTCGTTCTCCTCGGAGCCGAAGGTCCTGCGCTCCCCCACCTCGTTGACCACGAGCAGGTCGCAGCCCTTGCGGGCGAGCTTGATGCGGCCGTTGGCGAGGACGTCGTCGGTCTCGGCGGCGAAGCCGACGATCACCTGGCCCGGACGGGCGCGCTCGGCCGAGATCTCCGCGAGGATGTCCGGATTTCGCACCAGGACGATCGGGTCGGGGTTCTGGCCGTCCTTCTTCTTGATCTTCCCGGCCGCGTAGGCCGCCGGGCGGAAGTCGGCGACGGCGGCGGCCATGACCACCGCGTCGGCGTCCGCCGCCGCCTTCAGGACGGCCTCGCGCAGCTGGACGGCCGTGCCGACGTGCACGACGTCGACGCCGGCCGGGTCGGGCAGTGCGGTGTTGGCCGCGATCAGCGTCACGCGGGCGCCGCGGGCCGCGGCGGTGCGGGCCAGGGCGTAACCCTGCTTGCCGGAGGAGCGGTTGCCGAGGAAGCGGACCGGATCGAGGGGCTCACGTGTGCCGCCTGCCGAGACGACGACATGGCGTCCCCGGAGATCGGGCTCCGCGACGCCCCGGGCCAGCACCCGGCGGCAGGCCTCGAAGATCTCCCCCGGGTCGGGCAGCCGGCCCTTGCCGGTGTCGACACCGGTGAGGCGGCCGACGGCGGGCTCGATGACGACGGCGCCGCGGCGGCGCAGCGTGGCCACGTTCTCCTGGGTGGCGGGGTGCTCCCACATCTCGGTGTGCATGGCGGGTGCGAAGACGACCGGGCAGCGGGCGGTGAGGAGCGTGTTGGTCAGCAGGTCGTCGGCGAGGCCGTGGGCCGCCTTGGCGAGCATGTCGGCCGTCGCCGGGGCGACGACGACCAGGTCGGCGTGCTGGCCGATGCGGACGTGCGGGACCTCGTGGACATCGTCCCAGACCCCGGTGGAGACGGGGTTGCCGGACAGTGCGGACCAGGTGGCGGCGCCGACGAAGTGCAGCGCGGAGGCGGTGGGCACCACACGCACGTCGTGGCCCGACTCCGTGAACCTTCTCAGCAGCTCACAGGCCTTGTACGCGGCGATCCCGCCGCTGACCCCCAGAACAACCCTCGGCTTGTCCGCCATGTCTCGCCATCTCTCCCCGGCTCCAACGTACGAGGCTACGTACGGGACCATCACACACCACAGGCCCGGCAGCGTGACTGCCGGGCCTGTGGATTAAGCAACTGCGATCTGAACGTACTACTGCGCCGGGCCTTCGATGGCCTCGGAGGTCAGCAGACCGGCGTTGATCTCGCGCAGGGCGATCGAGAGCGGCTTCTCGTGCACGTGGGTGTCGACGAGCGGACCGACGTACTCGAGGAGGCCCTCGCCGAGCTGCGAGTAGTACGCGTTGATCTGGCGGGCACGCTTGGCCGCGTAGATCACGAGGCTGTACTTCGAGTCGGTGGCCTCGAGAAGCTCGTCGATCGGCGGGTTGATGATGCCCTCGGGCGCGGTGATGGAAGAGGACACGCTCTACCTTCCGATGGGTGGGAAAGATTCAGTCGGTGCGACCGGCGCGCATGCGGCGGTCAGGATCACACAACGTCCATCAAGGCTAGCAGCTCGCGGGCCACGTCCTCGACAGAGGTGTTGACCAAGGTCACATCGAACTCCGGCTCGGCCGCCAGCTCGGTCCTGGCCGCCTCCAGGCGGCGCTCGATGACCACGGGCGGTTCGGTGCCCCGCCCGGTGAGCCTGCGCACCAGCTCCTCCCAGGAGGGCGGGGCCAGAAACACCAGCTGGGCGTCGGACAGGGACTCGCGGACCTGCCGGGCACCCTGGAGGTCGATCTCCAGCAGGACGGGCTCGCCGTTCTCCAGCCGCTCCTGTACGGCCGCACGGGGCGTGCCGTAGCGGTTGCCGGCGAACTCGGCCCACTCCAGCAGCTCGCCGTTGGCGATCAGCTTGTCCATCTCGTCGTCGGTGACGAAGAAATAGTGGACTCCGTGCTGCTCGCCGGGGCGCGGCTTGCGGGTGGTCGCCGACACCGAGAGCCAGACCTCGGGGTGTTCCTTGCGCATATGGGCGACGACCGTGCTCTTGCCGACCCCCGAGGGGCCGGAGAGCACGGTCAGCCGCGGACGTTCACTCATGCAGCGATTATTCCAGCAATCCCGGAGTGCCCGGGACTCCCGGTTCGGGCGGGACCCGGACTCAGGAGCCGGTGCTGCCGAACTCACGCTCCAGGGAGGCGATCTGGTTGGAACCGAGACCCCGCACACGGCGGCTCTCGGAGATGCCCAGACGCTCCATGATCTGCTTGGCGCGGACCTTGCCCACGCCCGGCAGGGACTCGAGCAGTGCGGAGACCTTCATCTTGCCGATGACGTCGTTCTCCTGGCCCTGCTTGATGACCTCGTGCAGGGAGGCGCCGGAGTGCTTGAGTCGATTCTTGACCTCGGCCCGCTCCCGGCGAGCCGCGGCGGCCTTTTCGAGCGCGGCTGCGCGCTGTTCAGGGGTAAGGGGCGGAAGAGCCACGCCTACGTCACCTCGGATGTCGAACTGTCGGATACGGACCGGTGAGGAACCTAGTCGCCCCACACCTGGGGAGCTACGAGCAACACGCTTCGCCCGTTCACTCTGCTCGGAGACTAGCGGGCAAGTCCGCCAGAGTCAGCGAGAACAGCGGAAAAGTCCTGGTCAGCCTCCGCCAGGCCGGGCATTTCAGACATACTGCCCTCGATTTGAGGATGTATTCACACTCAAGGCGTCTCGGCGTCGCCCCGCCGGGCACGCGTCGGAGGACTCAGGCACCGCCGACGGCGGCCCGGATCTCCTCCGCGAAGCGCTCGGTGGCCGTACGCAGCGCCCCGAGGCCGGGACCGTGACGCAGCACACCCCGGCTGACGTTCGGCACGACGTTGCGCACCGCCGAACCGAAGACCTTGGGGAGGTCGGCCGCCGTCGCCCCCTGCGCGCCGACGCCGGGCGCGAGGAGCGGGCCGTTGATGTCGAGGTCGTACGACGACAGATCGCCGACCGTGGCGCCGACGACCGCCCCGAAGGAGCCCAGCGGCTCCTCCCCGGCGTTCTCGGCCGCCAGGTGGGCGAGCATGGTCGCGCCCACGCCGCGGCCGTCGGCGCGGACCGCGTGCTGGACCTCGGGGCCCTCCGGGTTCGAGGTCAGGGCCAGCACGAACAGCCCTGCACCGCTCTCCCGGGCCAGCGCGACGGCCGGGCTGAGCGAGCCGTAGCCCAGGTAGGGCGAGACGGTGAGGGCGTCGGAGAACAGCGGGGCGTCCTTGTGCAGGTAGGCCTCGGCGTACCCGGCCATGGTCGAGCCGATGTCGCCGCGCTTGGCGTCCATCACGACCAGGGTGCCGGCCGAGCGCGCCTCCTGGACCGACTTCTCCAGGACGGCGATGCCGCGCGAACCGAACCGCTCGAAGAAGGCGCTCTGGTGCTTCATGACGGCAACCCGGTCGGCCACCGCCTCGACGACCGTACGGCTGAACCGCTCCAGACCGGCGACGTCGTCGTTCAGCCCCCACTCGGCGAGCAGGGAGGCGTGCGGGTCGATGCCGACGCACAGCGGGCCGCGCTCGTCCATGGCTCGGCGCAGCCGGGCGCCGAAGGGTTCCAGAACAGTCATGCGGTCTTCCTCACGTCGGCGCCGACCGCGTCGGCGAGGGTGGCGTACGGGCTGGCGCGCAGGCGTGCCGCCAGGCCTTTGTGGATCGCGCGGGACCAGAACGGGCCCTCGTAGATGAAGGCGCTGTACCCCTGCACCAGCGTGGCACCGGCCAGGATGCGCGTCCAGGCGTCCTCGGCGGTCTCGATGCCGCCGACGCCCACGAGCGTGATCCGGTCGCCCACGCGCGCGTACAGGCGGCGCAGGACCTCCAGAGAGCGCTCCTTGAGGGGCGCGCCGGACAGGCCGCCGGTCTCCTTCACGAGCGACGGGGCGGACCTGAGGCCGAGGGCCTCGCGCGCGATGGTGGTGTTGGTGGCGATGATGCCGTCCAGACCCAGCTCCACGGCCAGGTCGGCGACGGCGTCGATGTCCTCGTCGGCGAGGTCGGGGGCGATCTTCACCAGCAGCGGGACGCGCCGGCCCGCGACCGTACGGTCGGCGGCCTCGCGTACGGCGCCGAGCAGCGGGCGCAGCGCCTCCGTGGCCTGGAGATCGCGCAGGCCGGGGGTGTTCGGCGAGGAGACGTTCACGACCAGGTAGTCGGCGTACGGCGCCAGCCGCTCGGCCGACTTCACGTAGTCGCCGACGGCCTCCGCCTCCGGGACGGCCTTGGTCTTGCCGATGTTGACGCCGACGACGGTCCTGAAGACCGGCTCGCGAGTCGCGAGGCGGGCCGCCACGGCCAGCGAGCCGTCGTTGTTGAAGCCCATGCGGTTGATCAGCGCGCGGTCCGCGACGAGCCGGAACAGCCGCTTCCTCGGGTTGCCGGGCTGCGGCTCGCCCGTCACCGTGCCGATCTCGACATGGTCGAAGCCCAGCATCGACATCCCGTCGATGGCCACGGCGTTCTTGTCGAAGCCCGCGGCGAGCCCGAAGGGGCCGTGCATACGCAGTCCGAAGGCCTCGGTGCGCAGTTCCTTGTGGCGGGGCGCGAGCGCGGCCGCGACGAACGTGCGCAGCACGGGGATACGGGCGGCGAGGCGGATCCAGCGGAAGGCCAGGTGGTGGGCCTGTTCCGGGTCCATCCGTCGGAAAACCAGGCGGAAGAAGAGCTTGTACATCTCGGAAGTCCTCGGGGGTCTCATGAAGCCGCAGGGGTCCTCATGAAGAGGGGGACACCGTTTCCGGTGTCCCCCTCAGGGCTGCTAGTCGCGGGCCGCGGTCAGGTGTTCCGCGTGTTCCTGGAGCGAGCGGACGCCCACGTCGCCGTGGTTGAGGGCGTCGATGCCCTGGACGGCCGCGGCGAGCGCCTGGACGGTCGTCAGGCAGGGCACGGACCGCGCCACGGCCGCCGTGCGGATGTCGTAGCCGTCGAGGCGGCCGCCGGTGCCGTACGGGGTGTTGACGATGAGGTCGACCTCGCCGTCGTGGATGAGCTGGACGATGGTCCGCTCGCCGTTCGGGCCGGTCCCCTCGGACTGCTTGCGCACGACGGTGGCGTTGATGCCGTTGCGCTTGAGGACCTCGGCCGTGCCCGAGGTGGCGAGCAGTTCGAAGCCGTGGGCGACCAGCTCGCGGGCCGGGAAGATCATCGAGCGCTTGTCGCGGTTGGCGACGGAGATGAACGCGCGGCCCTTGGTGGGCAGTGGGCCGTAGGCACCCGCCTGCGACTTGGCGTACGCCGTGCCGAAGACGGAGTCGATGCCCATGACCTCACCCGTGGAGCGCATCTCCGGGCCGAGGACGGTGTCGACGCCGCGGCCGTGGATGTCGCGGAAGCGCGACCACGGCATGACGGCCTCCTTGACGGAGATCGGCGCGTCCAGCGGCAGTTCACCGCCGTCGCCGGTCCTGGGCAGCAGGCCCTCCGCGCGCAGCTCGGCGACGGTCGCGCCCAGGGAGATGCGGGCGGCGGCCTTGGCCAGCGGTACCGCGGTCGCCTTCGAGGTGAAGGGGACCGTGCGGGAGGCGCGCGGGTTGGCCTCCAGGACGTAGAGGATGTCGCCCGCCATCGCGAACTGGATGTTGATCAGGCCGCGTACGCCGACGCCCTTGGCGATGGCCTCGGTGGAGGCGCGCAGGCGCTTGATGTCGAAGCCGCCGAGGGTGATCGGGGGCAGGGCGCACGCCGAGTCGCCGGAGTGGATGCCGGCCTCCTCGATGTGCTCCATGACGCCGCCGAGGTACAGCTCCTCGCCGTCGTAGAGCGCGTCGACGTCGATCTCGATGGCGTCGTCCAGGAAGCGGTCTACCAGGACCGGCCGGGAGGGGCTGATCTCGGTCGATTCGGCGATGTAGGAGGCGAGGCGGGTCTCGTCGTAGACGATCTCCATGCCGCGCCCGCCGAGGACGTAGGAGGGCCGGACCAGGACCGGGTAGCCGATCTCGTCGGCGATGGCCTTGGCCTCCTCGAACGTGGTGGCCGTGCCGTGCTTCGGGGCCGGCAGGCCCGCCTCCGCGAGGACGCGGCCGAAGGCACCCCGGTCCTCGGCTGCGTGGATCGCCTCGGGCGAGGTGCCCACGATCGGCACGCCGTTGTCCTTCAGGGCCTGCGAGAGGCCCAGCGGGGTCTGGCCGCCCAGTTGGACGACCACACCGGCGATCGGGCCGGCGAGGGACTCCGCGTGGACGATCTCCAGCACGTCCTCGAGCGTCAGCGGCTCGAAGTACAGGCGGTCGGAGGTGTCGTAGTCCGTGGAGACGGTCTCCGGGTTGCAGTTGACCATCACCGTCTCGTACCCGGCGTCGGACAGCGCGAAGGAGGCGTGGACGCAGGAGTAGTCGAACTCGATGCCCTGGCCGATGCGGTTCGGGCCGGAGCCCAGGATGATCACCGCGGGCTTCTCACGGGGAGCCACCTCCGTCTCCTCGTCGTACGAGGAGTAGAAGTACGGCGTCTTCGCGGCGAACTCGGCGGCGCAGGTGTCGACCGTCTTGTAGACCGGCCGGATGCCGAGGGCGTGCCGGACCTCGCGTACGACGTCCTCGCGCAGCCCGCGGATCTCGCCGATCTGCTGGTCGGAGAAGCCGTGCCGCTTGGCCTCGGCGAGCAGCTCGCCGGTCAGCTCGGGCGCCTCGGCCAGCTCGTCCGCGATCTCCTTGATCAGGAACAGCTGGTCCACGAACCACGGGTCGATCTTCGTGTACTCGAAGACCTCCTCGGGCGTGGCGCCCGCGCGGATGGCCTGCATGACGGTGTTGATCCGGCCGTCGGTGGGCCGTACGGCCTCGCGCAGCAAGGCGTCCTTGTCCCCGGGCTCGCCGACGAAGGTGAACTGGCTGCCCTTCTTCTCCAGCGAGCGCAGCGCCTTCTGGAAGGCCTCGGGGAAGTTGCGGCCGATGGCCATGGCCTCGCCGACCGACTTCATGGTGGTGGTCAGCGTGGAGTCGGCCTGCGGGAACTTCTCGAAGGCGAACCGCGGGGCCTTGACGACCACGTAGTCGAGCGTGGGCTCGAAGGAGGCCGGGGTCTCCTGCGTGATGTCGTTCGGGATCTCGTCGAGCGTGTAGCCGACGGCCAGCTTGGCGGCGATCTTGGCGATCGGGAAGCCGGTCGCCTTGGAGGCCAGGGCGGACGAGCGCGACACGCGCGGGTTCATCTCGATGACGATCACCCGGCCGTCCTCGGGGTTCACCGCGAACTGGATGTTGCAGCCGCCGGTGTCCACGCCGACCTCGCGGATGACGGCGATGCCGACGTCACGCAGGATCTGGTACTCGCGGTCGGTCAGCGTCATCGCGGGCGCGACGGTGATCGAGTCACCGGTGTGCACGCCCATCGGGTCGAAGTTCTCGATGGAGCAGACGACCACGACGTTGTCGTGCTTGTCGCGCATCAGCTCCAGCTCGTACTCCTTCCAGCCGAGGATGGACTCCTCCAGGAGCACCTCGGTGGTCGGGGAGAGCGTGAGGCCCTGGCCCGCGATGCGGCGCAGCTCCTCCTCGTCGTGCGCGAAGCCGGAGCCGGCGCCGCCCATGGTGAAGGAGGGGCGCACGACGACCGGGTAGCCGCCGAGCGTCTCGACGCCCGCGAGGACGTCGTCCATGGAGTGGCAGATCACGGAGCGGGCGGACTCGCCGTGCCCGATCTTCGCGCGGACGGCCTCCACGACGGTCTTGAACTGGTCGCGGTCCTCACCCTTGTGGATCGCCTCGGGCTTGGCGCCGATCAGCTCGACGCCGTACTTCTCCAGGACACCGTTCTCGTGCAGCGAGATGGCGGTGTTCAGGGCCGTCTGGCCGCCCAGGGTGGGCAGCAGGGCGTCGGGGCGCTCCTTGGCGATGATCTTCTCGACGAACTCGGGGGTGATCGGCTCGACGTAGGTGGCGTCGGCGATCTCCGGGTCGGTCATGATCGTCGCCGGGTTGGAGTTGACGAGGACCACGCGCAGGCCCTCGGCCTTGAGCACGCGGCACGCCTGGGTGCCGGAGTAGTCGAACTCGGCGGCCTGGCCGATGACGATCGGGCCGGAGCCGATGACCAGGACGGACTGGATATCGGTGCGCTTAGGCACGCTGGCCCTCCATCAGGGATACGAAGCGGTCGAACAGGTAGGCGGCGTCGTGCGGGCCCGCTGCCGCTTCGGGGTGGTACTGGACGGAGAAGGCCGGCTGGTCGAGCAGCTGCAGCCCCTCCACGACGTTGTCGTTCAGGCAGACGTGCGAGACCTCGGCGCGGCCGAACCTGGTCTCGCTGACCTTGTCGAGCGGAG
Organism: Streptomyces sp. NPDC006314; assembly: GCF_040613075.1. Lineage (NCBI taxonomy): Bacteria > Bacillati > Actinomycetota > Actinomycetes > Kitasatosporales > Streptomycetaceae > Streptomyces > Streptomyces sp. NPDC006314. The sequence goes on along the minus strand of NZ_JBEXRL010000005.1, from coordinate 370,267 downwards.
CGTCCACGGCGAAGCCGTGGTTGTGCGCGGTCACCTCGACCTTGCCGGTCGTACGGTCCTGGACCGGCTGGTTGATGCCCCGGTGGCCGTACTTCAGCTTGTACGTGCCGAAGCCGAGGGCGCGGCCGAGGATCTGGTTGCCGAAGCAGATGCCGAACAGCGGCGTCCTGCGCTCCAGGACGGCGCTCATGAGCGCGACCGGGCCGTCGGCCGTGGCCGGGTCACCGGGCCCGTTGGAGAAGAAGACTCCGTCCGGGGTGACGGCGTAGACCTCGTCGGCGGTGGCCGTGGCGGGCAGGACGTGCACCTCGATGCCGCGCTCGGCCATGCGGTGCGGGGTCATGCCCTTGATGCCGAGGTCGATGGCGGCGACGGTGAAGCGCTTCTCGCCGATCGCCGGGACGACGTACGCCTCCTTCGTCGCGACCTCCTCGTAGAGGCTCGCGCCCTTCATCTGCGGCTGGGCCTGCACACGCGCGAGCAGCTCCGGCTCGGCCGCGACGGCCGCGCCGGAGAAGATGCCGGCGCGCATCGAGCCGCGTTCTCGCAGGTGCCGGGTGAGGGCCCGGGTGTCGATCCCGGAGATGCCCACCACGCCCTGTGCGACCAGCTCGTCGTCCAGGGAGCGCTTCGAGCGCCAGTTGGACGGCACGCGCGCGGGGTCGCGCACGACGTAGCCGGAGACCCAGATGCGCTTGGACTCGTCGTCCTCGTCGTTCCAGCCGGTGTTGCCGATCTGCGGGGCGGTCGCGACGACGATCTGGCGGTCGTACGACGGGTCGGTCAGGGTCTCCTGGTAGCCGGTCATGCCGGTGGAGAACACGGCCTCGCCGAAGGTCTCCCCCACGGCCCCGTAGGCGCGGCCGCGGAAGATGCGGCCGTCCTCCAGGACGAGTACGGCGGGAACCCTGGCAGCTCCCCTGGTGGAGGTCGTCATCGCACGCCTTCCGTGTCGTTGATCATCTTGTTCAGGGTGTCGACCCATTCGGTGTGCTCGGCCGAGTGGTCGGAGCGGAATCCGGAGTCGATCAGCTTGTCGCCGTGCGCCCAGGTCACCACGAGCAGTCCGCCCTCGGTGAGGACCTTGCCTGCGATGCCCTTGTCGAGCCGGGCCTCGCGCAGCGCGGCGGTGGGGACGAAGAAGTCGGTGGCTCCGGGGCGTTCGACCTCCAGGCCCTGGTCCGTCAGGGTCAGCTCGACCCGGCTGCGGGTGCCCAGGCCGTGGGCCACGATGCGGTCCAGCCACTGCCCGGCGGTGGTGGAGCCGTGGTAGCGGCCGCTCATGCCCAGTTTCGCCGGGCCGGTCTCCTCCGGCGCGCTGGGCAGCGCGGGCAGGTCGTTCTGCAGCGTGCCGCGCCACTTCCAGCCCTCGCGCATCAGCCAGTAGACGAGCGCGATGAAGAGGGCGAGTCCGACGAGCCAGCCGATGCGGGCCGGCCAATCGGTGACCTCGGCCGACTTCTGGGCCTCGGCCAGCAGGATGTGAGGTGTCACTTGAGCTTCCCGTCGACGAGCGTGGCCTTGCCCCGCAGCCACGTGTGCGTCACACGGCCCGGCAGCTCACGCCCCTGGTAGGGGGTGTTGCGGCTGCGCGAGGCGAAGCCCGCGGGGTCCACCTGGCCACGGTATTCCGTGTCGACGAGGGTGAGGTTGGCGGGCTCACCAGCCGAGACGGGACGGCCGTGTCCGGTGGCCTGTCCGATCTGCGCGGGCTTGAAGGACATGCGGTCGGCTACGCCGGCCCAGTCCAGCAGGCCCGTGGCGACCATGGTCTCCTGGACCACTGACAGCGCGGTCTCCAGGCCCACCATGCCCATGGCGGCCGCGGCCCACTCGCAGTCCTTGTCCTCGTGCGGGTGCGGGGCGTGGTCGGTGGCGACGATGTCGATCGTGCCGTCGGCGAGCGCCTCGCGCAGGGCGTGCACGTCCCGCTCGGTGCGCAGCGGCGGGTTGACCTTGTAGACGGGGTTGTACGTGCGCACCAGCTCGTCGGTGAGGAGGAGGTGGTGCGGGGTGACCTCGGCGGTGACCTGGATGCCGCGGGACTTGGCCCAGCGGACGATCTCCACGGACCCGGCGGTCGACAGGTGGCAGATGTGGACCCGGGAGCCGACGTGCTCGGCGAGCAGGACGTCCCGCGCGATGATCGACTCCTCGGCGACGGCCGGCCAGCCGCCCAGGCCCAGCTCGGCGGAGACGACGCCCTCGTTCATCTGGGCGCCCTCGGTCAGCCGCGGCTCCTGGGCGTGCTGCGCGACGACACCGCCGAAGGCCTTCACGTACTCCAGCGCGCGACGCATGATCACCGCGTCGTCCACGCACTTGCCGTCGTCCGAGAAGACGGTGACGCCCGCGGCCGACTCGTGCATGGCACCCAGTTCGGCGAGCTTCCTGCCTTCCAGGCCGACGGTGACCGCGCCGATGGGCTGGACGTCGCAGTAGCCGTGCTCCTGGCCGAGCCGGTAGACCTGCTCGACGACACCGGCGGTGTCGGCGACCGGGAAGGTGTTGGCCATGGCGAACACGGCGGTGTAGCCGCCGCTCGCCGCCGCCCGCGTACCGGTGAGCACGGTCTCGGAGTCCTCGCGGCCGGGCTCGCGCAGATGGGTGTGCAGGTCGACCAGGCCCGGCAGCAGCACCTTGCCGTCGGCCTCGACGATCTCGGCGCCCTCCGCGCTCAGACCGGTGCCCACCTCGGCGATCCTCTCGCCGTCGATCAGCACGTCCTGCGGCTCGCCGCCGAGCACCTTCGCACCGCGGATCAGGATCTTGCTCATGGTCTTACTTCTCCTCGGTGGTACGGGCGTGGGTGACGGCGGGTTCGTTGCCGCCGAGCAGCAGGTACAGCACGGCCATCCGGATGGAGACGCCGTTGGCGACCTGCTCCACGACGGTGCAGCGGTCGGAGTCGGCGACCTCGGCGGTGATCTCCATGCCGCGGACCATCGGGCCGGGGTGCATCACGATGGCGTGCTCGGGCATCCTCGCCATGCGGTCGCCGTCGAGGCCGTAGCGCCGCGAGTACTCGCGCTCGGTCGGGAAGAAGGCGGCGTTCATCCGTTCGCGCTGGACGCGGAGCATCATCACGGCGTCGGACTTGGGCAGTGTGCTGTCGAGGTCGTACGACACCTCGCACGGCCAGTTGCCGACGCCGACCGGAACGAGGGTGGGCGGGGCGACCAGGGTGACCTCGGCGCCCAGGGTGTGCAGCAGGTCGACGTTGGAGCGGGCGACGCGGCTGTGCAGGACGTCGCCGACGATGGTGATCCGCTTGCCGGACAGGTCCTGGCCGAGGCCGGTGTCGCGGCCGATCAGCCGGCGGCGCATGGTGAAGGCGTCCAGCAGGGCCTGGGTGGGGTGCTGGTGGGTGCCGTCGCCGGCGTTGATGACGGCGGCGTCGATCCAGCCCGAGTTGGCCAGGCGGTACGGGGCTCCGGAGGCGCCGTGCCGGATGACGACGGCGTCCACGCCCATCGCCTCCAGCGTCTGGGCGGTGTCCTTCAGGGACTCGCCCTTGGACACCGACGACCCCTTGGCGGAGAAGTTGATGACGTCCGCGGACAGCCGCTTCTCGGCGGCCTCGAAGGAGATCCGGGTGCGGGTGGAGTCCTCGAAGAAGAGGTTGACGATCGTGCGGCCGCGCAGGGTCGGCAGTTTCTTGATCGGCCGGTCGGCGACCCGGGCCATCTCCTCGGCGGTGTCGAGGATCAGGACGGCGTCGTCGCGGGTGAGGTCGGCGGCCGAGATGAGATGACGCTGCATCTGTCAGGCTCCGTAAGGCAGTTCATTCGGGAGGATTCGGGCAAACCGGCGCGTGTGCGGGCACGCCGAAGCGGCCGCGCGCCTGGCTTGCTACTGGCCGGCCGGCTTCGCACCGAGCAGCACGGTGTCGCGACCGTCCTCCTCGGCGAGCTGGACCTTGACCGTCTCCCGCAGCGACGTGGGGAGGTTCTTGCCGACATAGTCGGCGCGGATGGGCAGTTCACGGTGGCCGCGGTCGACCAGGACCGCGAGCTGCACCGCGCGCGGGCGTCCGATGTCGTTCAGGGCGTCGAGGGCGGCGCGGATGGTGCGACCGGAGAAGAGCACGTCGTCGACGAGGACGACCAGCTTGCCGTCGATGCCGTCACCGGGGATCTCGGTGCGGGCCAGCGCACGCGGCGGGTGCATGCGCAGGTCGTCGCGGTACATGGTGATGTCGAGCGAGCCGACCGGGATCTTGCGGTCGGTGATCTGCTCCAGCTTGGCGGCGAGCCGCTGGGCGAGGAAGACACCCCGGGTCGGAATGCCGAGGAGCACCACGTCGTCGGCACCCTTGGCGCGCTCGACGATCTCGTGGGCGATGCGGGTGAGCACCCGCGCGATGTCGGGGCCCTCGAGTACGGGCCGCGCATCGGTTGCCTGCGCATTGGCGTGCGTGTCCATACGAAACGGACCTCCTTCTCCGCCTCACGGGACGGACCTTAAAGGACGTCGGATTTGCGCCATCCACGGTAGCAGGTCGCCGGGAGCCCCTCGATCACCCCCTTGGAGTAATCCGCCACCGCTACCACGGAAGAGCCGGGGTGGACCATTCGGCTTGACGCACAAGAGTCACGCTGCGTAACCTCACAGTGAGTTACCAGCCGCGCGGCGGGAAGACAGTCCGGCCGCGTCGACACAGTGTCCGGGGAGCCATATGTCCAGCGAATACGCCAAACAGCTCGGGGCCAAGCTCCGGGCCATCCGCACCCAGCAGGGCCTTTCCCTCCACGGTGTCGAGGAGAAGTCCCAGGGTCGCTGGAAGGCCGTGGTGGTCGGTTCGTACGAGCGCGGCGACCGTGCCGTGACCGTGCAGCGCCTGGCCGAGCTGGCCGATTTCTATGGCGTTCCTGTGCAGGAGTTGCTGCCGGGCACCACGCCGGGCGGCGCCGCCGAGCCGCCGCCGAAGCTTGTTCTGGACCTGGAGCGGCTGGCCACGGTGCCGGCCGAGAAGGCGGGCCCCCTCCAGCGCTACGCGGCGACGATCCAGTCCCAGCGCGGTGACTACAACGGCAAGGTGCTGTCGATCCGCCAGGACGACCTGCGCACACTCGCCGTCATCTACGACCAGTCCCCCTCGGTCCTCACCGAGCAGCTGATCAGCTGGGGCGTCCTGGACGCGGACGCGCGCCGCGCGGTGGCCACGCACGAAGAGGCGTAACCGCTCGCCGACTCAGCAGAAACGTGCCGCCGGGGTGGCCGGAACCACATGGTTCCGGCCACCCCGGCGGTGTTTGTACGACCGTTCCGGCTGCTTCCCGGCGCAGGACGGGCACGCCGAAGGGGCGCGGGGAACTGCCGCGAGCAACCATGGACGACCCGCAGGTCATCCGGTTGCCGCAGTCCCACGGCGCCCCTCTTTTTGCGGCTAAGCGCGACGCAGCGTCGGCTTGAGTTCTTTCAGCCGGCCGAGAAGACCGTTCACGAACGACGGTGACTCATCGGTCGAGAACTCCTTGGCCAGCTGCACCATCTCGTCCAGGACGACGGCGTCCGGGGTCTCGTCGACCCAGATCAGCTCGTACGCGCCGAGCCGCAGGATGTTGCGGTCGACGACCGGCATCCGGTCGAGCGTCCAGCCCACCGCGTACTGCGCGATCAGCTCGTCGATCCGCCTCGCGTGCTCCGCGTAGCCCTCGACCAGCTGCATGGTGTACTCGCTGACCGGCGGCTGTCGGGTGTCGGACCGGGAGAGCCGGATCCAGTCCGCGAGGACCGTCAGGACGTCGGCGCCGCGCTGGTCGCCCTCGAAGAGGATCTGAAAGGCGCGCTTGCGGGCCGTGTTGCGGGCAGCCACGGTTAGCTGTTCACCCGGCCGAGGTAGTCGCTCGTACGGGTGTCGACCTTGATCTTCTCACCGGTGGTGATGAAGAGGGGGACCTGGATCTGGTGGCCGGTCTCCAGGGTGGCGGGCTTGGTGCCACCGGTGGAGCGGTCGCCCTGGACGCCCGGCTCGGTCTCGGCGATGGTCAGCTCGACGGCGGCGGGCAGGTCGACGAAGAGGACCTCGCCCTCGTGCTGCGCGACGGTGGCCGTGAAGCCCTCGACGAGGAAGTTGGCGGCGTCGCCGACGGCCTTGCGGTCGATGTGCAGCTGGTCGTAGGTCTCCATGTCCATGAAGACGAAGTAGTCGCCGTCCATGTACGAGAACTGCATGTCGCGCTTGTCGACAGTGGCCGTCTCGACCTTGACACCGGCGTTGAAGGTCTTGTCGACGACCTTGCCGGAGAGCACGTTCTTGAGCTTGGTGCGCACGAAGGCCGGGCCCTTGCCGGGCTTGACGTGCTGGAACTCGACGACGGACCAGAGCTGGCCGCCTTCGAGCTTGAGCACCATGCCGTTCTTGAGGTCGTTCGTGGAAGCCACGGTTGCGGAATCTCCTGGACTGACGTACGACCCCGGGGTCACGCGCTACAGCGCGAGCAGCTCCTTGGTCGTGATGGTGAGTAGCTCGGGTCCGCCGTCCGCCTCGGGGCGTACGACGAGCGTGTCATCGATCCGGACACCGCCCCGGCCCGGGAGGTGGACCCCCGGTTCGACGGTGACCGGCACGCAAGCGTCCAGTTTACCCATGGCCGCGGGGGCCAGCTGCGGGTCCTCGTCGAATTCGAGTCCGACGCCGTGTCCGGTCAGCGGTGGCAGGGCTTCCGCATACCCCGCGGAGTCCAGCACCTGGCGAGCCGCGCGGTCCACGTCACGGTAGGCGGCGCCGGGCGCCAGGGACTCGCGTCCGGCGCGCTGGGCGGCGAAGACGAGGTCGTACAGCTCGATCTGCCAGTCCGCGGGCGAGGTGCCGATGACGAAGGTACGGCCGATCTCGCAGCGGTAGCCACGGTAGGTGGCGCCGAGGCACACGGAGAGGAAGTCGCCCTCCTCCACGCGCCGGTCGGTCGGGCGGTGGCCGCGGCGGCCCGAGTGCGGCCCGGTGGCCACGGAGGTGGGGAAGGCGGGCCCGTCGGCGCCGTGGTCGACCAGGCGACGCTCCAGCTCCAGCGCGAGGTGCCGTTCGGTGCGGCCCACCAGGATGGACTCCAGCAGCTCGCCGAGGGCCTGGTCGGCGATCTCCGCGCCGATGCGCAGGCAGGAGATCTCCTCCTCGTCCTTGACGACCCTGAGCTGCTCGACGGCCGCGCCGAGGTCGGCGAGGCGGAGTCCGGGGGCGACCAGGGCGAGGGCTCGGTGGCGGGCCACGGTGAGGTGGTGCTCCTCCACCGCCAGGGTCTCGGCACCCTGGGCCATGGCGAGACCGGCTGCGGCGACCGCGGGGTCGCCGTCGGGGGAGGACAGGACGTGCAGTCGCAGGTTCTCGTCCGGCCGGCCTTCGTAGGGGCGTTCTTCGGGCGGGCCGGCGCAGACGAGCAGGTCCTCGCGGCTGCCGAGGAGCAGGACGGAGCCCTGCGGGACCGCGGCCGCGAGGTAGCGCACATTGGCGGGGCGGGTGACCAGCGCTGCCGCAGTACCGGCCGCGTTGAAGTATTCCCTCAGCCGGGATCGGCGGTTCGCGTACACCTCTGACATGAGATGAGCTTAGGAGTTATGGGCGAATTGTGCCGATTCTTGGAGGGCCGAGTGGGGTGCGGGGCAGGTGGAAGGCGGTGCGGTGATACCGCCCGGCGCGGGTGAGTGGGGGTCGCTCGCGCCCGCGCGGCGGAGCCGCACATCGATGAGGTCCCGCCCCTACGTGCTCCACCCGCCCGTGCTCACCAGCTCGGTGGGCTCGCTATCGCCCTTGCCAGGACCTCGTCCAGAACCCGCGCCGTCCCGGGGACGTCGAGCTGGGAGTTGTCGATGATCGGGAGGCCCGAGCCGTACCAGCCGGCCATACGGCCATGGATACGGGCCACCTCCTCGTCGGTGAGGCGGCGGTTGCCGGTGCGCTCGGCATTGCGCTCCAGGACGATGTCCAGGCCCGGGAGCAGGACGACCGGGAGCAGGCCGGGGCCCACGTGGCGCTTCCAGCCGCCGAGGCCCACGACCGGGCGGTCCGGGAAGACGGCGTCGTCCAGGATGCAGGAGATGCCGTTGGCCAGGAAGTTCCGGGCGGCGAAGCCGCAGGTGCGGCGGGCGAGGCGGTACTGGGCCTCGGAGTTGTCGTTCCATCCGGACTGAGGGTCGGCGAAGCCCGAGCGGACCCATTCGCGGACGTCGTCCAGGCTGATGTGGGCCGTGGGCACGCGCCGCTGGTCCGCCCAGTACTTGGCGACGCTCGTCTTGCCCGCGCCCGCCGGGCCGATCAGCAGGACCGCCAGGGTGGTGGCCGTCGGGTCGGGAACCGTGGCGGCGGTGAGCGGCGCCGCGGGAACTCCGACGGGGCCGCCGGGTGGCAGCGGTACATGGCCGGTGGTATCGGGGGCCGGCTGGGCGGGGGCGTGCTGCGAGGCCGGGGGCTGCGGGGGCGCCGGCGGCACGGGGACGGGCGGGGCCGGGAAGCCCGGCGGGGGAACGGGGGCCTGGGAGGCTCCCGGGTGCGGGCCCGGGTGGTGTCCGGCCGGCGCCCAGCCGGCGTGCGGTCCCTGCCCCGGCTGGTGGGGCGGCGGCAGCGGCGACCCCACTGCGTGCTGCATCCGTTGCCACTCCGTCTCGTCGTCGTCGGCTCGTTCGCCTCCGGGGCGCCTGAGTCGGTGTCGACAGCCCGATCCTGCTCAGCCCTTCGGGCCCGCGCGCTCCCTACCGAACGGTACCGTCCCCGGCCGTCGTTTGGTGAAACGGCCGGGGGCGGCCCGAAGTGCCCGTTCGCGCACAGCACATCGGGCGGCGGGGACACGGACGCGGGGAGCGGTGCTGGGGCTACTGGCCCACTTCTCCGTAGGCGGCGAGCAGGACGGCCGGGTCGGGGCCTTCCAGGACGGTCGGCTTGGCCAGACCGTCCAGGACGATGAAGCGCAGCAGGTCCCCGCGGGACTTCTTGTCGACCTTCATCGTCTCCAGCAGCTTGGGCCACTGGTCGTAGCGGTAGTGCAGGGGCAGCCCGACGGATTCGAGGACCGTACGGTGCCGGTCCGCCGTCGCGTCGTCCAGACGGCCCGCCAGACGGCCCAGTTCGGCGGCGAAGTGCATGCCGACCGCGACGGCGGCGCCGTGCCGCCACTTGTAGCGCTCGTTCTTCTCGATGGCATGGCCCAGCGTGTGGCCGTAGTTGAGGATCTCCCGCAGACCGGACTCCTTCAGGTCCGAGGAGACGACCTCGGCCTTCACCCGGATAGACCGCTCGATCAGCTCGGCCGTGTGCGGACCCGCCGGGGTCCGGGCCGCCTCGGGGTCGGACTCGATGAGGTCCAGGATCACCGGATCGGCGATGAAGCCGGCCTTGATGACCTCGGCGAGCCCGGAGACGTAGTCGTTGACCGGGAGGGAGTCCAGCGCGGCCAGGTCGCACAGGACACCGGCCGGCGGGTGGAAGGCGCCCACCAGGTTCTTGCCCTCGGCCGTGTTGATGCCGGTCTTGCCGCCGACCGCCGCGTCCACCATGGCGAGCACGGTGGTCGGGATGGCGATCCAGCGCACCCCGCGCAGCCAGGTCGCGGCCACGAAACCGGCCAGGTCCGTGGTCGCGCCGCCGCCGACGCCGACGATGACGTCGGTGCGGGTGAAGCCGGACTGCCCGAGCGCCTTCCAGCAGTAGGCGGCGACCTCCGCGGTCTTGGCCTCCTCCGCGTTGGGCACCTGGATCGCGACGGCCTCGTAGCCCTGCTCGGCCAGATCGGCGCGCAGCGCGTCCCCGGTCTCCGCGAGGGCCTCGGGGTGGATCACCGCGACGCGCTTGGTCCTCGGCCCGATCAACCCGCCCAGCTCGCCCAGGAGCTGCCGCCCGACCAGCACCTCGTACGGGTCGGTGCCCGCGGTGCCGGCGACCTGGATCCGGGTGACTGCCTCGCTCATGCTTCGTTCAACTCCAGTGCGTCCAGGGCTGCTTGGGTGACCTCTTCGGGCGTGCGGCCGTCCGTCGGTACGACGGCGCCGGCGACCTCCTCGTACAGGTGCCGCCGGGCCTCCATCAGCTCGCGCCACTGCTTGCGCGGATTGACCGCGAGCAGCGGGCGGGCCACGTTGAGGCCGGTGCGCCTGACGGCCTCCTCGACGTCCATGGAGAGGTAGACCACCCGGTGCCCGGCGAGCAGCGCGCGTGTGTCCGGGTCCAGGATCGCGCCGCCGCCGAGCGCGAGGACGCCCTCGTGCTCGGCGAGCGCGGTGCGCACCGCGCGCTTCTCGATCGCACGGAAGGCGGGCTCGCCCTCGTCCACGAAGATATCGGCGATGGTGCGGCCCTCGGCGGCGACGATGTCCTCGTCGGTGTCCCGGTAGCCGGTCCCGAGCCGCTCGGCCAGCAGCCGGCCCACGGTGGACTTGCCGACGCCCATCGGGCCGACGAGTACGACGGCGGGCACGGCGCTCACCGGATCCGCAGGTTGTCGAGGTACGACTGGACGTTGCGGCGGGTCTCGGGGACGGAGTCGCCGCCGAACTTCTCCGCGACCGCGTCCGCCACGACGAGCGCGACCATGGCCTCGGCGACGATCCCGGCGGCCGGGACCGCGCAGACGTCCGAGCGCTGGTGATGGGCCTGCGCGGCCTCGCCCGTCTGCACGTCCACCGTCTGCAGCGCCCGCGGGACGGTCGCGATCGGCTTCATGGCGGCGCGGACGCGCAGCAGCTCGCCCGTGGTCAGGCCGCCCTCGGTGCCGCCGGAGCGGCCGGAGGCCCGCTTGATGCCCTCGGGGCCGGTCAGGATCTCGTCGTGCGCCTTCGAGCCCGGCACCCGGGCCAGCTCGAAGCCGTCGCCGACCTCCACGCCCTTGATGGCCTGGATACCCATCAGGGCGGCGGCCAGGCGGGCGTCGAGGCGGCGGTCCCAGTGCACATGCGAGCCCAGGCCGACCGGAACGCCGTAGGCCAGCACCTCCACCACGCCGCCGAGCGTGTCGCCGTCCCTGTGGGCCTGGTCGATCTCCGCGACCATCGCCTTCGAGGCGTCCGCGTCCAGGCAGCGCACCGGGTCCGCGTCCAGCTTCGCCACGTCGGCCGGGGTCGGGTAGACGCCGTAGGGGGCCTTGGCGGAGGCCAGCTCCACGACGTGCGAGACGATCTCGATGCCGGCCGTCTCCTTCAGGTAGGAGCGGGCGACGGCGCCGAGAGCCACGCGGGCCGCGGTCTCGCGCGCGGAGGCGCGCTCCAGGACCGGGCGGGCCTCGTCGAAGCCGTACTTCTGCATGCCGGCCAGGTCGGCATGGCCGGGCCGGGGCCGGGTCAGCGGCGCGTTGCGGGCGAGCCCGGCCAGCACCTCGGGGTCGACCGGGTCGGCCGCCATGACCTGCTCCCACTTGGGCCACTCGGTGTTCCCCACCATGACGGCGATCGGGGAGCCGAGCGTGAGTCCGTGCCGTACGCCGCCCAGGAAGGTGACCTCGTCGCGCTCGAACTTCATGCGCGCACCGCGGCCATAACCGAGCCGCCGCCGTGCCAGGTGATCCGCCACCATCTCCGTGGTGATCGGCACGCCGGCGGGAAGGCCCTCCAGCGTTGCGACCAGTGCCGGACCGTGGGACTCCCCCGCGGTCAGCCAACGCAGCCTGCTCAACGGTGCTCCTCAGTGTTCGCGCCCGGTACTGCCCTGCGTACGCACGTCCTCGCGCACGGCGACTGCGCCACCGGGTGCGCGACCCCGGTACGCCACCTCCGATCCTCCCACGTCCGCGGCCGGTGTCCGGCAGCCGGTCCAGCAGGCGGACGCGCCGGCGGCGATTCAGCGGGCGGCGAGCGCCTCCTCGCCCGCGTGGCGCATGGCCTCCAGCGGGGCCGGGGAGCGGCCGGTGATCTGCTCGACCTGGAGAACGGCCTGGTGGACCAGCAGGTCGAGGCCGCTGACCACGGCACCGCCGAACATCGACCAGCGGGCCGCCAGCTCGGTGGGCCAGGGGTCGTAGAGCACGTCGAAGAGGGTGGCGGGGCGTTCGGGCACGGCGGCGGCGAGGGCGTCGGTCGTCCCGGCCGGGGTGGTGGCGATCACCAGCGGGGCACGCAGGGCCGCGGCCGCGTCGGTCCAGTCCGCCGTACGCACGTCCATGTCCAGCCGCTCGCCCCACTCGCGCATCTCGGCGGCGCGGGCCTCGCTGCGGACGTAGGCGACGACCTCCCCGGTGCAGACCCGGGACAGCGCGGCGAGCGCGGACGAGGCGGTGGCACCGGCGCCGAGGATGGCGGCGGAGTCGACCTCGTCGATGCCGTGCTCGCGCAGGGCGGCCACCATGCCCGGGATATCGGTGTTGTCACCGAGGCGACGGCCGTCCTCGGCGAAGACGACCGTGTTGACCGCGTCGACGGAGGCGGCGGTGTCGCTGATCTCGTCCAGCAGCGGGATGACCGCCCGCTTGAGCGGCATGGTCAGCGACAGCCCCGCCCACTCCGGCCCGAGTTTGTCCAGGAAGCCGGGCAGTGCGGCCTCGTCGACCTCGAAGTGGTCGTACGACCAGCCCGTGAGCCCGAGTTCGTCGTACGCGGCCCGGTGCAGTACCGGGGAGAGGGAGTGGGCGATGGGCGAACCGAGCACGGCGGCTCGGCGGGTCACTGTCATCAGTTCTTTTTCCTCGACGCGTTCCACTCCTCGACCAGCTTGTTGTGCTCCTCGAGCGTCTTGGTGAACTTGCTGGTCTTGCCATCCATCGAGATGAAGTAGTACCAGCCGTCGTCCGTCGGGTCGAGCGCGCCCCTGAGCGCCTCCTCGCCGGGGTTGTCGATGGGGCCCGGCGGCAGACCCCTGGAGAAGTACGTGTTGTAGGGGTTGTTGTACTTGCGCAGCTCGGCGATGCTCAGGTCGATCTTGCTCTGGTTCTTCACGTAGTTGTACGTGGAGTCGAACTCCAGCCGCCCGTAGGTCTGCGGATTGCCGGGCTCGAGGCGGTTGTAGACGACCTCGGCCATCTTGCGGAAGTCGTCGTGGCTCGTACCCTCGGCCTGCACCAGGCTCGCCACCGTGAGCAGTTGCCAGGGGCCGTCGAGGCCGAGGACCTCGGCCTTCTTCTCCAGGCCCAGTTCCTGGTACTTGGCGGTGGCCTGGGACACCATGCTCTTCAGGACGGCTTCGGGTTTCTGGCCCTTGGCGACCGCGTAGCTGGAGGGGTACAGGAAACCTTCCAGCGGGTCCTTGAGGTTCGGCCTGTTCAGCGCCCAGGCGGGCAGGCCGAGGTGCTTGTACTCCTTCTTGGCGACGCGCGCGGTGGTGCCCGCCGCCACTTCGAGACGCTTGTCGATCAGACCGTAGACCTCGGTGTTGCGCCGGCCCTCGGCGATGATCAGGTTGCTGCGGCTCTTCGGGCTGAGCATCAGTTCCACCGCGCTCGCGGCGGACATCTGTTTCTCCAGGGTGTACACGCCGTCTTGGAGCGACTTGCCCCCGGGGTTCGCCTGCAGCGCGGAGACGAACGCGGCCGCGCTCTCGACGACGCCCGCCTCCTTCAGCTTCTGACCGATCGCCCAGCCGCCGTCACCCTTGTTGATGGTGACCGTGACGCGTTCGCCGTTTCCGCTGCCCGCGTAGTCCGGGGCCGCGCCGAAACGATTTTGGTAGAACTTGTAGCCGAAGTACCCGACGCCGCCGAGGCCGCCACCGAACACCAGGACGACCACCATGCAGGCGCAGCCGGTGCGCCCTTTCCTGCCCTTGACGGGTCTGCGGCCCTTGCCGCGCCTCTCGCGCCGGGTCTGGAGTTCGTGCTCCTCGTCCTCGTCACCGCCGCCTCCGGCGAAGGAGGCGTGCTCCTCCTCGTCGGCCGGGGGCTCCGGCTGCGGTTCCGGCTCGGGGCGCCTGCGGCCGGGCGGCACCGGGGGCGGATAGGCGTCCTCGGTGCCGTAGAAGTCCGGCTGCTCGCAGCCGTAGGCCACGGGCTGCTGGTTGTACGGATCACCGGGGTCGGCGGCGTACGGCACATGGCCGTGGGTGCCCGCGTCCCACGCGCCCTGGGGGAACCGCTGCTGACCGGCGAACTGCTGCTCGTAAGCGGACTGCGCCTGCTCCTCGTAGTACGGGTGCTGTCCGCCGTGCCCGGGCTGCTGCTCCTGGCTCCACTCGCCGTACTGCGGCTGCTGCGGCTGCTGCGGGTACTCCTGCTGCGGCTGGCCGCCGTAGGCAGGCTGCCGGCCGACGTGCGCCTGCTGCCCTTCCCATCCGCCGTCCCCGTACGCCGGGTCCTCCGGATGCCACGGTTCGGAGCCTGGGCCCCGGCCATACTCAGTCATCGATCCCCTAGAGCCGCGAGGCCGACCGTCGCGCGGCCGGTGGGCCGGCTTCCGTTCCGCCTCTTTCTGTGCGGCGGCTGTTCGAACACCGCCGCATCGCGCGGAACGTTACCGTATCGCGATCAGATGACCACTTCGACGCCCTCGCCGGGTGCATTACCTGACACCCGTTCGGATTCCAAGGCCTGCTGCAGGATGATGACGGCCGCCGCCTGGTCGATGACCGAGCGGCCCTTCTTGGACTTCACCCCGGAGGCGCGCAGCCCCTGGCTCGCCGTCACGGTCGTCATCCGCTCGTCCACGAGCCGGACCGGCACCGGGTTGATGCCCTTGGCCAGCTCCTGGGTGAAGGCGCGGACCTTGACCGCGGCCGGGCCCTCGCCCCCCTTCAGGGAGCGAGGGAGACCGACGACGACCTCGATCGGCTCATACTCCTCCACCAGCTCCCTGAGCCGGCGGTGGGCGGCGGGGATGTCCCGGCCGGGGACGGTCTCCACCGGGGTGGCGAGGATCCCGTCGGGGTCGCACGAGGCGACCCCGATCCGGGCGTCCCCGACGTCGATCGCGAGTCGACGTCCTCTGCGCATGTTCCCGACCGTCCTCTACTTGGCGGTCTCGGCGACGAGACGCTCGACGGCCTCGACGGCCTCGCCGACGGCGGCCGCGTTCTGGCCACCGCCCTGGGCGACGTCCGGCTTGCCGCCACCGCCGCCGCCGAGGGTCTTGGCGGCGGTACGGACCAGGTCACCGGCCTTGAGGCCACGCTCACGGGCAGCCTCGTTGGTGGCGATGACCGTCAGCGGCTTGCCGTTGTTGACCGTGAACAGGGCGACCACGGCGGCCCGGCCGCCCTGGATACGGCCGCGCACGTCGAGGACCAGCCTGCGCAGGTCGTCCGGCGTGGTGCCGTCCGGGACCTGGCCGGTGACGACGGCCACGCCATGGACGTCCTTGGCGGACTCGGCGAGACCGGCGGCGGCCTGCAGCACCTTCTCGGCGCGGAACTTCTCGATCTCCTTCTCGGCGTCCTTCAGCTTGCCGAGCATGGCGGAGACCTTCTCCGGAAGCTCCTCCGCGCGGCCCTTGATCAACTCCTGGAGCTGGGCCACGACCGTGTGCTCGCGGGCCAGGAAGTTGTAGGCGTCCACACCGACCAGGGCCTCGATACGGCGGACACCCGAGCCGATGGAGGACTCGCCGAGCAGCTTCACCAGACCCAGCTGGGCGGTGTTGTGCACGTGCGTGCCGCCGCACAGCTCCTTGGAGAAGTCACCGATGGTCACGACGCGGACGCGCTCGCCGTACTTCTCGCCGAACTCGGCGATGGCGCCCTGCTTCTTGGCGTCATCGATGCCCATGACCTCGGCGTGCACGTCCAGGTCGCGGGCGAGCACCTCGTTGATCTTCTGTTCGACGTCGGTCATCACGGCCGTCGGCACGGCGGACGGCGAGCCGAAGTCGAAGCGGAAGCGGCCGGGCTGGTTCTCGGAACCGGCCTGGGCGGCCGTCGGGCCGAGGGCGTCACGCAGAGCCTGGTGGGTCAGGTGGGTGGCCGAGTGGGCGCGGGCGATGGCCGTGCGGCGGCGGGCGTCGATCGAGGCGTGGGCCCTGGCGCCCACGGTCACCTCGCCGACCTGGACGACGCCCTTGTGGACGTACACGCCCGGCACCGGCTTCTGGCAGTCGCGGACCTCGATGACGGCACCGGTGTCGACCCTGATCCGGCCGGTGTCGCCGATCTGGCCGCCGCCCTCGGCGTAGAACGGGGTGCGGTCGAGGACGACCTCGACCTCGTCGCCCTCGGTGGCGGCCGGGGAGGAGACGCCGTCGACGAGGATGCCGACGATCGTGGTCTCGCCCTCGGTGTCGGTGTAGCCGATGAAGTCGGTGGCACCGGCGGAGTCCGCGATCTCGCGGTAGGCACCCATGTCGGCGTGACCGGTCTTCTTGGCCTGGGCGTCGGCCTTGGCGCGCTCCCGCTGCTCCTTCATCAGGCGGCGGAAGCCCTCCTCGTCCACGGACAGCCCCTGCTCGGCGGCCATCTCGAGGGTGAGGTCGATCGGGAAGCCCCAGGTGTCGTGAAGCAGGAAGGCCTTGTCGCCGGAGAGGACGGTGCCGCCGGACTGCTTGGTCTCGGTGACGGCGGTGTCGAGGATGTTGGTGCCGGCCTTCAGCGTCTTGAGGAAGGCGTTCTCCTCGGCGAGGGCGACCTTCTCGATGCGCTCGCGGTCGGTGATCAGCTCGGGGTACTGCCGGCCCATCATGCCGATCACGACGTCGATCAGGTCCTTGACGACCGGACCGGTGGCGCCGAGCAGGCGCATGTTGCGGATGGCGCGCCGCATGATGCGGCGCAGGACGTAGCCCCGGCCCTCGTTGCCGGGGGTGACGCCGTCGCCGATGAGCATGGTGGCGGTCCGCATGTGGTCCGTGACCACACGGAGGGACACGTCCGAGTCATGGGCGTCGCCGTAGCGGACGCCGGTCAGCTCGGTGGCCTTGTCGATGACGGCCATGGAGGTGTCGATCTCGTACATGTTCTGCACACCCTGCAGAATCATGGCGAGCCGCTCCAGGCCGAGGCCCGTGTCGATGTTCTTGCTCGGCAGGTCCCCGAGGATCTCAAAGTTGTCCTTGCCGATGCCCTCGCCGCGCTCGTACTGCATGAAGACGAGGTTCCAGATCTCCACGTACCGCTCGTCGTTGACGGCGGGGCCGCCCTCGACGCCGAACTCGGGGCCGCGGTCGTAGTTGATCTCGGAACAGGGGCCGCAGGGGCCGGGCACGCCCATGGACCAGAAGTTGTCCTTCATGCCCAGGCGCTGGATGCGCTCCTTGGGCACACCGACGACCTCGTGCCAGATCTGCTCGGCCTCGTCGTCGTCCTTGTAGACCGTGATCCACAGGCGCTCGGGGTCGAGTCCGTAACCACCCTTGTCCTGGGAGCTGGTGAGCAGCTCCCAGGCGAGCTTGATGGCGCCTTCCTTGAAGTAGTCGCCGAAGGAGAAGTTGCCGCACATCTGGAAGAACGTGCCGTGGCGCGTGGTCTTGCCGACCTCTTCGATGTCGGGCGTGCGCACGCACTTCTGCACGCTGGTGGCGCGCGGGAAGGGGGGCTTGACCTCACCCAGGAAGTAGGGCTTGAAGGGCACCATGCCGGCGGGGACGAGGAGCAGAGTCGGGTCGTCCGCGATGAGCGACGCCGAAGGGACGACGGTGTGCCCGCGCTCCTCGAAGAAGCTCAGCCAGCGGCGGCGAATCTCGGCCGACTCCATCAGTGGTCCTCATTCCGGTTGTGCGAGTACGTCGTGTTCTCGATGTACTTCGGGTTGCTGCGGTCGTTCTCGAGGGCGGCGAACCGCCGGGGCGCGGGGAGTTCGGGCGTGTCGTGGATGCCCAGGGCCTCCTCCAGCTCGGCCTCCCGCCGGGCCATGTTGTCGCGGACGTCGAGCGCGAAGCCGACCGCGCGATCCTTCAGCCGCTGGCCGGTCTCCAGGGCCTTGTTGGCCGCGGTGGCGGCCAGGCTCTCCGGGGTCAGCTGCTTGAGCTTGCGGTTGACCTTGGTGGTGGCCCACACACCGGCGGCGACACCAGAGGTGAACCAGAACGTACGGCGGAACATCTGGGCTGGCTCTCCTACTGTCCGGTGTTTCCGCGGTCCCGCTTGCTCCGCCGCGCGGCCGGTACCCTCCGGCCCACGATCACGGTACGCCGGGGCGACTTCACGGGCACGTCCTCCTTGCGACCGCCCAGCGCCCGGCGCACGCCGTAGCCGAAGGCCGCGACCTTGACCAGCGGGCCACCGAAGGTGGAGGCGACGGTGGTCGACAGCGCGGAGGCGTTCGACGTGACCTCCTGGACGTCGGTGGCGATCGCGTCCACCCGGTCGATCTGGGTCTGCGCCGAGCGCACGGCCGTGGAGGCGTCGGCGAGCAGCGGCACCGCCTGATCGGTCACATCCGCCACGAGTTTGGTGGTCGCCTTGAGCGTCTGGGCCAGCCTCGCCAGTGCGACGGCGAGGAAGGAGACCAGGATCGCCCAGAAGACGGCCACCAGGATCCCGGCCACCTCTCCACCGGACACTGTGCGCACCCGCTCCCTGAAACGTGCCTGAGCATCGAAAAAGTCGTGCCCCGAGCCTATCGCGCCGACGCCGAGGCTCCGTACCCGATTACCCGGGCGCGGGGGACGGAGTCGCGGCGGGCGATTGTACGGAATGAACACGCTTCAGTACGCTCCGTGTCCCATGCGAGGTCCTCAGAGCCCCGGCCCCTGGACGGACGGCGATCCGCTCCTCGAACTCACCGCTTTCGTCGGGCGCACGGCCGAGCTCGCCGAGCTGGCGACGGCGCTCGACCGCTCCCGGCTGGTGACCGTGACCGGGGTCGGCGGCGTGGGCAAGTCCCGGATCGCCGTGCGCGCGGCGGCGCGCCGGGTGTCCGGTGCCCCGACGAGCGGTCTGAGCTGGGGCCGGGTGGAGCTGGCGCCGGTGCGCGATCCGCAGTTCGTGGAGTACGCGGTCGTGGAGGCGCTGGGGCTGACCGACCACACCGCCCGCATGCCCCGGGAGATGCTGCTGGAGCACCTGGCCGGCCGCCGGGCCCTGCTGGTGCTGGACGGCTTCGAGCATCTGGTGGACGCCTGTGCGGAGTTGACGGCGGAGCTGCTGCGGAAGCTGCCGGAGCTGCGCGTGCTGGCCGTGGGCCGGCGGCCGCTGGGGCTGGCCGGCGAGCGGCTGTTCCCGCTGACGCCGCTGGATGAGGACGAGGCGGTGGAGCTGTTCAGGGAACGGGCCGTGGGCCAGGGGCTCCGGGTGGCCGACGGCCCCGAGGTCCGGGAGCTGTGCCGTCGTCTGGAGGGCATTCCGCTGGCGCTGGAGCTGGCGGCGGGGCGGCTGCGGGCCCTTTCCCCGGCGCAGCTGCTGCACCGTCTCGACGACCGGTTCCGGCTGCTGACCGGCGGCGGCCGGGACGTTCTGC
Source organism: Streptomyces sp. NPDC006314 (assembly GCF_040613075.1). Taxonomy (NCBI): domain Bacteria; kingdom Bacillati; phylum Actinomycetota; class Actinomycetes; order Kitasatosporales; family Streptomycetaceae; genus Streptomyces; species Streptomyces sp. NPDC006314. The sequence continues at coordinate 351,038 of NZ_JBEXRL010000005.1, read as the reverse complement.
CCCGGCATCAGACGCTGCGCACGGCGATCGGCTGGAGCCACGAGCTGTGCACGCCGGCCGAACGGCTGCTGTGGGCACGGCTCTCGGTGTTCGCGCAGACCTTCGACCTGGAGGCGGCCGAGTACGTGTGCAGCGGGGACGGGCTGCCCGCGGAGGACGTCCTGGACGTGCTGTCGGAGCTGCTCGCCCAGTCGGTCGTCTCCCGCGAGGAGAGCCCGGCGGGCCCCCGCTACCGGATGCTGGACACCGTGCGGGCCTACGGCGGCGACTGGCTGGAGGCGACCGGGGACGCGGGCCGGCTGCGCAGCCGGCACCGCGACTGGTACCTGGGCCTGGCGACCTGGTGCGAGCTGGACTGGTTCTCGCCCCGGCAGCGGGAGGTGGCCGCCCGGGTCGAGGCGGAGCTGCCGAATCTGCGGGCCGCGCTGGAGTTCTGCCTGACCCGTCCGGGGGAAGCACACCTCGGCCAGTATCTGGCGGGGTCGCTGTGGTTCTGCTGGGTCGGCTGCGGGCGGCTGGCGGAGGGGCGGCGCTGGCTGGAGCGCAGCGTGGAGCTGGAGTCGCCGTACGCGCGGTCCCGGCTGAAGGCGCTGTGGGTGTTCGGCTACGTGGCGATCCTGCAGGGCGACACCGCGCCCGCGCTGACGGCGCTGCGCGAGTGCCGGGAGCAGGCGGAGCGGTCGGCCGATGCGGCGGCGGTGGCGTACGCGGAGCACCGCACCGGCTGTCTGGCCCTGGTCACGGATGACATGGCCCGCGCGGAAACGCTGCTGCGGTCGGCGCTGGAGCGCTACCGGGAGATCGGGGAACTCAACAGCAACGTCCTGATGGGCCAGGTCGAGCTGGCGATGACGCGGGCCTTCCGGGGGGACCTGCCGGGCGCGGTGCGGCTGTGCGAGGACGTGCGCCGGGTCTGCGACGACCACGGGGAGCGCTGGGCGCGGTCGTACGCGCTCTATGTGCTGGCGTACGCGGCCTGGCGGGACGGCGACCCGGAGCGGGCGCGGGAGTTGCTCGCGGACTGCCTGGGCGACGCGCACGCCTTCCGCGACCTGCTGGGCTCGGTACTGGCGATCGAGCTGCTGGCGCTGGTGACGGTGACCCGGGGCGACCCGGCCGAGGCTGCGGTGCTGCAGGGTGCGGCGGGCCGGCTGTGGCCGTCGGTGGGGCTGCCGCTGTTCGGCTCGGCGTACTACAACGCCCCGCACGAGCAGTGCGAGGCGACCGCGCGGCAGGCCCTCGGTGACACGAGGTACGAGGAGTGTCTGCGCGAAGGGGCGCGGCTGGACCGGGCGGCGGCCGTGGCGCGGGCGCTGGGGCGGGACGGCGTGCGGCCACTGGGTGCCCTGCCGGCTCCGCGCGGGCGGGTGCCGCAGAGCCCTGGGGAGACCGGCACACGCGAACCCGCCGCCTCGCCCACCCGGAAGGGCGGGGAGACGGCGGGCTGAGGGCTTACGCCGTGACCGGGGTCAGCGGGCGTAGTACTCGACGACGAGCTGCTCGTCGCAGATCACCGGGATCTCCTTGCGGTTCGGCTCGCGGTCCAGGCGGAACGCCAGGGCCTTGAGGTTCACCTGCAGGTAGCGCGGGGTCTCGCCGTCGGCGGCGAAACCACCCTCACGGGCGATCTGGAAGAGCGTCTTGTCCTTGGAGCGGTCGCGGACCTGCACGACGTCGTCCGGGCGGACACGGAAGGACGGCTTGTCGACCTTCTGGCCGTTGACCTGGATGTGGCCGTGGACGACCATCTGGCGGGCCTGGTAGATCGTGCGGGCGATGCCCGAACGCAGGACCAGCGCGTCGAGACGGCGCTCGAGCTCGATGATCAGGGCCTCACCGGTCTTGCCCTGGACCTTGGAGGCACGCTCGTAGGCGCGCACGAGCTGGCGCTCGGACACGTCGTACTGCGCGCGCAGACGCTGCTTCTCGAGCAGACGGACCTTGTAGTCCGAGTTCTGCTTGCGGCCGCGGCCGTGCTCACCCGGCGGGTAGGGGCGGGCCTCGAAGTACTTGACGGCCTTCGGGGTGAGCGCGATGCCGAGGGCACGCGACTTCTTGACCTTGGGGCGGGACTGGTTCGCCACTGTCTCTATCTCTTCTCGTGATGTACGGCTTCACCAGGGTTAGGGGAGGTCGCATCCGCAGCCGGGGAAACCCGCCGGATCCGTCATGACGGTCCTGGTGGGCAGCCGCTCCCCTGGTCTGGGCACATACGTGCAGCACGCGAGTGGCCCACCGACCTGCCCCGGGACCGCGGGTGGTGGTGGGCTGCCCGCGACACCGTTCGACGGTGCGCGACGCTCCTGGAACTTCGCGGCCTTGGCCGTGAGGTTCCGGCTGGATGTCCCGCTCTGGTGGTGCCGGTTCTCCTTGCGGAGGTCCGGGCACGGGACTCAGCACTTCGCAGCATTCTACAGGGCGCTCAGGAGCGCTTGCGACCGAGGTGCTTGCGGGTCCATTCGACCGCGTCGGCGTACCGGGCCTCGGCGCCGTGCCGGCTGGGCGTGTAGTACTCGCGGTTCTTGAGGGCGTCCGGGGCGTACTGCTGCTCGGCGATGCCCTCGGCCAGGTCGTGCGGATAGACGTAACCCTGCGCGTGGCCGAGCTCGGCGGCGCCCTTGTAGTGGCCGTCGCGCAGGTGGGGCGGGACCGGACCGGCCAGGCCCTTGCGTACGTCCTCCATCGCGGCGCCGATCGCGGTGGTCGCGGAGTTCGACTTGGGGGCGAGGGCCAGGGCGATGGTGGCGTGGCTGAGGGTGAGCGCGGCCTCGGGGAAGCCGATCATGGCGACGGCCTGGGCGGCGGCGACCGCGATCGGCAGGGCGTTCGGGTCGGCCAGGCCGATGTCCTCGCTGGCGGAGATCATCAGGCGCCGGGCGATGAACCGGGGGTCCTCGCCGGCCTCGATCATGCGGGCCAGGTAGTGCAGGGCCGCGTCGACGTCGGAGCCGCGGATGGACTTGATGAGGGCGCTGGCGACGTCGTAGTGCTGGTCGCCGTCGCGGTCGTACTTCACCGCCGCCCGGTCGACGGTCTGCTCCAGCGTCTGGAGGCTGATCTCGGCCTCGCCCTGGTCCAGGGCGGCCCCGGCGGCGGCCTCCAGAGCGGTCAGGGCGCGGCGGGCGTCGCCGCCGGCGATCCGCAGCAGGTGCTCCTCGGTGTCCTCGGGGAGGCCGACGGCGTCCTTCAGGCCTCGCTCGTCGCCGAGGGCCCGCCTCAGCAGGCCCCGGATGTCGTCGTCGGTGAGCGGTTCGAGGGTGAGCAGGAGGGAGCGGGAGAGCAGCGGGGAGATCACCGAGAAGTACGGGTTCTCCGTGGTGGCCGCGATCAGGGTCACCCAGCGGTTCTCGACGGCCGGGAGGAGGGAGTCCTGCTGTGCCTTGCTGAAGCGGTGGATCTCGTCGAGGAAGAGGACGGTCTCCTTGCCGAAGCCGCCGGTGGCACGGCGGGCGCCGTCGATGACCGCGCGGACCTCCTTGACGCCCGCGGTGATCGCGGACAGCTCCACGAACCGCTTGTCGGTGGCCTTGGAGACGACGTACGCGAGGGTCGTCTTGCCGGTGCCGGGCGGGCCCCAGAGGATCACCGAGGACGGTCCGGCGGGGCCACCGGAGCCCTCGCCGACCAGCCGGCGCAGCGGCGAGCCGGGCTTGAGCAGGTGCTGCTGGCCCACGACCTCGTCAAGCGTGCGCGGGCGCATCCGCACCGCCAGGGGGCTGGCCGCCGGGTCCTTCTCCTGGCGTTCTTCTGCTGCGGCGGTGAAGAGGTCGGGTTCCACGCTGAAACCCTAGAACACCGCTCTGACAATCCGGTCCGGGCTGCCGGCGACGTTCTGCCGTCAGCTGGTCCAGAAGTCCCACCAGCGGGTCAGCACCAGCATGCCGATGATGCCCACGTGCAGGACCGGCAGCACCCAGGTGAACTCGCCGAAGAAGGACTTCAGCGGGCGCGGGGCCGGCAGGTAGCCGTTGCGGACGTTGAACGAGGTGACGTACCAGAACATGATGATCGTGGCCACCCACGCCAGCGAGCACCACAGGCACAGCGCGTTGATGCGGTACAGGGACTGGAACTGCAGCCAGGTGCAGAAGCCGACGCCGAAGAGCGTGCCGAAGTTGAAGATGAGCCAGTACCAGCGCGGGAAGCGGGCGCGGGCCAGCAGGCTCATGCCGACGCAGATGACGATGCCGTAGCAGACCAGGCCGAGCATCGGGTTGGGGAAGCCGAACGCGGCGGCCTGCTTGCTCTCCATGACGCTGCCGCAGGAGACGACCGGGTTGAGGCTGCAGCCGGGGGTGAAGGTCTTGCCCGCGACCTTGGCCTCGAGGATCTTGAACTTGTCGATCGTGATGACCCAGGCGGCGAGCAGTCCGGCCGCGCCGGTGATCACCAGCAGGATGGCGAAGGCGCGGCTGCCGCCCGCCGTGGAGGGTGTGTCGGCGGCGCGCTCGGGCCCGGGCTCCGTGGAGACGTTTTTGACTGTCGTCTTGCTCATCACGCCGATTCCGTCGCTTGAGAGTTGGACCATCTACGGGTATGGGTCATTGTGCCGCACGGGCATGTGTGTCCACCGTTCGGTGGGCACAAGAAGGTACGCACAGGGGTCACGGATCGTTCGGTTCCGGCCGATGTCCGGACGCATGACAGCACACGTGAGCGAAGTCGCGGTGGATGTACGGGAACCGCGCGAGCGGGGCGGGAACGTGACCGCGGTGGCCGGGCTCGAACTCCGCGGTCGGCGCGATGAGGAGTTCGGCCTGCTCGGACCCGTCGGCGCGGGGTACGGCCAGCACGGTGGAGATCCTTGAGGGCGACAGGTCTCCGGACGCGGGCGGGGTGCCGGCCCTCGGCGCGGATCCGGCGTCGGGCAGGCACGCGTGGAGATCTCGTGTGGGCATCGCCTGGCAGGACGAACCCGGGCCTGCCACGTTGACGACGGCCGGCGAGACGGTGCGGGCACGGGCGCCATCGTCGTCTTGGCCGGACCCGACGGCTCCGCGTGCGTGGAGCGGGGCGGTCCGGAGATCCAACGACGCCGGCGGAGGCACCGGATCACCGCCTCGCGGCTCCAGGTCCCGCGATGCCGGCGTCCGCCATCCTGTTTCTGCGACGTCGGTCTGCCGTCGGACGCCGTCTCTGCGGGCCGCGGCCCGCCTCGTCGGCCGGTTCCGCACGTAGCCGGAACGCCCCCCGCCTGTCCGAGCGGGAGGACGGCGGTCCTGTCTGGTGGCCGACGGCTGCGCCAACGCTCTCGGGTGGGAAGGGCGCCGGGGTTCCCGGCGCCCTTGGCCGGCTGTCCACTAGCCGAGCCGGGACTCCAGTTCCGCCACGATCTCGTTCACGCCGATCGCCGTCTGCTCGCCGGACTCCATGTCCTTGAGCTGGACGACGCCCTCGGCGAGGTCGCGCTCGCCGGCGACGACCGTGAAGCGGGCGCCACTGCGGTTGGCGTTCTTCATGGCGCCCTTCAGACCCTTGGCGCCGTAGGAGAAGTCCGCCGCGATGCCGACCTTGCGCAGCTCGGTGACCTTCGCGAACAGCAGGCGCCGGGCCTCCTCGCCGAGCGGGACGGCGAAGACGCTGGTGGCGGCCGGGATCTCCAGCTCGACACCCTCGGCCTCCAGCGCCAGCACCGTGCGGTCGACGCCCAGGGCCCAGCCGACGGACGGCAGCGCGGGGCCGCCGATCATCTCGGACAGGCCGTCGTAGCGGCCGCCGCCGCCCACCGCGGACTGGGAACCCAGGCCGTCGTGCACGAACTCGAAGGTGGTGCGGGTGTAGTAGTCCAGGCCGCGCACCAGCTTGGGGTCGTCCTCGAAGGCCACGCCCGCCGCCGTGATCAGCTCGCGTACCTCCTCGTGGTACGCCTTGCAGGCGTCGCAGAGGTAGTCACGGAGCAGCGGGGCGCCGGCGAGCTGCTTCTGGACCGACTCGCGCTTGTCGTCGAGGATGCGGAGCGGGTTGATCTCCGCGCGGCGCAGCGTGTCCTCGTCCAGGTCCAGGCCGCGCAGGAAGTCCTGGAGCGCGGCCCGGTACACGGGCCGGCACTCCTTGTCGCCCAGGCTGTTCAGCAGGATGCGGAAGTTGCGCAGGCCCAGCGAGCGGTACGCCTGGTCGGCCAGGATGATCAGCTCGGCGTCCAGCGCCGGGTCCTCCGCCCCGATCGCCTCGGCGCCGACCTGCGAGAAGTGCCGGTAACGGCCCTTCTGGGGGCGCTCGTAGCGGTAGTACGAGCCGGAGTACCAGAGCTTGACCGGGAGGTTGCCCGCCTTGTGCAGGTTGGCCTCCAGGGCGGCGCGCAGCACGGACGCGGTGCCCTCGGGGCGCAGGGCCAGCTTGTCGCCGCCCTTCGTCTCGAAGGCGTACATCTCCTTGGTCACGATGTCGGTGGACTCGCCGACACCGCGCGCGAACAGTTCGACGTTCTCGAAGCCGGGGGTCTCGACGTAGCCGTAGCCGGAGTTGCGCAGCGGGGCGGCGATCGCCTCACGGACCGCCAGGTACTTGGCCGAGTCCGGGGGAATCAGGTCGTAGGTGCCCTTGGGGGCCTTGAAGGTGCTCACGGAAGTTCTCTCGTCACATTCCTCGTCGGGGAGCGGTGTGCACATCCGCTTCCTGGCCGGCGGCCACCTGCCGCAGATACGGGTTGGTGGCGCGCTCCTGCCCGATGGTCGTCTGGGGGCCGTGGCCGGACAGCACCACGGTGGAGTCGTCGAGCGGCAGGCACACGCGGGCCAGCGACTCGAGCATGTCCGCCATGGATCCGCCCGGCAGGTCGGTGCGTCCGATGGAGCCGGCGAACAGCAGATCCCCGGAGAAGAACACCGACGGGATCTCGGTGGTCCCGGGCATCTGGAAGGTCACCGACCCCTTGGTATGGCCCGGCGCGTGCGCGACGGAGAACGTGAGGCCGGCCAGCTCCAGCGTGGCGCCGTTCGTCAGCTCCTTGACGTCGTCCGGCTCGCCCACGGTCAGTTCGCCCATCAACGGCATGCCGATGGACCGGCCGAGCGCCCTCTCGGGGTCGCTCATCATGTACCGGTCCTCGGGGTGGATCCAGGCCGGTACGTCGTGTGCCCCGCAGACCGGGACGACCGAGGCCACGTGGTCGATGTGGCCGTGGGTGAGGACGACGGCGACGGGCTTGAGCCGATGTTTCCTCAGTGCTTCCTCGACGCCTTCGGCGGCCTGGTGGCCGGGGTCGATGATCACGCACTCCTCACCGGCGGCGGGGGCGACGAGATAACAGTTCGTCCCCCATGCCCCGGCGGGGAACCCGGCAATGAGCACGATCGTCCTTCGTTGTGTCGATTACAGGCGGCTTCAGCAGCAGTCAGAGCCTACCGGCGCTGCCGTTTCCTCAGCGAACCCATATACGGTACGGGGCTACACGCAGCGGTCGGCTCGAGGACGCACGCGTACCGCCCGACCCACGACACGCATGAGGAGACAACCCGGTGGTCAGCCAGGAGCAGCGGCGGCGTCAGCTCGCCCGGGAGAAGTTCTTGCGGCAGCAGCAGCGGCGCACCCAGGCGCGACGCAAGGCCCGCCTGCGCAACTCCGTGATCGCGTCGGTCCTCGGCGTGGTCGTGATCGGCAGCGTCGCGCTGTACACGACCGGCGTGCTGAAGGACGACGACAAGAAGGCCAACGCCGGTGCCGAGGTCACGCCCAGCGCCACGCCGACCAGCAAGGCGCCGGACCCGTGCGAGAAGGCGGCGGCCGGCTCGGTGAAGAAGCTGAGCTGGAAGAAGGAGCCGGCGATGACGGTCGACACGTCGGCGAAGTACACGATGAAGCTGGCGACGACGTGCGGTGACATCGACATCGCGTTGAAGGCGTCGGCGGCCCCGCACACGGTGAACTCGTTCGAGTTCCTCGCGGGCAAGGGCTACTTCGACCACACCAAGTGCCACCGGCTCACCGCCCAGGACATCTTCGTCCTGCAGTGCGGGGACCCGACGGCCAGCGGCAGCGGCGGCCCCGGCTACACGATCCCGGACGAGAACCTGAAGGACGAGAGCCTCAAGGGCAACACCTACCCGGCGGGCACGGTCGCGATGGCGAACACGGGACAGAAGCACACCGGCGGAAGCCAGTTCTTCCTGGTGTACAAGGACAGTCCGCTTCCTCCCTCTTACACCCCGTTCGGTACGATCTCGGACGCCGGTATGAAGGTACTCAAGAAGATCGCGGCGGCCGGTGCCCAGGCCCCCGATCCGGCGACCAACAACACCGCTCCGAACGCGACCGTCGTGATCGACAAGGCCACCGTCACCAAGTCCTGACGCCGCCGGAACCCGCGACCGGTCAACGACGCAATTTCGGTCGCGCTGGATGCGGACAGGCAACCCGCTGGTCGCCTATGTTGGCCGTGACGAAACTGTGGACGATGCCCGGGGGTGCTGAGGCCCCCCGCAGGCATCATGTGGAGGAGGCGCTGTGAGCAGCGACCCGTGGGGCCGCGTCGACGAGACGGGGACCGTGTACGTGCGTACGGCCGACGGCGAGAAGGTCGTCGGTTCCTGGGCGGCCGGCTCCCCTGAGGAGGCGCTTGCCTACTTCGAGCGCAAGTACGAGGGCCTGGTTGTCGAGATCGGCCTCCTCGAGAAGCGGGTACGGACCACCGACCTGTCGGCGAAGGACGCCCAGGCCGCGATCGACCACCTGCGCGAGCAGGTGGACGCGCACCACGCGGTCGGCGACCTGGACGCGCTGCGGGGGCGGCTGGACAAGCTCGTGGAAACCGTCGAGGCGCGCCGCGAGGAGCGCAAGCAGCAGCGGGCCAAGCAGTCCGACGAGGCCCGCAAGGCCAAGGAGGCACTGGTCTCGGAGGCGGAGCAGCTGGCGCAGTCCGACCAGTGGCGGGCCGCCGGTGAGCGGCTGCGGGCACTGGTGGACACCTGGAAGGGGCTGCCGCGGCTGGACCGCAAGTCCGATGACGAGCTGTGGCATCGCTTCTCGCACGCCCGGTCGGCGTTCTCCAAGCGGCGCAAGGCGCACTTCGCGCAGCTGGACGCGCAGCGCGAGGAGGCCCGCAAGACGAAGGAGCGGCTGGTAGCCGAGGCCGAGGCGCTGTCCGGCTCCACGGACTGGGGTCCGACGGCGGCCCGCTACCGCGAGCTGATGGCGGACTGGAAGGCCGCGGGCCGTGCCCAGCGCGAGCACGAGGACGACCTGTGGGACCGCTTCCGCGGCGCCCAGGACGTGTTCTTCGCCGCCCGTAGCTCGGTGTTCGCCGAGCGGGACGCCGAGCAGTCGGAGAACCTGAAGCTGAAGGAGGAGCTGGCCGAGGAGGCCGAGAAGCTCCTGCCGATCACGGAACTCAAGGCCGCCCGGGCCGCCTTCCGCTCGATCAACGAGCGCTGGGAGGCCATCGGCCATGTGCCGCGGGACGCACGTCCCAAGGTCGAGGGCCGGATGCACACCGTCGAGCGGGCGATCCAGGAGGCCGAGGAGGCCGAGTGGCGCCGGACCAACCCGGAGGCACGCGCGCGTGCCGAGGGTCTGACCGGTCAGCTGCAGGCGGCCGTGGACAAGCTGAGGGCGCAGATCGAGCAGGCACGCGCCCAGGGCAACAACGCCAGGGCCGACAAGCTGGAGCGGGAGCTGGAGGGCCGCCAGGCGCTGCTGGACCAGGCTCTGAAGGGCCTTCAGGAGTTCGGCGGCTGACCGGGCCCCGGATACGCGACCCCCATGTGAGGGCCCCGTACGAGACGTACGGGGCCCTTTCTCATGTCCGCTCGGGCTTACGACCGGCTGCGACCCGACGTCACGCGGTAGACGTCGTACACACCCTCGACACCGCGTACGGCCTTCAGGACGTGGCCGAGGTGCTTCGGGTCGCCCATCTCGAAGGTGAACCGGGAGGTGGCCACCCGGTCACGGGAGGTCTGGACGGCCGCCGAGAGGATGTTGACGTGCTGGTCGGACAGGACGCGCGTGACGTCGGACAGCAGCCGGGAGCGGTCCAGCGCCTCGACCTGGATGGCGACCAGGAAGACCGACGACTGGGTGGGCGCCCACTCGACGTCGAGGATGCGCTCCGGCTCGCGGGACAGTGAGTCGACGTTGACGCAGTCACTGCGGTGAACCGATACGCCACTGCCGCGCGTGACGAAGCCGATGATCGGGTCGCCGGGTACGGGCGTACAGCAGCGGGCGAGCTTGACCCACACGTCGTCGACGCCCTTGACGACGACACCGGGGTCGGCGCTCGAGCGCCGCTTCCGGCTCCGGCTGCGGGACGGCGGGACCGTCTCGTCGATCTCCTCGGTGGCTGCCTCCTCGCCGCCGAGGGCCTGGACGAGCTTCTGCACGATGTTCTGTGCGGAGACATGGCCCTCGCCGATCGCCGCGTACAGCGCGGAGATGTCCGAGTAGCGCATCTCGTGCGCGAGCGTGACGAGCGAGTCGCCGGTGAGGATGCGCTGGATCGGCAGGTTCTGCTTGCGCATGGCCCGCACGATCGCGTCCTTGCCGTGCTCGATCGCCTCGTCGCGGCGCTCCTTGGAGAACCAGGCCCGGATCTTGTTGCGGGCGCGCGGCGACTTGACGAAACCGAGCCAGTCGCGCGACGGGCCGGCGCCGGACGCCTTGGAGGTGAAGACCTCCACCAGGTCGCCGTTGTCCAGGGTGGATTCGAGCGGTACGAGCCTGCCGTTGACCCGCGCTCCTATGGTGCGGTGGCCGACCTCCGTGTGCACGGCGTACGCGAAGTCCACCGGCGTCGCCCCGGCCGGGAGGGCGATCACGTCGCCCTTGGGCGTGAAGACGAAGACCTCGTTGCGGGAGAGGTCGAAGCGCAGGGACTCCAGGAACTCGCTGGGGTCCTCGGTCTCCTTCTGCCAGTCCAGCAGCTGCCGCAGCCACGCCATGTCGTTGATGGCGTCCTTGTCCTTGCCGGACGCCTTCGGCACGTCGGTGCGGACCTTGGAGGCACCGGCGACGGCCTCCTGCTTGTACTTCCAGTGGGCGGCGATGCCGTACTCGGCGCGGCGGTGCATGTCGAAGGTGCGGATCTGCAGCTCGACCGGCTTGCCGTTGGGCCCGATGACCGTCGTGTGCAGCGACTGGTACATGTTGAACTTGGGCATCGCGATGTAGTCCTTGAACCGGCCGGGAACCGGGTTCCAGCGCGCGTGCACGGTGCCGAGGGCGGCGTAGCAGTCGCGGACCGTGTCGACGAGGACGCGGATGCCCACCAGGTCGTAGATCTCCGCGAAGTCGCGGCCTCGCACGATCATCTTCTGGTAGACGCTGTAGTAGTGCTTCGGGCGGCCGGTGACGGTCGCCTTGATGCGGGCGGCGCGCAGGTCGGCCTGGACCTCGTCGGTCACTATGGCCAGATACTCGTCACGCTTCGGGGCGCGCTCGGCCACCAGCCGTACGATCTCGTCGTACATCTTGGGGTAGAGGATCGCGAAGGCGAGGTCCTCCAGCTCCCACTTGATGGTGTTCATGCCCAGGCGGTGGGCGAGGGGCGCGTAGATCTCGAGGGTCTCGCGCGCCTTCTTCTCCTGCTTCTCCCGCTTGAGGTAGCGCATGGTGCGCATGTTGTGCAGGCGGTCGGCGAGCTTGATGACCAGGACGCGGGGGTCCTTGGCCATGGCGACGACCATCTTGCGCACGGTCTCGGCCTGCGCGGCCTCGCCGAACTTGACCTTGTCCAGCTTGGTCACGCCGTCGACGAGCAGGGCGACGACGTCGCCGAAGTCCCGGCGCAGGTCCTCCAGGCCGTACTCGGTGTCCTCGACGGTGTCGTGCAGCAGCCCCGCCATGAGGGTGGCCGGGTCCATGCCCAGCTCGGCGAGGATGGTGGTGACGGCGAGCGGATGCGTGATGTACGGGTCGCCGCTCTTGCGCTTCTGGCCGCGGTGCCAGCGCTCGGCGACCTGGTAGGCGCGCTCGATCTGGCGCAGCGTGGAGTTCTCGATCTTGGGGTCGTTGCTGCGGACTATCCGCAGCAGCGGCTCCAGGACCGGGTTGTAGGGGTTCGCGCGCTGGACGCCGAGACGGGCGAGGCGGGCGCGGACGCGGTTGGAGGAGCCGCTGCGGGCCGGCTGGGGGGTGGGCTGGCGCACGACGGGCGGCTGCACCGGACGCTCGGCCGGGGCCGGTTTGGGTCGCGAGGCCTCGGCGCCCTTTTCGACGGGCGCGGACTGGGCGTGCTCGACCGGCCCGCGAGCGGCGTTCTTCGCGTTGGCGTGCGACGCGTTCGGCGCGGGCTTGGCCGCGGGCGCCGAGGCGGGCTCGGGCTTGGCGGCGGTCAGGGGCTGGGCCTCGTCTGGCAAGAGGGCTCCTCGTGCGCGATCCGGGTCCCCCGGTCAGGCTCCGGAAACCCCATGGTAGCGATCCTGCGCCCAGTCATCGCCTTCAGGCGGATGTGAGGACCGTCTACCGCCTGTAACGCGGGAGACTTCCCTGGGATTCCGGCGGGTGTCCTCGGGGGTCCCGGGGGCGTGCGGTGTGCGTCGGTACGGCGATGCGCCAGGGGTCGTACGGCGACGGCCGCCCCGGTGGTACCGGGACGGCCGTTCGTTGTGCGTGCCGAGGTCAGACCTGGAGCAGGGCCTCCACCGGTGCCCCGTCCAGGGCCGGCTCCAGCCGGGTGCGGCCGCCCAGGAAGCCCAGTTCCATCAGCACCGCGACACCGGAGACCTCTGCCCCGGCGCGGTGGATGAGCCGGACCGCGGCCTCGGCGGTGCCGCCGGTGGCCAGGACGTCGTCCACGATCAGGACGCGGTCGCCGGACGCCAGGTCCTCGGCGTGCACCTCGATCTCGGCCGAGCCGTACTCGAGGTCGTAGGCCTGTCGCAGGGTGGCGCCGGGCAGCTTGCCCGCCTTGCGGACCGGGATGAAGCCCAGACCCGCGCGGACGGCGACCGGGGCGCCGAGGATGAAGCCCCGGGCCTCCAGGCCGACGACCTTGGTCGCGCCGGTGTTCGCGGCGATCTCCGCCAGGGCGTCGGTGAGGACCGTGAACGCGCCCGGGTCCGCCAGGAGCGGGGTGATGTCCTTGAACATCACGCCCGGTTCCGGGTAGTCGGCGACATCCCGGATACGGCTGAGCAGCAGCTCCTGAATGTCCGTCATCGACGCTTCCCCGACGGTCGGCCACGGCCCCGGCTGCGGGACGCGGGCTGGTTGCGCGGGCCCACGACGGCGGGAGCGGCGTCGTCGGAGTCGTCACCGCCGGTGGAGCGGTCCGCCACGAGGTCCTCCTCCGTGGCCGCGTGGGCGCGCTTGGCGAGCACGCGCTTGGTGAGGGCCCTCATCGCCGGCTCGCGCTCCTTGAGATCGGCCACGAGCGGTGTGGCGATGAAGATCGAGGAGTACGCACCGGCCGCGAGGCCGACGAACAGCGACAGCGAGATGTCGTTCAGCGTGCCGGCGCCGAGGAAGCCGCCGCCGATGAACAGCAGGCCCGCCACCGGCAGCAGTGCGACCACCGTGGTGTTGATGGAGCGGACCAGCGTGCCGTTGATCGACCGGTTGGCGATCTCGCCGTAGGTGAACCGGGTCTGCTTGGTGATGTCCCTCGTCTGCTCCTTGAGACTGTCGAAGACGACGACCGTGTCGTAGAGCGAGTAACCGAGGATGGTCAGCAGGCCGATGACCGTTCCGGGCGTGACCTCGAAGCCGACCAGGGCGTAGATACCGGTCGTAATGGTGATGTCGTGGATCAGCGCGACCAGCGCCGCGACGGCCATGCGCCACTCGAAGGCGATCGCCAGGTAGATCACCACGAGGACCATGAAGATCGCCAGGCCCTCCCATGCCTTCTTGGCGACCTGCTCGCCCCAGCTCGGGCCGACCAGGTCGGCGGCGAGCTTCTCGGGGTCGAGCTTCAGGTCCTCGGCCAGCTCCTGCTTGATCTTGTCGGACTGGTCGGTGTCGATGCCGGCGATCTGGATGCGCAGGCTGCCGTTGCCCAGCTTCTGCACGATCGCCTCATGGCCGGAGGCGTCGGTGGCGTACCGCTCCGCCTGCGCCACCGACGTGCTCATCTTGGTGGGCGTCGTGAAGACCGCGCCGCCCCGGAACTCGATGCCCATGTTCAGGCCGCGCACCGCCAGGCCCACGATGGCCGTGATGGTGATCAGGATCGAGATGCCGTACCAGATCTTGCGCTTGCCGACGAAGTCGTAGGAGATCTCGCCGCGGTGCAGTCGAGCGCCGAGGTTGCCGAGTTTCGACATCGCTCACGCCTCCTTCGGGTCGACGGGGCCGGCGGCGGGACCGGCGGGACGGCGGGTGCGGCGCAGCGGAGGCTTGGCGCCCAGGCTCTTCGGGTCGAGTCCGGACCACTTGTGGCCGTCCGCGAAGAACTTGCGGCGCGCGAGGAGCGTCATCAGCGGCTTGGTGAAGAGGAAGACGACGACCACGTCGAGCAGGGTGGTGAGGCCCAGCGTGAAGGCGAAGCCCTGCACCTTGCCGACGGTGACGATGAACAGCACGGCGGCGGCGAGGAACGACACGAAGTCGGAGACCAGGATCGTGCGGCGCGCACGCGGCCAGGCCCGCTCCACGGCGGGGCGCAGCGAGCGGCCCTCGCGGATCTCGTCCCGTATGCGTTCGAAGTACACGATGAACGAGTCCGCGGTGATACCGATCGCGACGATGGCACCGCAGACGGCCGGCAGGTTCAGCGCGAAGCCGATGGCCGGGCCCAGCAGCGACATGATCACGTAGGTGAGCATCGCGGAGACCATCAGGGACGCCATGGCCACGATCGACAGGCCGCGGTAGTACACCACCAGATAGATCACGACCAGCGCGAGGCCGATCGCGCCCGCGAGCAGACCGGCGCGCAACTGCTCACCGCCGAGCGCGGCGGTCACCGTGGTGACGGTGTCCTCCTTGAAGGACAGCGGCAGCGCACCGTACGACAGCATGTTGGCGAGGTTCTGGGCCTCCTCCTGCTGGAAGCTGCCGGAGATCTCCGCCTGGCCGCCGGTGATGGGCCGCTGCACGAACGGGCTGGAGACGACCTCGCCGTCGAGCACGATGCCGAACTCGTTCTGCGGCCGCTGCTTCTGGGCCAGCTCACCGGTGATGTCCGCGAACTTCTTCGCGCCCTTGGAGGTGAAGGTCATCTGGACCTGCCAGCCGGAGGCGCCCTGGGTGTCGAAGACGGCCTGCGCCTTCTTCACCTCGGTGCCGTCGACGGCGGCCGGGCCGAGCAGGTACTTGTACCAGACCTTGTCGATCTCTCCGCAGGCCACGGTGGGCTCGCCGGGCTTGGCCTTCTTGCCGGCGTTGGCGCGGTCCGCGGGCTTGGCGCAGTTCAGGGCCGCGTAGCGGGCCTGGAGCTGGGAGGTGTCCGTACCACCGGTGGCGGAGGCCGAGGGCGTGGCCGACGGCTTGGAGCCGCCGGACGCGGACCCGCTCGGCGACGGGGTCGAGTCGGCCTTCAGCGCGTCGGTGACGGCACGGCCCTGGGAGGTCGCCGTGGCCGTGGGGGACGCGGACCCGGAGGAGGACGCCTTCTGCGAGGAGGAGGCGCTCACCGACGGGCTCGCGCTCGGGTTCGGCGAGGAGCTGCCGCTGGAGGACGCGCTCGGCGAGGGGCTCGGCGCCGCGGAGCCGGTGGGCTCGCTGGCCAGGACCGGGCGGAAGTACAGCTTGGCGGTGGTGCCTACCTGCTGCTGGGCCTCCTTGGAGTTGGTGCCCTTGGGGATGTTGACGATGATGTTGTCGGTCCCCTGGGTCTGCACCTCCGCCTCGGAGACGCCCAGGCCGTTGACGCGGCGGTTCATGATGTCGACCGCGGTGTCCATGTTGGCCTTGTTGATCGCGGCCCCCTGGTCGGCCTTCGCCTTGAGCGTGATGCTCGTACCACCGGCGAGGTCGATGCCGAGACGCGGAGTGGTGTGCCCGGAGGCGAACATCCCTCCGGTCATCGCCACGATGGCGATCAGGATGAGGGCCAGCGAGCGCCCCGGCTTGCTCTGGGCGCTCGCACTTCGGCCCCTCTTAGGTGCTGCCACCTTCTCGTACTCCCTCTCGGGCCGCCCCGCGCCCGGTCGGCGCGGTCGGCCATGACATGGTGTCGGGCTCCCCTGCGGGATACAGACGCGCCCGGGGTGCGCAGGGCGTCATCATGCCGCCGCCGCGCACCCCGGGGCGCGACTACTTCGCGTCGGAGTCGCCGTCGGTCTTCTTCGGCTCGTCCTTCGCCGCGGCCTCGGCGGCCTGGGCCGCTTCGGCCTTGTCCTCGGCGGCCTGGATCGCGTCGGTCCCGCGCTCGGCGGCGTCCTGCTTACCGAGGTCGATCTTGTCGTCGGAGGCGGCGGCAGCGGCGGCGGGCCCGTCGGTCTCGTCGGTCTCGGTGAGGGAGGAGGCGTCGTCCGGGACGACGGCGGCGTCGGACTTCAGGTCGTGCTCGATGCCGTGCACGATGCGGTTGTACTCGTCGTCGCTGAGCACGGCGCCGATGGCGTTCTTGGCGAAGAGGAGCTCGACGCCGGGCCCGGCGTCGAGGAGGACCGTGTCCTCATTGACCTCCTTGACCGTCGCGTACATCCCCCCGATCGTGCGGACACCGGAGCCGGGCTGCATCTCGTTCCGCATCTGGGCAGCCTGCTGCTGCTTCTTCTTGGCCGATCGCGTCATCAGGAACATGGCCGCGATGAGCACGATGAAGGGGAGAAGGGTAAAGGCATTCACGGGACGGGGTTTCCTTCGCGCGACCGCGACGGAGAGCGGCCTTTTGGATGGGGGTGGTCGGCGCCGCCCGCAAGGGCGGCATCGGCGGAGTCTAAGCGAGTCCGCGCGCATGGAACAACGCCCAGCATGGCACCTTGGTTCCTGCCCCGGCCAATGGCCTCGCCGTCACGAAACGATCACGTCGCCGTCAGGTACCGAAGAGATCCTGTTGCCCGCTTCCCGCCGGCGGGCGGGGCGGGGTCAGGCCGAGGTGTGCCCACGCGGCGGGCGTGGCGACACGGCCGCGCGGGGTGCGGGCCAGCAGTCCTTCCCTGACCAGGAACGGTTCGGCGACTTCCTCGACGGTCTCCCGCTCCTCCCCCACCGCGACGGCGAGCGTGGAGAGGCCGACCGGACCGCCGCCGAACAGCTTCAGCAGGGCCTCCAGCACGGCCCGGTCGAGCCGGTCCAGGCCGCGTGCGTCGACCTCGTACACGGCGAGGGCGGCGGCGGCGATGTCCCGGGTGATCAGGCCGTCCGCCTTCACCTGCGCGTAGTCGCGGACGCGGCGCAGCAGGCGGTTGGCGATGCGGGGCGTACCGCGGGAGCGGCCCGCGATCTCGGCGGCGCCGTCCGGCTCGATCTCGACGTCCAGCAGGTTCGCCGAGCGGTGCACGACGCGCTCCAGCTCGTGCGGCTCGTAGAACTCCATGTGCGCGGTGAAGCCGAAACGGTCGCGCAGCGGGGGCGGCAGCAGACCCGCGCGGGTGGTGGCGCCGACCAGGGTGAACGGGGGCAGTTCCAGCGGGATGGCGGTGGCACCGGGGCCCTTGCCCACGATGACGTCGACCCGGAAGTCCTCCATCGCCATGTACAGCATCTCCTCGGCGGGCCGGGACATGCGGTGGATCTCGTCGAGGAAGAGGACCTCCCCCTCCTGGAGGGAGGAGAGGATCGCGGCGAGGTCGCCGGCGTGCTGGATGGCGGGGCCGGAGGTGATGCGGATGGGGGCACCCATCTCGGCCGCGATGATCATCGACAGGGTCGTCTTGCCGAGGCCGGGGGCGCCGGACAGCAGCACGTGGTCGGCGGTGGCACCCCGTGCGCGTGCGGCGCGCAGGACGAGGTCGAGTTGTTCGCGGACCTTCTCCTGGCCGATGAACTCGCCGAGGTCCTTGGGGCGCAGGGCGGCCTCGACGGCCTGGTCCTCCCGGTCGGCGGACGCTCCGACGAGCCGCTCCTCGGCGGAGGTGTCGGTCGTGTCGTCCCAGTTCACGAAGTTCTCCTAGCTGGGTGGCGCAGGTCAGCGGGCGCGGTTCAGGGTCTGCAGGGCGGCCTTGAGCAACTGGCCCACCTGCGGTGTGCCCCCGGCCGCCTCGGCCTGCGGGGCTACGGCGGTCACCGCCTCGTCGGCCTCGCGGGTGGCGTAGCCGAGGCCGATCAGGGCCGCGTGCAGCTGGTCGCGCCAGCCCTGGCTGACCGGGGCGCCGATCGCGGGGGCGCCGACGGGCTCGCCGAGGCGGTCCTTCAGCTCCAGCAGGAGCTTCTGGGCGCCCTTCTTGCCGATGCCGGGTACGGCGGTGAGGGCCTTCTCGTCACCGGTGGCGACGGCGCGCCGCAGTGCGTCCGGGGTGTGCACGGCCAGCATGGCCTGGGCCAGGCGCGGGCCGACGCCGCTCGCCGTCTGCAGCAGCTCGAAGACCTGGCGTTCGTCGTCGTCGGCGAAGCCGTACAGCGTGAGCGAGTCCTCACGGACGACGAGGGAGGTGTGCAGCTTGGCGGGCTGGCCCATGCGGAGCGTCGACAGGGTGTTCGGCGCGCACTGGACGGCCATGCCGACGCCGCCGACCTCGACGACCGCGGCGTCGGGGGCGAGTGCGGCGACCGTGCCGCTGACGAAGGCGATCATGCCGTACGGCCTTTCGTTGCGTTGGCGGTGTGCAGGGCGACGGCCTGCTGGAGCCGGTTCTGGGCGGGGGCGCGCCAGATGTGGCAGATGGCGAGCGCGAGGGCGTCGGCGGCGTCGGCCGGCTTGGGCGGCGCGGCGAGCCGGAGGAGCCGGGTGACCATGGCCCCGACCTGCGCCTTGTCGGCGCGGCCGCTGCCGGTGACGGCGGCCTTCACCTCGCTGGGGGTGTGCAGGGCCACGGGGATGCCACGCCGGGCGGCACACAGCATGGCGACGGCGCTGGCCTGAGCGGTGCCCATGACGGTACGGACGTTGTGCTGGCTGAAGACGCGCTCGACGGCGACGAGCTCCGGCCGGTGCTCGTCCAGCCATTCCTCGATGCCCTGTTCGACGGCGAGCAGGCGGTGACTGAGGTCGGCGTCCGCGGGCGTGCGTACGACACCCACACCGAGCAGGGTGAGCGGCCGGCCCGCGACCCCCTCGACGACGCCGACACCACACCGCGTCAGCCCGGGATCCACCCCCAGTACCCGCACGCGCCCCTCCCTTCGATCCCTCAGCCACCGCTGGGCGGTACCCCCAGTTCGTGCACGCTATAGGGTGCCACCGACAACGCCTCGCACCAGCGCCCGACAACGCGACGGGCCGACGGGGCGTGTCCCGTCGGCCCGTCGCCAGCTGCGTGCGTTACGCGTCGACCTTCTCCATGATCTCGTCGCTCACGTCGAAGTTGGCGAAGACGTTCTGCACGTCGTCGCTGTCCTCGAGCGCGTCGATGAGCTTGAAGATCTTCTTGGCGCCCTCCTCGTCCAGCTCGACCTGCATGGTCGGGACGAAGTTGGCCTCGGCGGAGTCGTAGTCGATGCCGGCCTCCTGGAGGGCGGTGCGGACCACGACCAGGTCGGTGGCCTCGCTGATGACCTCGAAGGTCTCGCCGAGGTCGTTGACCTCCTCGGCACCGGCGTCGAGGACGGCACCGAGCACGTCGTCCTCGGTCAGCTCGCCCTTGGGGACGATGATGACGCCCTTGCGGTTGAACAGGTAGGACACCGAGCCGGGGTCGGCCATGGAGCCGCCGTTGCGGGTCATGGCGACGCGGACCTCGGAGGCGGCGCGGTTGCGGTTGTCGGTGAGGCACTCGATGAGCACCGCGACACCGTTGGGGCCGTAACCCTCGTACATGATCGTCTCGTAGTCGGCGCCGCCGGCCTCCAGGCCCGCGCCGCGCTTGACCGCCGAGTCGATGTTCTTGTTCGGGACCGACGACTTCTTCGCCTTCTGGATGGCGTCGTACAGCGTCGGGTTGCCCTCGGGGTCCGCGCCGCCCATCCGCGCCGCGACCTCGATGTTCTTGATCAGCTTCGCGAAGAGCTTGCCGCGCTTGGCGTCGATCACGGCCTTCTTGTGCTTCGTCGTGGCCCATTTAGAGTGGCCGGACATCTGCCTGTCTCCTTCGCGTAACCCAGCTCTGTACGAACGCCAGAGATCCTACAAGGACTCGGGTGTCCGGTTCGCGCGAACCATGTCGACGAACAGGGAGTGGACGCGGTGGTCGCCGGTCAGTTCCGGGTGGAACGACGTGGCGAGCGCGTTGCCCTGACGGACGGCGACGATGTGGCCGTCGTGCTCGGCGAGCACCTCGGTCCCGGCGCCCACGGACTCGACCCAGGGGGCGCGGATGAAGACGCCTTCCACCGGATCCCCCGGGACACCCTTCACGTCGAGCGCGGCCTCGAACGACTCGTTCTGCCGTCCGAAGGCGTTGCGGCGCACGATCATGTCGATGCCGCCGATGGTCTCCTGACCCGAGCGCGGGTCGAGGATCTTGTCGGCGAGCATGATCATGCCGGCGCAGGTGCCGTAGACGGGCATGCCCTCGCGCACGCGCGCGCGGAGGGGCTCCATCACTCCGAAGAGCACGGCCAGCTTGGAGATGGTGGTGGACTCGCCGCCGGGTATGACGAGACCGTCGACCTCGGCGAGTTCCTCGGGGCGCCGCACCGCCCTGGCCACGGCGTCGGCCGCGGCCAGGGCGATGAGGTGCTCCCGTACGTCGCCCTGGAGGGCCAGGACGCCTATGACGGGTGCGTCAGTCATGTGGGTGCAGTCCTAGGAGGTCGCTTACCAGCCGCGGTTGGCGTACCGCTCGGTCTCGGGGAGGGTGTCGCAGTTGATGCCGACCATGGCCTCGCCGAGGTTGCGGGACGCGTCCGCGATGATCTTCGGGTCGTCGTAGAAGGTGGTCGCCTTGACGATGGCGGCGGCGCGCTTGGCCGGGTCACCGGACTTGAAGATGCCGGAGCCGACGAACACGCCCTCGGCGCCGAGCTGGCGCATCAGGGCCGCGTCGGCCGGGGTGGCCACGCCGCCGGCGGAGAAGAGGACCACCGGGAGCTTGCCCAGCTCGGCGACCTCCTTGACCAGCTCGTACGGGGCGCGCAGCTCCTTGGCGGCGGCGTACAGCTCGTGGTTGTCGAAGCCGCGCAGCTTGGCGATCTCGTTCTTGATCTGGCGCAGGTGGCGGACGGCCTCCACGACGTTGCCGGTGCCGGCCTCGCCCTTGGAGCGGATCATGGCGGCCCCCTCGGCGATGCGGCGCAGGGCCTCGCCCAGGTTGGTGGCACCACAGACGAAGGGAGTGGTGAAGGACCACTTGTCGGAGTGGTTGACCTCGTCGGCCGGGGTGAGGACCTCGGACTCGTCGATGTAGTCCACGCCCAGGGACTGCAGGACCTGGGCCTCGACGAAGTGGCCGATGCGGGACTTGGCCATGACGGGGATCGAGACGGCGTCGATGATGCCCTCGATCATGTCCGGGTCGGACATACGGGCCACGCCGCCGTCCTTGCGGATGTCGGCCGGGACCCGCTCCAGGGCCATGACGGCGACGGCGCCCGCGTCCTCGGCGATCTTCGCCTGCTCCGGCGTGACGACGTCCATGATCACGCCGCCCTTGAGCTGCTCGGCCATACCGCGCTTCACGCGGGCGGTGCCGGTCTCGGGAGCCTGGTTCTCGATGGTGGACACGGGTGACCTCACTGATGTGAAAGAGGGTTTCTGCTTCACCGAGGAAACGCGAGTGGACCAGGCCACAGCAAGGGCCAATGGGAAGCCGGTGGATCCTTTTGGCTCCGAGTCCGCCGGGAAGCCGGTCAGGAGACGCGCTCCACCAGGGCCGTCGGCGGCTCGTCGTCCATCTCGACGGCCAGGGGGAACGGGGCGTGGCCGGCCAGCCGGAACCAGCGGACCTTGCGGTGCTCGCGGAGCCTGCGGGCGGCCCCTACGGCGTCGTTGTGGAAGCGGCGGGCCATCGGGACCCGGCGGACGGCCTCCGCCAGCTCATGGGCCGCCTCCTCACCGCCCGGGGCCTCCCGCACTGCCTCCACCTGCGCGGGATCCGCGAAGACCGCGCGCAATGCCTGGCTCAGCTCGCTCTCGGCGACCTCCCGCTGTTCCTCCTCGGCCTGCCGGGCCGCGTGCGCGGCCTCGTACAGCACGATCGAGGCGGCCGGGTCCAGCACGCCCGAGGTCGCCAGTTCCTGCGCCACGGAGGCCCGCCGCAGCAGCTGGGCGTCGAGCGCGGCCCGGGTGGCGTCCATTCGTACGTGCAGCCGGTCCAGCCGCCCGGCCGTCCAGCTCAGGTACAGGCCGATCGCCACGAGTGCGACAAGGATCCAGATGAGGGTTGCGGTCACGGCCGAAGGCTATCGGGACGGTCCACTCGTCCAGCCGCACCGGGTCGGCCCCACAGCGTGCGCGGGCCCGCGCCGGGCCGGCCCCACGCAGCCTGCTCCGCCCCGCTCGCCGGGCCGGCCCGGCGTGCTCACGCCCCCACGCCGGCCCGACCGCGCCCGTGGGCGGCCCGGCGCCCGGCGCCCCGCCGGTCAGTCCCGCGCCAGCCCGAACCGGGCCCGCAGCCCCGTCGTCCGTTCGTCCGCCGCGACCGCCGCCGCGCCGGCCGTCACCGTCTCGTAGACCGACAGGATGTCCGCGCCCACCGTCGACCAGTCGAAGCGCCGCACATGGGCGCTGCCGCGCTCGCACAGCTCGGCCCGCCGGGCCGGGTCCGCCAGCAGTCGTACAGCCGCCTCGGCCAGCGCGTCCGAGTCCTCGTTGGGGAAGACCTCCCCCGCCTCGCCCTGGTCGAGGACCTGCACGAAGGCGTCCAGGTCGGAGGCGAGGACGGGGGCGCCCGCGGACATCGCCTCGACCAGGATGATGCCGAAGCTCTCACCGCCGGTGTTGGGTGCGACGTACAGGTCGACGCTGCGCAGCAGACGCGCCTTGTCCTTGTCGCTGACCATGCCGAGGAACTCGACGCGCGAGCGCAGCTCCTTCGGCAGCTCCCCGACGGCCGCCTCCTCGTCACCCCGCCCCACGACCAGCAGCCGCGTCTGCGGGCGGGCGGCCAGGATCTTCGGCAGGGCGTTCATCAGAACCGGCAGGCCCTTGCGGGGCTCGTCGATGCGGCCGATGAAACCGATCGTGTCGCCCTGCCACTCCGGCTTGGGGTCCGCCTCGGCGAAGAAGTCCACGTCGACGCCGTTGGGGATCACCACCGCGTCCCCGCCCAGGTGCTCCACCAGGGTGCGGCGGGCGTACTCGCTGACCGCGATCCGCGCGCTGATCTTCTCCAGGGCGGCCTGCAGGATCGCGTACGCGGCGATCATCGCGCGCGAGCGCGGGTTGGAGGTGTGGAAGGTGGCGACGATGGGGCCCTGGGCGGCCCAGCAGGTGAGCAGGCCCAGCGAGGGCGAAGTCGGCTCGTGGATGTGGACCACGTCGAAGGCCCCGTCGTGCAGCCAGCGCCGTACCCGTGCGGCCGACAGGAAGCCGAAGTTCAGGCGGGCCACCGAGCCGTTGTACGGCACCGGGACCGCGCGGCCGGCCGAGACGACATACGGCGGCAGGGGCGTGTCGTCGTCGGCCGGGGCGAGGACGGACACCTCGTGGCCGAGCCGGATGAAGTACTCGGCGAGATCCCGGATGTGGAACTGGACGCCACCGGGCACGTCCCAGGAGTACGGGCAGACGATCCCGATTCTCACGAGGGTCCCTTCGCGGGGTCGAGGTCGGCGAGCCACAGGCGCTGGAGCATGTGCCAGTCCTCCGGGTGGTCGGCGATCCCGGTGGCGAAGGCGTCGGCCAGCGCCTGTGTCATGACGGATGTCTTCTCGGCCCGGGTGCCCGACTGCGGTACCTCGATCGGGGGATGCAGCCGGCCCCGCATGACGGGCGAGTCGTCGTACCAGAGGGTGACGGGCAGGAGCAGGGCGCCGGTCTGCTGGGCGAGCAGGGCCGGGCCCGCGGGCATCCGGGCGCGGTCGCCGAAGAAGTCCACCTCGACACCGGAGGCGGACAGGTCGCGGTCGGCGACCAGGCAGACCAGGCCGCCGTCACGCAGCCGCCGGGCCAGGGTGCCGAAGGCGGAGCCGCCGCTGTGCGGGAGCACCTCCATGCCGAGGCCCTCACGGTAGGCGACGAAGCGGTCGTACAGCGTCTCGGGCTTCAGGCGCTCGGCGACCGTGGTGAACGGCGTTTCCAGCGCCGTGGTGACCCAGGCGCCTGCCAGGTCCCAGTTGGCCAGGTGCGGCAGGGCGAGGATCACACCCCGGCCGGAGGCGAGCCCATCGGTCAGGTGGTGCAGGTCCGTGGGGACGAAGCCGGCCCTCACGCGCTCGGGGCTCCAGGCCGGGAGACGGAAGGACTCCATCCAGTAGCGCAGGTACGAGCGCATGCCCGCGCGCGAGAGCTCGGCGAGGCGCTCGGGGCCGGCGTCGGGGACCACGCGCGCGTAGTTCGACTCCAGCCGCTGCACGCCCTTGCCGCGCCGCTTCCACGCGAGGTCGGCGATGGTGCGGCCGAGGCGGGCCGCGACGGGCTCGGGAAGCTTCTTGACGGTGCTCCAGCCGAGGCCGTACAGCGCGTCGGTGAGCCGGTCGGCGGTGCTCACTTCGCCGCTTCACTCCCCTGGGCCGTGTTCTGCTGGGCGGCTGCGGCTTCCGCCTCGGCGGACTCGCGGCGGACGGTGACGACCCGCTGGATCAGCGTGACGAGGCTGCCCACGGCGACGATCCACAGGGCGATCGGCAGCAGCCACTGTATGCCCGGTACGCCGAACTTGTGCAGGCCCGCGAAACCGGCCGCGACCAGCGAGATCACCAGCCGCTCGGCGCGCTCGACGAGCCCGTTGACGGCCACCGGCAGCCCGATCGACTCGCCGCGTGCCTTGGTGTACGAGACCACCTGGCCGCTGGCCAGACAGAAGATCGAGACGGCGCACAGGACATCGTTGTTCCCGTTGCCCGCGTACCAGAGCGCGAAGCCGCCGAAGATCGCGCCGTCGGCGACCCGGTCGAGCGTGGAGTCCAGGAAGGCACCCCAGCGGCTGGAGCGGCCCAGCTGGCGGGCCATGTTGCCGTCGACCAGGTCGGAGAAGACGAACAGGGTGATCACGACGGTGCCCCAGAAGAACTCGCCCCTGGGGTAGAAGACCAGCGCGCCGGCGACCACACCGGCCGTGCCGATGAGCGTGACCGCGTCGGGGCTCACGCCCCGGCGGATGAGAAACGCGGCGAACGGTGTGAGGACACGCGTGAAGAATGCACGCGCGTACTTGTTCAGCATGGCCTTCCCGACGGTCGGTGTCGCCGCGGCCCTGGTGGCTGCCGGCTGGCCCATCGTAGCCACGCGCGTGCGTGCGCGGCGGGCGGGCACCCGCACTCACGCCGCCAACCGGCGTGCGCGGCGCGAGAGCGGGGCCCACGGGGCGCGATGGGTCCCTCCGCGCACCCTTCGCGGTCCTTCGTATGGACGCGGCATGGCGGGAGTGGAAAGCTCGAATAACCGCGGGCGTCGCCGGAGCCGCCACAGTGCACGCGGGTCCCGCGTGTCCGCGCCCACAGTGACCTCACCGTGCACGGGAGGCAGAATCATGGGCGACAAGGCACAGACACACCCCGGAGCCGCCGGCAGGGCTCTGGCGGCCGACCATCCCGCGTCCGTACGGAACGTGGTGCTGGTCGGCCACAGCGGATCGGGCAAGACGACTCTGGTGGAGGCCCTCGCGCTGACCGCGGGGGCGGTGAACCGGGCGGGCCGCGTCGAGGACGGCGGCACCGTCTCGGACTACGACGACATCGAGCACCGGCAGCAACGGTCGGTACAGCTCTCGCTGGTGCCGGTCGAATGGGACGGCATCAAGGTCAACCTCCTCGACACCCCCGGGTACGCGGACTTCGTCGGGGAACTCAGGGCCGGTCTGCGCGCCGCGGACGCGGCCCTCTTCGTCGTCTCGGCCTCGGACGGGGTCGACGGCTCGACGCGGATGGTGTGGGAGGAGTGCGCGGCCGTGGGCATGCCCCGGGCGATCGTGATCACCCACCTGGAGGCCGCGCGCGCGGACTTCGAGGAGATGACCCGGATCTGCGCCGAGGCCTTCGGCGGCGACGACCCGGACGCCGTCCTCCCCCTGTACCTGCCGCTGCGCGGCCCCGAGGGCCCGGACGGGCACGCGCCCGTGACCGGGCTGACCGGGCTGCTGTCGCAGAAACTGTTCGACTACTCGACCGGCGAACGCAAGGAGTCCGAGCCCGGCGAGGACCAGCTGCCGGACATCGAGGAGGCCCGCAGCCGGCTCATCGAGGGGATCATCGCCGAGAGCGAGGACGAGACCCTCATGGACCGCTATCTGGGCGGCGAGCAGGTCGACATGAAGACGCTGGTCGAGGACCTGGAGCGGGCCGTCGCCCGCGGCAGCTTCTTCCCCGTCCTGGCCGCCGCGCCCGCCGCCGAGGGTGCCAGGCAGGGCCTCGGCACGGTCGAGCTGCTGGAGCTGATCACCGGCGGGTTCCCGACCCCGTTCGAGCATCCCCTGCCGAAGGTCACCACCATCGACGGCAGGACGCGCGAGCTGAAGCCGTGCGACACGGACGGCCCCCTGGTCGCCGAGGTCGTCAAGACCTCCTCCGACCCCTATGTGGGCCGCATCTCCCTCGTCCGGGTCTTCTCCGGCACCCTGCGCCCCGACCGGACGGTGCACGTCTCCGGGCACGGCCTGGCCGACCGCGGGCACGAGGAACACGACGTCGACGAGAAGATCGGCGCGCTGTCCATGCCCTTCGGCAGGCAGCAGCGGCCGGTGACGCACGCCGTCGCGGGTGACCTGGCGTGCGTGGCCAAGCTGGGCCGCGCCGAGACCGGCGACACGCTCTCCGCGAAGGACGACCCGCTGCTGATGGAGCCCTGGCAGATGCCCGATCCGCTGCTGCCGCTCGCCATCCAGGCGCACAGCAAGGCCGACGAGGACAAGCTCTCACAGGGGCTGAGCCGCCTGGTCGCCGAGGACCCCACGATGCGCCTGGAGCAGAACCAGGACACCCATCAGGTGGTCCTGTGGTGCCTGGGGGAGGCCCACGCGGACGTCGCCCTGGAACGGCTGCGCCATCGCTACGGCGTCCAGGTCGACGTCGTCCCGCACCGGGTCTCCCTCCGGGAGACGTTCGCGAACAAGGCCGCCGGGCGTGGCCGGCATGTGAAGCAGTCCGGCGGGCACGGGCAGTACGCGATCTGCGAGATCGAGGTGGAGCCGCTGCCGGGCGGCTCGGGCATCGAGTTCGTGGACAAGGTGGTCGGCGGCGCGGTGCCCCGGCAGTTCATCCCGTCCGTCGAGAAGGGCGTACGGGCGCAGGCCGCCAAGGGCGTCGCCGCCGGGTATCCGCTCATCGACGTCCGGGTCACGCTGGTGGACGGCAAGGCGCACTCGGTGGACTCCTCCGATGCCGCTTTCCAGACCGCGGGCGCCCTGGCGCTGCGCGAGGCCGCCTCGGAGGCGAAGATCCATCTGCTGGAGCCGGTGGCCGAGGTGACCGTGCTGGTGGGCGACGAGTACGTGGGCGCCGTGATGAGCGACCTGTCGAGCCGGCGCGGCCGGCTGCTCGGCACCGAACAGGTGGGCTCCGGGCGGACGTTGATCCGTGCGGAGGTGCCCGAGTTCGAGATCGGCCGGTACGCCGTCGACCTGCGCTCGCTGTCGCACGGCACGGCCCGTTTCGACCGGGCCTACGCCCGGCACGAGCCGATGCCGCCGCAGATCGCCGAGCGGATCCGGGAACAGGCCGGGGACGGCGGGTAGTTCCGCGGTGCCGGGTCCCGCCCGCGGGCGGGCGGCTTTGGCCGTCCGCCCGCGGGTTGTCGGTGGCGGCGGATACGCTGATCACCTGATCACGTGGTGCCGCAGCCGTCCGGCAGCGGTCGGGTTTCGGCACGACGGCCGGTCCAACAGGTGTGCGGGGCGGGGAAGTCGGGAAGGCCGCAGGAGCGACGCCGGCGGCGATGGGGGCGGGAATGTCGTTTGGAACGGAGTGGGACGGGCCCCAGGTGCCCGTCTCGGGCGACGAGAGTCAGGCGGCGACCTCCGCGCTGGCCTCCGCGGCGTACCGGGACAGCCCGCTCGAGGAGATCAAGAAGGCCGACAACGAGTGGCACCAGTCGGCCGTCAAGCCCGGCAGGATCAAGCTGTTCCGGCCCAATCTGGGTGAGGCGTTCTCGCGGGCCGTGGTCGACCGGATGCTCGCGCCCGGCCGGGCGCCGCTCATCCAGTCCTTCGGCTCCGAGCCCCAGTTCGTCGTGGAGCACTGCCTGGCGGCCAACAACATCCGCCGTGAGCGCGACAACCGGCTGACGGCCGCCACGGTCCTGTGCGGTCTGCTCTTCCTGCCCGGGCTGATCGGCTGGCTGCTCGTCTTCCAGCTGCGCATGTTCGTCGCCAGGCGCGATGACAAGCGCGCCGGGCCGCTGGCCACCGCCCTGCTGGTCGGCGTCGGCGTGCTCGCCGCGCTGTTCCTGGTCAAGATGCCGTTCGGCGGATTCTGGGCGTGGTATGCCCGCGCGGCCGTCGTCCTGCCCGTGCTGGGCTGGTTCTGGGCCAAGCAGATCTGCGAGAGCACCGCGAAGGATCTGCGGGCCCGCTGGGACGGCCTGCTCTCGGGCACCAGTGTCGGCGCGAAGGTCCCGGAGGCGGTGCCGCGCGGCCCCGGCCAGACCGCTGCCGAGGAGCTGCGCCAGTCACTGGCCCGGCTGAGCGCCGAGCAGCAGTCCAACGCGGTCTTCTACGCCGGCCCCAAGGGCATACTCGGCATGGGCACCCGCTGGGGCGCCTGGCAGCTCGCCGAGGACCTGGTGCCCGCCGACGCCACCCGGGAGATCCACCCCTTCCGCAGCTGGGACGTCATCCGGGCGATCCACGATCAGCTGACCCTGCTGGAGCGCGGCCCGCTGAACACCGGCGGCTTCCCGAAGCCGTCGATACGGCACTGGATCGTCACGCCGATCGGCGAGAAGGCCACGGCGGTGTCCCGGCCCGAGGGCACCGACGTGGAGGCCTTCCAGGTCAAGCCGCACGCCATACAGGACATTTGCAACAAGCAGCAGTTCGGCAGCGGCGACCGGCACTACCTGGGCGTGCAGTGGACGCTGTGGGACGGCCAGCTGGTCATCACCATGCTGATCACGGTGACCGTGCTGCACGAGACGCTGCGCATCGAGGTCACCGGGCATGCGCTGGGGCCGGTGAACCCGCTGTTCACCACGAAGCCGGAGGCGCCGACCAGGGAGGTCGCCAAGTCCTTCAAGCCGTGGGAGAACCGCACGATCAAGCTGCCGCTGGTCGGCACCGACGAGGTGGTACGGCTCGCCGCGCGCGCCCCGCTGACCTGGTACCCGCCGCTGCTCAAGTGGCTGGGCGGCTCGCTCGGCCTGCCCGAGCCGTTCGGTCTGCGGCATGCCTGGGCCGACCAGCCGTGGCGGCACCGCTTCATGGCCGACGACGCGCTGCGCGCGGCCACGCCGGTGCTGCGGGTGGTGCACTCGGCGGCGATCAAGGTACTGGAGGAGAACGGCGTGGACACGGAGAAGTTCGGTGCCCGCTCGGCGTTCCTCAGCGGCAACGTCCAGGACCCGACGCCGAGGAAGGCCGACCTGTACGACGCGTGAGCGGTGCCCTCGGCAGAGGGCACCCCGGGCCTACGCCGGCCACGCCTCCGCCAGCATCTTCCGCGTGTCCGCCAGCAGCTGCGGCAGCACCTTGGTGTGGCCGACCACCGGCATGAAGTTCGTGTCGCCGCCCCAGCGCGGGACGATGTGCTGGTGCAGGTGGGCGGCGATACCGGCGCCCGCCACTGTGCCCTGGTTCATGCCGATGTTGAAGCCGTGCGCGCCGGAGGCGTTGCGCAGGGCCGTCATCGCCTGCTTGGTCAGTTCGGCCAGTTCGGCGGTCTCCGGCCCGGTCAGGTCGGTGTAGTCGGCCACGTGCCGGTAGGGCACGGTCATCAGGTGGCCGCCGTTGTACGGGTAGAGGTTGAGGACGGCGTACACCTGCTCGCCGCGACGCACGATCAGCCCGTCCTCGTCGGACTTGGCCGGGATCGAGCAGAAGGGGCAGCCGTCGTCGGCCCCCGGACCGGTCGGCTTGTTCTCGCCCTGGATGTAGGCCATCCGGTGGGGCGTCCACAGGCGCTGGAACGCGTCCTGCGTCCCCACTCCGATCTGCTGTTCCGGCTCACTCGTCATGCTAGGCAGCATATGGCTTCGCCCGTTCCCGGCGTGTCGCCGGGGCGGCCGGGAGGCGGTCTCCGGCCAAGCTTGGCCGGTGGACGACGACAGCCGCGTGGCCCGCTGGGAGCAGCGCACCGAGATCCCGCTCTTCATGGCGTCGCTGGTGTTCACGGCCGCCTATGCCACCCGGGTACTGGCGGTCGGCCTGCCGTCCGGCTGGCGGGACCTCTGCGCTTTCGCGATGCTCACCCTCTGGGTGGTGTTCGCCGCGGACTACGCGGTGCGGTGGCGGCTCGGCGGCCAGCGCTTCCTGCGCTTCGCCGCCTCGCACTTCCTGCACACCGTCGTGGTCGTCCTGCCGCTGCTGCGCCCGCTGCGGATCGTCCCGCTCTACGATGTCATCCAGCGCCGGCAGGGAGAGCCCCGGCTCTCCCTGCACGCACGCGTGATGTCCTACGCGAGTCTGTCGACCCTGCTGCTCGGCTTCTCCGGCGCACTCGCGGTCTACCAGTGCGAGCGCGGGGCGCCCGGCGCCACCATGCGGACGTTCGGTGACGCCGTGTGGTGGGCCGCCTCGACCCTCAGCACCGTCGGCTACGGCGACATCACCCCGGTGACCGCGCTCGGGCGGGTCATCGCCACCGGGATGATGGTCTGCGGGCTGGCCCTCCTCGGCGCGGTGACGGGATCGTTCTCGTCCTGGTTGATGCAGACGTTCTCCCGGGAGGGCGACCGCAAAGGGCCCCCGGGACGGTGATCCCGAGGGCCCCTGGTGCTCAGGCGGTTCAGACCTGCGTGCGCTCCTCCACGACCTTCGCGATCTTCGCGATGGCCTCGTCGAACGGGATGCCGTTCTCCTGGGAGCCGTCGCGGTAACGGAAGGACACCGAGCCGTTCGACATGTCCTCGTCGCCCGCGATGACCATGAAGGGCACCTTCTGCTTCTGGGCGTTGCGGATCTTCTTCTGCATGCGGTCCGAGGAGGAGTCCACCTCGACGCGCAGGCCCTGCTTCCTGGCCGCGGTCGCGAACTTCTCCAGGTACTCCACGTGCGCGTCGCCGATCGGGATGCCGATCGCCTGGACGGGGGCCAGCCACGCCGGGAAGGCGCCCGCGTAGTGCTCCAGGAGCACCGCGAAGAAGCGCTCGATGGAGCCGAACAGCGCGCGGTGGATCATGACCGGGCGCTGCTTGGCGCCGTCGGGGCCGGTGTACTCCAGGTCGAAGCGCTCGGGCAGGTTGAAGTCCAGCTGGATGGTCGACATCTGCCAGGTGCGGCCGATGGCGTCCTTGGTCTGGACGGAGATCTTCGGGCCGTAGAAGGCGGCGCCGCCCGGGTCCGGAACGAGGGGCAGGCCCTGCTTCTCGGCGACCTGGCGCAGCGTCTCCGTCGCCTCCTCCCAGACCTCGTCGGAGCCGACGAACTTCTCCGGGTCCTTGGTGGACAGCTCCAGGTAGAAGTCGGTCAGGCCGTAGTCGCGCAGCAGGCCGAGGACGAAGGTGAGCGTCTTGTCCAGTTCCTCGGACATCTGCTCACGGGTGCAGTAGATGTGCGCGTCGTCCTGGGTGAAGCCGCGGGCGCGGGTCAGCCCGTGCACGACGCCCGACTTCTCGTACCGGTACACGGTCCCGAACTCGAAGAGACGCAGCGGCAGTTCGCGGTAGGAGCGGCCGCGCGCGTCGAAGATCAGGTTGTGCATCGGGCAGTTCATGGGCTTGAGGTAGTAGTCCACGCCCTCGTCGAGCTGCATGGGCGGGTACATGCCCTCGGCGTACCAGTCCAGGTGGCCCGACGTCTCGAAGAGCTTCCCCTTCGTCGCGTGCGGGGTGTAGACGAACTCGTAGCCCTCTTCCTCGTGGCGGCGCCGCGAGTAGTCCTCCATCACGCGGCGGACGACGCCGCCCTTGGGGTGGAAGACGGCGAGGCCGGAGCCGATCTGCTCCGGGATGGAGAACAGGTCCAGCTCGTTGCCCAGCTTGCGGTGGTCGCGCTTCTCGGCCTCGGCGAGGAAGTCCAGGTAGGCCTTCAGCTCGTCCTTGGACGGCCAGGCGGTGCCGTAGATGCGCTGGAGCATCGGGTTCTTCTCGCTGCCGCGCCAGTAGGCGGCCGCGTTGCGCATCAGCTTGAACGCCGGGATCAGCCGGGTCGAGGGCAGGTGGGGACCGCGGCAGAGGTCCTTCCAGCACAGCTCGCCGGTCTTGGCGTCCAGGTTGTCGTAGATCGTCAGCTCGCCGGCGCCGACCTCGACGTCCGCGCCGTCGTCGCTGGACGCCGCGCCCTTGAGGCCGATCAGCTCCAGCTTGTACGGCTCGTCCGCCAGCTCCTCGCGGGCGGCCTCGTCGGTGACGACACGGCGGGCGAACCTCTGCCCGCGCTTCTGGATCTCCTGCATCTTCTTCTCGATGGCCTTGAGATCCTCGGGCGTGAACGGCTTCTCGACGTCGAAGTCGTAGTAGAAGCCGTCCTTGACGGGCGGGCCGATGCCCAGCTTGGCCTCGGGGAACAGCTCCTGCACGGCCTGCGCCATGACGTGCGCGGTGGAGTGGCGCAGGATGTTCAGGCCGTCCTCGGAGGAGATCCCGACGCCCTCGACCTCGTCACCGTCCGACAGCTCGTACGCAAGGTCCTTCAGCTCGCCGCCCACGCGTGCGGCGATGATCGAGCGCTCGCCCGCGAAGAGGTCGGCGGCCGTAGTGCCCGTCGTCACCACGCGTTCTTCCCGCTCGGAATCGCGTTGGATGATCACACGGACGTCTGACACCGGTCTCTCCTGACTGAAGGTGGGGTGCGGCGCCATACCAGGAGCGCGCGCACAGGCGATCGTACCGACCCGACGGCACCGACCGCGAAACGGTCACCCTCGGTCCCCGTCCCCGTACACCTCCCCGCAGGCCTTCTCGAAGTAGGCGTCTTCCTTGTCGGTCTCCTGGAGGGACTTCATCAGCCGCTCCCGCTCGGCGTCGTCCACCCGCACGGGTACGACCCCACAGGCACCGGTGAGCCTGCGGAAGCCGCCCCGGCGCTCCAGTCGGCCCTGTACGCGCACCGGGAGGCCGACGAGGTGGGCATGGCCGGCGACGCGGTAGTCCTCCTCGTCCAGGGTGACGCGGATGTGCGGGACCTCGGCGCCGGCGAGGACGCGCAGGCGTACGGTCCCCTCGCCGGTGGGTCCGGAGCGGCGCATGCGGACGACGGCGCCGGTGATCCTGACCGGCACGGAGGGCTCGTCGTGCAGGTAGCGGGCCGCTGCCTCGCGCAGGACGGGCAGGTCGCCGGGTGAGAACTCGACGGGTTCGGCGGAGCCGGCGCAGCCCTCGGGGACGCCGGCGCCGGGGGCCCAGGCGACGGCGACACGGGCGCCCTCGGTGCCCCGGACGAGGGCGGTGAGCGCCTCGGTCAGCTCGCGGCTGACGCCGGCCTCGACGGCGCCGTCGAAGGCGTCCATGCCGCCGGTGGCCCGCCGGTAGTCGATGGCCTCGCGTGCGGCGTACAGGGCCTGGTGGAGACGGACGGCGAGGGCGCGGCCGGTGGACACGGGTACGAAGGCGGCGAGGGTGCGGCCCCCGGCGGCGGGGGCGACGAGGACCTCCTCCAGGAGCGCGGAGGCAGGCCCGCGGTGGCGGGCGCCGTGGTAGCCGGCGCGTGCGCGCGTGGCGAGTGCGGCGGCGAGCAGCATCTGGCCGGCGGCGCCGCGCAGTTGCGCGTCGGCCGCCCAGGGCGCGGTGCCGACGGGTCCGCTCGGGGTCTCCCGCCACCAGCGGATCTCGTCGCTCGGTACGGCGAGGGAGATCAGCACCTCGCGCGCGGAGGGGGTGTCGCTGCGGGCGAGGGCGTCGAGGGCCTCGCCGAGCAGATCGTCGCTGTCCGGGAAGGCGCGGCTCTCCGGCACGAGCAGGCTGGTCCCGCCGCCGCCCGGCCCCGGCGGGGTCCAACGGCCGTAGCGTCCGGCCGCTCCCCCGCGCCGCTGCCAGCCGTGCCGGAGCAGCAGGGCACAGAGCACGGCGGGGTCGACCTCGGCGGGCTCCGGCGGGCGGCTCCAGGGGAGGCCGTCGGGATGCGGCCGGATCTGCCGGGCCGGCTCGTCGTACGGACGGCTTCTCATGGCCTGCCTCCCGTTCCGACCCGCGTCATGATCTCGCAGAGCGCCCGGTCGTCGAAGATGCGCGAGGTCGGTATCCGCACGGTGGTCCGGTGCCGGCCGGTGAGGGGGTGGCCGGCGAGGTTGACCCAGTAGCAGCAGTGCCTGAGGTCGAGCCGGTCGTGGGCGGCGCGCAGCCAGTCGTCCTGGGAGCGCGGCACGAGCATGACGACCAGGATCTTGTGCACCGAGACGGGAGTGCGGGCGAGCTTGCGCAGGTGGTCGTTGTCGAGCGTGAAGGAGAAGAAGCGGCCCGGCGGGTTCGGCGCGATCTGGTAGGTGCACTTCAGCTGCACCTTGATGGTGACCTCGTCGTCGACGGTGTGGCCGGGCGCGCTGTGGCTGACGTGCCAGTCGATGCCGTTGTCCGGGAAGGGCTGGGACAGCGAGCAGCCGGCCGCGGCGGCGACCGCGTGCAGATAGCCGACCTGCAGTGTCTCCATGCAGGCGGTGGTGGCGAGCGTGCCGCGAAAGGGGCCCGTGCGGTCGGGCAGCAGCCCGCCCCGCTCGGGCTGCGCTATGGCCATGACCAACAGCCCTCCAACCCAGGGGTTTCCCCGCTGCGGGCCGCTGAACTGCGAGGACCCGTACCCCTGTTGTGTCCTTCCGGCGTACGGCGCAAACGACCCGGGTATCACCAAACGGGCAGAAGACGGAACGTCACCTGTTATAGCGGAGCGAGGAGTTGGGTGGGATGACGACCTGGTACGAGGGGCCGCTGGCCGCCTTCGACACGGAGACGACGGGCGTGGACGTCGAGACGGACCGGATCGTGTCGGCCGCCGTCGTCGTCCAGGACGCGCCGGGCACCCGGCCGCGGATCGCCCGCTGGCTGGTGAACCCGGGCGTGCCGGTGCCTGAGGCGGCGACGGCGGTGCACGGGCTGACGGAGGAGCACCTTCGGCACAACGGCCGCTGGCCGGCGCCGGTGATGTACGAGATAGCCGAGCAGCTGGCCGAGCACGCGGCGATGGGCCGGCCGCTGGTGGTGATGAACGCGCCGTTCGATCTGACGCTGCTGGATCGGGAGTTGCGCCGGCACCGGGCATCGCCGCTGGACCGCTGGTTCGAGTCGGTGCCGCTCAGCGTGCTGGATCCGCGCGTGCTGGACAAGCACCTGGACCGCTATCGCAAAGGCCGCCGCACGCTGACCGACCTGTGCGCGCACTACGACGTGACGCTGCGGGACGCGCACGACGCGGCGGCGGACGCACTGGCCGCGCTGGACGTCGTCCGGGCCCTGGGCCGCCGTTTCGCCACCCGCCTCGAGCGTCTCTCCCCCGCCGAACTGCACACGCTCCAGGCCAACTGGCACGCGGCGCAGGCACGTGGTCTTCAGGCGTGGTTCGCGCGCAGCGGCTCGGAGGAGATCGTCAGCACGGCGTGGCCACTGCGGCCGGAGCTGCCGGCGGCGGCGTAATGCCCTTGGGGGCCGGGGAGTTCACCAGGAGCCGCCGCCCCCGCCGCCGGCTCCCCCGCCGACGCTGCCGGAAGAACCGCCACCGCCGGAGCTTCCGGAGCCACCGGAGGACGGCGACCTGGACGACAACGCGGCGGTGACGACCAGTCCGAGGGCCAGCGCCGGCCCGAACCGCACGGCCGGCGAGGCGGGCCGCCGGGTGGGCACGGCGGACGCCTCGACCTTCCGCCGCCAGGTGTCGCCCAGACCGAGGGCGACCGCCCACGCCGTGCAGCGCCGCACCTGGTCGTCGTCGAGCGGTTCCGCGTCGGCAAACGCGGACGGATCGGCGAGCCGGCGCCGGAACGACTCGACCCGCAGCCATTGGGCGCTGCCCTCGGGGGAGCGCCGGTGCAGCTCCCAGGCGCGGCGCCACGGCGCGAGGCCGATACCGAAGACGATCGCGCCCACGGTGAGCACCGCCCCTCCGGCCGCATGACGGCCGCCTCCGAGGACGGCGCCCACCACGGTGGCGACGAGTCCGAGCAGGGTGGCGGCGATGCCCACGGGCCGTCCGGCGCGGGCACGGCGTACGGCGGCCGTGTCCCACAGGCCGGAGCCGGCCTGCCATTCCTTCAGGTGGCGGGCGAGTGCCTGCCAGCCCGTCTGGAAGGACGAGTCGTACTGGCCCAGGGTGATCTCCGCGCGGCCCGCGAACATGGAGCGCAGAACCTCACTGGTGACCGGGTCGTTCGATCCGGCGCCCCTGCCGCGGCGCCGCAGGGGCGGAGCGTGGTCGGCACCCCCGAGGACGAGACCCGATCAGGCTCCGGACCCGGCGCCGACGCGCTCCCGCGCCGGCTCTCGGTCTCCCCCCGCGCTGTTCCTTGCCCAAGACGCCCCCAGGCATCAAAAGAGCCGGTCCGCTGGGCGGACCGGCTCTTTCCCGGTGGGCGATACTGGGTTCGAACCAGTGACCTCTTCGGTGTGAACGAAGCGCTCTCCCACTGAGCTAATCGCCCGGGAACGCACTGAACAATACAGGTCCCCGCGCCGTTCGTTCAAACCGCTTGCAGGTGGCGCAGCAGTCCGCGTCGTCCCGCCCGCATCATCAGCCGGTGGTTGGCGCGGAAGACGGGTCGTCCGGGTACGGCGAGCCGTCTGAGCAGCGGCTTGCGGACGTCGACTTCCTGGTCGTACCGCGCGAGGGTGCCGGGTCCGGCGACGGTGAGGGTCCAGCGGGCCCAGCCCTCGATGTCCCCGGACAGGGCGACCTCCAGGACGCCGACGGCCGGATCGCGGCGCGTCTGGAGCGCGGTGAAGGTCAGGTCGTACGGCAGCACGGAGCGGATGGTGATGACGCCGGTGCCGTCGTCGAGCCGGGTCGCCGCCCGCACCTGCGGCCACCAGCGGGGATAGTCCTCGGGCCGCTCCAGGACCGCGTAGACGGCGGTCGGCGGGGCGGGCAGGGACCACAGGCTGAGGAAACGGTAGTGGTTCCAGTCCATGGGGCGAGTCTGCCCGGGCGGACGCGTCGATCTGCCTACGCGTCCTCATGTGCCGCGCCGTGACACGGGCCGCACCCGGGTGGCGAGCGGCGTCGCACGTGCGTCGGCGCTCCTCCTCAGCTGCTACGACGGCATCCTGTCGCCGAGCAGGGCGAGGTTCTCGATGGCCGCGAGGCCGTAGAGGGCGGTGTCGTCGGTGGACACCCAGCTCGCTTCGCGGCCCTCGACCAGGGGCCCGGACCGAAGACCCTGGCTTTCCTGAGCTGCTTGGGTGGCGCGCGAGCTGCGGCGGTGTCCGTACGGCCTTCACCTGGTCGGCGAGAGTGCCGGCGCCGGGCGTGGACCCGTGGGCCCAGAAGAGGGCGGAGAGGGAGGACTTCGGCTGATCCTGGGAGACGGCCTTCGGGCCGGTGACGATGCCCGCCTTGACGCGGTTGTAGCCGTCGGTCCACCACTCCGTCAGATCGGGCTTGTCGAAGCAGAGTCCGTCCCCGGTGAAGAACGCCCTGCCGTTCTGCCGCAGATAGAGGTCGTACAGGTACATGATGGTGAAGTAGCCGGTGTCCCCGGGGATCTTCGTCTTGTCGTGAATGGTCTTGAGGGCCTTGAGGTATTCGCCCCGGGTCCAGCCCTGCTGCGGTTCGACCCCCGCCTTCTGGAAGACCTTCTTGTCGATGACGAGTGCCATGGTGTTGGAACCGACGGGAATTCCGAGCTGCTTGCCGCCGACCGCGCCGACCTTCGTGACGTTGGCGCGGAAGTGATCCAGGCTCAGATTTCCCGCCTCCACCTGGGCTTGAGGTCGGGGAGAATTCCTCGCTTGTCGTACGTACGAAGAAAGGTGACGGCGCTTTGGAAAACGTCCGGGGGATTTCCGCCCGCGGCCTGCGTCTGGAACTTCTCCCAGAAGGACTGGTATGTCTGGAAGTCGGTCTTGACTTTGATCTTCGGGTACTTCTTCCCGAAGATCGCGATGGCCCGATTGATCTTCTTGGCGCGCTCCTCGGACCCCACCAGGAGTAACGGATCGTCACCGTTCCGCCCCGGAGCCGCTTTCGCCCCCGCACCCGGTCGTCGCGGCGAGCCCGAGTCCGGCGGCCGAGGCGCCGGCCGCCTTCAGGATCGTACGCCTCTCAAGATTCCTCGTCCCCACAGCCGGGCCTCCCCGCAGCGTCGTCGCCGCCGTCATGAATCGTTTCGAGTAAGCGCTTGCCGACACACGTCACGGAGGGGCCCGGAGTGCGTCAATCATTCGAACGGGATTTTCTTGCGGGCGGTGGCGGCCGGGCGCCGGCCTGTCGGCGGTTCTCGCAGGTGAACGGGGTGGGATCGACAAGCCGAACGCGTACTCGGGCGGCCAGCGAAGCGAGCCGGTCGACGTGGATCCGGTTCGTGTCGCCCGGGCGTTCCTGCTGGACGACATGGCCGCAACCGTCGAGGACGCGCGAACCGAGGAGGCCGGGAAGCGTCTCGGGATACGGCTCGGCGGCAGTCCGCTCGAACACCCCGTGTGGACGTGGAGGTGGTTCTCCCCCAGGGCCGGCCGCGTACCGGCGGGGAAACGTTCGCGCAGGGCGCCGCCACGGCCGACGAAGTGCGGGTCCGGGACGCCCGGCGCGGGCATCGCATGGAAGCCGGCGCCGGCCGCACACATCGAGTCGGCCCGCGCCTCCGCCTGGCCCGGCCGCCGGAGGCAGGGCCGCGGCCCGGCGGGCGGGGTGTACGGCACGTCCGGCAGGCCCGCAGCGCGGAACACATCGGGCCTGGTCAGCGCGGACCGGCGGATGGTCGCACCCCAGTCGTGCCCCACGATCACCGCGGACTCCTCCCCCAGGGCCTCCACCACGGCGACGTTGTCCGCGACCAGGTCGGGTATCCGGCACACCTCCACGGCCGCCGGCTTGGAGGAGCGGGTTCCGGGCGCCGTGGAACGCCTGGCGGCCTCGGTCGCTGGTCCTGGCCGCCGCCGGCCATCACGCGGCAGCCGTCGGCCCGTGGCGCGCTGGAGGCCCGAGCGAGAGGCATCAGCGGAGGTCCGTGGCACGACCTGGCGGGCCAGGGTTTGCCGCCGGTTCGGCGGAAGCGCACGTTCTTGGTACCGGTCCGTTCGAGGACTCAGGGCGCCCGAACCGGCGGACAGGCGGGTGAGGACGCTCGATGCCCGACGCACCTGGCGTGCGCGCCCGTGCTCGGCAGCGGCCTACGCAGCGGGGAGACGGCTCTCCGGCGGACGCGGCGCCGCTCTCCGGGCACAGGGTCGCGGCCCTCTGCGGAACCGCGGCGCATACGCCGACGGCCCACCTGCTCTCACAGGTGGGCCGTCGGTCCGGGTGGGCGATACTGGGTTCGAACCAGTGACCTCTTCGGTGTGAACGAAGCGCTCTCCCACTGAGCTAATCGCCCGGGCGCAGGAAGAACATTACCCCATGTCAGGGCGTGCGTGAGACCAGGGGCCGGGCCGGCGGGCGGCCGGGCCCCGGGAGCGGATCACTGGTCCTTGATCTTCCACGGCATCACGAGGCCGAACTTCCACAGGTAGAACCCGGCCAGCGCTCCCACGATCACCAGCCCGATCACGGTAAGGGTGATGTTGCGGCGGCGCACCTTGGGGTCGAGAGCCCGCTGAGCCGCCTCGGTCACCTTGCGTTTGGTCCAGCGGAGCACGAGCTGGGCCCAGACGAACTCGGTCGCCCAGATCGCCATGCCACCGAAGATCACCACCCAGCCGGGGCCCGGCAACGGCAGCATGACGATGCCGGCGGCGACGACCGCCAGGCCGACCACGAAGACGCCGACCTGCCAGCTCAGGTGCAGGGCCCGGCGGGCCTTGATGTATTCCGGCGCGCGCGAGCCGAGACCGCGCTCGGCACCTTCCTCGCCCACTCGCCCGTCCGCCTTCGTCTCGTCCGCCGCCAAGGCCTCGTCCGCCGTCACGGCGAACTCGCCCTGCCGGTCACTCCCCGTATTCA
Organism: Streptomyces sp. NPDC006314; assembly: GCF_040613075.1. NCBI lineage: Bacteria > Bacillati > Actinomycetota > Actinomycetes > Kitasatosporales > Streptomycetaceae > Streptomyces > Streptomyces sp. NPDC006314. The sequence goes on along the minus strand of NZ_JBEXRL010000005.1, from coordinate 310,911 downwards.
TACAGACAAACCCTACCGGAGTGAATCCGGTCACTGAAATGGCCGTAGGTCTGGTACGAGTTCTCCGCCGGAAGAGTTACGTAAAGGCACGCAAAACCCTCAGAGGGGTTTACAACGGCACCGTAGGTGGCATGTCGATTTCGCCGACGTGCGAATCCCCGAGCGCACACTGAGCGAAAGGCCCTGGCGCTTATGAACACCACGGTCAGCTGCGAGCTGCACCTGCGCCTCGTTGTGTCGAGCGAGTCCTCCCTGCCTGTCCCCGCAGGCCTGCGGTACGACACGGCCGACCCCTACGCCGTGCACGCCACCTTCCACACCGGAGCCGAGGAGACCGTCGAGTGGGTGTTCGCCCGCGACCTCCTCGCCGAGGGGCTCCACCGGCCCACCGGCACCGGCGACGTCCGCGTCTGGCCATCCCGCAGTCATGGTCAGGGCGTCGTGTGCATCGCCCTCAGCTCCCCGGAGGGGGAGGCCCTGCTCGAGGCCCCGGCGCGGGCCCTGGAGTCCTTCCTGAAGCGAACCGACGCCGCCGTGCCGCCCGGCACGGAACACCGCCACTTCGACCTGGATCAGGAGCTCTCGCACATCCTGGCGGAGAGCTAGGTCGCGGCCCCTCGAAGCAGCCCGGCGCCGTCCACTCGGGGAGACGGCTCGGGCCAAGGCAACCGCATAGGGCACAGAGCGACGCCGTCACCGTGAGCGCTCACGGGGCGGCGTCGGCCTGGCGCAGGCCGGTGGCGGCGTTTTCGCGGCCCTCGTCGGCGGAATCGGGAACCACCCGGCGCACGGAGGCGTTCTACCGGCAATCGTGGTCGGGCGGCGGCGGGTGCGGTGGGCGCGGTTGTCGCTACCATCGGCCAGCATCGGGCGGACGCCCGCCCGACCCCCAGGCCAGGGAGCAGAACGTGCTGATCACCCACGACACCCGGTGCGCCCTCGACACGGTGGTGGATCTGGTGAACACCGTGCCGGAGGACGAGACGGCGGCGGATGGACTGCCGGATGTCGCGGCTCTCGCCGATTTCGTACGAAACCACGACATCAGTGATGTCGGGGTACTGTCCGAGTTCGACCTCTCGGCGGTGCGCAAGGTCCGGGGCCGGTTCGCGGGGATCTTCGCGGCCCCGGACGCCCGCTCCGCCGCCGGGATGATCAATGAACTGGTCGCCGCGGCGGGCACCACCCCGCGCCTGACGGACCACGACGGTTACGACTGGCATGTGCACTATTTCGCGCCCGGTGCCTCCGTGGCCGACCATCTCGCCGCCGACTGCGGGATGGCGCTCGCCTTCTTCGTGGTGGCCGGGGAGCAGGAACGGCTGCGGCGCTGCGAGGCACCGGACTGCCGGCGCGCCTTCGTCGATCTCTCCCGCAACCGCTCGCGCCGCTACTGCGACAGCCGCACCTGCGGGAACCGGCTGCATGTCGCCGCCTACCGGGCCCGGCGCAAGGAAGCGACGGGCTGACACCACCGGGCTCCGGCCGCTACCACTCGCGCTCTTGTGGCGACGTCGGCCCCGGCGGGTGGCGCCGGGACGGACGTGTACGGCTCACAGCAACAGCAGGTCGTGCAGCGCAGCCATGAGGAGCAGACACCCGATCACCGCAAGGAAGATCATCAGCGGTGGCTGGGAAAGGGCGAAAAGGCACCCGCGCGGCTCGTCCTTCGGCGGCGCGGCCTCGCTCTGTCTCGTGTCCAGCATCTCGCGGCCGATGATGGCCCACCCGGCCTGGCCTGCGCGATCACCACCCGAGGATCTTGCGGGAGTGCACCGATTGGCGTGATCTCTCGTTCGGCTGGTGAACGAATCCGGACGTCCCGGGACTCACTGTGTCGTTTCAGCGAGTCGTATGACTGTCATATGCCGTGCTTCTTGAGGATGGCCTCGATGTCGCTGAAGTCGTCGGCCGGGTCGGCGTCCCGGGGCGCTGCCGCCGGCCGCGCACCGGGACGGGCCCCTTGGCCCAGGGAAGGCGCCGAGGCCGCTGGTGCCACCGCCCCGCGCCCCGCCGCCTTGGCCGCTTTGCGCTCGGATCCCTCGCCGCCGCGTCGGCGCTCCACGGCGCGGGTACCGGCGAACAGCAGCCAGGCCGCGCCCAGCACTCCGAAGCCCGCCCAGGCGGTGGGGCTGAACGCGGTGTCGGCGAGCCAGCCGACGACCCCGGTCATCACCAGCCCGACCGGCACGAGCGAGTAGGCCGCGATCCGGGCCGCCGCCAGGAAACGCTTGCGGTAGGCCGTGACCACCGCGATGCCCAGGCCCGCGGCGGACACGGCGGAACAGACGGTCTCGGCAATCATCCGGTCCTCCTGGGCGGGCTGGGCGGGCTGGGCGGGTGGCGGGAGCGGGCAGGGACGCACCGGTTGCCGCGAGGTGCGCTTCGTCCCTTCCATCCTGCACCGCCCGGTCCTCGTCATGCCACGGTCCCGGCGGACATCAGGGACATCTCCGGGTCGCCTCCTCCTGGAGTGCCGGTGCACCGGGGACCCGCCCTGGCCTGCGGCGCCCTTGGCGTCCCGATTGGGTCGCCCGCGCCCGGCCTGGAAGACTGGGGCGCATGAGCGACTCCTCCCCCGCACGCACCGATGCCCTCGTCCTCGACGTCTGGTGCGAACTGCAGTGCCCCGACTGCCGCACCGCCCTGGACGACGTCCGCGCGCTGCGCGCCCGCTACGGCGACCGGCTGGAGCTGCGCCTGCGGCACTTCCCGCTGGAGAAGCACAAGCACGCCTTCGCCGCCGCCCAGGCCGCCGAGGAGGCCCTGGAGCAGGGCAAGGGCTGGCCGTACGTCGAGGCCGTGCTGGAGCGGGTGGCGGAGCTGGACCGTGAGGGGGAACCCTTCCTGGTCGAGGTGGCCCGGGAACTGGGGCTGGACGCCGAGGAGTTCGACACCGCGCTGATCGACGGGCGGCACATCCTGATCGTCGACGCCGACCAGGCCGAGGGCAAGGCCATCGGTGTGACCGGCACCCCGACGTACGTCATCGGCGGTGAACGTCTCGACGGCGGCAAGAGCCAGGAGGGGCTGCGCGAGCGGATCGAGGAGATCGCCGACCGGCTGCTGGCCGAACGGGAGGCGTGAGCCGGGCGGCGCGTCCCGGCGGCTGGATGTCCTGGAGGCGGGTGCTCGGACCGGCTGTCCTAGAGCAAGGGCTTGGAGAGGGAGTGGGTCACCGTCTCGTAGCCGAGCGACGCGTACAGCCGCTCGGCCGGGGCGTTGCCCGCGAACACGTTCAGGCCGAGGACCGGCACGCCGGCCCCGATCGCCTGGCGTTCCGCCAGCAGCATGAGCGTACGGCCATGCCCACGACCGCGGTGGGCCGTGTCGGTCCCGACGTCGAAGACGTAGGCCCTGACGTCCTCCAGGGCCAGCCATACGGTGCCCACCCGGGTGCCCTCGTGCTCCAGGACGCTGAAGATCATGCCGTCGGTGGCGAGCCCGTGCGGCAGCAGCCGCGCATGGTCCTCGGCCGCCTTGGCGCGGGCCGCGGCTTCGGGGACGCCCCGCTCGATCCACATGCGCGCGTGGCGCTCGCCCTCGTACTCCCGCCACGCGTCGAACTCGCCCTCGGTCATGGGCCGTGCGTGGCTGCCCGGCGGCAGTGCGGGCGGGGTGGCGCCGAGGCGCTTCTCCATGCCGCGGTTGCGCACGGTGTAGCCGAGGGCGCCGAACAGCCGCAGGGCGGCATCCGCCGCGGCGGGGACGAGCGTCTCGATCTGCCTGCAGCCCCAGCCGCGCGCCACCTCCTCGGCGGCGAGCGCGGCCACCGTGCCCCGGCCGCGCCGCCGGTCCGGCTCGTCGATCCGCAACTCGAGGACGCGGGCCACCGAGTCGCCGAGGGACGGTGAGGTGCCGAGGTGGATCTCGCCTACGGGACGGCTGTTCACGCAGACCTGATAGCGGCGGGAAAGGGTTCCGTCGGAGTGGTGCCGGAGCGGCTCGGTCGGCCGCAGGGTCGTGGTCATCACCGGTGTTCTACCCACGGCGACCCGCCGCTCAGACCGTTTTCCGCGCTCACGGCGGCCCGTCCGGCCGCGTCGGCCTGGTCGCTCACACCGGCCCCGTTCGCCGGGCTCAGGGGTCCAGGTCCTGACCGGAGCGCTCGTCGAAGATCCGCATCGCCTTGGCGGTCACGGGGCCCGGGGTGCCGGTCAGTTCCCGGTCGTCGACCCGGTGCACCGCCTGCACGTCCCGCAGCGTGGAGGTCAGGAACACCTCGTCGGCCCGCTGAAGGACGTCCAGCGGCAGGTCCGTCTCCTTGGCGCCCGTCCACTCGACCGTCAGGGCGCGGGTGATGCCGGGGAGGCAGCCGGAGGCGACCGGCGGGGTGTGGATCTCGCCGTCCAGGACGACGAAGACGTTGGAGCCGGTGCCCTCGCAGAGCTGTCCGACCGTGTTGCCGAACAGCGCCTCGGACGCGCCGTGTTGGTGGGCGCGGGCCAGGGCGACGACGTTCTCGGCGTACGAGGTGGTCTTCAGGCCGGTGAGGGCGCCCCGCTCGTTACGGGTCCACGGGACGGTGATCACCGCGGTGGAGTCCGGGCGGCGGGTGGTCTCGCCGAGGGCGACCACCAGGGTGGGGCCCTGGTCGCCCCGGTCGGAGCCGAGCGGGCCGTAGCCGCCGGTGTAGGTGATCCGCAGCCGGCCGAGGGGCATCGGATCGGCCTCCAGCACGGCCGCACAGGCGCGGCGGACCTCGTCGTGGTCGGGGTCGGGCAGGCCGAGGCCGCGGGCCGAGCGGGTCAGCCGGTCGAGGTGGCGGGTGAGCGCGAAGAGCCTGCCGTCGACCGCCTTCACCGTCTCGAAGACGCCGTCGCCGACCGTCAGTCCGTGGTCGAAGACGGAGACATGGGCGGACTCCAGGTCCCGCAGCCCGCCGTCCAGCCAGATTCTCATGCGAACGCCTTTCCGCTCTTCTCGTACGCCCCCGACGCTACCGCGAGCAGCCGGGACGCCTTCAGCTCGGTCTCCCGCCACTCGCCCTCGGGGTCGGACCCCCAGGTGATGCCGGCGCCGGTGCCGAAGCGCAGGACGCCTTCGGCGCGGTCGATCCAGAAGGTGCGGATCCCCACCGCCAGCTCGCCGGTGCCCCGGTCGGCGTCCACCCAGCCGATGCCGCCGCAGTACGGCCCACGCGGGGCCGTCTCCAGTGCCTCGATGATCCTCAGGGCGCTCGATTTCGGCGCGCCGGTCACCGAGCCCGGCGGGAAGGCGGCGGCGAGCAGCTCGGGCCACCCGGCCCCGGCACGCAGCTCGCCACGGACCGTGGACACCAGGTGGACCAGGCCGGGGTGCTTCTCCACGGCACACAGGTCGGGGACCGTGACGCTGCCGGTCGCGCAGACGCGCCCGATGTCGTTGCGGACGAGGTCCACGATCATCACGTTCTCGGCGTAGTCCTTCTCCAGGAGGTCCGCCTCGGTGCGCCCGGTGCCCTTGATGGGCCCCGACTCCACGATCCGGCCGTCCCGGCGCAGGAACAGCTCGGGCGAGGCGGTGGCTATCTCCACGCCGTGCTCCGGCAGGCGGATCGTTCCTCCGTACGGCGCGGGGTTGCCGCGGGCCAGCAGCGCGGTCAGGGCGTCCACGTCGGCGTCGGGGGCGACGGGCGCGCTGAGTACCCGGCAGAGGTTGGCCTGATACACGTCGCCGGCCGCGATGTGTTCGCGGATCCGGCGGACGGCCGCCGTGTACGCGCCGCGGTCCAGGGAGGAGGTCCACGCCCCCACCGCCGGGCCCCGCCAGCCGCCCGGCACGGGGGCGGGCACCGGCTCCCGCCGTACGTGCGCGAAGCGTGCGCAGGTCAGCCGGCCCTCGAAGTCCGCGCAGACGGCCCAGAAGCCGGTGGAGTCCAGAGCGGCCGGATCGCTGGTGACATCGAGGAGGCCGGTGGCGGCGCGGTCGCCGAAGCGGGCCAGAGGAGAGGGTCCGGAAGGGTGGTGGAGCACATGGTCGAGTCTAGGGCGGGCGTCCGGCAGGTGGCCCGGGGATGTCCCGGAGGGGCCCCTGACCACCGGGTCCGCCAGGCGCACCGCAGCACGCTGCGCAAACGCGTTTTTGTACTGGCCCGGGAATCCGCTAGAGTTCAACACGTCGCCGGGCCGCGGAAGCGGGCCGAAACGACAGGCGGACGTAGCTCAGTTGGTAGAGCGCAACCTTGCCAAGGTTGAGGTCGCGAGTTCGAGCCTCGTCGTCCGCTCGTAGGAAGAAGGGGTCATCCCGATCCCCTACACTCCTGGTGGAGTGGCCGAGAGGCGAGGCAACGGCCTGCAAAGCCGTCTACACGGGTTCAAATCCCGTCTCCACCTCCAAGGACGATTAGCTCAGCGGGAGAGCGCTTCCCTGACACGGAAGAGGTCACTGGTTCAATCCCAGTATCGTCCACTGGATCTTCTTCGAAGGTCCGAGGATCTTCTTCGAAGATCCGCACCCGCGCGATTAGCTCAGCGGGAGAGCGCTTCCCTGACACGGAAGAGGTCACTGGTTCAATCCCAGTATCGCGCACAGACTGTGGTCTTCGGGTCACAGCCCGCGGACGATTAGCTCAGCGGGAGAGCGCTTCCCTGACACGGAAGAGGTCACTGGTTCAATCCCAGTATCGTCCACACACCGAAGAAGCCCCCGGCCGTCTCGAACGGCCGGGGGCTTCTTCGTGCGCTCGTGCTCAGCTGGAGAACAGCATGTGACCGAAGCTCTTGTGACGGTGGTGCCCGTGGTGACCGTGGCCGCCCTGCGGGGCGCCCCAGGCGGGCGCGGGCTGAGCCGGGTAGGCCTGCGGGGCCGGCGGGGGCGGCGGCGCCGGCTGGGACCACTGGGACTCCAGGCGGGTCAGCGCCTCCAGCTCGCCGTAGTCGAGGAAGATGCCGCGGCAGCCGCTGCACTGCTCGATCTGGACGCCATTGCGGTTGTAGGTGTGCATCGGCGCATGGCACTTCGGACACTGCATGGTCGGCTCAACTCCTCGCCGGTCGGTCTTGCTTCGCGTTTCCCCAGGACAGACTCCGTCCGGCCCCGGGCGGTTGCAGCCTAGTCCGGGAAACCGCACGCCAACTGGTCGGGGGCGGATGTCATTCGGGCACAGGCGTCGATCAGGGCCTGCTCCACCTCGTCCAGCGGGCGGTCCGCGGCGAGCGCCTTGGTGATCGCCAGGGCGGCCGTCTGCACGGTGAGCGCGCGGGCCGGGACGTCCAGTGCCGGCCAGGGATCACCGTCCGGGGGCACGGCCGGGCCGCCGGCCCGCTGGTAGGCGGTCAGGAAGCGGGACCACTCGTCGGGCGGCAGGAGTCCGCAGGCGTACCAGGCGGCGGGGCGGGCGAGGTCCCACGCCGGGACGCCGGCGCCGAGGTCGTCCACGTCGATCAGCAGCCAGGGGCCGTCCGGCGCCGGGTACCGGACGAGCTGGCCGAGATGCAGGTCACCGTGGCAGAGGACCGGTGGCCCGGGCATGGGGGCCTCGGCGCGTGCCCAGGCGGGGAGCGCGGCCCAGGCCCGGAGAACGAAGCGGGCGGCTTGGTGGGGCGAACCGTCCAGGGCCGCGTGGAGCCGGGCGACGGCCCGGGCGGCCTTGGCGGGACCGCGCATGGGGGGCAGGGGGCCGAGCGGGGCCGCGCTGTGGGGCGGGGCCCCGCTGGGGAGGGGCAGCGCCACGCTGGGGAGGGGCTCTGCGCCGTGTGGCGGGGCCACGCTGGGAATGGGCTGTGCGCTGGAGAGCCGGGCCGCGGTGCCGGGCGGAGCCACGCTGTGAAGGACTTCTTCGCTGGGGGGTGGAGCCACGCTGTGGAGGGGGCCGCCGCCGAGGAGGGGGTCAGCGCTGTGGAGTCGGGCCAGGAGTGTCGCGGCGGCCTCCCAGGGGACCGCGTCCGGGTCGTCGGGGTCCACGGGGGTGCCGTACGGCCAGAAGGTCACCAGGCGGTCGTGCAGAGGCGTGGGAGCCGGGGTGAGCGGGGCCAGGAGGATGCCGGGGAGGCGTGCTGCCGTGGCCAGGCGGAGGCTCAGCTCGGTGGGGTCGGTACCGGGGGCGTGGGCCTTCGCTACGGTGCCGGCGTGGCGTACGACGGTGGCGTCGGAGCGGTCGGCGAGGGGGGTGGGCGTGCCGCACGCGCAGGCAGCTCCGCCGGCTTCCGGGTGGGCGGCGGCTCTGACCTTCGCGGTGAGTGCGGGGAGGAGGTTCACGAGAGGCCTCGGGGGGTCGGGGGCGCGGGCTGAGCGTACGCGGGTGGGCTGCGGGTCCTGGTCGCAGCCCCCGGGTCCTCGGGCCGGGTGGGGACCGCCGGGTCGCTGGTTGCCGGTTCGGGGTCGCGCTGGTGCTCGGCACCGGGGCCGGGCGGTGGGTGGGCTCGCTCGCCCGCGCCGGCGGGGCGCCGCCCTGCTTGGGAGGGCTGCCGTTCCAGCGGCACGGCAGCCCGCGGCTACGGCGGATGCGGGGCCGCTGCCGGGCGAGCTTCGGCCCTGTCAGCACTACTGCCCGCAACCAGGCGAGCAGGGCGGCCCGCGGCTACGGCGGATGCGGGGCCGTAGCCGGACGGGCGCCGCCCCTGCGGCACGGCTGCCGCTGCCGGGTGGGTGCCGCCCCAGTGGCAAGGTGTGCCCGTGGTCATCGTGGGCTCACCGGGTGGGCTGGGGTGGGCAGGGGCGTAGGGGCAGGACGGGGCGGGTCGAGAAGTCTTCGGACATGTCCTCGCCGTCGGGGCCGTGGACGAACTCCGCCATGGAGGGGTTGCGGTTGGCGGTGGCCAGGGGGAGCCAGCCCAGCAGGTGACCGTAGCCGCCGCAGACCGACTCGCCGCCGTCTCCGCCGTGGACCGCGTGGGGGTCGGTGCTCAGCTCGGTGCTGTAGCTGTCGTAGGCGATGTGCAGGCCGAAGGCGTTGCGCTCGCGATGCGGTCCGGTGCGGTCGTCGTAGGGAACGCGGTCGAGGGGGCACGTGTCGCCCCAGCGGAACAGGGTGCCGGCGCCGGCACCACAGGCGTGCTCCCACTCGTCGGGGGTCGGCAGGCGCAGGCCGCGGGCCGCGAGGGCGGCCGGCATGCCGGCGGGCGGCTCGGTGAGGGCCTCGCTCTCCACGGCCATGAGGACGGTCTCCAGGACGACGTCCCGGCGGGGACTGAGCACCCGCGCGAGGTGGTCCCGCAGATCCTTGCCGTATCCGTAGCCGCATTCGGCACTGCGCGCGTAGTCGGCGCTCTGCCCGGGCGTCGGCTGCCAGCCGTCGAGGTCGAAGCCGACGGACACCCGGCCTCCCGGTATCAGGGCGAACTCCTGCCCGTTCCGCTCGATGCGGACCCGGTGCAGCGGAGCGCCGAGGTGCTCGACGGTGTCGACGCCGGTGAGGCGGCCGCTCACCAGGTCCCCGGCTTCCCGGGCGACGCGCTGCGCGGTCTCCGTGTCGAAGGTCCGCCACTCGGCGAGCGTGAGATCAGCAAGGGACATGCGCCGCAGTGTCGCACCCGCCACCGACAAGGCCACGGTGCACAGTCCCCCGTACACGGCGCAATGCCGGCGCAGCTCCCCAGCTGCGCCGGCATCTGTGCCGTCCGCCGCACCCCCGTCCCCACGGGGTTTCATGGATGGATGTTCCCGCCCGGACCGCTCTTCCGGGCCTGGGGTCGCCGCTCAGCGCCCCAGCATCACACCCACGGACGACGCCTGTGTCGCCACCGTCTCCCAGCCGTCGAAGACGACCAGGAGCAGGCCCGCCAGGGGAAGGGCCATGAGCGTCGCCACCAGCGGGTGGCGACGGCCCGTGCGGCGGGGGGCGAACGCCGTGCGTCGCGGTGCCGTGTGGGCCATGGTCCCTCTCCTGACCGTGTCGGTTGCCGTTCTGCAGCGGCGAGTGTCTGACCTCGGGGGACGAGTGCTGCACCCGCCGCTTGACCTCAAATCTAGGCGTGGGGCGGGCGGCGGGCGTCATGCCCTCGTACCGATTGCCGGGCCTCCCGGAGGATGAGCCATGACCTGCGGACTACTCCCCTGGGTGGAGAAACGGTCCTACGTCTCGGGGTCTTCCCGGAGGGGACGCCCGCTGTGTCCCGTCATTTCGGAAGCGTCCGACAGGTCGGGCGGAGTGACTTCGATCACCTTCGCCGCCGGCGGGAGGGGTGCCGCGTGCGGTGGGTGATCCGCTCCGCGCCGGGCCCCGCTGGCCGTTCGCGGCGGCGGCACGGCGGACACGGAGCCCGGCCCGCGTGCACCCTTCCCGAGCCCAACCGGCCTTTTCTGTCGCCTGGTTGAGGGCACCGGTGGTTCAAAGGCGTCGCCCGCCACGGGTTCCTGACCCTATTTCACCTCCTGCGCCCGGCCCGCACAATCCATCCGCCCGAGAGGGCGCGGCCTCTGCGCGCAGGCGGCCGTGGAAACGTAAGCTGGGCCACGTCACAGGGACCGGGCAGCGGGGATGAACATGGCGATGATGCGCCTGAGGCGCGAGGACCCGCGCGTCGTCGGCTCGTTCAGGCTTCACCGACGGCTCGGCGCGGGCGGGATGGGCGTGGTCTATCTCGGCTCCGACAAGAAGGGCCAGCGGGTCGCGCTCAAGGTGATCCGGCCCGACCTCGCGGAGGACCAGGAGTTCCGGTCCCGGTTCGCGCGCGAGGTCTCGGCGGCCCGGCGCATCCGGGGAGGGTGCACGGCCCGGCTGGTCGCCGCGGACCTGGAGGCCGAGCGGCCCTGGTTCGCCACCCAGTACGTGCCCGGGCCGTCCCTGCACGACAAGGTCGCCGACGAGGGCCCGCTCGGTGCGGCGGACACGGCTGCGGTCGGCGCGGCCCTGTCCGAGGGGCTGGTCGCCGTGCACGAGGCCGGCGTCGTCCACCGCGACCTGAAGCCGTCCAACATCCTGCTGTCTCCCAAGGGACCGAGGATCATCGACTTCGGCATCGCCTGGGCCACCGGCGCCTCCACGCTCACGCATGTGGGCACCGCGGTCGGCTCCCCCGGCTTCCTCGCCCCGGAGCAGGTACGCGGTGCGGCGGTCACCCCCGCGACGGACGTCTTCTCGCTGGGCGCGACCCTGGCGTACGCCTCCACCGGCGACTCGCCCTTCGGGCACGGCAGTTCCGAGGTGATGCTGTACCGGGTGGTGCACGAGGAGCCGCAACTGCACGGCGTACCCGACGCGCTCGCCCCGCTGATCCGGGCCTGCCTGGCCAAGGACCCCGAGGACCGGCCCAGCACGCTGCAGTTGTCGCTGCGGCTCAAGGAGATCGCCGCCCGCGAGGCGCAGGGCCTGCCCGACGTACGACCGCCGGTGCCGCGCGCCGCCGAGGCGGACCGACCCACCGGACGTCTCGTCGAGACCTACCCCGAACAGCAGCGCATCCAGCGGCGCGCCTCCCCCGGCACACCGGTGCCGCGGGGAGGTGCCCCTTCCCGTGGTGGTGCGCCGTCGCGCGGCGGGGTGCCCTCGCGGGGCGGCAGCGGCTCGCGCGGCGGGAGTGTCGCCTCCCGGCCGGGTACGGCACGCCCGACCCCGGTGCCGCGCGGCGGTGCCCCGCGCTCCGGCAGCGGGAGCCGGCCCGCTCCGCGCGGCGGTTCCGGGCGGCCGGGGCAGCGTGCGACGGGGACCGGACGGCGGCCGGCCAATCCGCGGCTGCTGCGGCAGCGGCTGTTCGTCTTCGTGGTGGTGACGCTGCTCGTGGCGCTCGGTATCGCGGTGGCGCAGGGCTGCCAGGGTCCGGCACGCGGGCTCGGCGGTGACGACGGCGTCCAGCGACAGCGGCACGCGCAGCCGGACCTCACGCCGCTGGCCAGCGGCAAGCCGATGGCCGACCGGCACGAGCCGTCGCTGAGCCGTCGGGAAGTGAGCGCCGAGCGGGGGGCTCAGGACATCGGCCGGCCGGTGGCCACCGCGTAGAAGGCCACCGCTGCCGCCGCGCCCACGTTGAGTGAGTCGACGCCGTGGGACATGGGGATGCGGACCCATTCGTCGGCGGCGACCAGGGCCTGCGTGGACAGCCCGTCGCCCTCGGCGCCGAGCATGAGCGCCACCCGGTCCATCTGGTGCGGGGCGGCCTCGTCCAGGGTGCGTGCCTTCTCGTCCGGGGTGAGCGCGAGGAGGGTGAAGCCCGCCTCGCGGACCGACTCCAGGTCCTTGGGCCAGGACTCGAGTCGCGCGTACGGCACCGAGAACACCGCGCCCATGGAGACCTTGACGCTGCGGCGGTACAGGGGGTCGGCGCAGTCCGGTGACAGCAGGACCGCGTCCATGCCGAGGGCCGCGGCCGAGCGGAAGATCGCGCCGATGTTGGTGTGGTCGTTGACCGACTCCATCACCACGACCCGGCGCGCGGAGCGGAGCAGCTCGGCGGCCGTCGGCAGCGGCTTGCGCTGCATGGAGGCGAGGGCGCCGCGGTGGACGTGGTAGCCGGTGACCCGTTCGGCGATTTCCGGGCTGACGGCGTACACCGGGGCCGGGAGCTCGTCGATGACGTCGCGCATGACGTCGATCCACTTGGCCGAGAGCAGCATGGAGCGCATCTCGTAGCCCGCTTCCTTGGCCCTGCGGATGACCTTCTCGCCCTCCGCGATGAACAGGCCCTCGGCGGGCTCGCGTTTGCGGCGCAGCTCGACGTCGGTCAGGCCCGTGTAGTCGGAGAGGCGGGGGTCGTCGGGGTCCTCGACGGTGATGAGATCGGCCACAGGGTGATACTGCCTTGTCCTGGGTGTGGTGCCAACGGCTGGGAACGGGTGTGTTACCCCGGGTTACGCGAGATCAAGCCAGGCGCGATCAGGCGGGGGTGTCCGGACCGACGTTCACCACCGCGCCGATGACGATGACCGCCGGGGGCTTCACGTCCTCGGCGCGCACGGTCTCGGCGACCGTGGCGAGGGTGGCGTCGACCCGACGCTGGGCGGCCGTGGTGCCCTCCTGGACCAGGGCCACCGGGGTCTCGGGGGACTTGCCGTGCGCGACGAGCGTCTCGGCGATCTTCCCGATCTTGTCGACGCCCATCAGGATCACGAGCGTGCCGGTGAGCTTGGCCAGCGACGGCCAGTCGACCAGGGAGCGCGCGTCGTCGGGGGCGACATGACCGCTGACCACGGTGAACTCATGGGCCACGCCCCGGTGCGTGACCGGGACACCGGCCGCGCCCGGCACCGAGATCGAGCTGGAGATGCCGGGGACCACCGTGCACGGGATCCCGGCCTCCGCGAGCGCCTGGACCTCTTCCATGCCGCGGCCGAAGACGAACGGGTCCCCGCCCTTGAGCCGGACGACCGACCTGCCCTGCTTGGCGTGCTCGATCAGCGCGTTGTTGATGGCCTCCTGGGCCATGTAACGGCCGTACGGGATCTTCGCCGCGTCGATGACCTCGACGTGCGGCGGGAGTTCGGCGAGCAGGTCGCGGGGGCCGAGCCGGTCGGCGATGACGACGTCCGCCTCGGCGAGCAGCCGGCGGCCGCGGACGGTGATCAGGTCCGGGTCGCCGGGCCCGCCGCCGACCAGGGCGACGCCAGGGGTACGGGTGCGGTGGTGCGGGGCGACGAGGGTGCCGTCGCGCAGGCCCTCGACGACCGCGTCCCGGATGGCGGCGGTGTGGCGGGGGTCGCGGCCGCGCGCGTCCGTGGTGAGCACGGCGACGGTGACGCCCTCGCTGTGGCCGGTCGCCGGGGTCCAGGCGGTCGCCTGGTCGGCGTCGTCGGAGCGCACGCACCAGACGCGCTGCCGCTCGGCCTCGGCGGAGGCCTGTGCGTTGGCCTCGGCGTCGCTGGTGGCGATGAGCGCGTACCAGGCCTCGGCGAGGTCACCGTCGGTGTACGGACGCCGCTGCCAGGTGATCTCGCCGGCGTCCGCCATCGCCTCGACGGACGGGGTCGCTTCCGGTGATACGAGGACGATGTCCGCGCCTGCCGCGATCAGTGCGGGGAGGCGGCGCTGGGCCACCTGACCGCCGCCGAGGACGACCACGCGACGGCCGGAGAGGCGGAGGCCTACGGGGTAGGCGGGGTGTTCGGCCATGAGGGGCGACTCCTCGTGCAGCTGTGCGGTGGGCACGCTGCACCTTCGGAGCGGCCCTGACGTGCGGATTTTAAGCGGTGAGCAGGGCGGACGGCAGGGGTGGTCCGGCGGCTGGACACCGGACCACCCCTTTCGGGACGCCTACTTCTCGGTGACACCCGCCGAATCGAACGTGGCCACCTCGTGCATCGCCCTCGCCGTGCTCTGCACCAACGGCAGGGCGAGCAGCGCGCCCGTGCCCTCGCCGAGGCGGAGGTCGAGGTCGACCAGGGGACGCAGGCCCAGCTTGTTGAGGGCGGCCACGTGGCCGGGCTCGGCGCTGCGGTGGCCCGCGATGCAGGCCGCGAGGACCTCGGGGGCGATCGCCCGGGCGACGAGGGCCGCGGCGCCGGCGCTGACGCCGTCCAGGATGACCGGCGTACGCAGCGAGGCGCCGCCGAGCAGCAGTCCGACCATGGCCGCGTGCTCGAAGCCGCCGATGGCCGCGAGGACACCGATGGGGTCGGCCGGGTCCGGCTGGTGGAGTTCCAGGGCCCGGCGGACGACCTCGGTCTTGCGGGCCAGGGTCTCGTCGTTGATGCCGGTGCCGCGACCGGTCACCTCCGCCGGGTCGGCGCCGGTGAAGACGGAGATCAGCGCGGCGGACGCCGTGGTGTTGGCGATGCCCATCTCACCGGTGAGCAGCGCCTTGTTGCCGGCCGCCACCAGGTCACGGGCGGTCTCGATGCCCACCTCGATGGCCGCCTTGGCCTCCTCGCGGGTCATCGCGGGGCCGGTGGTCATGTCGGAGGTGCCGCCGCGGATCTTGCGGGGCAGCAGACCGGGTGTGGCCGGCAGGTCGGCGACGACACCGACGTCCACGACGCACACCTCGGCGCCGACCTGGTTGGCGAAGGCGTTGCAGACCGCGCCCCCACCCAGGAAGTTGGCCACCATCTGGGCGGTGACCTCCTGCGGCCACGGCGTGACGCCCTGGGCGTGCACACCGTGGTCCCCCGCGAAGATCGCGACGGCGGCGGGCTCGGGGATCGGCGGCGGGCACTGCCGGGACAGCCCGGACAGCTGCGCGGAGATGATCTCCAGCATGCCGAGCGCGCCGGCCGGCTTGGTCATGCGCTTCTGACGCTCCCAGGCCTCGCCGAGCGCCTTGGCGTCGAGCGGGCGGATCTGTGCGACGGTCTCGGCAAGCAGGTCGTGGGGGTCCTCTCCGGGCAGGGCGCGGCGGCCGTACGTCTCCTCGTGCACCACCCAGGACAGGGGGCGCCGCTTGGACCAGCCGGCCTGCATCAGCTCGGGCTCGTCCGGGAATTCGTCGACGTACCCGACACACAGGTACGCGACGACCTCAAGGTGCTCGGGCAGGCCGAGCGTGCGGACCATCTCGCGCTCGTCGAAGAAGCTGACCCAGCCGACGCCGAGGCCTTCGGCGCGGGCGGCGAGCCAGAGGTTCTCCACCGCGAGCGCCGAGGAGTAGGGCGCCATCTGCGGCTGGGTGTGACGGCCGAGGGTGTGACGGCCGCCGCGGGTGGGGTCAGCGGTGACGACGATGTTGACCGGGGTGTCGAGGATGGCCTCGATCTTCAGTTCCTTGAACTGCTTCGCCCGGCCCTTGGGCAGCGACTTGGCGTACGCCTCGCGCTGGCGCATGGCCAGTTCGTGCATGGCGCGCCGGGTCTCGGCGGACCGGATGACGACGAAGTCCCAGGGCTGCGAGTGGCCCACGGAGGGCGCGGTGTGGGCCGCCTCCAGGACACGCAGCAGCACCTCGTGCGGGATCGGGTCGCCGCGGAAGCCGTTGCGGATGTCGCGGCGCTCGCGCATGACCTTCAGGACGGCCTCGCGTTCGGCGTCGGCGTAGCCGGGCGCGGCCGGGCCGGTGGACTGCTGTGCTTCTGCCACTTCGGCCGTGCTCTCTTCCTGGTCGGCGGCCCTGGTCTGCAGGTCCTCCGCGTGCTGTACGACATCGGGGGTGGGGCTCGCGGCCGGTACGGTGGCCGGCTCGGCCTCGCGCGGGGCGGGCACCGTGGCCACCGGCTCGGGCTGTTCCCGGGAGGCCTGCGGCCCCTGCGGGTCCTGGGGGCCCTGAAGGGCCTCCGCGGGCAGGACGAGGGGCTGCGGCGGGGTCGGCGCGAGATGCGGAGTGGTCGGCACCTGGCCGTCCACCGGCACGAACTGCCCGAGCGGCTGCTCCGGGTGCGGCTCCAGCGGAACGCCGGACGGCAGCGTCTCGGTGGTACCGGCGGAGGCCGGCTGCCCGGCTGCCCCCGGCAGTCCGGTGGCCGCGCCGGCCGGCGCCGTCTCCGGCTGCGTGGCCGCGGCTTCGGCACCGGCCGGCCCGGGGGCGGGCTCGGCGGGCTGCACCTGCGGACCCGCGGGTACGCCGGGTCCGGTGGCCGGGGCCGGTTCGGCCTCCGGGGCCGTCTGGTGGGGGCCGTCCTGGACCGACGGCTCGGGCTGGGCCTGGGCCTGAGGCTCCGGGTGGGCCGGCGGCTGGGCCTGCGGCGCGCCGGGTACGGACTCGGCGGACAGTGCGGGCCCGGCCAACTGCGGGCCCTGAGCCGGGAGGTGCGGCTCAGGCGTGTGGTCGCCTTCAGCGGCGGCCGGGGCCTGTACGCCGTCCTGGGCCGCGGAGGCCCCGGTTTCCGCCGCGTCCGGTACGGCACCGGGGGTGAGGGACTCGGGAGCCTCTGCCGACGCGGGTGCCTGCACGGCTTCGGTGCCGGGCGCGGGCTGGGCTTCGGCGGTTGACGCCACGGGTGCCTGCACGGCTTCGGTGTCGGGCGCGGGCTGGGCTTCGGCGGTTGACGCCACCTCAGCGTCGGAGGGCACCGACTGAGCGTCGGCGATGTGGGCCTCGGCGCCGGGCACGGCCTGAGCATCGCCGGGCGCGGCGTGCGCGGCGGCGGGCTGGGCCTCG
Organism: Streptomyces sp. NPDC006314; assembly: GCF_040613075.1. Taxonomy (NCBI): domain Bacteria; kingdom Bacillati; phylum Actinomycetota; class Actinomycetes; order Kitasatosporales; family Streptomycetaceae; genus Streptomyces; species Streptomyces sp. NPDC006314. The sequence continues at coordinate 294,031 of NZ_JBEXRL010000005.1, read as the reverse complement.
GCGCCGGGCGCCTGAACATCGGCGGGCGCCGACTGAGCGGCGGGGGCCTGGGCCTCAGCGCCGGGCACCGCCTGCGCCGCGGAGAGCTGGGCGGCGCCGGGCGCGGCCTGAACATCGGCGGGCACGGACTGAGCGTCGGCGGACTGGCCCTCGGCGCCGGGCACCGCCTGCCCCGCGGAGAGCTGGGCCTCGGAGACGGGGGTCACCGGCACGTCAGCGGGGGCGGCCTGTATGGCGGCGGGCTGACCTTCAGCGCCGGGCACCACCTGAGCATCGGCGGGCACGGACCGAGCGTCGGCGGACTGGCCCCCGGCGTCGGGCGCGGTCTGAGCAGCGGAGAGCTGGGCCTCGGAGACGGGGGTCACCTGCACGTCAGCGGGGGCGGCCTGCATGGCGGCCCGGGCTTCAGCGCCGGGCACCACCTGAGCCTCGCCGGGCACGGACCGAGCATCGCCGGGCTGAGCCTCGGCGCCGGTCGCCACCTGAGCGTCGGCGGGCGGAGCATCCGCTGCGACGGACGAAGCATCCGCGGCACCGGGCTGTGCCGTCTCCGCAGCCGGGGGCTGAGCCTCCGGGACTCCGGTCTCGGCTTCCGCGACGCCGGGCTGAGCCTGCGCCACGCCGCCGGTGTGCGGGTCGGACTGCGGCTGGGCTGCGTCCTCGTCCACACCCTGGGCGGGAACGGCGACTTCGGTCTCGGCCGCAACCTGGGCGGCGTCCGTAACCGCGTCCGCAACCGCTTCCGCGGGAACGGCGGCTTCGGTCTCGGCCGCGTCCTGGCCCGGCACAGCCCCTTCGGCGACCGCAGGAGCCTGCGCCGCGTCGGCGGTCTCCGCGCCCGCGGCCTCCTGCGCGGTCCCGCCCTGCTCCGGGCCCTCGCCCGGCTGAGCCGCCTCCGGAGCCGCCTCGGGCTGCTGAGCGGACCCGGCCGCCTCGGCGCTGTCCGTGACCTGCCCGGCGTCCGGCGTCCGGTCCGCGAGGGCACCACCCGGAGCCTGCTGGACCACCGTTTCCTGAACGGAACCCGGCTCGACCGCGTCCGTCTCCTGGCCGTGAACCTCCGCACCCTGTCCGGGCTCCCCGCTCTCCGGGGCCGCCACGGCACCGTCGGCCGACTGCCCGGCCTCAGCCGCTGCCGAAGCCTCGGCCACCGGGGCGCCCTCGGCAGCCGCACTCCCGGCCGCCTGCGCTGCCTCCTGGGTGCTCTCGGGTCCCTGCTCCGCCGGAGCCGCGTTCACCCCGTCGTGGCCGTGCGCCGGCTGCACACCGTCGTGACCGTGCACCACCTGAACCGGGGCCGGCGCCTGCGCGGCCGCCTGGGTCGCCAGGCGGGCGAGGGTGGCCTGGGCGGCGCCGGACGGATCGACCGGTTCGGCGAAGGTGTCCGCCACCGGACCGCTGGCCGGATCAACCGTTTCGGCAGCCGGTGCCGGCGCACCGGCCTGCGCCACCGCGGCCGGCGTCGCGCCCCAGGGGGCCGCGCTCTGCGGGGCCATGTCGTACAGGGGCTGCGCGTCGAGGTACTCGGGGCCGGGGGCCGGCGGACCGGGCTGCCGTACCGGCGCTCCGGCGGGGCCCCGGTCGGCGAGGGAGCGGACCGGGCTCGCGGAGGCGTCGGGGATCGGCGGGCCGAGGTGCAGCGGACGGCGCGGCGGCTGCGGGGCGACCGCCGGGTCGTGCGCGGCCGGGGGGACGGACGACGGCGGTACGGACGCCGGGGCCGGGTCGGGCAGGCGGACGCCGCTGAGGTCGACCGAGCCGCTGTCCCGGCCGGCCGTCTCGTGCGGGCCAGGCTCGTGGACGGCCTCGACGACCGGTTCCGGGGCGGGTGGCGGCACTTCGTTGCCCCATGCGCCCTGAGCACCCGGCAGCAGCAGGTCTTCGTCCTCGGCGGGCGCCTCGGAGAGGTAGGTGTACGCGCCGTGCGCGGGGACGCCCGGCTGCTCCACCATGCCTGCGCTCTCCGGCTGCCCCTCGCCTGGGACCTGGCCGGTGTCCGTCATGCGTACCCCTCGCCCATTGGTTAGTGCTTCTACGACCAGCTCACCCGGAACGGCGCACCGACCGCCCCGTAGTGAAGAACGAGCGTCCGCGCCCAGCGGCACGAACGACCCGCCCGGAAAAGGCGACAAAGCCATTCAGTGGCATTGTCCCGGCCGTTGGGCCATCGCGACAGCATGATCCGCGACAGCCCGCTGTGGACTGCGCCACGTTGCGCGTCCTCCGGTTCCGCCGTACCACACCCACCCCAAAACGGGCGCGCGTTCCGGACATTGGCGAACGAAGTTCCGGGCCACCGGTGCGGTACAACGATCGGCCAGCCTACCGCGCGCGGTACGACAACAGGATCACGGGGCGCGATCCGGCAGAACCCCGCTGAGCAGGAACGCTACGTTCCGCTCGGTCTCGGTCCAGGCCCGGGTGTCGAGTTCGACGGACTGGAGCAGGGCGCACTCGACCCGGTATCCGTGTTCGGTCAGGTCGCGGCCGACGAGTTCGGCCGCGTCACGGGTCGCTGCGTGCGTGACGATGCGCTGCGGGCGCCGGTCGGCGACCGCGGAGACGACGGCCGCTCCCCCGCCGCCGACCCTGACGACGTCCGGCTCGGGCAGGTTTTCGAGGACGTGCGGGGCGGTGCCCCGCACCACGTGCAGTTGTACGCCGTACCGGCGTGCGGCGCCCTCGGTCCGGGCGCATGCACCCGGGTCGTGGTCGACCGCGATGACGGCCGCTCCGGCGCGCGCGGCCTCGGCGGCGAACGCACCGCCGCCGCAGCCGATGTCCCAGACGAGATCACCGGTCCGGGGACCGAGACGGGCGAGTTGGGCGGCGCGGAGCAGCTCGGTCTCGCCCTCGCCCAGACCGCCCCCGTACGTCTCGTCGGGCTGCACCCAGCCGCGCGGGCCGGCGCCCGGGTCGCGCCCGGCGAACCAGCCACCGCCCTCGGCAGCGCCCATCGGGCCGCCGATGACGATGACGACGTTCGGGTCGCGCCAGCTGTGGTCGGCGGCCTTGTCGGAGGTGACGACGGTGACCTGCTCGCGGTCGGTGCCCAGTTCCTCGCAGATGACGAAGGTGCGGTGGACGCCCTCCAGGAGGAGACCGAGTTCGGCGGGGCCGGCGCCCGGTGCGGTGAGGACGGCGACCTTGGTGTGGGCGCGGCAGACGTTCACGGCCCGGCGCAGGGTGCGCGGGTGGGCGACGACCACCTGGGCGTCGTCCCAGGGCATGCCGGCGCGGGCGAAGGCGGCGGCGACGGAGGAGACGGCGGGGGCGACCTCGACCTCCAGGCCGAACTCCGGTGCGCGCAGGGTGCGTACGACGCCGAAGAAGCCGGGGTCGCCGTCGGCGAGGACCACGGCGGTGCCGCGGTGGGCGGCGATGCGGCGGGCGGCCAGGGCGACACTGCCGAGGCGGACGCGCTCGGCGGCGGGCGGGATCTCGGGCAGCGCCAGGTGGTGGGCCGCGCCCGCCACGAGTGTGGCGGCGCCGAGGGCGGAGCGTGCCGCGGCGGTCAGCGGCGAGCCGTCCCAGCCGATCACCGTGACCCGGTCGGCCATCGTCGTGTGTCTCCAGGATTCCGCAGGTCGTCAGGGGCAGGAGCCCTTGGGCTGGCTCCGTGAGACTACCCGGTGGGACTGCCGGACGCGCGCCGGGGCCGAGCCCGCGTTCCGGTGGGCGTCAGTTCCAGTCGCGGTACGACGCGAAACCGCCGGTGTCGGCGAGCTGCTCGTCGGCGCCTTCCAGGTCCTCCGGCAGGAGGCTCCACACGATGTAGTCGGTGCGCACGTCGGTCCAGGTGCCGTCCTCGGTGCGGTGGTGCGCTATGCAGGCGTTGCGCAGGACACCCTCGCTGATACAGCCGATCTTCTGGGCGACCTGCTGGGAGGCGGTGTTGTCGGCGGCGGTGCGCAGTTCGATGCGCTCGAACTTCTGGTCGCCGAGGAGCCATTGGGCGGTGGCGAGGGCGGCCTCGGAGGCGTACCCCTCGCCGCGGGCCCAGGGGGCGATGATGTACGACATCTCGGTGGACCGTACGTGCCAGTTGGTCTTGGCCAGCTGGACGATGCCGACCAGGCGCTGGGTGAGGAACTCGGTGACCGCCAGGTCGAGGCCACGGCCCGCGGTGCGCTCGGCGGGGGCGTACTCGGTGATCCAGTGGCGGGCCTGGTCCTGGGTGAAGGGCTGGGGCACCTCGGTCCAGGCACCGACCTGCTCGTCGTTCATCATCTCGGCCAGGGCGGGCGCGTCGTCCTCGTCGAGGGGACGCAGCACCAACCGCTCCGTGCTGATGGAGATGTTGGGGAAGGTGCTAGTCATGCGCCGCTCCGTAACCTTCGGAAAACGTTGATAGTCCATCAGGACCTCGGGGCCGGCCCTGCTGAACTGCCCAGCATGCAGCATGAAACCACTGAATCGCACGACGGGGCCCTCCCCCACTGCCCGAAGGGCGTGGGGGTGCCCCGCACCCGCTGAGGGAGTGGACCCCGTGCGTCGTGAAACGCCGTGTAGGGGACGTGGTCCGTGAACTCCCCGGTCCCCGGCTTCAGGCCGGCCGGAACGGCGGTGGCGCCGACGACGAGGGTGTCGTCCTTGCCACCGATCCTGCCGAGCCGCAGTCGGTCAGCCCGAGGACCGGGGCCGCTGTCGCGATGACGGACGTGCGCAGGTGTTCGGTCTCCCGTCCGGATCAGAACGACGGGATGACCGAGCCCTGGTACTTGTCCTCGATGAACTTCTTGACCTCGGGCGAGGTGAGGAGCTTGGCGAGCTTCGTCACCCGCGGGTCCTTCTCGTCGCCCTTCTTCACGGCGAGGAAGTTGCCGTAGGGGTTGTTCTTCGCGGACTCCAGGACGAGGGCGTCCTTGGCGGGCTTCAGGCCCGCGGAGATGGCGTAGTTGCCGTTGACCACGGCCGCGTCCACGTCGTCCAGGGAGCGCGGGGTCTGGGCCGCCTCGACCTCCTTGAACTTGAGGTCCTTGGGGTTCTTGGCGATGTCCCGCGGGGTGGCCTCGGTGCCGACGCCGTCCTTGAGGGTGATGAGCCCGTCGGCGGCGAGCAGCTTCAGGGCGCGGGCCTCGTTGACGGAGTCGTTCGGGACGGCGATCGTCGCACCGCTCTTCAGGGCGTCGGCCTTCTTCACCTTGTGGGAGTAGAGACCGAGCGGCTCCAGGTGCACCGTGACGACGGGCGCGATGTGGGTGCCGCGCTTCTTGTTGAAGTCGTCCAGGTAGGGCTGGTTCTGGAAGTAGTTGGCGTCCACGTCACCGTCTTCGGTCGCCGTGTTCGGCGTGATGTAGTCGGTGAACTCCCTGACGTCCAGGTCGAGGCCCGCCTTCTTCGCCAGGTTCTTCTTGACGAAGTCCAGGATCTCGGCGTGCGGGGTCGGGCTCGCGGCGACGACCAGCGGGCCGCTGGTGTCGGAGGAGCCGGAGTCCTTGTCCGAGCCGCAGGCGGTCAGCCCGAAGGTGAGGGCTCCGGCGGCGAGGACGGCGGTGGCGAGCTTGGCGGTGTTACGCACGAAAAGTGCCTTTCCTTAAGGGTGGTGCGACCCCGGATCTCGGGGCGTCGGCGCGGAGCGCCGTCGTTGGGGGGTGGTGGCCGGGCGCCGGGTGGGCGTACGGGGAGTCCGTGAGGTGCTTACGCGACCTTGCCGATGTCGGCCGCCGCGGGCTCCTTGGCCTTGAGCAGGCGGAGCCTGGGCGCGGGACCGGAGCGGGCGCCGCGGCTGTGCAGCGAGCGCGCCGCGAGGTCGCCGGCGAACTGGATGACGGTGATGACGACGGCGAGGATCGCGACGATCACCCACATCAGCCCGGTCTCGAAGCGCTGGTAGCCGTAGCGGACGGCGAGGTCGCCGAGGCCGCCGGCGCCGACGGTGCCGGCCATCGCGGAGTAGCCGATGAGGGCCACGACGGTGGTGGTCGTCGAGGCGATCAGCGAGGGCAGGGCCTCCGGGACCAGGACCTTGCGGACGATGGTGAGGGTATTGCCGCCCATCGACTGCACGGCCTCGACGAGCCCGCCGTCCACTTCGCGGACAGCCGTCTCGACGAGCCGGGCGAAGAACGGGATGGCGCCGATGGCCAGCGGCACGATGGCGGCGTCACGGCCGATGCTGGTCCCGGTGACGAGCCGGGTGAAGTTCGTCAGCGCGACCATCAGGATGATGAACGGCATCGAGCGGGTGATGTTCACGACCTGCCCGAGGACCTTGTTCACCACGACGTTCTGGAGCAGGCCACCGCGCTCGGTGAGGACGAGCAGGATGCCGAGCGGCAGACCGGCGATGACGGCGATGAAGGTGGACCACCCGACCATGTAGAGGGTGTTCCAACACTCCGGCTGGAGCAGCTCCCACTTCTCGGACCAGGTCACTTCGCACCCTCCTTGACCAGCACGGGCTCCTCGCCCTCGCGGCCGACGACGTCGATCCGCAGCCCCTGTTCGCGCAGGAAGCCGATCGGGACCACGTTGTCCTCGTAGCGGCCGGGCAGTTCGATGCGCATGCGGCCGATCTGGAGGCCGCCGACGGTGTCGATAGCGGCGCCGAGGATCGAGATGTCGATGTTGTAGGTGCGCGAGAGCTGGGAGATGACCGGCTGGGTGGCGGCCTCGCCGTGGAAAGTGACGTCGAGGACGGTCCGGTCGGCACCGGAGGCCTGGCCGCCCACCGGGAACAGCGCGGCGGCCAGCTCGGAGCCCGGGGTGGCCAGCAGCTCGCCGACCGTGCCGGACTCCACGATCCGGCCCTTCTCCATCAGGGCGGCGGAGTCGCAGATCGACTTCACGACATCCATCTCGTGGGTGATGAGCAGGACGGTCAGGCCCAGCTGCCGGTTCAGGTCGCGCAGCAGCTGGAGGATGGAGCGGGTGGTCTCGGGGTCGAGGGCGCTGGTGGCCTCGTCGGAGAGCAGCACCTCGGGGTCGCCGGCGAGGGCGCGGGCGATGCCGACGCGCTGCTTCTGACCGCCGGAGAGCTGGGCGGGGTAGGCCCTGGCCTTGTCGGCGAGGCCGACCAGGTCCAGCAACTCCAGCGCCTTGCGGGAGCGTTCCCCGCCGGACTTGCCGAGGATCTCCAGCGGCAGCTCGACGTTGTCCTGAACGGTCCGTGAGGACAGCAGGTTGAAGTGCTGGAAGACCATGCCGATGTGGCTGCGGGCCCGGCGCAGGTCCCTCCCGGCGCGCGGCCCGCGGCCGGCCAGGGCGGTGAGGTCCTGCCCGGCGACGGTCACGGTGCCGGCGGTGGGGCGCTCCAGCAGGTTGACGCAGCGGATGAGAGAGGACTTGCCGGCGCCGGACTGGCCGATGACGCCGTAGACCTCGCCTTCGCGGACGTGGAGATCGACGCCGTCGAGGGCGGTGACCTCACGGCCGCGGGAGCGGTAGACCTTGGTCAGGCCCGTGGTGGTGATCACTGGGTTTCCGTCACTGTCGGGTTCGCGGGCGTGGGTGTGCCCGATGGGGTCCCCCTGCTCGAGCGAAGCCGAGAGCTCGGGGGAAGGTGTGGAACCGGGGAGAACGTCGTGTGCGTGGTGGGGGTCCCCACGCCGTTCAGGCAGTGGGGGGCTCGGTCGCGTACGCCGGAATCCCGGCGTCGGACGGGCCAGGCTCTCGCTTCGGGGCGCGAGGCTCAGATGGTGCGGGGGCCCTCTAGAAGGCGCACATTCGACACGGACACATACAACGAGCACCGGGCGTCGGGGTCGCCTCGGTCGCAAGGGTGCGGCTGCTCGTGGTGGTCATGTGATCAGTAAAGCAGACGTACGGTCCTGACCGGTCTCCGCTGTCCGCATGGTGGACAGCGGCGGACACCCCTGGTCACAGGCCTGGTCGCGGATGGAGATCTCCCCTTCCTCGCCGATGACCAGCGCGGACAAGGTCGACAGGTCCCTGACCACGAGATCGGCGTCCAGTTCTTCCGCCCGGTGGGTTGTGGCAAACGCCACGGTGGCCATACCGGCCGCGCGGCCCGCGCGGATTCCGGCGGGGGCGATCCTCGAGGACGCCTACGGCACCCGACGGCCGGGCAGCAGGTCGGCGGCTTTCTCCCCCGCCGGCCGCCCGTGTCGTTCCACGCGCCCGAACTCGCCGGAGGTGACCCTACGGCGCACCACGGGGTCGGCGGCGGTGGGTCGTTTCGGCCGTAATAAGGTCACGGCATGCTCAATGCCCTGACGCTGGTGACCGGGGTCGCCGCGCTGCTGCTCGCCGCCTGGTGCGGCTGGGCCGCCTACCGGGACCAGCCGACCAAGGACTGGCACTTCATCGGCATGGCCGTGGTGTCGTTGCTCGCCCTTGTCCAACTGGTGATCGGGATCGTGCGACTGGCGCGGGGCGAGAAGCCGGAGCAGGGCACGTCGATCTTCGTGGCGTATCTCCTGGGCGCGTTCGCGTGCGTTCCGGTGACGGGGTTCATGTCGCTGTCCGAGCGGACCCGCTGGGGGTCGGTGACGGTCGCGGCGGGCGGTGTGGTCCTGGCCGTGCTCGAAGTACGGCTCTATGACATCTGGGGAGGCTGATGTGACGGCGGCGCAGGAGAAGCCGACCCGGTTGATCAGCGGGCCGGGCACGCTGCTCGTCTGGTTCTACGGCGTGATGGTGGTCGGCGCGGTGTCGCGTTCGGCGTACCAGATCGCGACGGACTTCGACCGGGCACCGCTCGCGTACTCCCTCTCGGCGGTGGCCGGCCTGGTGTACGGCTTCATCACGTACACGCTGGTGCGGGGCGGGGAGACGGCCCGCAAGGCGGCGCTGGTGTGCTGCGCCGCCGAGCTTGCGGGTGTGCTGATCGTGGGGACGTGGACGCTGGTGGAGCCGTCCGCGTTTCCGGATGCGACCGTGTGGTCCGAGTACGGGATGGGGTACCTCTTCATTCCCGTGCTGTTGCCGCTTTCCGCCATGTACTGGTTGCGGAAGGCGGCCGGCCGCCAGGGGGCCTGAGGACACCGGCGGGCGCGGGTGCGTCCTGGCTGCCCGCGCTCACACGGCGGAGCCCCCTCTGGCGCTACAGCTCCGCGCCCCTCGGGGCGCTCGCCCTCAGGCCGTTTGCGCGTACGCCCCCGCCTGCTTCTCCAGGACGATCATCTCCACGCCGTCGGCGCCCTTGGAGCGGCCGACGGTCTCATAGCCGGAGCGGCGGTACAGGCGGAGGTTTCCCTCGCTGCGGTGCCCCGTGTGCAGGCGGAACCTTTTGGCTCCGCGCTCCTCCGCCAACGCCGCCTCGGCCGCGCGCAGCAGCCTCGCGCCGATGCCGTGGCCCTGCAGGCGCGGGTGGACGCAGAGCTTGCCGATGGCCGCGGCGCCGTCCTCGGTGACCTTGCCGCGCACGGAGCCCACCACCTCCTCGCCGAGCCGGGCGACGAAGACGCAGTCCGAGGCGACCTCCTGACGCACGGAGTCCAGGGTCTGGACGAGCGGGTCGATGCGGTAGTTGCCGTACAGCGCCGCCTCGCTCTGGAAGCACAGGTACTGGAGCCTGAAGATCTGCTCCGCGTCCTGCTCGGTCGCCACCGAGATGGTCACGCTCATGCCCATGTGCGCATGCCTCCCGCTCACCTGATCACCTGTCGTCCCCCACTCCTATCCCCGCCCCTCACGGGAAGCAACCTCCGGGGTGAGCAAACGACGCAGACATCCCAGACATCTGGAGCGTTCCGGGCCGAGACTGCCCTGTGAGATACCCAACTCCCCCGCGACTTCCCGGTATGTCAGGTCCTTCGGAGAGAGCAGTGCCTCCAGGAGCCGGGGGCAGCGGCCGGGCAGCCGGCGGACCGCGTCCCGCAGCGCGCGGTACCGGGCGGTGGTGAGGGCGTGCTGCTCGGGCCCGGGACGGACCTCGTCGGCCGGCTCGCTGCCGTACGGGCGTTCGAGGCGGGTGGTGCGGCGGGTGCGGCGGGCCTCGGCGCGGACGGCCTTGCGCAGCCAGCCCTGCGGGTCCAGCGGCGGCCCGTCGGTCTCCAGCCGCTCCAGCAGGCGGAGCCAGACGGCCTGTTCGAGATCGCCCGGCTCACTCCCGGAGGCATATGCCTCGGCGGAGGCCTCGGCGGTGAGCAGGGGGCTCAGGGCGGCTACCAGGTCGTGCGTCATACGCGGAACGACGAGTCGCCCCGGCGGTGGGTTGCCGGGGCGGCTCGGAGTCACCCCGAACGGGGTGCCGGCGGCTGCGCCGGTTGACGTGGTCAGCCGTTCAGGAAGTCGGCGCGGGCGAGCAGGCCGGTGTCGGCGTTGTCGGTGAAGACGCCGTCGATGCCGGTCGAGAAGTACGTCCTGAAGGCGCCGAAGACGTCACCGTAGGCGTCCGCCGCGCTGCCCTCGCGGTACTCGGCCGGCAGGAAGGGATTCTCGTTGCGCATGGTGTACGGGTGCAGGATCAGGCCCACCCTGTGCGCGTCGGCGACCAGTGTGGTCGGTTCGGCCAGGGTGCCGTCCGCGTTCCTGGGGATGACCAGGTCCAGGGTCGGGCCGATGCCCTGCGCGTAGCCGGCGATCTCCCTGAGGCCCTTGGGGGTGATCAGATCCGCGACCGTGCGTGGGTCGCCCGCCTCGACGAAGTCCCAGGGGCGGCTGCTCGCCGAGGACAGCAGGACGACGAGCGGGTTGTCGACCAATTGGTTCAGCTTCTGGATGCTGCTCGGCTCGAAGGACTGCAGGACGACCGGCGAGTTCCGGCCGTCCTTGCCGTGCTTGCGCAGCAACTTCGCGACCCGCTCCTCGAGGCCGAGGCCGAGCTTGCGGAAGTAGGTGGGGTGCTTGGTCTCGGGGTAGATCCAGACCTGCTTGCCGCGCTTGCGGGTCTGCTCGTCCTGCCACGTGAGGACCTCTTCGAACGTGGGTATCTCCCAGCGTCCGTTGTAGAGGGTGTTGTGCGGCCGGTTGGCCGGGATGCGCTCGATCGCGCGCAGCGTCTTCAGCTCGGCGAGCGTGAAATCCTCGGCGAACCAGCCCGTGGTGGCGACGCCGTCGAGGACCTTGGTGGTCCTGCGGTCGGCGAACTCGGGGTGGGAGGCGACGTCCGTGGTGCCGCCGATCTCCGGCTCGTGCCGGCAGACGAGGTGGCCGTCCCTGGTGGGGACGAGGTCACCGGCCTCGACGATGTCGGCGCCCAAATCCAGGGCCAGGTCGTACGAGCCGAAGGTGTGCTCGGGGCGGTAGCCGCTGGCCCCGCGGTGGCCGATGATCGTCGGCACCGGCAGGCTCTTCAGCCCGCGTCCTCCGTGCCCGGCCGTCCGGGCTTCGGCGGCTCCGGCCGCGCCGGGCAGCCCGAGGACCGCTCCGCCCGCGCCGAGCACCGCGGCGCCGAGGATCGCCCGCCGTCCCGTGCTGCCCTGTGTCCGCTCGTTCGTCTGGTCGCCGCCCATCAGCGCCCTCCTGCCGTCCGCCGTGCGTCTGTTCCCGGCGCCCCGCGCGCCTTCGGTGCGCGCCGATCGTAGGGCCGCGTACATGGCGGAGGGGAGTCCTGGGTTCGAACACGCGGGTGATGCCTGGTGTCCTGTGGATGGCGGAAGGTGACGGTCCGTCGGCATCGGCGGGCAGGGCCCGGGTAACCGGAGGACGAGGGCTCCGCGCGATGTCCGTCACACCGTCGCCACGGTGTCACGGGCCGTCCCGGGCACGGCACCGCAGGTAAACCCGCGTCAACACTTCGTAAGGCCTCGGTGAACCGGGCCTCCCCGATGTGCGCTCGCCGGGGCGCCGCGAGTAATGTCCTCACCTGCACAGACTCATATCGCTTCCCCTCGGCATCGGAGGACCCGTTGTCCCGCTTCGCGCTCATCAAGGCAGTGCTCGGACCGATCATGCGCCTGATGTTCCGCCCACAGGTGGAGGGCGCGGAGCACATCCCCGGGGAGGGTCCGGTCATTCTGGCCGGTAATCACCTCACGTTCATCGACTCGATCGTGTTGCCGATCGTCACCAAGCGGCAGGTGTTCTTCATCGGCAAGGACGAGTACGTCACCGGCAAGGGCTTCAAGGGCCGGCTGATGGCGTGGTTCTTCACCGGTGTCGGCATGATCCCGGTGGACCGGGACGGGGCGAGCGGTGGCGTGGCCGCGCTGATGACCGGGCGTCGGATCCTGGAGGAGGGCAAGGTCTTCGGGATCTACCCCGAGGGCACGCGGTCGCCCGACGGGCGGCTGTACCGGGGGCGCACCGGCATCGCGCGGCTGACGCTGATGACCGGTGCACCGGTCGTTCCCTTCGCGATGATCGGCACGGACAAGCTGCAGCCGGGCGGGCGCGGGATTCCGCGTCCCGGCCGGGTCACCGTCCGGTTCGGCGAGGCGATGGAGTTCTCGCGGTACGAGGGCATGGACCGGGACCGGTATGTGCTGCGGGCCGTGACCGACTCCGTCATGGCCGAGGTCATGCGGCTGTCGGGCCAGGAGTACGTGGACATGTACGCCACGAAGGCCAAGGCCGCGTAGGACCTCACGGGCGGACGGACGCCACGGGCGCGGTGGCCCGCGTCCGTCCGCCTGCTGGTGGAATCTGCCCCTGGCACATCCGGCATTCGGCCGTATCCGCCCGGCCGTATAAGCACACAACATGTCTTATTTAGGCATGTTCAAACCTTCTCGGCGTACCCTGCTCCGTACCCCGATCGCCGCCGCCGGCGCGGGCCTCCTGGCAGCCTGCACCGGCTCCGACTCCGAGCCCCGCCCCGGCCCCCAACGCGCGATCACCGGGGGGAAGTTCGTCCCGGCAGGGCCCCGAGGGTACGTCAACCCGTCGGATCCCGAGGTCCTCGCCGCCGAGCGGAAACGCGGATCCGGCCCCGTACGCACGTACCGGATCACGGCTGCCGAGACCACGCTGGACCTGGGCGGCCGGTCCGTCCGAAGCTGGGCGTACAACGAGGAGGTACCGGGCCCGCTGGTGCGCGTCACCGCCGGTGACGTGCTCAACCTGACGCTCGCCAACCGGCTGCCCGCCACGACCACGCTGCACTCCCACGGGGTGCGGCTGCGTTGTGACATGGACGGCGTTCCGGACCTGACCCAGCAGGCCATCCACCCCGGGTCCGATTTCCGCTACCGCTTCACCATCAGGTATCCGGGCACCTACCTGCTCCACTCCCACGTCGGGATGCAACCCGACCGAGCCCTCTACGCACCGCTCATCGTCGACGACCCCAGAGAACCCCTCTCCTACGACAAGGAGTGGGTGGTGGTCCTGGACGACTGGCTCGACGGCGTGGAAGGCTCAACCCCCGAGGAGGTCCTGAGGCAGCTCAAGCCCGGCGGCTCCATGGACATGGGAAACATGGCCATGGGTCCTGGCCACGGGAGCCCGGGTCCCCGCCGGTCGGCGAGCGCGCATCCGTCGCCGTCCGGGAAGTCCGCGGGGCCCTCCCGGGTGCTGCACAAGTCCCACAGCCGCATGCTCCACGGGGAGGGCGGCAGCGTCGCCTACCCCCACTACCTGGCCAACGGGCGCCTGCCCGCCCATCCCTCGGTGTTCCGTTGCCGCCCCGGCGACCGCATCCGGCTGCGCATCATCAACGCCGGTTCCGAGACCGCCTTCCGTGTCGCGCTGGGCGACCACACCATGACGGTCACGCACACCGACGGCTATCCCGTGAAGCACAAGAAGACCGACGCCCTCCTCATCGGCATGGCGGAGCGGTACGACGTCCTGGTCACCGCCCGGGACGGCGTCTTCCCGCTGGTCGCACTCGCCGAGGGCAAGAAGGGCCAGGCCCTCGCCGTCCTGCGCACCGACAAGGGGAAGAACCTTCCCTCACCCGATGTCCGCCCGGACGAACTCGACGGGAAGACGGTCCCCGCGCGCCGCCTCGTGCCCGACGACTCGGTGGCCCTGGACGACCGCGACCCCGATCGCGAGTTGCGCATCAAGGTCACCGGCGGCATGAAGAAGTTCGACTGGGGGTTCGACCACCAGGCCTACTCCGTCCGGCACCGCCATCCGGTCCGCGCCGGTGAACGGGTACGGCTCACCCTCATCAACGCCACGGACATGTGGCATCCGATGCACCTTCACGGGCACACCTTCGCGCTGACCGGCGTGGATTCCGTGGGCGCCCGCAAGGACACCGCGCTTGTGCTGCCGCACCGGAAGCTGGTCATCGAATTCGACGCCGACAACCCGGGGCTGTGGATGCTGCACTGTCACAACCAGTACCACTCGGAGAGCGGGATGATGACGGTGCTCGGGTACCGGCGGTGACGTGCGAGGGGGTTCGGGCGGTCGCCGGTGCGGGTGCGCGAGGGCTGCTCGCGCGGTTCCCCGCGCCCCCGGGGGACTCACCTCAGCCGGTACCTTCCAGTTTCTGACCCTTCAGCAGGAACCACGCCGCCACCGCCGTGCCCAGCAGGACGGCCGCTCCCGCACCTGAGGCCAGGTGGAGGCCGTGGACGAAGGAGCCGCGGGCCGCGTCGAGCAGGGCCTCCGCCGAGTGGGGGGACATGCGTGCCGACGCTTCGACCGCCGCGCCCAGTGACTCGTGGGCCTGGGCCGGGGTGCCGGCCGGGCCCGTGAAATCGCGGTAGACGCCGGTCACGATGGACCCCAGCAGGGCGATGCCCAGGGCCGCGCCCAGTTCGTACGCCGTCTCGGAGACCGCCGAGGCGGCACCCGCCTGTTCCTTGGGCACGCTGGAGAGGATCACGTCGGCGGTGACCGTGAAGGAGAAGCCCGCGCCGACGCCCACGACCAGGAGGGTGGCGCCGAGGACCGGGTAGCCGGTGGACTGGCCGAACGTAGTCAGCGCGGCCAGGGCCAGTCCGACGGCCGCCAGACCGCCCGAGACCACCGCGCGGACCGAGAAACGCCGGGCCGCGCGGCCCGCGAGCAGACCGGCCGCCACCGCGCCGACGGCGGCGGGCAGTTCGGCGAGGCCGGCCTCGAACGGGCGCCTGCCCTGGACGAGCTGAAGATACTGGGAGAGGAAGAAGACCAGACCGGACATGCCGAGGACGGTCAGCAGATCGGCGAGGACCGCTCCACTGAACCCGCGGCGCCGGAACAGCCGCATGTCCAGCAGCGGGACGGGCATGGTGAACTGGCGGTGGACGAAGCCGTGGAGGGCCGCCGCGCCCAGCAGGCCCGCGGCCGACGTGGGCCAGGTGAGGCCGTGCGTGGCGATCTCCTTGACCGCGTACACGATGCCGATCATGCCGACGAGGGACAGGACGACGCTGGCCAGGTCCCAGGGGCCGGGATTCGGGTTGCGGGACTCGGGCAGCGTACGGATGCCGACGAGGACCAGGACCGCCATCACCGGCAGGTTGATCAGGAAGACCGAGCCCCACCAGAAGTGTTCGAGGAGGAATCCGCCCGCGATCGGGCCGACGGCCGTGCCGGCGGAGGCGGTGGCGCCCCAGATGCCGACGGCGAGGCTCCGCTCGCGCGGGTCGTGGAAGAGGTTGCGGATCAGGGCGAGGGTGGCGGGCATCAGGGTCGCGCCCGCGACGCCGAGCAGGGCCCGCGCCAGGATCATCAGCTCGGGGGTCGTCGCGTAGGCGTTGAGCACGGAGATCGCGCCGAACGCGGTCGCGCCGCCTAGCAGGATTCGCTTGCGGCCGATGCGGTCGCCGAGGCTGCCCATGGAGACCAGCAGGCCGGCGATGACGAAGGAGTAGACGTCACCGATCCACAGGAGCTGGGTGCCGGAGGGGGCCAGGTCTTCGCTGATGTAGGGGGTCGCCAGGCCGAGGACGGTGGCGTCGACGGCCACCAGCAGCACGGCCAGGACGAGGACGGAGAGCGCCAGCCAGCGGCCCGGGCGCTTCTCCACCTCCGTCGCGCGAGCCGGCTGCAGGGTGCTGGTCATGATTCCTCTCTTCGTTACGCGTTGGTGCGTCGTGCGCCGCCGAGCAGCAGCTCGACGATCATGTAGGTGAAGTCCTTGGCGGCCACGCGGCCCTCGCTCACGGCCCAGGCGCCGGAGGCCAGCAGGCCGTACAGCGCCTCGGTGAGCCAGGCCGGAGTGAGGTCGATGCGGAACTCGCCGGTCTCCTGACCGCGCCGGAACAGGGCGGTGAGGCGCTCGTCGATGCGGGCCCAGCCCTGGTTCTGCTGCTCGCCCTCGAACAGCTGGTTCTCGGTATAGAGGAAGGCGAGCAGTCCGGCGCAGGGCTCGATCGCGCGAACCAGGCGGTGTACGGCCTCGCCCGCCGGGCCCTGGTCCAGGCGGGCCGTGTCCAGCGCCGCCTCGCACTCGGCGATGCCGAGTGCCTCCAGCGCCCGTACGAGCGCGTCGCGGCCGGCGAAGTGGCGGTGCAGCGTGGCACGGCTGATCCCGGCGGCCTTGGCGACCTCGTCCATGGTCGCGGTGGACTTACGGGTCAGCAGGGCGGCTGCACAGCGCAGTACGTGGTCACGATCGAGGGCCATGAGACAACAATAGCCCATGTGAGACATGAATGTCTCACGACGGGCATGCGTGACTCATAGCTGCTGGTCATCGCCGGTGCCAGCAGCTGATCATCGCGGTGCTCCGTCAGTGCCAGGGCAGCTGTCCGCGCCGCTCCCAGTAGGCGCGCGGGTCCTCCGCCAGCGTGGCGAGGCGGGTCAGCTGGTCCGCGTCCAGGTCGACGGCGGGAGCGTGGAGGTTGGAGACGAGCTGAGTGACGGTCGCGGCGCCGGAGAGGACGACGCCGGCCCAGGGCCGGCGCAGGATCCACGCGAGGGCCACGGCGTCACAGCCGAGGGAGGTCTCCTCGGCCACGGCCCGCAGTGCGTCCGGGGCGTGCGGCGCGGCCAGCCGGCCGTTGGCCATGCCCTCCTTGACGATCACGGTGAGCCCGGCGTCGTGCGCCTCGGCGAGGGCGGACTCCGCCGAGGTCTCCAGGGCGTTGTAGGTCGACTGGACGGTACGGAAGAGGGGCTCGCCGTCGACCGTGACGGCGAGGGCGGCGCGGATGGCGTCGGCCTGGGCGGGGCCGCTGGTGGAAAAGCCGACGGTCAGGCCCTCGGCGGCGGCTTCGGCCAGTCTGGCGTGGAGTTCCTTGTCGGTGAGGGCGGGGCTGTCCGGGGTCACCGAGTGGATCTGGTAGAGGTCGAGCCGGTCGCCGAGCAGGGCGTCGCTCTCGGCGCGCTGCCGCTCGTAGGCGGCGAGGCTGTGGTCCTTGACCTCGTGCCGCTCGGCGTCGGTGGACCAGTCGGCGGTGTAGGTGTAGCCCCACTTGCTGCCGACCACGATGTCGTCGATGTCGGGGCGCGCGTTCAGCCAGTCGGCGAGGAACTCCTCCGAACGCCCGTAGGAACGGGCCACGTCGAAGTAACGGACACCCTGGGCGTAGGCGGCGTCGAGCAGTTCGTGGGTGCGCTCGCGCAGCGCGTCGACACTGCGGACCGGCGGGAGATCCTGCTCACGGCCGAGATTGATGTAGCCGGGACGGCCTACGGCGGCCAGGCCCAGTCCGAGGTGGCAGGTCGGCGTCGTGGCGGTCGTGAGACGGGCGAAGGGCATCGCGGGCTCCGTTCGGTCGGCTCCTACGGCTCAGGACCAACGTAACCGCGATGCTCCGCCGCCACCCGCGTGCCGCACACGAACGCCGCACGCGTCACGCACCCGACGCACGTCGACCGCTCCCGCCCGCGGGCGATCCCGACGGGCGGGGCACAGGGGCGGATGCCGCCCCACGGACCACGGAGTCCGACTCCGAGCCCAGAGGACTCGGGTCCCGGGCCCAGGGGCTCCGGGCGCGACCTCGCCCGGGTCGGGGCGGAGTCACCAGCTCGGCCGCAACCCGGACGGAGGCACGGCCGCAGCCCCCGGCTCGGGGGCACAACGGGCTCCCCCGGAGTCCCGGCCGCAGACCGCCCGCTCGGGCCCAGCCCACCGGCCCCGGGGCGCAACCCCGCGCGGTCCGGGGCGGAGCCCCAGGATCGGCTCGGCCTCTCAGGAGGCCGGGCCGGCTGGGCGGGCGAGTCACCGCTTGGCGGTGGCCCACGCCCGCTGCGCGGACACGTCCGCCTTGACCTCCGCCAGCTGGACGGCGACCGCGCTGGGCGCCGTGCCGCCGCGGCCGTTGCGAGAGGCGAGGGCGCCGGGGACGTTCAGGACCGTGCGGACCTCAGGGGTGAGGTGGGCGGAGATCTTCGCGAACTGCTCGTCCGTGAGGTCGTCCAGTTCCTTGCCCTCGGCCTCGGCGACCTTCACACACTCCCCCGCGACCTCATGCGCCACGCGGAACGGCACGCCCTGCTTGACCAGCCACTCGGCGATGTCGGTCGCGAGCGAGAAGCCGGCCGGGGCCAGTTCCTCCATGCGCTCGCGGTGGACGGTGAGGGTGGCGATCATGCCGGTGAAGGCGGGCAGCAGCACCTCCAGCTGGTCGCAGGAGTCGAAGACCGGCTCCTTGTCCTCCTGGAGGTCGCGGTTGTAGGCGAGCGGGAGGGCCTTGAGGGTCGCGAGGAGACCGGTGAGGTTGCCGATCAGACGGCCCGACTTGCCGCGGGCCAGCTCGGCGATGTCCGGGTTCTTCTTCTGCGGCATGATCGACGAGCCCGTGGAGAACGCGTCGTGCAGGGTCACGAAGGAGAACTCCTTCGTGTTCCAGATGATGATCTCCTCGGCGATCCGTGAGAGGTTGACGCCGATCATCGCGGTGATGAAGGCGAACTCGGCGACGAAGTCACGGGAGGCCGTGCCGTCGATGGAGTTGCCGACGCTGCCGTGTTCGAAACCGAGGTCCTCGGCCACCGCCTCCGGGTCCAGGCCGAGGGAGGAGCCCGCGAGGGCACCGGAGCCGTACGGCGACACGGCCGTCCGCTCGTCCCACTGGCGCAGCCGCTCCGCGTCCCGGGACAGGGACTGCACGTGTGCGAGGACATGGTGGGCGAAGAGCACCGGCTGGGCGTGCTGGAGGTGCGTGCGGCCGGGCATCGCCACGTCCGGGTGGGCCTCGGCCAGGCCGGTCAGCGCGTCCTGGAGGTCGGCGATCAGGCCGCCGATGATCCGGGCGTGGTCGCGCAGGTACATCCGGAAGAGGGTCGCGACCTGGTCGTTGCGGGACCGGCCCGCGCGGAGCTTGCCGCCCAGGTCGGGGCCGAGGCGCTCCAGCAGGCCGCGCTCGAGGGCGGTGTGGACGTCCTCGTCGGCGATGGTCCCGACGAAGGAGCCGTCGGCGACGTCCGCCTCGAGCCGGTCGAGCCCGGCGAGCATGCGCCGCAGCTCGTCCTCGGTGAGGAGCCCCGCCTTGTGCAGCACGCGCGCGTGGGCACGCGAACCGGCGATGTCGTAGGGCGCGAGCCGCCAGTCGAAGTGGACGGACGCGGACAGCTTCGCCAGGGCCTCGGCGGGACCGTCGGCGAAGCGGCCGCCCCAGAGCCGTACGTCACCGCTGTTGCTGCTCACTTGCGTTGCTCCTCGGAGATGTCTTTGCGTCGCAGATGTCTCTGCGCGACCGCCTCCCCACCCTTGCAGGCGAGGAGGCGGCTGTCAGCTGATGCGTGTGAGGTGACCCGGAAGCCTTACGCCAGGTCGCGCTTGGCGGCGATCTTCGACGACAGGCTGTAGATGTCGATGAAGCCCTTGGCCGCCGCCTGGTCGAAGGTGTCGCCGGTGTCGTAGGTGGCGAGGTTGAAGTCGTACAGCGACGACTCCGAGCGCCGGCCGGTGACGACCGCGCGGCCGCCGTGCAGGGTCATGCGGATGTCGCCGGAGACGTGCTGGTTCGCCTCGTCGATGAAGCCGTCGAGGGCGCGCTTGAGCGGGGAGAACCACTGGCCGTCGTAGACGAGTTCGCCCCAGCGCTGCTCGACCTGCCGCTTGTAGCGGGCCAGCTCGCGCTCGACGGTGACGTTCTCCAGCTCCTGGTGGGCGGTGATCAGGGCGATCGCGCCCGGAGCCTCGTACACCTCGCGGGACTTGATGCCGACGAGGCGGTCCTCGACCATGTCGATCCGGCCGATGCCCTGGGCGCCGGCGCGCTCGTTGAGCTGCTGGATGGCCTGCAGGACGGTGACGGGCCTTCCGTCGAGGGCGACCGGGACACCCTCCTTGAAGGTGATGATCACCTCGTCGGCCTCGCGCGGGGTGGCCGGGTTGGAGGTGTACTCGTAGATGTCCTCGATCGGGGCGTTCCAGATGTCCTCCAGGAAGCCCGTCTCGACGGCGCGCCCGAAGACGTTCTGGTCGATGGAGTACGGGGACTTCTTGGTGGTGGCGATCGGGAGCTGCTTCTCCTCGCAGAAGGCGATCGCCTTGTCCCGGGTCATCGCGTAGTCACGGACCGGGGCGATGCACTTCAGGTCGGGGGCGAGGGCGACGATGCCGGCCTCGAAGCGGACCTGGTCGTTGCCCTTGCCGGTGCAGCCGTGGGCGACCGTGGTGGCGCCGTGCTTCTTGGCGGCGGCGACGAGGTGCTTGACGATCGTCGGCCGGGAGAGGGCGGAGACCAGCGGGTAGCGGTCCATGTAGAG
The DNA here is from genome assembly GCF_040613075.1 of Streptomyces sp. NPDC006314. NCBI lineage: Bacteria > Bacillati > Actinomycetota > Actinomycetes > Kitasatosporales > Streptomycetaceae > Streptomyces > Streptomyces sp. NPDC006314. The sequence continues at coordinate 273,637 of NZ_JBEXRL010000005.1, read as the reverse complement.
GGCGTTGGCCTTGATCGCCGGAAGGCAGTACTCGTCGGCGAACTCGTCCCTGGCGTCGGCGACCTCGGCCTCGACGGCACCGCACGCGAGAGCGCGCTTGCGGATGACGTCCAGGTCCTCGCCGCCCTGGCCGACGTCGACCGCAACGGCGATGACCTCGGCGCCCGTCTCCTCGGCGATCCAGCCGATGGCGACGGAGGTGTCCAGACCGCCTGAGTAGGCGAGTACGACGCGCTCGGTCACGGGGTTCTCCTCACAGTGCATTCGCTGACATGCATGAGTATGCAGAACTCTGCATGGTTCGTCAATCGCCACTTCGAGTGGCGTGCGATCCGGGAGTTCGGCAGAGGAGAACAACGCCATCCTCGGCCCCCTCGAGGACAAGCGCGCCTCCACCATCGACCGCATCGCCATCGCCATCGGCCGCACCTCGGCCAAGCCCACCGGCCTCGGCTCACTGGCCGCCTGCACGCTCGCGCGGTGATCTGACAGGCAGCCGTGGCCGCCCCGGCCGAAGCGGGCACGGCGATCTCCTCCGGTCCCGCCCCGCGCCGGTTCGGCAATTCCTTAGACAGGCGAACGAATCTCGCCGATACTCGTCAGCCATGGGAAAGATCCATGAGCGCATAGACGGCAGACTCCGCACGTTCATCGAGGAGCAGCCCCTCTTCTTCACCGCCAGCGCCCCGCTGTCCGCCGACGGCACGGTCAACCTCTCCCCCAAGGGGCTCAGGGGCTCGTTCGTCATACTGGACGAACTCACCGTGGCGTACCTGGACTTCGCCGGGTCCAACGCCGAGACCATCGCGCACCTCAGGGAGAACGGGCGGATCACCCTGATGTGGTGCGCCTTCCAGGGGCCGCCGAACATCGTGCGCGTGCACGGCCGGGGCGAGGCGGTCTTCCGTGACGACCCCCGTTTCAGGGAACTGCTCACCCGCTTCCCGGACATCGACCCGGGCGCGCACGGGCTGCGCGCCATCATCGTCGTCCATGCCGAGGTGGTGCGGGACAGCTGCGGGTACGCCGTTCCTTACATGGCGTACGAGGAGGATCGCGACCTGCACGCAAAGCGCTTCACGCGCGAGGACGACGCCTCGCTGAGCGCCTACTTCGCCAAGAAGGAGTACATCGCGACGAGCATGGACGGACTCCCCGGGCTGCCGTTGCCGCTCCCCCCGTCCACCGTCTGAACCATGGCCCCGGTGCCGGCCTCGCCCTCGTCTGCGCCTCCTCCCCGACCCTGCTCGGATTCACGCGCGGACCGGAGCAGGCCGCGTTGCCCGCGCGCACGGCGGACACGGGCGGAGGCACCCAGCTGATCACCGCTCAGGCCCCGGTGAACGCCTCGACGTCGGGAACGCTCACCTGGTGGACCTGCGGGGCAGTGGGCGCGGCAGTCGCCCGGCAGGGGAGACGCCCACCGGTCGTACGCCTCCGACTCGTTGTCCTGGCACCTGCACGGACTCTCCCGCGCCAGGAGGTACTCGGCCTGCGTCCCGGCCGGCGCCGCCTCGACGCCGAAGGCGAAGGGAAGCCGTACAGCCGGGTGGGAGTCGTCTTCCGCGCCGCGCCCGAGAGCCGCCCTCGACGAGCCCGTCGGACCCGGACCGGGCCGGCGCGGCGCCGTACGCGTACGGCCTCGTCATCGGGTTCCCCTGCGACCGGCCGGTACCGGGACGCGGCGCCGGCACCTTCCCGCATGGCAACCGGCAGGCGGCCACGGGCGGTTGCGTGTCGGTGCCGGAGGATGCGATGCGACGGATCCGGCAGTGGGCCGGGCCGGGAAGCAGCCGCACGTCGCCATCGGGGCGGTGGACGGCACACGTAGGTCACGCGCTGCCGAGAGCCGCCCTCCCGGTCCGTGCGCGGTGCCATCATGTTCCTCTGGGCGTGGGAGGGGAACGAGAGACATGGACAAGGCACGCAGGGCCCTGCTCATCGGCATCGGGCGGGCGCCGGCGGTAGCCGACACACTCGAGCCGCTCGACGAGCCGGTCGAGGCGGACCTACGGCTGATGAGCACGTCGCTGCAGGCCTCCGGATACGAGGTGGAAACCCTGTCCGACGCCGGTCTGAGCCTGATCAAGTCGAAGATCTACGAGGTTGCCGCCGCGACCCCGGCGGGCGGGACGCTCCTGCTCTACTTCACCGGACACGGCCTGCGTGTCGGCCGCACCGACTACCTCGTCCCGGCCGATGCCGTTCCCCCGGCCGACGGCAACTGGCGTGCTCCGTACACGGATCTGCTGCTGCCCGCCCACATCAGTCCGCTGCTGGGAGACTGCGCGGCGGGCACCGTGCTGTGGCTCATCGACGCCTGCCGCACCGACACCGCCGGCGACGGCGAGGCGTTCGGCAACAGCATCGACAACGGCCCGCCCACCGGGGGGTTCGCGGTCCTGACCGGCTGCTCGGCCGGCGAGCACAGCGGCTACACGGGCGAGGGCAGCTTCTTCACCCGGGGCCTCGCGGACGCGCTCGGGCCGCTGACGCCGGCCCGCACCATCCAGGACGTGTTCGCCACCGCGCGGGCCAGGACCCGGGAGGCGGCCCGCCGCCACGGGCTGTCCCAGACGCCCCTGATCCGCTACGGCACCCATGCCGAGGAGGAGACCAAGCAGCGCGAGATCTGCGGCGGCCGTCCCCTTCTCGAAGCCTGGCTGGAGGCGGCGCGGTCCACGCCGCTGTGGCAGCGGGTCGCGGCCGAGGACGCGGCGAGCGTGCCCGGCTTCCAGGACGCCCTGGGCGTCTTCGTCGAGGAGTGCGCACGCTCCGTCCATCTCGCCCAGCAGCGTATGCCTTTCCCCGACCCCTGGGTCGACGACGGTTTCCCCGTCCGGCTGCTGTGCGACCGGCTGCCCCTCCTGCTGCCCGGTGACGAACCGCTCGCGGCGATCGAGGTGGCCCTGCTCGCCGCGGCTCCCTTCCTGCACGAGGTGGCCTGGGCTCAGCGGCTCAGCCAGGCGGCGGAGGTCTCCCCCGCCGACCTCGAGCGGCACACCCACGCGAGTGCCCATCGCCGCCACTACGAGCAGATCGTCGAGCAGTACGGGCGCGTCGCGCGCAAGCTGGCCCACTGCCGTGCCCGTGACCGCGTCGAGGACGCGAACGCGATCGCAATGTGGCTGGTGCACCGCTGGATCGCCGACCGCTTCCAGACCGACGACGAGGGCGTGCCGGCCACCGGGGGCGGGCTGCTGGCCGCCCGGCTGGGAGTCCCGGACGAGAGGGTGCACGAACTCTCGGAGCTGCTGCACACGGCGGCATCCGCCCTGGCCATGGTCGAGCCCTTCGACGAGTCGCACGGGTGGGCGTCCCGCAAGGTGCTCCTGCCCGGCGGGTACCAGACGTTACGGATCCGTCCCCTGGCCGCCCTGCTCCGGCTCGCCGGCCTGCTGGCCGTGGACGTGCGGACGCTCCCGGACATCGTGGCCGAGCACCTGGCCGTGACGGATCCGGTACTGCCGCAGCAGATCGTCGCGATGGCGCGCGGCCTGAGCTGGCACCGGGACGGCAACGCCCTGCACCTGGACGCGCTGTGCGCACACCAGGCCATGCACGCGGCCCTCGTGGACGTCGCGGACGAGGCGGATCGGCTGGCCGCAGAGACCGAGGAACTGGCCGGCGACTCGCGCGAGTCGGAGGCGGTGCTCCTGTCGGCCGTGCCCAGCCGCGTCACCGACCGCGACCTGCGCCCCCTCCGGGTGGGCAGCCACTCCGCCTACGAGGTTCCCCTGCTGCGCTTCCACCTCGCGCAGACCGAGGTGCGGGACCTGCTGATGGGCGAGCAACTGTACGGCGGGCGCCCGGAACTGGCGCTTCGGGAGCTGTACCAGAACGCCATGGACGCCTGCCGCTACCGGGCGATGCGCCGGGAGTACCTGACCCGCATCTCGTCCCCGCCCGCCGACTGGTCCGGCCGGATCGTGGTCACCCAGGGGCGGGACGAGCGCGGCCGCTACGTCGAGTGCCGGGACAACGGCGTCGGCATGAGCGCGGAACAGCTCAAACAGACCTTCACGCGCGCCGGCAGCCGCTTCGAGCGGTCCCGGGCCTTTCGCCAGGAGCAGTCCCGGTGGCTGCGTCATGATCCTGCCCTGCGGCTGTACCCCAACAGCCGTTTCGGGATCGGCGTGTTCAGCTACTTCATGCTCGCCGACGAGATGACGATCGTCACCCGGCAGGTCAGCCCCGAGGGCATTCCGGCCGAGCACGCGCTGCGGGTGGAGATCCCGAGCAGTGGAAGTCTCTTCCGTATCCAGCGCCACGACGGCTCGGACGACGGTCTCGCCGAGGGCGGCACACGGGTGCGGCTGTATCTGCGTGAGCAAGGGGCGGCCGACCGCCTGTCGTGCGTGCAGGTGCTGCGGGAACTGGTCAGGGTGAGCGAGTTCGCCCTGGAGGCACGAGAGGAGACGGGACAGGCGCACGTCTGGGACGCGGGCGTGCTGCAGCCCCTGCCGGGCGAGGACCCGGACGGATCGCTGGCGGCCGTGCCGGACACGCTCTGGTGGGTGCCGGGACAGGGCGCGATCCTGTGCGACGGCATCGTGACCGACCAGAAACCGTTCGGCTTCGTCGTGAACCTGACCGGACCGCACGCCGGGAAGCTCAGTGTCAGCCGGAACGAACTCCAGGCCTTCGACATGGAGTGGGTCGAGTCGCTGTGGCGGCGGGGAGCGAAGGAACTGCTCGGCTGGTCCCGCCTCTCGATGGACTGGCTGACGCAGCTGGACGAGGCGAACCCCGCGCTGGCCCGGGTGCTGGACCGGGAGTGGCGGGGCAAGGCAGTCCTCGTGCCGGGGTGGCTCGAACGGACCGTGGAGCTGGACCGGGTGGGCTGGTTCCATCTCGACCGCGACGTCGTCCACGGCAGGGGCTTGAACAGACGGGGATTCGACGCCGTCTCTCCTTGGCGCTCCGCCGCCCTGGGCGTTCCGCGACGCACCGACGACCACCCTTCGAGCCTCGTCGGACATCCGGTGCCGGCGCCCGGGGACGCCTACATCGCGACGACCCTGCTGCGTTCCTGGTCGCGCGTGGTCGCCTACGCGGCGGGGAACGAACTGCCCCTTGCGGAGGTGCTGCGCCGACAGCGAGGTCTCCGCATCGCGAGTCCCGACTTCGCACCCCCGCCCATCGGTGAAGGTGATCTGGAGTGGATCCCCGACGAGGCGGACCGCGCCCTCGCGCGCCTCTTGCACGACAGTGAGGGCGGCGCGGGCCTGGTGATGGGCGGCGACGGTTCAGAGCACTGGGGCGGTCTGGTCCTGGCCTCGGCGCGTCTCTCCGTCTCCCTGGGCGACCTCGTGCGCCACCTGACGCGGTTCACCCCCCTCCTTCCGGCGGCTCTGCCCGAGGTACCTCCGCATCACGAGCACCATGTGTGCACCGACGACGACCTCGACAGCCTCTTCATCCGTTTCCGGAGCGCGCAGGCCGTCACCTGGCGCCTGCCGGACGGCCATCTGGAGTGGCTTCAGCTGTGCGAGAGCGGGGACCTGCCTGCGACGGAGGTGCTGCGGCGGCTCACCGACTTCTCCTGGCTGGGCTGGGCTCCTCCGACCGAGGAGGAGATCTCCCGTTGGACGGACCTGGACGACGAGCTGCACGAGGTCGTGAGTCTGTTCACGACCGAGGCGCCGGACGGCACGCGGGTGCTGCACTGGGCGGCCACCGTGGACTTCGCCGACACCCTCGGGGCGGATCTGCGGGAGGCCGACCAACAGCTCTCGGCGCTGGCCGAGAACCTCGGACTGCGCTATGAGCGCAGGTACGCGGACGGCGACGCGTCCGCCGGCCATATGCCGTCGTACGACGCGGCCTTCCTGGTACGGCGGTTGAACGGCGACGGAGTCCGGCTCGAACAGGGGGTCGATCTGGAGGATCTGGCCGTGGCCCAGATGGCGAACTCGGACGAGTTCGACCTCGAGACAGCCGTCGACGACCTGCGAGCCTCAGGTGTCCGCGTCCCGGACGACATCTCCCTTCTCTTCCAATGGGACCGGCTTCCCCTGCGTGACCGCTACATCCTGTCGGGCAAGGAACCCGCCGGCGAGGACGAGGACTACGCGGCCGGGGAACTGACCTCCGCCGTCCTCTTCCACGCCGCGGCCCGGCTCAACGAGACGCTGAGCGACGTCTGGGGGCTGGCGGCCGGGCACGCCGAACGCTTCGGGCTCAGCGTGCCGCCACTCCCCGACGGCCTTGCCGATTTCCGCCCCTCCGATTCGATGAGAATCGCACTGAGCGATCAACCGGGCCGCAGCTACAGCGAGTTCGGCACGGCGGCGTGGATCCGCCTGACGCCTCTCGCCCTGGCCAGGTATGCCCAGAGGACGGCGATGGACGCGGCCTCGGCCTATCTGCGCCTGCGGCCGCTGCACGAGATAGGTGCCCTCGTGCCGGAACTCCGCGCCGATGACCTGGAGGCCCTTCGCGGCCTCATGCCCGACGCCCGGGACTTCGTCGCGCTCGGCCTCAGTCACCGTGCGGCGACCTGGGACGCCCCCTACTGCCCCCTCGACCTGGTGAGCATCGCCGGCCGCCTCGGGGAGCCGCTCCCCCGCACCGTCGCGCGCATCGCCCCCTACCTCCCCCTGTGCCCGGCCCCGAGCGTCCTCCCACCCGTACCGGAGGTCATCCCGCTCTGGCAGGACCTGGCCCTGCTCACTCAGGGCTGCAACGGACTGCTGCCCGCCCTCGAAGGCCGGGTGACCACCGGGCACATCCGGCTGGCCGCGCAGGCCACCGGCGAGAGCGAGGAGTGGATCGCGGACCGGCTCCGTCTGTACGCAACGATGTTCGAGCTGGTCATCGACGAGCGGGGGTGCGACTCCGGTGAGTGAGCCACGCGGAATGCGGCATGTGTTCTCCACGTCGTACGCGGAGACGTACGTGGGTGTGGCCCCGGAGGGCTTCGTCCGGTGCTCCGCCGGCGAGGCGCAGGGCGTCCGGGTCGAGGGGACCTGCCCGCGCTGCCTGGGCGGCACCGTCTCGGAGTACCGCTACGGGACGCCCGGCACCGGTACGAAGGGGCTGCTGGACCGGCTGAGGGCCGTACGTCAGGCTCCGGCCCCGCAGGAGCAGGACGCCGCCCTGCTGCGGGAGGTGCACTTCTGCGAGTGCGGGCATCCGCACCCCGGGCTGCCGGCCGACGCTCCGTTCGTGGGCTGCGGAGCGAGCTGGCGGCTGTCGCGACTGAGCGGTGGTGAGGGGAACGGATGAGCGCCCAGTCGGACCGGCGCTGGGCACAGCTCGCGCGGGAACTGGAATTCGCTCAGCTCCCCGAGCTGAGACGGCAGGCCGAGGGATGGCGCACCGGGCTCACCGGGCTGACCGCGCTGCTCGCCATTCTGGTCATGCTCAAGGGGCGGGACGACCTCACCCGGCTCCCGTCCGCCGCGCGGCAGACCGTGGGGGTCCTCCTCGGCCTCGCGTTCCTGCTCCTGCTGCTGGGCTCCGTCCTTGCCGTGCGCGCCGCCCACGGCGTTCCCGGCGCCCGGGTGCTCCTGGCCGGACAGGCGCTGCGTGACTGGACCCGGCAGGAGGTCGACCGGGTCTCCGGAGCGCTGCGGCACGCGGCCGGGTGCTGCGTGGCCGGGGTGACGCTGGTGGCGGTCGCCGTGGTGGTCGCGTGGGTGACGACCGGTGACTCCCCGGACCATCTGGTGCGAGTCGTGACGACCAGCGGCGAGCGCTGCGGGGAGTTCCTCGGCTCCGGGCCGGACGGTGTGGTGCTGCGAGCGGAGGGCGACCGGCGGGCCGTGCTGCCCGCGCACGCCGTCACGTCGGTGACCCCGGTCGCGAGTTGTGACTCCGGGGGCGAGTGACCCGTCCGCCGGGGGTCACGCAGGGGCTCGGGGCAGCCGAGCACCGAACGTCGTGGCCCCCGCCGCGCTCTCCATCCGCACGCTCCCCCCGCGCGCCTCCACTCGCCTGCCGCGTCGCGGTTCGGTGCCTGGCTCCGCCTCAGGGAGCGGGACGGTCACCGGGGACTCCGCTGGGGACCGGCTCGGGTGCGGGTCACGCCGAAGGACGGCAGGCTCACCGACGTGACGGCCGTCGACCACCTGCGGGACAGCCTCCGCGACCAGGAGATCAACAGCCATGCGCCGCGCCGCGAGGCGCCGGCGGCGCAGCGCGCGCAGACCGGCACCGTGTCGGGCGCGACGGACACGAGTGACCGTTACCGCCGGTCACTCCAGTCCGCCCTGGACTCGGCTGGCCTCTGAACACTCGGCGGACGGGGGCCGTATCTGTGGGCCAAGGGTCAAGTCCCCACGGAGGAACCGTGACCACCACGCTCGCAGGCGGACGTGCCGCCCGCCGCCAGACGATGCGCCGCATCCGCCCGCGCCGCTCCCCGGCCGTACCGCTGCTCCTTGCGGTCTGGGCGGGCGCGGCGGCCGTGCTGTGGCTCTGGTGGCACAACACCCCGTCCATCGCCGACGACAACAGCAGGATCTTGAACGCGGGCCGGATCACCGGCCTGCTGGCCGGCTATCTGATGGCGCTGGTCGTGCTCCAGATGGCGCGCGTGCCGGCGCTGGAACGGCGGGTCGGCTCCGACCGGGTGGCCCGCTGGCACGCGATGAGCGGCCGGTACACGCTCTGCCTGATCGTCGCGCACGTCTTCCTCACCATGTGGGGCTACGCGCTACAGGCCGGCAAGACGCTCGGCGACATCGTCCAGCAGACCGTCGACTCCGTCGGCCAGCTGCCCGACATGGGCAAGGCCGCCATCGGCACCGGCCTGTTCGTGCTCATCGGGCTGACGTCGATCGGCGGGATCCGCCGCCGGATGCCCTACGACACCTGGTACCACGTCCACCTGCTCACCTACGCGGCGGTGTTCCTGACGTTCTGGCACCAGATCACCACCGGCAACGACTTCGCGGTCGAGCCCACCGCCAAGACCTTCTGGTACGCGCTCTACGGCACGGTCACCGCGTTGGTGATCTGGTACCGGGTCCTGACCCCCATCCGGCTGAATCTCCGGCACCGGATGCGGGTGGAGGCGGTCATCGAGGAGGCCCCGGGCATCGTGTCGGTGCTGATCGGCGGGCGGAAGCTGCACCGGATGGGCGCGGAGGCGGGCCAGTTCTTCCGCTGGCGCTTCCTCGCCCCCGGTATGCGCTTCAGCTCACACCCGTACTCGCTGTCGGCGGCACCCCGGCCCGGTCTGCTGCGGATCACGGTGAAGGCGATCGGCGACCACAGTGCCCGGCTGCGCGAGCTGACGCCCGGCACCAAGGTGTGGGCCGAGGGCCCGTACGGCGCGCTCACCGCGCAGCGTCGCAGCCGGGGCAAGGTGCTGCTGGTCGCGGGCGGGGTCGGCATCACGCCGATGCGGGCGCTGTTCGAGACGCTGCCCGGAGCGGCCGGTGACATCACGCTGCTGTACCGGGCCAACACCACCCAGGACCTGGCCCTGTGGGACGAGCTGGCGGCGATCGCCGAGGAGCGGGGCGCCCGGCTGATGTACGCGGTCAACAGCCCGGAGGGTGAGCGGCCGGACATCTCCGCGGAGAACCTCCAGCGGAAGATCCCCGACATCGACCACCACGACGTCTTCATGTGCGGCCCACCCGGGTTCGCGCAGTCGGTGTACGAGGCACTGCGCGGCGCGGGGGTCCCCGCCCGCCGCATCCACCACGAGTCCTTCGAGATGTGAGCGGGAGCCACGGAGAGATCGGGAGCTACGGAGAGATGAGGAAGAGCCACCCCCTTCGGCGGGTCGTGCTGGCCACCGCCGCGACCGTGTCCGGTGTCGTGCTGCTGCTGTCGCTGAAGCCGGCGTCCGACCCGGCCCCCGCGTCGGCGTCGGGCGCGGCCTCGCAGCAGACGGCGCCCGGCCGGGAGGCCCCCCGGGGCGGCGCGCAGGCCGCCACCGGCTCCGGCACGGTGACCGGAGACGCGGCGCGGACCCAGTACGGGGCCGTGCAGGTACGGCTGACGGTCAGCAACGGGAAGATCACCAAGGCGGAGGCGGTGCAGGCACCCAAGGGCGGACTCAGCGACCAGAAGACACGACTGGCCGTCCCCGAACTCAACCAGGAGGCCGTGGCCGCTCAGAGCGCGCAGATCGACGCGGTGTCCGGGGCGACGTACACGAGCACCGGGTACAAGAAGTCGCTGCAGTCGGCGTTGGACAAGATGAAGTCGGCGGCCCCCTCGGGACCCTCGGGTTCTGCCGGCGCTTCCGGCTCGGCTGAGGCCCGCACGGTCACCGGGAAGGTCGCGCAGACCCAGTACGGTCCGGTCCAGGTGCGGATCACGGTCAGCGACGGGAAAATCACCAAGGCGGAGGCGGTCCAGGCACCCAAGGGCGGACTCAGCGACCAGAAGACGCAGCTCGCCGTCCCCGAACTCAACCAGGAGGCCGTGGCCGCTCAGAGCGCGGACATCGACGCCGTCTCCGGTGCCACCTACACCAGCACCGGCTACCGGCAGTCGCTGCAGTCGGCGCTGGACCAGGCCGGTGGCTGAGACGGTGGCCGAGCCGGCCGGGGCTCCCGCCGCGGTGCGTCATGCGGAGGAGGTCATGGGGACCGTCTTCTCCTTCGACGTCCGCGGCGGGGAACCCGGTGCCGTACGGGCGGCGCTCGCCGAGGCCGTCGCCGGCCTGCACCGGGTGGACGCGCTGTTCAGTACCTACCGCGAGGACAGCGAGGTCTCACGGCTGGCCCGGGGCGAACTGCCCGTGGCGCGGTGTGCTGCCGAGGTGGCCGAGGTGCTGGAGCTGGCGGACGAGGCGGAGCGGGTGAGCGACGGCTGGTTCAGCACCCGCTACCGCGGCTCCGTGGATCCCACCGGCATCGTCAAGGGCTGGGCGGCCGAGCGGGCGGCTCGGCTGCTGGCTGAGGTCGACGGGGTACGCGGGGTCAGCGTCAACGGGGGCGGGGACGTGCAGATGCTCGGCACACCGGAACCACAGCGGCCGTGGCGGGTGGGGGTGGCCGATCCGGTCCGCACCGGCGGTCTCGCGGCGGTGATCTCGGCGGCCGGCGTGGCGGAGCTGTCCGTGGCGACGTCCGGGACGGCGGAGCGCGGGGCGCACATCGTGGACCCCCGTACGGGCAGGCCGGCGGTGACGGACCTGGTGGCGGTCACGGTGGTGGGGCCGCGGCTGACCTGGGTGGACTGCTGGGCCACGGCGGCCTTCGCGATGGGGTCACGGGCGGGCCTGGCGTGGCTGGAGTCCGTGCCGGACGTCGAGGGCCTGCTGATCACCGCGGGCGACGAGGTGCGGTGCACCGGGGGGCTGGCGGCCCGCCTGGGCTGAGAGAGGCGTTTTCTCGGATCTTTTTCGCCCGGAAGGCCATCCGACTTCCGCCCTGAGACGTATCCCGTGTGAGGCAAGTTTCAGGAGGAACGACATGGCCATCTTCAGCAGCCTGATGCCCGCGAAGCACCGGGACCGCGACAAGGACACGTCGCGGCACGACACCACGCGGCACGGGCACCGTCACGACCACGGCAACCGGCACAGCAGCGGCCACCGCAATGACCACGGCGACCGGCACGGCCACGACCGCTACTGAGCGCACCCGAAGGCTGAGCGGACCGGAGTCCGGAGGACCCGGTCCGCTTCACCGCTCCCCCGGGAACATCTGCCATGGCCCATGCCCTGCGGCGTCTGCTCTCGACGGGTGAGACCTCCGACGCCGTCGTCGCGGCCGCGCCCCCGGTGCCCCCGCGCGAGGTGTTCCGGCGGTTCTGGCCGTACACCCGCGGTGGCCGGCGCTGGCTCGTGCCCGTCGTCCTGTTCAGCCTGACCGCGCCCGCCGTCGACGCCGCGGAACTCTGGCTGTTCAAGATCGTCGTGGACGACGTGCTCGTCCCCCGGGATCTGCAACCGTTCCTGTGGATCGCGCCGGCCTATCTGGGCCTCGTCCTCTGCTCCGGCATTCTGGGCTTCGCCGACGACGTGACGTCCACCTGGGTCGGCGAGCGGTTCCTGCTCGCTCTGCGCTCCGATGTGTTCCGGCACGTCCAGGGGCTGTCGCTCGGCTTCTTCGAGCGCAGGCGGCTCGGGGACGTGCTGTCGCGGGTCACGGGCGATGTCGACGCGGTGGAGACGTTCCTGCTCTCGGGCGTCGCCGACGCCCTCTACTACGTGATCCGCCTGGGTGTCTTCCTCGGCCTGTTGTTCTATCTGCGCTGGGACCTGACCCTGCTCGCCCTGGTCATCGTGCCCCTGTTCTGGGGTGCCGCCCGGCACTTCTCGCGGCTGGTCAAGGAGGCGTCGCGGGAGCGCAGGCGCCGCAGCGGCTCGCTCAGCGCGATCGCCGAGGAGTCGCTGGGCAACGTCGTCCTGGTGCAGGCGTACAACCGGCAGGGCTGGGAGGAGCGCCGCTTCGAGCGGGAGAACCTCGGCAGGTTCCGGGCGGCGATGGTCTCGGCACGGATCCGTGCCGTCTACGGACCCGTCGTCGAGCTCATCGAGGTGACCGGCGGCCTCGCGGTGATGGGCCTGGGCACCTGGAAGCTGGCCCAGGGGCAGCTCACGCTCGGCGGACTGCTGATCTTCCTCGCACTGATCGGCAAGCTGTACAGCCCGGTCCGCGGCCTGTCCCACCTCGGCACCACCTTCTACGCGGCCTCCGCCTCTGCGGAACGGATCATCGAGTTGCTGGACCAGCGGCCGCAGGTGGCCGAGGCCGCGGACGCCCGGCGGATCGGCCGCGCGCGGGGTGACGTGCAGTTCGACGGGGTGTGGTTCCGCTATCCCGGCGCCTCGTCCTGGGCACTGTCGGATGTGTCCTTCCATGTGGCGCCCGGGGAGACGCTGGCGCTGGTCGGGGCCAGCGGGGCGGGCAAGTCGACGGTCGCCAAGCTCCAGCTGCGCTTCTACGACCCCGACCGGGGCGCGGTCCGTCTCGACGGGACCGATCTGCGGGAGCTCAGCCTGTCCGACGTACGGGAGAGCGTCGCGGTGGTGCTGCAGGAGACCCTCGTCTTCCACGGCACCGTGCGGGACAACATCGCCTACGGGCGGCCGGGGGCCACGGACGCGGACATCGTCGCGGCGGCGCGCGCGGCGGACGCGCACGAGTTCATCGAGATGCTCCCGGAGGGCTACGACACGCTGGTCGGCCAGCGCGGCCGGACGCTGTCCGGCGGACAGTGCCAGCGCCTGGCGATCGCCCGCGCGATGATCCGGGACGCGCCCGTCCTGCTCCTCGACGAACCGACCGCCGGGCTCGACGTCCGGTCGGGCCGGCGGATCATGGACCCGCTGCGCCGGCTGATGGCCGGGCGCACGACCGTCGTCATCTCCCACAACCTGCTGAGCGTCCGCGACGCCACGCGCATCGTGGTGCTCGACCACGGCCGGGTCGTCGAGCACGGCGCCCACGACGACCTGCTCGGGCACGACGGTACCTACGCCCGGCTGCACCGGCTGAACGCGGGAGCGGTGCTGTCATGAGCGGCACGGCCGTACGGGACACCCCGCCCCTGGCCCCGGGCACAGAACCGGTCCCGGGCTACGCGATCCTGGCGGGACTCACGCGGACCGGCTGGCTCGACGTCTACGACGCCTGGAGCGAGGAGCGGGACTGCCGGTGTGTGATCAAGGTGGTGCGCCCCGACCGGCGGGACGAAGAGCAGCTGGGCGAGCGGCTGCTGCGGGAGGGCCGCTGGCTGCGGGACTTCACCCATCCCCATCTGGTCCGCGCCTACGACGTCTTCACCTCGCCCGAGCCGCTCGTCGTCCTGGAGACGCTGACCGGTGAGACGCTGTCCCACCTGCTGCACCGGCTGCGGCACCGGCCGTCCGCGGCGGATGTGGCGCTCCTCGGGGTGCAGCTGTGTTCCGCCGTCCACTACCTGCACGGCCGAGGCCTGCTGCACCTGGACCTCAAGCCGTCGAACGTGGTGGTGGACTGCGGTCATGCGAAGGTCCTGGACCTGAGCGTCGCACGGCCCGCGGGGCCCGCCCCGGCGGGGGTGGGCACGTGCTGCTACCTCGCCCCGGAGCAGGCACGCGGCGGAACCCTCACGCCCGCCGCCGACGTGTGGGGCATCGGCATCACGTTGTTCGAAGCCGCGTGCGGCGACGTGCCGTTCGAATGCGCCGCGACCGGCGGAACCGGCCCCGGTGGCCCGGACGGCTGGTGTCCGCAGCCGGAACGGAGTGCACCGCCGGTCGGGTCCCGGCGGCGGCTGCCACCCCCTCTCGCCGCCGCCGTCGACAGCTGCCTGCGGGCCGATCCGTCGGCCCGGCCCACCGTCGCCGGTCTGGCCGCCGCTCTGGAGGCGACGCTGCCCGTCCCGCGCCGCCGCCCTTGAGCCGGCGCGGGTCACGCATCCCGGGTGAGGACCTGGCCCTCGTGCAGGTCGGCGGTGGCGAGGACGGCGCCCTCGGGAGACGTCAGGCGGGCGCCGGAGAACCGGGTGAGGTCGACGGGGACCGCCACACCCCAGTCACCGTGTCCGTCGCGCAGGGGGAAGTCGCCGACGCGCACGGTCGTGCCGTCAGTACGCTCGAGGAGGCAGGTGACCGTACCGGAGTACGGGCTGCCGGGGCCGGTGAGGGCGACGGACACGAAGATCCAGCTGGGGCTGCCGGGGTGGGCGTAGACCTCGCCGACGGGCTGCCCGCCGCGCCCGGCCGGGGTCATGTCACCGACCAGGACGGGCTCGGACTGGACGGCGGCCGGCGGTGAGGCGGTGACCTCCTCGACGGCGGTACCGATCGCCCAGCCGGCGACTCCGACGGCGACCGCGAGCGCGGCACCGGTCGCCGCGATCCGCAGCCGGGCCCGGCGGGCGCGGCTGCGCAGGCTCTGGTGCCTGCGGCCGGAGGCGCGTGCGGACCGGTGCCCCTCGGACATCACCCGCTCGGCCAGCCCGCGCGCCACCCGGGTCTCGAAGCCGAGCGGCGGCTCGCGGTCCGGCAGCAGGCCGATCAACCGGTCGCCGATCCCGGTCAGTTGCCGGACGTGCTCCCGGCAGTCCGCGCACCGGTCCAGATGGGCGACCGCCTCGGCCCGCTCGCGGCCGGGCAGCACGCCCAGCGCCAGTTCGGCGCCGGCCTCCCGCAGCTTCTCGCAGTTCGGGTCACTCGACATGGTCGCCTCGGTTCGGAGACGCGAGTGTGGTGCGCAGTTTCGCCATCGCCGCCCTGATCCGCGTCTTGGCGGTCCCCAGCGGGATCTGCTCCACGTCGGCGACCTGCTGGGCCGTCATGGCGTAGATCCCGGCCATCATCAGGGCCCGGGCCTGTTCCCGCGGCAGCCGTGCCAGGGCGGCCCGGAGCTGGGAGGAGGCCTCGTCGGCCAGTGCCCACTGCTCCGGGGTCTCGGTGACGACTCCGAGGAGGGCGTCCAGGTCCTCCGGTGCCATCGGCTCCGTCCGCCGGGCACGGACGGCGTCGATGGCGAGATTGTGCGCGATGGCCGCCAGCCAGGTCATCACCGAGCCGCGGCGCGAGTCGTAGATCTGCGCGTGCCGCCACGCACGCTCGAACGTCTGCTGGGCGACGTCCTCGGCGAGCTGCTGGTCCCCGGTGACGGCCATGGCCACACCGAAGACCCGGTGCTGGAACCTCCGTACGAACATCACCGCGAGTTCCGGATCTCCGGTCGCCAGCCCGGACAGCAGAGCCTCGTCCGGGAGGCGGCCGACGGGGAACCGGAAGCCCGACACACCTCTGTATACGTTCGACGGCCGCCAGCGGATTCCCCGCCCGCCTGCCTGCTCGCCGGGGAAGATCACATACCCATTCTCCGTCGGCGGGCCGGGCCCCGCATGTGGGTCAGTGTCCGTTCTGCGCCAGCCGCAGCAGGTGGTCGGCCAGGGCCTGGCCGCCGGTCGGGTTCCGGCTGATCAGCAGCAGCGTGTCGTCACCGGCGATGGTGCCGAGGATGTCGTGCAGCTCGGCTTGGTCGATGGCCGAGGCGAGGAACTGAGCCGCCCCGGGCGGGGTGCGCAGGACCACCAGGTTCGCCGAGGCCTCCGCGGAGATCAGCAGCTCCTGGGACAGGCGCCGCATCCGCTCCTCCTTCGCCGACTCGCCCAGCGGAGCGCGCGGGGTGCGGAAGCCGCCCTCGCTCGGTACCGCGTAGATCAGGTCGCCGTCGTTGTTGCGGATCTTCACCGCGTTCAGCTCGTCGAGGTCCCGGGAGAGCGTCGCCTGGGTGACGCTCAGCCCGTCGTCGGCGAGCAGCTTGGCCAGCTGGCTCTGGGACCGCACCGGCTGCCGGTTGAGGATGTCCACGATCCGGCGGTGCCGTGCGGTGCGGGTCTGCGGCACGGCGGGCCCGGCGCCCGCCGCCTGCTCGTGGTCCTGCGCCTGGCTCATCGTCGTCTCATTCTCCGGATCGTCCGTCCCCACCGACTGGGTTCGCCTGCTCGAGGATGCCGGGCAGCGCCCGGAGGAAGGCACCCACCTCGTCGTCGCGGAGGTTCAGCGGCGGCATGAGCCGTACGACGTCGGGAGCGGGCGCGTTCACCAGGAACCCGGCCTCCTGGGCCGCCTGCTGCACCTGCGGTGCGCGCGGCCCGGTGAGCACGATACCCAGGAGCAGGCCCGCGCCCCGGACATAATCGATCAGCGGGTGGTCCAGCGCCTCGATTCCGTCGCGCAGCGCGGCGCTCTGCCGCTTGACGTTGTCCAGCAGCCCTTCGTCGGCGATGGTGTCCAGTACGGCGAGCCCGGCGGCGCAGGCGACCGGGTTGCCGCCGAAGGTCGTGCCGTGGTGGCCGGGCCGGAGCAGTTCGGCGGCCCGCCCGAAGGCCACGGTGGCGCCGAGCGGCAGTCCGCCGCCGAGCTGCTTGGCGAGGGTGACGACATCGGGCAGCACGCCCTCGTGGGCCTGGTACTCGAACCAGTTCCCGGTGCGGCCGATGCCGGTCTGCACCTCGTCGAGGACCAGCAGGGCGCCGGTGGCCGCGGTGATCGCGCGGGCCGCCTTGAGGTAGCCGGCCGGCGGTACGACGACCCCGTTCTCCCCCTGGACGGGCTCGATGATCACCAGGGCCGTCTCCTCGGTGACCGCGGCGGCCAGCGCCTGCGCGTCACCGTAGGGCACGTGGGTGACATCGCCGGGCAGCGGCTGGAACGGGTCCCGCTTGGCGGGCTGGCCGGTGAGCGCGAGGGCGCCCATGGTGCGGCCGTGGAAGCCGCCCTGGGTGGCGACCATGTGGGTGCGCCCGGTCAGCCGGCCGATCTTGAAGGCGGCCTCGTTGGCCTCGGCGCCGGAATTGCAGAAGAAGACCCTGCCCTCCCGGCCGAACAGCTGCAGGAGCCGTTCGGCGAGGGCGACGGTGGGCTCGGCCATGAAGAAGTTGGAGATGTGGCCGAGGGAGCCGATCTGCCGGCTGACGGCCTCGACGATCGCCGGGTGGGCGTGACCGAGGGCGTTGGTGGCGATACCGCCGACGAAGTCGAGGTACTCCCGGCCCTCGGCGTCCCACACCTTCGTGCCCGCACCGCGCACGAGGGGCATGCGCGGGGTGCCGTAGTTGTCCATGAGCGCGCCCTGCCACCGCGCGGTCAGCTCCTGGTTGCCCGTCATGACTGCTCCCCCTCGGCTTCGTCGGGCACGACCATGGTGCCGATGCCCTCGTCGGTGAAGATCTCCAGCAGGATCGAGTGCTGGACCCGGCCGTCGATGACGCGGGCGGTCGTCACGCCGTTGCGCACGGCGTGCAGGCAGCCCTCCATCTTCGGCACCATGCCGGAGCTCAACTCCGGCAGGAGCTTCTCCAGTTGGGACGCGGTGAGGCGGCTGATCACCTCGTCCGAATGCGGCCAGTCCTCGTAGAGGCCCTCGACGTCGGTGAGGACCATGAGGGTTTCGGCGCCCAGTGCCGCAGCGAGTGCCGCAGCCGCCGTATCAGCATTGACGTTGTAGACATGTCCGTCGTCCTGACTACGGGCGATGGAGGAGACGACCGGGATGCGGCCGTCGGTGAGCAGGGCCTCGATCGCGCCCGTGTCGATCGCGGTGATCTCGCCGACGCGCCCGATGTCGACGCGTTCGCCGTCGATCTCGGGCTGGTGCTTGGTGGCGGTGATGGTGTGGGCGTCCTCACCGGTCAGGCCGACGGCGAACGGGCCGTGCTGGTTGAGCAGGCCGACCAGCTCGCGCTGCACCTGCCCGGCGAGCACCATCCGTACGACGTCCATGGCGTCCTCGGTGGTGACGCGCAGGCCCGCCTTGAACTCGCTGACGATGCCGTGCCTGTCGAGGGCCGCGCTGATCTGCGGGCCGCCGCCGTGCACCACGACCGGCCTGAGACCGGCGTGCCGCAGGAAGACGACGTCCTGGGCGAAGGCGGCCTTCAGGTCCTCGTTCAGCATGGCGTTGCCGCCGAACTTGATGACGACGATCTTGCCGTGGTGCCGGGTCAGCCAGGGCAGCGCCTCGATGAGGATCTTGGCCTTGGGCAGTGCCGTGTGTTTCCGCGTCGTGCCGCTCTTGCCGGAGTCGCTCATGAGGAGTAGGCGCTGTTCTCGTGGACGTAGTCGGCGGTCAGGTCGTTGGTCCAGATCGTGGCGGTCTCGGAGCCGGCAGCGAGGTCGGCGACGATGTGCACCTCGCGGTAGCGCATGTCGACCAGCTCGCGGTCCTCGCCCACGGAACCGTTCTTGCAGACCCAGACGCCGTTGATGGCGACGTTGAGCTGGTCCGGCTCGAAGACGGCCCGGGTGGTGCCGATCGCGGACAGGACACGGCCCCAGTTGGGGTCCTCGCCGTGGAGGGCGCACTTGAGGAGGTTGTTGCGGGCGATGGAGCGGCCCACCTCGACGGCGTCCCCCTCGGTCGCCGCGTTGACCACCTCGACCCTGATGTCCTTGCTGGCGCCCTCGGCGTCGCCGATGAGCTGCCGGCCGAGGTCGTCGCAGACCTGCCGTACGGCCTCGGCGAACGCGTCGTACTCCGGGGTGATCCCGGAGGCGCCGGAGGCGAGCAGGAGCACGGTGTCGTTGGTGGACATGCAGCCGTCGGAGTCGACCCGGTCGAAGGTGACCTTGGTGGCGGCGCGCAGGGCCTTGTCCAGGACGTCGTTGCCGAGGTCGGCGTCGGTGGTGAGGACGACCAGCATGGTGGCGAGGCCCGGTGCGAGCATGCCGGCGCCCTTGGCCATTCCGCCGACGGTCCAGCCTCCCCCGGACTCCGTCCCGCCCCGGGTGACGACGGACGTCTTGTGGACGGTGTCGGTGGTCTTGATGGCGATGGCGGCCTTCTCGCCACCGTGCTCGCTCAGGGACGCGGCCGCCGTCTCCACCCCCTTGAGGAGCTTGTCCATGGGCAGCGGCACACCGATCAGGCCGGTGGAGCAGACGGCCACCTCGATGGCGCCCCGGTCGAGCACCTCCGCCACCTTCTCGGCGGTGGCGTGGGTGTCCTGGAAGCCCTGGGGGCCCGTACAGGCGTTGGCACCGCCGGAGTTCAGGACGACGGCCGAGACCTGGCCGCTCTTGAGGACCTGCTCGGACCAGAGCACCGGCGCGGCCTTCACACGGTTGGAGGTGAAGACGCCCGCGGCGGCACGGCGGGGCCCGTTGTTGACCACGAGGGCCAGGTCGGGGTTGCCGTTCTCCTTGATCCCGGCGGCGATGCCCGCCGCCGTGAATCCCTTGGCTGCCGTGACGCTCACGGTGCGACTCCGATCGTGGAAAGCCCGGTGGTCTCCTCGAGACCCAGGGCGATGTTCATGCTCTGGACGGCACCGCCGGCGGTGCCCTTGGTCAGGTTGTCGATGGCGCTGATCGCGATGACGCGGCCCACCGCCGCGTCGTACGCGACCTGCACCTGAACGGCGTTGGAACCGTGGACGGATGCCGTCGCGGGCCACTGGCCCTCGGGGAGCAGATGGACGAAGGGCTCGTCGGCGTAGGCCTTCTCGTACGCGGCGCGCAGGGACTCGGCGGTCACCCCGCCGACGGCCTTGGCGCTGCACGTGGCGAGGATGCCGCGGGGCATCGGCGCGAGGGTCGGCGTGAAGGAGACCGAGATCCGCTCCCCCGCCACCCCGCTGAGGTTCTGGATCATCTCGGGGGTGTGCCGGTGGCCGCCGCCGACGCCGTACGGCGACATGGAGCCCATGACCTCGCTGCCCAGCAGGTGCGGCTTGGGCGCCTTGCCCGCACCGGAGGTACCGGACGCGGCGACGATCACCGCCTCGGGCGCGGCGAGGTGGGCCGCGTAGGCCGGGAACAGGGCGAGGGAGACGGCGGAAGGGTAGCAACCGGGCACCGCGATGCGCTTGGACCCCTCCAGCGCGGCGCGGGCACCCGGAAGTTCGGGGAGGCCGTAGGGCCAGGTGCCGGCGTGCGGGGAGCCGTAGAACGTCTCCCAGTCGGCCGGGTCCTTCAGCCGGAAGTCGGCGCCCATGTCGACCACGAGGACGTCCGGTCCGAGCTGTTCGGCGACGGCGGCGGACTGCCCGTGCGGCAGCGCCAGGAAGACGACGTCGTGCCCGGCGAGGGCCTCGGCCGTGGTCCCGGCCAGCACGCGGTCGGCCAGCGGCAGCAGATGCGGCTGGAGCGCGCCGAGCCGCTGCCCGGCGTTGGAGTTGCCGGTCAGGGCACCTATCTCGACCTCGGGGTGTGCGAGGAGCAGCCGCAGGACCTCTCCGCCCGCGTACCCGCTCGCTCCGGCCACCGCCGCACGTACCGCCATGTCCACCCTCCTCTGGATGGCATGACTATACGTATCGCTGCACGTTTATGCAATCGGTTCTGCGGTCGGCCCGGTCTCGCCCCGCGCGACCGCCAGCCGGTCGCCCTGGGCATACTCACCGCGCTCGGCGGCTGCGAGGCCCAGCCGGACGTCCACGTGAACGCGGCCGGTGTCGTAGCCGGAGTTGGTGACCGCCGAACCGGCGCCCAGGGACAGGTAGTCGCGGTTGCGGTCGTTCAGCCGGCCGGAGTCGTTCACGACCCGCGCGGTGCCGGAGACCGTCCAGGCGGTCAGCGGGGTGTACGACCTGTTGTCGTCGGTGGAGTACTCGAAGGACCGGTTCTGGACGAGTTCGGCGTACAGGCCGCCGTCGGCGGCCCGGTTGATGTCCTCGAAGAACACCCGTACATCGTCTTGTCGATCCGCGGCCCCTTGGTCGACGGGTCGACGGTGATCGAGTAGTCGGTGACCTCCTGGGCGTGGGCGGGGTGAGGGAGGGCGGCCGTGGCGAGCAGCAGGGCGCTCATCAAATATTGGTCAGCACTTCGAACGCACGAGAGGGAAGGGGTATGAGCACGTCAATGGGCGAACACCGCCGCCCTTAAGCTCGGCCTCATGGATGCGCCGCCGCCGTACCTGGTCCCGTCAGCCCCGCCGACCTCCCGGACGGACGCGGGAGGGACCCGTCCCGGCGAGTTCTGGCCCGTGGCCGACGTACTGGCCCATCTGGCCGGGCGCTGGCGGGTGCGGCGGAGCGCGCGGGATCTGGCGAGCGGAGAAGAGGGGCACTTCGAAGGGGTCACCGTCTTCAGTCCGCTGGAGGGCGGCGGGCTGCTGCACGAGGAGTCCGGCAGCTTCACCTGGCAGGGCGTGGCGCGGCCCGCGACCCGGATCCTGCGGTTCCTGCCGGGGCGGGCACCGGGCACGGCGGACGTACGGTTCGCGGACGGGCGGCTCTTCCACGAGCTGGACCTGACGTCGGGGCGGTACGTCGCCGGCCACCCCTGCGCGGCCGACCTCTACCGGGGCGAGTTCACCGTCCGGGACGCCGACCACTGGTGTTCGGTGTGGCGGGTCGGCGGCCCGGCGAAGGATCTCGTCCTCACCACCGACTATGTGCGCGAGACCGCCGGCTAGTGGCTTGTCACGCAGCCTTGGCCGGGTGATCGATCCGCTGCTCGTCGGCCAGCAGACTGTCTCCAAGACCTGATCTACGTCCGCGATGTCATCCACGCCCTGAACGAGCGGGGGTTCGACGCGCTGGACCCGAAATGGAGCGGGGGACGCCCCAAGGCGATCAGTGACCAGGTGCGTGAGCACATCTGCCTGATCACCCGGACGTCCCCCGCCGACTGGAAGATCACCGCCTTCTCCACCTGGAGCCTGAGCAAGCCCGCCGACCACCTGATCAAGCAGAAGGTGACCGCGGCCATCAGCCGGGAGACCCTGCGCCGGATCCTGCGCGCCGACAAGGTCTCATGGAAGACCACCACGACGTGGAAGGCGTCCGCCGACCCGGAGTTCATCGCCAAGACGCACCGCGTCCTGGCGCTGTACGACACCCTGCCCGCCGACGGACGGGTGATATGCGTCGACGAGTTCGGACCGCTGAACCTGATGCCCCGCAAGGGCAAGGCGCGGGGGCCAGTGAGGCGTCCGCGCAGGCTGCGGGCCACCTACAACCGCTATGGCGGCGTGCGGCAGGCTCCTGGCTGAACTGGATCGAGGCCGGGTTCGCGGCCCTGCGTTACTTCGCGCTCAACGGCACCGACCACCGCGGCCACGACGAGCAGAACGCCGCCATTGCCGCCTACGTCCGATGGCGCAACACCCGCGCGGAACCGAAGACGAACTTCGCCCCCGACTCACCCATCCGGCAGTGGACCCAACGCCCAGGACTACCAGGAGGCGGCCAGCCGCGAGATCCCGGTAGTGATCATCGACCGCACGTACTGATCATCTGTGGTCCGCTGATCCGCCGAGACGGACCCCACCACCTCGAGGCGCCCGGCCGGAGGAACACTCCACCCAGCCTCCGCCAGCACCTTCGTGATCAGCACCGAGAGACAGCCGGACGTCGTCCGACACCGTCCGACAGCGGATCAATACTCGGCCGACCATCCGAGCCGAGCCACTAGGCGGGCGAGGGCTGAGCGCAGACCCCGTCGAGACGGAGGTTCCAGCGGCCCGACCGGCCGGTCACACTGGTCGTGGACAGGGGGCGGACGTCGATGTTCCAGTAGCTCGCGGGCGGTGCCTTCAGGGCGTACACCAGGGCCGCGCGGATCACGGACGGCTCGGCGACGGCCACGATCCGGCCGGCGTCGTCCACCGGCCGGGTGTCGAGCCAGCCGCCGACCCGGGAGATGAAGGCCAGCAGGGACTCGCCGCCGTGCGGGCTGGCGCGCGGGTCGGCGAGCCAGGCGTCCACCGCCTCCGGCTCGCGGGCCATCGCCTCGCCGAGCGTCATCCCGCGCCAGCGGCCCATGTCGCAGTCCCGGAGGGCCAGCTGCACCAGCGGGGCGTACCCCAGGGCGTCGCCGGTGGCCCTGCTGCGCGGGGTCGGCGAGCAGTAGCGCAGCTCCGCCGCCGCCAGCGGCAGCAGCTCCCCGGCGGCGCGCTGCACCTCGTCCCAGCCGGCCTGGTCCAGCGGCCGGTCGTCCTCGAAGCGCTCCGCGAGCAGCGGGGAACTGCGCGCGGCGGCGACGAACGTCACCCTCAGTGGCATGCGGTGATGGTGAGCCGCTGAGGTACACAGGTCAAGAGCTGTTACCTCTGAGTTATCGGCGGTATGCGGATGCTTACTCCAGGGGGTGCGCCCGCCGCTGCTCAGGGCGGTCCGGCGGACGGAAGCCCGGCCTCTCGCAGCGAGCGTGCGCGTCCTGCGTGGCGAGGAGGATGCGGCGCGGGCCGTACGGCTCCAGATGCTCGCGGACGCGGCCGACGAAGGCCGGGCCGACACCCTTGCACCGCACCGAACTGCCGACGTACCCATGGGCGAGCCAGGCGAACAGCGGCCGGTCGGTGACCACGCGCGCGCAGGCCGCCTGCTCGCCCGAGGCCGGCTCGTACAGCCCGAAGCCGGCAGAGGACGCCATGGCACGTTCGTGATTCTCGCGCGGGCGGCCCTTCGCCCAGCTGGTGCCGGCCGACGACCAGCCATGGACGCGGCCGACGCCGACACGGGCGGGGGCGGCGGAGAACTCGTAGCCGTCGGGGAGGGTGCACCCCTCATCGCGTGATGATCGACGGCAGGCGTCACCGGGGCGACCGGATGTCCCGAGGCGCCGCCCCGGCTACAGCACCTCGTCACAGACCGCCCGCAGCCGTCGTACCCCCTCCGTGATCTCCCCCGTCCCGGCGACCGCCGCGAAGCTCAGCCTGAGGTGGCCGGCCGGGGGTTCGGCGCAGAAGTAGGGGCGGCCGGGGGTGAGGGCGACGCCCGCGCGGAGGGCGGCGGCGGCCAGCACGGCCTCTCCCTCGGAGCTGAAAGCCCGGGAGGCGCTTCCGGCACCGTCGGGGAGGCGCAGCCAGAGGTGGTAGCCGCCGGACGGGACGTGCGGCAGGGCCAGTTCGGGCAGATACCGGGCGAGCGCGCTCGTCATGGCGTCGCGACGGGACTTCAACTCGGCCGCCAGCACCCGCAGATGGCGGGGCCAGGCCGGTGAGCCGACGAGTTCCAGGGCGGCCTCCTGCAGCGGCCGGGGAACGAAGAAGCTGTCCACGACCTGGATGGCGCGCAGGCGTTCCAGCACCGGGCCGTGCGCGGCCAGGGCGCTCACCCGGAAGCTGGGCGAGGTCGCCTTGGTGAGCGAACCGACGTGGACGACCACGCCGTCGGGGTCGTCGGCGGCCAGCGGGCGGGGCAGCGGGCCGGCGTCGGCGTGCACCAGGCGCCGGACGAAGTCGTCCTCGATGACGAACGCGCCGGCCTCGCGTGCGATGCGCAGCACCTCGGCCCGCCGCCCCGGGGCCAGCACGGCGCCGGTCGGGTTCTGGAACAGCGGCTGGCAGACGAACACCCGGGCGCCGCTGGCGCGGAAGGCGTCGGCGAGCAGGTCGGGGCGCACCCCGTCGGGGTCCACGGGCACCGGTACCGGGCGCAGGCCGGCCGCGCGGGCGAGGGCCAGCATGCCCGGGTAGGTCGGCGACTCGACGAGGACCGGGGCGCCGGGCGGGGCGAGCGCGCGCAGGGCGGTGGCCAGCGCGGCCTGGCCGCCCGCCGCGACCAGGACCTCGGCCGCGGTGACGGCTCCGCCGATCCCGCGCGCGAACCACTCCCGCAGCTCCGGCAGCCCCTCCAGCGGAGGTCTCCCCTCCCCCAGGCGCCCGGCCGCCGCCCGGCCCGGGCGAGGGCCGCCGCCATGGCCCGCTCCGGTTGCAGGGAGGGATGCAGATAGCCGCCGTTGAACTCCAGCACTCCGGGCGGCGGGGCGGCCAGCGACACCGTGACACCGGAGGCGTCCACGGTGCGCGGTACGAGGTCGGCGGTGCCGTCGGCGCTCAGCGCGACCTCCTGCCAGGAGGTGTCCCCGGCCGGGGACTCCGTCGCGCGGGGCCGGGCCCGGAAGGCACCGGCGCCGGGCCGGGTGACCACCAGCCCTTCGGCGGACAACTGGGCGAGGGCCCGCGAGACGGTCACGGGGCTCACCCGGAACCGCTCCACCAGCGCCCGACTCGACGGCAGCTTTCCACCTGGCGAGTAGCGGTCGATTTCCCGCCGGAGCTGTTCTGCCAGTTCGCTGACGCTGCTACGCTCGTGCATGAGAACAGAGAGTAGCGCTACTATCGCGACCCCGATAGCGGTCACCGACACCGGGGAGCACCGGTCCCTCGGCACCGGGCTGGCCGCCCTCGGCGTCGCCTCCTTCTCCCTTACCTTCCCGGCCACCGCCTGGGGTCTGGAGGGCTTCGGCCCCTGGTCCCTGGTGGCCGTGCGCAGCGTTCTGGCCGCGCTCGTCGCCGGCACCTGCCTGCTGGTCCTGCGGGTACGGCTGCCCGAGCGCCGCCATCTGCCGGGGCTGGCCGTCGTCGCCCTCGGCGTGGTGCTGGGCTTCCCGTTGCTGACCACGCTCGCCCTGCAGACCTCCACCACCGCGCACGCCGCCGTGGTGGTGGGGCTGCTGCCGCTGACCACCGCCGTGTTCTCCGCCCTGCGCACCGGCAACCGGCCCTCCCGCCGGTTCTGGCTGGCGGCCGTGGCGGGCGCCACGGCCGTGCTCGCCTTCACGGCCGGCCAGAGCGGCGGTGCGCTCACGGCCGCCGACGGCTATCTGTTCGCGGCCCTGCTGGTGTGCGCGGCCGGGTACACCGAGGGCGGCCGGCTGGCCCGGGTCGTGCCGGGCTGGCAGGTCATCGGCTGGGCGCTGGTGCTGTGCCTGCCGCTCAGCGTGCCGGCCGCCGCGGTGGCGCTGGCGTACGAGCCCGTGCAGCTCACCGGGCACGGTATCGCCGGTCTGCTGTGGGTGGCGCTGGGCTCGCAGTTCCTCGGTCTGGTGGTCTGGTACCGGGGGATGGCCGCCATCGGCGTCCCCCGCGCCAGCCAGTTGCAGTTGGCTCAGCCGCTGCTCACACTGGTGTGGTCGGCGCTGCTGCTGGGTGAGCACTTCACGGCGGCCGCTCCCCTGACCGCTGTCGCCGTGCTCGTGTGCATCGCCGTCACCCAACGGTCGTGATCATGAGGAGGGCCTGTAGATGCGCGCATCCAAGGGTGACCGTCTTGTCCAGCACGGCAGGGTGGTCGGCCAACACGACCAGGTCACGGAAGTCGTCGAAGTGATGGGGCAGGAGGGCAACCCGCCCTACCGGGTCCGCTTCCCGGACGGCCACGAGGCGATCATGTCCCCGGGCCCCGACTGTCAGGTCAAGCACCAGGACGAGCAACAGCAGTAGATCAACGCGGTGGATTCGCCGATCGCCCGTAGTGATCGGCGACCACGCGTGCCATCGCCCCGATCGGGTCCGCCGCCAATTCCTTGGCGGCGAAGAACACATGCCCGCGCACCTGCGGGTACCGGGCGGCGAGGGTGAGGTGGCGGGACAGCTCGACCGGGTCCTGCCAGGCCGAGGGCTGCGCGGCGGCGCCCGCCTTGTACAGGGCCTCGCCGAGGTAGAGGTGGGTCCTGGTGCCCCGGGCGACCTCCGCCCACCAGGCCACCAGTGTCGCGTAGTCGGCGGCGGCGAAGCCGATGTGCCAGTACAACTGCGGGACGATGTAGTCGATCCAGTGGTTCCTGACCCATCTGCGGGTGTCCGCGTGCAGGTCGTCGTACGTCTGGATGCCCGCCCGCGTGTCGGAGCCGCGGGAGTCCGCCGAGGCGTTGCGCCACACCCCGAAGGGGCTGATCCCGAACCGGGTGCCGGGCCGGACCCGCTTGACGCCCGCCGCCATCTCCCGCACCAGCCGGTCGACGTTGTCCCGCCGCCAGGCGGCGCGGCTGGTGAACGCGTCGCCGTACCGGTCGTAGGCGTCGTCGTCGTCGAAGGTCTGTCCGGCGACCGGGTACGGGTAGAAGTAGTCGTCGAAGTGGACGGCGTCCACCGGGTACCGCGCGACCGCGTCGAGCATCGCCTGCTGGACGAAGGCGCGGACCTCGGGCAGGCCCGGGTTGTAGTAGAGCCGCCCGCCGTAGGGCACCACCCAGTCGGGGTGCTTGCGGGCGGGGTGGGAGGCGGCCAGCCGGGTCGGGTCGGTGTGGGTGGCGATCCGGTACGGGTTGAACCAGGCGTGGAGTTCCAGGCCCCGTGCATGGGCCTCCCGCACGGCGGTGCCGAGCGGGTCCCAGCCGGGGTTCCCGCCCTGGGTGCCGGTGAGGTACTGGGACCAGGGCTCGTACGGTGACGGCCACAGGGCGTCCGCGGTGGGCCGGACCTGGAGGATCACCGTGTTCAGCCGGTCGCGGACCGCCTTGTCGAGGTGGGCGGTCAGCTCCTTGCGCTGTGCGGTCGCCGTGAGTCCGGGCCGCGAGGGCCAGTCCCGGTTGAGGACGGTCGCGATCCACACACCCCGCATCTCGGCGGTCGCACGCGTCGCAGGCCCGGTTGCCGCGCCGTGCGCGGCCACCCCGCTCGGCGCGAGCCGGCGATGCGCCGCCGCCCCGCCGTGCGCCACCGCGTCGAAGGCCGGTGGGGCCAGCGTCGACAGCGCGGCCAGGGTGAAGGCCCGCCGTGACATCCGCGTCATGCGCGTCATCCGCACACCCCCATACGCTCCGGATCCGCTCCATCACGGATCGTTCCGCGCCCAAGGATGCCCCGACCCGGGCGATCGATCATCGATACTTGGCGGTAACGTGCACGATCGGAGCAGGCGCCGAACCCGGAGGTCTGCCAGCGAGCCGGAGAATCCAGCGAAGGGAACGATGTGACCGACATCGAGCGCGTCGGAGTCGTGGGCTGCGGCCAGATGGGCGCGGGCATCGCCGAGGTGTGCGCCCGCGCGGGGCTGGACGTGAAGGTCGCCGAGACCACCGGCGAGGCCCTGGAGATCGGCCGTACCCGGCTGTTCGGCTCCCTGGCCAAGGCCGCCGAGCGCGGCAAGATCACCGATGAGGAGCGGGACGCCACGCAGGCGCGTCTCAGCTTCACCACCGACCTCGGCGAGTTCGCCGACCGTGACCTCGTGATCGAGGCCGTGGTGGAGAACGAGCAGGTGAAGACCGAGATCTTCCAGGTGCTCGACCAGGTGATGACCCGGCCGGACGCGATCCTGGCCTCCAACACCTCCTCGATCCCGCTGGTGAAGCTGGCGGTCGCCACCTCGCGTCCCGACCACGTCGTCGGCATCCACTTCTTCAACCCCGCCCCCGTGCAGGCGCTGGTCGAGCTGATCCCGGCGCTGACCACCTCCGAGGGAACCCTCAGCCGCGCCCAGGTGTTCACCGAGAAGGTGCTCGGCAAGCACGCCATCCGCGCCCAGGACCGCTCCGGGTTCGTCGTCAACGCCCTGCTGGTGCCCTACCTGCTGTCCGCGATCCGGATGTTCGAGTCGGGCATCGCGAGCCGCGAGGACATCGACAACGGCATGGAGATGGGCTGCGCCCACCCGATGGGCCCGCTGAAGCTGGCCGACCTGATCGGCCTGGACACCATCGTCTCGATCGCCAATTCCATGTATGCCGAGTACAAGGAGCCGCTGTACGCCGCTCCCCCGCTGCTCCAGCGCATGGTCGAGGCCGGCCGGCTCGGCCGGAAGACCGGTTCGGGTTTCTACACCTACGGCTGATTACGAAGAGCGACGCTCTGCGGGCCCGGCACCCATGGGAGTGCCGGGCCCGTTCGTTTCACACACCGTGTGCGCGCCGGGCTCGCATATGCCCGTCGCACACGCTCCCCACGCACCCACCAGGCGAGTTGACTCTTCATGCGCATGCAAGGGATGCGGAACCATCCATGCCGACTACCGAAAGGAGCGGACCCGTGACCGCCGACCCGGAGCTTCCCGTGGTCCATGGAGAACTCGCAGAGTTACGGCGCCGCCTTGATGTGGCCTACGCCCGTGTCGAGGGAGGGCTGGCCCTGCTCAGTCACCGTACCGAGGAGACCGCGAAGGAACTGGACGAGCTGAACACCCGCATGATCTCGCTCGAACACGCCCGCTGGCCGCTGCCCTCGCTCGCCGCGCTGACAGCGCTGGGCGCGCTCGTCGTGACGATCTGGCAGGTGCTGGCGGCTCATTAGCCTTCCGCGAGCCTGAGGTGGTGCAGCAGGAGTAACGCGGCCGCCATGTTGGCGGCGGGGACCTCCCCACGGGCGATCAGATCGGGGACCAGCTTGAGGGGCACCCACTCCCGGCGGTCCGACTCGAAGTCGTCCACGGGGTGTCCGGTGTACTCGCCCCGGTCGGACCAGTAGATGTGGTGCCGGGCGTCGGTGAGGCCGTTGGACGGCTCCACGCTCATGAGGTGGTGCAGGGGACCCGGCCGCCAGCCGGTCTCCTCCTCCAGTTCCCTGGCGGCCGCGCTCGCGATGTCCTCGCCGTCCTCGACGACGCCCGCGGCCAGTTCCCACCCCCAGCTGTCGGTGATGAAGCGGTGGCGCCACAACAGGAGGACCTCGTTGGCCTCGTTGACGACCGTGGCCACGGCCACGGGCCGCAGTCGGATCAGGAAGTGGTCGAGGTGCCGACCGTCCGGCAGCTCGACATCTGCGAGATTGACGCTGAACCAGCGGTTTTCATACACAGTCTGTTCGTTCTGTTTCGTCCACTGCACGGTTCTGCCACCTTCCGTCGAGTAAGTGGCAATATCGCAGCAGGGACTGTGTACCTACAGTGGACCTACAGCGGCACGCGGAGAGCGCCGTCGATGAGTTCGGCGGCTTCAGCGGTTCCGGCCGAGCCGCAGCGCACCAGGTGCTCGCGTACCGCGCGCAGCCTGTCGCGCAGCCGCCGGGACTCCATTCCGCGAGCCTGCTCGGCCATCTGCACCGCCGTGGTCACCGCCTTGTCGGCGTTGCCCTGGCGCAGTTCGATGGTGCTGAGCATGGCGAGCCGGTGCACCCGCCCCCGGTCGTGCGCCGGATTGCCCACGGCGGCGGCCGCGTGCTCCCGGGCGGCGGCCAGCTCCCCGAGGCTGAGCAGCGCCTCGGCCACCTGGACGTTGACCAGCCCGGGCTGGACGTAGCCCGTCTCGTCGGGCTCGTATCCGCGCCTGATGCGGTCGGCGGCCGTCTCGGCGCGCCGGATACAGGACAGCGCGCTGCCCGAGTCGCCGAGGTGGGCGTACGCCTTGGCCTGCATGGCGTACAGGTCGGAGGCGAGCGCCGGGGTGATGTGCCTGCCGGCGGCGCGCAGCGCGGCCTCGGCGAAGGCGACGGCCTGCCGGTACTCCCGCATGAACAGCGACTGGTTGACCAGCAGGGCTATCACATACGCCCCAAGTCCCCGGTCCCCGCTGGCCTTTGCCAGCCTGAGTGCCTGATGGAAGTAGCGCTGGGCGAGTCCGTGGGCGTCGGAGTCATATGCGCAGATCCCCGCGATCGCCACCAACCCACCGGTCGCCCTGTGTAGTTGGCGGCCGGTGCCGTCGGTGTAGCTGCCGCGCAGCAGCGGGGCGGCCTCGGTGTTGAGGAAGCCGACGATCCGCGTCCGGGTCGCGATGCCACCGGCCTTGCGGTACATCTGTTCGTAGTGCGCACGGGCGGCGCGCAGCATCTCGATGTCGGCGGCGGTGACCCGGTGCCGGCCGCCGCGGGAGACATCGACGTCCTCGGGCGGGTTCTCCCACTCCCACACCGGCATGACGGCGGGGGTGCCCGTGACGGCCGGAGCCCCGAGCACATGCGGCCGTTGCTGTTCGTCGGACCGCCAGAGTGCGGTGGCCCGCTCCACGAAACCGCTGAGTGAACCGGTGTGCGGTGTACTCGGTTCACCGGGCACCCCGAGGCCGATGTCGTCCAGGGTCACCGGCCGGTGCAGGCGCCCGGCCAGCACCTCGCAGATCAGGTCGGGCACCTGGCCGCGGGGCCGCTGGCCCTTCAACCACCGCGCCACGGCGGTGTGTTCGTACCGGAGCGCGAGGCCCCGTCTCCGGCCCGCCTGGTTCACATGGGCGGCGAGACCCGCGTGCGAGATCCCCGCCTCGTCCAGGATGGCGTCGAGCAGAGTGTTGGGCTGCATGGGATGCCCCCCGAGTGGCCTGGTGCGGTCAGCGTAGTGCGTCCGCGTTCACACGGGGTGTGAACGGAACGCGTGCATCCGCGGCGTGCGCGCGCTGTTGCGGAGCGTGTCGACTCGGTTGACTGAGGCTCCTCGCAAGAGGTCGGCCAGGCCGCCGGCTCCCCCTCGAAACAGCGGCGGCCTGGCCGGCGGGTCGGCCGGGGCCCCCAGGGGGCGGTCAGGGGCGCGTGGTCGGCCGTGGGTCCGTGGGTGCTGGTCGCGCCCGCGCGCGGGAGCCGCTGACGTCCCCCTCACGCGCCCCCAGGCACGACAGTCTGGGCCCTCCCCGATCGTTCCGCAGGACCAGTACCGCCACATCGTCGGTGGGTCTGCCGGCCGTGTGGTGCAGGAGGGCCGTGAAGACCGTGCGCAGGACCGTCTGGGGGGAGGCCGGGTGATCACGCACCGCCTTGCGCAGCGCTTCCGGCAGCGGGAAGAACCGGCCCCGGGGGTCCCGGGCGTCCTCGGCGCCGTCCGTGAAGAGGACCAGGGACTCGCCGGGGAGCAGCCGGCCACAGGGGTGGATCTCCAGTTCCACCGGCAACGGGAAGGAGCCCAGCGGCGGGAGCGGATCGGCACGTGTCAGCGGTTCGACGGTCGTACCGCTCAGCAGGTACGGCCACGGATGACCGCAGTTGAGCGCGTGGAGCTCGCCGTCCGTGCCGATCTCCAGGAGCAGGAGGGTGACGAACTCCTCCGCGACCGGGTGGCCGGCACCCTGACCGGCGTGCGCCGGGTGCTCGGCGCGGGCCCGTTCGCGCAGGTGCCGGGCCAGGGCGCGTTCCAGTCTGCCGAGGACCCGGCCCAGTTCCGGCTCGTCGTGGGCGGCCTCGCGGAAGCTGCCCAGGACGGCGGCGACGGTACCCAGCGCGGACAGGCCATGCCCTCGCACGTCGCCCATCACCACCCGTACCCCGTGCTCGGTGGCGATCGCCTCGTACAGGTCGCCACCGACGCTCGCGCCCCGGTCCGCGGAGAGCTGGGCGGCGGCGACGTTCAGCCCGTCGAGGCGTGG
This sequence comes from Streptomyces sp. NPDC006314, assembly GCF_040613075.1. NCBI lineage: Bacteria > Bacillati > Actinomycetota > Actinomycetes > Kitasatosporales > Streptomycetaceae > Streptomyces > Streptomyces sp. NPDC006314. The sequence goes on along the minus strand of NZ_JBEXRL010000005.1, from coordinate 241,320 downwards.
GGGCGGCGGGCGCAGGACGACGCTCTGCGCGGCACGGGCCGCCCGGCGGGCGAGCCGCAGCTCGTGCAGCAGGCTGCGACGGACGTGGCATATGAGGCCCGTGCCGACGGCGAAGAAGACGGCGCTGGTGACAATGCGGGCGCCCATCCCGTCCTGCTGGGCGAGCGGGCAGCCGAGCTTGTAGCCGACCGCCACGGCGCCCCAGAGCGTGGGCAGTACGGCTCCCCGTGGGGTGGGCGCCCGTGCCTTGATGCGGATCATGCCGATGGTCCCCCATGTGGGCCTGACAGAGCAGACGGACCGACCCCGAAAGGCCGGTCCGATTCTGTCGACAGGCATGGCCCGCGAGGGCACTATCCGCTCCGATTCCCACCCGAACGAGTGAGGCCACCCCAGCCAACCTGCATTTATGCAGTCACAACCCCGACGGTGATCAGCCCCTGAGCACAGCCCCGGTCCGCTCGCCCGCCAGGGCGACAGCCGCGTCCCGAGCAGCCGACGCCTCATCCACGGTCAGCGTCCGATCACCCGCACGGAAGCGGAGCGCGTACGCCAGCGACTTCCGGCCCTCACCCAACTGCTCGGCGTTCTCATACACATCGAACAGCCGAATGGACTCGAGCAGCTCGCCCGCACCCTCACGCAGCGCCGCCTCGACCTCGGTCGCGGGAACCGGCTTGTCGACCACGAGGGCGACATCCTGCGTGGCAACGGGGAACGTGGAGATCCGCGGCGCCTGCGGGGCACCGTCGCCCACCGCCTCCAGGGCGTCCAGGTTCAGCTCCATCGCGCAGGTGCGCTCGGGCAGACCCAGCGCCTTGAGGACACGCGGGTGCAGTTCTCCCGCATGGCCCACGACCTTCTCGGTGCCGTCGGCGACGACCACGAGCTGGGCGCAGCGGCCCGGGTGCCACGGACCGTACTGGCCCTTGCGGACGATCAGGTCGGCACCGGCTTCCCGCGCGACGGCGCGCCCCGCCTCGACCGCGTCGGCCCAGTCGGCCGGACGGCCCTTGCCCCACCAGCCGGCCTGTTCGCGAGCGCCCGCGAGGACGACGGCGACGTGCCGCGGCTGCTCGGGCAGCGCGGCGTTCAGCTCGGCGATCTCCTCGTCGGTGGGACGCCGGTGGACGGGCAGGTGCACGGCGGCACGCTGCTCCTCGCGCGGCAGGAAGACCAGGCCGGTCTCGAACAGCGCCAGATCGTGCGAGCCCCGGCCGTCGTTGCGCCGCAGCGCACCCAGCAGGCCCGGCAGCAGCGTCGTACGGAGAGCGGGCTCCTCGTCGTTGAGCGGGTTGGCCAGCTTCACGACCCGGCGGGCCGGGTCGTCGGAGTCGAGTCCGAGCTGGTCGAAGACCTGCTCCCCGAGGAACGGGTAGTTCGGCGCCTCGACGTAGCCGGCGCCCGCCAGCACGCGACCGGCGCGGCGGTGCAGCCGCTGGCGGTGGGTCAGGCCGCGGCCCGAGGGGGGCTTGGGCAGCGTGGAGGGCAGGTTCTCGTAGCCCTCCAGGCGGATGACCTCCTCCGCCAGGTCGTTCGCCTCGGCGAGGTCGGGCCGCCAGGACGGGGCGGTGACGATCAGCTCGTCCTGCCCGTACACGTCGCAGCCGATCTCCTGCAGGCGGCGGACGACGGTCTCGCGGCCGTAGTCGACGCCCGCGACCCTGTCCGGGTGGTTCGCCGGGACGGTGATCGTGTGCGGGGCGGAGGGCGCGACGATCTCGGTGACGCCGGCCTCGGCCGTGCCGCCCGCGAGCAGGACCAGCAGGTCCACGGTGCGCTGCGCGGCAGCCGCTGCGGCCTGCGGGTCGACGCCCCGCTCGAAGCGGCGGGACGCCTCGGAGGACAGCTTGTGGCGGCGGGCCGTGCGGGCGATCGAGACGGCGTTGAAGTGGGCCGCCTCGATGACCACGTCGGCCGTGGCGTTCTCCACGTCCTCGTGGTCGGCGATCTCCGTGTTGGCGCCGCCCATGACACCGGCGAGGCCGATCGGACCGCGCTCGTCGGTGATGACCAGGTCCTCGGCGTGCAGCGTGCGCTCGACGCCGTCGAGGGTGACGAGCTTCTCGCCCTCCTCCGCGCGGCGCACGCCGATGGTGCCCTGGACCAGCTTGCGGTCGTAGGCGTGCAGGGGCTGGCCCAGTTCCATCATCACGTAGTTCGTGACGTCCACGGCGAGCGAGATCGGGCGCATGCCGACCTTCTGCAGGCGGCGCTGCAGCCAGATCGGGGACCGCGCCTCGGGGCTCAGGCCGGTGACCGTGCGGGCGGTGAAGCGGTCACAGCCCGCGGGGTCGGTGACCTGGACGGGGTAGCCGTAGGCGTTCGGGGCCGGCACGTCGAGCAGGGCCGGGTCGCGCAGCGGCAGGCCGTAGGCGATGGCGGTCTCGCGGGCGACGCCGCGGATGGACAGGCAGTCGCCGCGGTTGGCGGTGACGGCGATGTCCAGGACCTCGTCCACCAGCTCGAGCAGCTCGATGGCGTCCTTGCCGACCTCGGTCTCCGGCGGCAGCACGATGATGCCGTGGTTGCCGTCGTCGCCCATGCCCAGCTCGTCGCTGGAGCAGATCATGCCGTGGGACGTCCTGCCGTAGGTCTTGCGGGCGGAGATGGAGAAGCCGCCGGGCAGCGTGGCGCCCGGGAGGACCACGACGACCTTGTCGCCGACCGCGAAGTTACGGGCGCCGCAGACGATCTCCTGGGGCTCGCCGGTGCCGTTGGCCTGGCCGACGTCGACGGTGCAGAAGCGGATCGGCTTCTTGAAGCCCTCCAGCTCCTCGATGGTCAGCACCTGGCCCACGACGAGCGGGCCCTTGAGGTCGGCACCGAGGTGCTCGACGGTCTCGACCTCGAGGCCGGCCGAAATGAGCTTGGCCTGGACGTCGCGCCCGGTCTCCGTCGCCGGCAGGTCGACGTACTCCCGCAGCCAAGAAAGCGGGACCCGCATCAGATCTCCATCCCGAACGGCCGGGTGAACCGGATGTCACCCTCGACCATGTCTCGCATGTCATCGACGTTGTGGCGGAACATCAGCATCCGCTCGATGCCGAACCCGAAGGCGAAGCCGCTGTACTTCTCCGGGTCGACGCCGCAGGCGGCCAGCACCCGCGGGTTGACCATGCCGCAGCCGCCCAGCTCGATCCAGCCCTCGCTGGAGCAGGTGCGGCAGGGCCGGTCGGGGTTGCCGACGGACTCGCCTCGGCAGACGTAGCACACCATGTCCATCTCGGCGGACGGCTCGGTGAACGGGAAGAAGTTCGGCCGCAACCGGGTCTTCATGCCCTCGCCGAACAGCGACTGGACCATGTGGTCCAGGGTGCCCTTGAGGTCGGCCATGGTCAGGCCCTCGTCCACGGCGAGGAGCTCGACCTGGTGGAAGACCGGGGTGTGCGTGGCGTCCAGCTCGTCGGTGCGGTACACGCGGCCCGGGCAGATCACGTAGACCGGCAGCTCGCGGTCGAGCAGTGAACGGATCTGGACGGGCGAGGTGTGGGTGCGCAGCACGACACCGGACTCGGTGCCGCCGCCCCGGCCCTGCACGAAGAAGGTGTCGGCCTCCCCGCGGGCCGGGTGGTCCGGGCCGATGTTCAGGGCGTCGAAGTTGAACCACTCCGCCTCGACCTCAGGGCCCTCGGCGACCTCGTAGCCCATGGCCACGAAGACGTCCTCGATGCGCTCCGAGAGCGTGGTCAGCGGGTGGCGTGCGCCGGCCGGGACGCGGTCGTACGGCAGCGTGACGTCGACGTTCTCCTCGACCAGCACGCGGGCGTCCCGCTCGGCCTCCAGCTCGCTCTGGCGGGTGGCGAGGGCCTTGTTCACGGCGCCGCGGGCCTGGCCCACGCGCTTGCCGGCCTCGGCCTTGGCGTGTGGGGGCAGAGCGCCGATCTCGCGGTTGGCGAGGGCCAGCGGGGAGGCGGGGCCGGTGTGGGCGACCTTGGCCTCATGGAGCGCGTCGAGGGAGTCCGCGGCGGCGAAGGCGGCGAGCGCCTCGTCCCGCATGCGCTCGATCTCTTCCGGTTTCAACGCCTCGACCTCGACAGGGTCGTACGACTTATTCGGTGCCGACATCTCTTCCCGTGCTTCCGATTGGCTGGCGGATGGTCCCCGTGACCGGCGCTGGGCCGTGTGCAGGACACAAAGGTGCCAAAGGCCGAGTCTAACGGGGTGGAGGTGTACGAATGCGCCCGCGGGCTGCTCGGGCGTTCTCAGGTGAGATACGCCGGGGCCCCCACGGGCAACGTAAATCGGAACTCGGCGCCGCCCTCGGGGGCGCGGCCGACCGTGATGGTGCCGCCGTGGGCTTCGACGATGCCCTTGACGATGTACAGGCCGAGGCCCGTGCCGCCGCGCTTGCTGCCCCGCCAGAAGCGGGTGAAGACGCGGTTCATGGACTCCTCCGGGATGCCGGGCCCCTCGTCGCCCACCGTGACCGACGTGCCGGTTTCCTCGCCTTCGCGCGGGGACGCCGAGGGCGTGACGTCAATGGTGACGGTTCCCTCGCCGTGCCGCACGGCATTTTCCAGCAGATTGCTGAGCACCTGGTCGATCTTGTCGGGGTCGGCCCACAGGGCTGGCAGTGGCTGTTCGATACGGAGCAGGAAGCGGTCGGCCCGCTGGCCCGCGGCGACGTGGGCCTGGATGTGCCGGGAGACGGCGGCGCCGATGTCGACGGGCTGCCGGCGCACCTCCAGCCGCCCGCTGTCGATCCTCGAGATGTCCAGCAGCTCGGCGATGAGGCGGGTGACGCGGTCGGCGTCGGCGTCGACGGTCTCGAGCATCAGCCGCTTCTGGTCGTCGGTGAAGCGTTCCCACTTGGCGAGGAGCGTGGCGGTGAAGCCCTTCACGGAGGTCAGCGGCGAGCGCAGTTCGTGGGCGACGGTGGCGATCAGCTCGGCGTGGCTGCGCTCGGTGCGGCGGCGGGCCTCGGTGTCCCTCAGGGAGACGACCACGCGCCGCACGGGCCCGAGGGGCTCGTCCCGCACGTACCGGGCGGAGACCAGCACCTCCCGGCCGCCGGGCAGCAGCAGGTTGCGCTCGGGCTGCCGGACGCGGATGGCGAGTCCGCCGTAGGGGTCGGTGAGCTGCCACCAGCGCCGCCCTTCCAGGTCTTCCAGGGGCAGCGCCTTCTCCAGGGGCACGCCGAGGGCGTCGGCGGCCGCTACGGCGGTGATCCGTGCGGCGGCGGCGTTGAACCGGACGACCCGGCCGTGCTCGTCGGCGACGACGAGGCCGTCGGGCAGCTGGTCGGGATCGATGTCCGGCCCCGTGTCCCGGTGCCCGGGCGCGGATGTGCGCCGCGCGTCCCGTCCTTCCGGCGCAGTGCTCGTGCCGGCCACACTCATCCCCGTACCCCACCTCTCAGACGGCGCAGGGCCCCGAGCTGGTCACCCTACTAGCTCTCGACTAGCTCTCGGTGACGGAACGGCACCCTCCGGAGGCGCGCTGTGCACGGGCCGACGCGTAGAGACATACGGCGGCGGCCGTGGCGAGGTTCAGGCTCTCGGCCCTGCCGTGGAGGGGGACGCGCACGACGGCGTCGGCGAGCGCGCGGGTCTCCTCCGGCAGCCCCCAGGCCTCGTTCCCGAACACCCAGGCGGTCGGCCCGCCCATGGTGCCCTTGTCCAGTTCCTCGTCGAGGTCTCGGTCCCCGGCGCCGTCGGCGGCGAGGACGCGCACCCCGGCGTCCTTCAGCCCCTCGACGGCCCGCTCGACGGGGACACCGACGGCGACGGGCAGGTGGAAGTGCGAGCCGACGGAGGCCCGTACGGCCTTGGGGTTGTACAGGTCGACGGAGGCGTCGGTGAGGATCACGGCCTCGGCGCCGGCGGCGTCGGCGCAGCGCAGCACCGTGCCGGCGTTGCCCGGGTCGCGCACATGGGCGAGGACGGCGACGAGCCTGGGGCGCGCGGCGAGGATGCCCTCGAACGGGGTGTCCAGGAACCGGCAGACCCCGACCAGGCCCTGCGGGGTGACGGTGGTGGAGATGTCGGCGATGACCTCCTCGGAGGCGAGGTGCACCCGGGCGCCCGCGCTCCGGGCCGCTCCGATGATGTCGGCGTACCGCTCCGCGGCCTCGACCGTGGCGAACAGTTCGACGAGCGTGGGGGTGCCGTCGACACGATGCCCGGCCGCCTCCCTGACGGCCTGCGGTCCCTCCGCGAGGAACAGCCGGTCCTTGCCCCGGAAGTTCCGCTTGCCGAGCCGCCGCGCGGCGCTCACACGGGCGGAGCGGGGGGAGATCAGCTCGGGGCTGACGGGGGGCATCGAAAGTCACCTCAACTTTGTCCCGTCGCAACGGCGAGCGACCACGACGGCGGAATTCGACGGTGCCGGAGACACCCGCACCACACAACACGAACGGACCCGCAGGCGGCAGCCCACGGGTCCGTACCGTTACGTCGGCCTAGGGCCGGCGCAGCGTCACGCGGCCTTCGGCGCGTTGACGTCCGACGGCAGCGCCTTCTGCGCGACCTCGACGAGCGCCGCGAAGGCGTTCGCGTCGTTCACGGCCAGCTCGGCCAGGATCTTGCGGTCGACCTCGACGTTCGCGGCCTTCAGACCCTGGATGAAGCGGTTGTAGGTGATGCCGTTGGCGCGGGCAGCGGCGTTGATGCGCTGGATCCACAGCTGACGGAAGTCACCCTTGCGCTTCTTGCGGTCGTTGTAGTTGTAGACCAGCGAGTGGGTGACCTGCTCCTTGGCCTTGCGGTACAGGCGCGAGCGCTGACCGCGGTAGCCGGAGGCCTGCTCGAGGATCGCCCGGCGCTTCTTGTGGGCGTTGACTGCCCGCTTGACGCGTGCCACTTGTTAACTCCTTGTAGCGGGGCCGTGGGGGTACTCACACGGCCCGGAAACGATTCGGTCCCGGTCCAGACGTACGGCGCTCAGGCGGCGCCGCGGCGTCACTTGCCGAGAAGCTTCTTGATCTTCGCGGCGTCGCCCGGGGCCATCTCGGCGTTGCCGGTGAGGCGACGCGTGACGCGGGACGACTTGTGCTCGAGCAGGTGGCGCTTGCCGGCGCGCTCACGGAGCACCTTGCCGGAGCCGGTGACCTTGAAGCGCTTGCTGGCACCGCTGTGCGACTTGTTCTTCGGCATAGCGCCGTTCTCTCCTCGTCGGTGGCGCTCCGGTGCCCGGTCACGAAAACCGGGCACGGTGGAGCGTCGCTCGTTCTGTCGGTTACATCCTTGGGGACGGGTGTCCCCCGGGATCACGCCTCGGCAGGCTCCTCGGACGGCGCCTCAGCCTCGGCAGGGTTCTGCGACTTACCGGGGTTCGCCTTCGCTTCGGCCTTGCGGGCCTCCTGCGCCTGACGGGCCTCGGCCATGGCCTCGGTCTTCTTCTTGTGCGGACCGAGAACCATGATCATGTTGCGGCCGTCCTGCTTCGGGTTCGACTCGACGAAACCGAGGTCCTGGACATCCTCCGCGAGACGCTGCAGCAGTCGGTAGCCCAGCTCGGGGCGGGACTGCTCGCGACCACGGAACATGATCGTGATCTTGACCTTGTCGCCCTGCTTGAGGAACCGGACGACGTGACCCTTCTTGGTGTCATAGTCGTGCGGGTCGATCTTCGGCCGGAGCTTCATCTCCTTGATGACCGTGTGCGCCTGGTTCTTGCGCGCCTCACGGGCCTTCATGGCCGACTCGTACTTGAACTTCCCGTAGTCCATGAGCTTGCAGACGGGCGGACGGGCGTTCGCCGCGACCTCGACCAGGTCCAGGTCGTACTCCTGCGCAAGCTCCAGTGCCTTCGCGAGCGGCACGATGCCGACCTGCTCGCCACTGGGACCGACAAGTCGCACCTCGGGAACGCGAATCCGGTCGTTGATGCGGGGCTCGGCGCTGATGGATCCTCCTCGGTAGCACCACGCGACGGTCTGGCGGACAGCCGCGTAACGTCTTTGTTCGTTAGACCTAACCGCGCCGAAGCACAAAAAACGCCCCGGACGATCACAGGCGGGCTCCAATGACTACCGGAGCACCGCCGCGGTGACCGCGGGGCGCACTTTCGGGCGACTCCATCGTCCGTACGGAACGATGGTGGCCGCCTGACCGGAGACCCGCCGTCCCGGAGGACGGTCAGGTGGGAGATCGGAGCCTCCACTTGTGGGCCGGGTGCCCTGATTCCTCATGGCATGTCCGGCCGGTCGTCCACCAGATTAGCAGCATCGCTTGACAAGGGCTAATTGAAGGACGCCCGGCCGGACCGCCTATCGTGTGGGACATGAGTGACACCCCTGCCGAGTCCCCCGACTTCGACGCGATGACCCGGGACATCGCCGAGGTCCCCGCCGTCGAGGTGATCGTGACGGTCGCCGTCAACCTGATGAGCGCCTCCGCCGTGAAGCTCGGGCTCAGCGAGGAGGGCGAGAAGTACAAGGACCTGGACGAGGCCCGCAAGCTGATCACCGCGCTCGCGGGTCTGCTGGACGCGAGCGCGACCGAGATCAGCTCCTTCCACGCGGCGCCGCTGCGCGACGGTCTGAAGTCGCTGCAGCTGGCGTTCCGCGAGGCGTCGGTCGTCCCGGACGAGCCGGGCCAGGGCCCCGGCGAGAAGTACACCGGCCCCGTCTACGGCTAGTTCATCCAGCTCGTCCACGCACGTACAAGGGCTCGCCCGGAGGCGTGGTCCCGGCCGGCAGCAGTGCCAGGTCGAGGCCGCGCACCAGGCGGGCCCTCAGCGTTTCGTCGGCCGCGAGACGCTCGGCGACGGCGCGGGCGGCCTCGGCGGGCGGGGCGGCCGGGTCGAGGACGAGCGCGAGGGTGCCGTCGGCCTGCCCGGGCCCGAGGTGGGCGCGCAGCACGGCGGGCTCCGCCGCCACGGCCGTGCGGACGGCCTCGACGACGGCCGGATCGGCGAGCGGATCGGTGCTGGTGCGGCCCTCGGCGAGGGCGAGCAGCGCCGGGCCGGTCAGTTCGAACGGCACGGGTCCGGCGAGGTCCAGTACGACCGTGTCGGCCTTCTCGTGCGCGGCGGCCTCGAGGGCCTGGTGCAGCGGTACGGCGACCGGGCGGGCCTCGGGGTCCCAGCGGGCCAGGGAGTCGGTGGAGGTGAAGGCGGGCAGGGCGGTGCGCCGGCCGGCCTTCAGGGTGGGTACGGCCATGTCGCTGGTCTTCTCGCGGCGCAGCCCGCCACCCTTCGAAGGAGCTTCGCCCCCCTCCCGACCGCCCTCCTCGACCTCGCCGAGCACGGCGACGACGGGGACCAGCAGCCGGGCGCCCTTGAGCGCCTCCAGGACGGGCCCCAGGGCGCTGCGGTCCTCGGCCCAGGCGGCGAGCGCCGCGCTCAGCCGGGGGTCGGCGGAGCCGTCGTCGTCGGAGAAGCCGGGGTCGGGAATGTTCTTGTTCGCCACGGTCACCGACCCTATCGGGGGGAAGCCGCCGGGCTTGTGCGGGGCCTGGAGACGCCGGCGTCACCGCTTTCCCGAAGATCTCGGCTCTCCCTGATCCGTGTCTCACGTCGGTCCCGCGGCGGGGCGCACAGTCCAGGCCCCGACACGGCGAGCATCGTCAAGGTCGACATCCTGGCCGCGCTGCTGCTCCTGGCGCAGGACGCGGGACGGCGGCTGACGGCGGCTGACGGCGGCCGAGATGACGGGCGGGCGTCGGGGCTGGACGCCGCGAACAAGCGGTTCGGGCTGACAGAGGTCTTTGCCGGCTCGGGCGGGCTGTGGGGGCTGACGCAGACCGCGGCCGCGGATCAACTGGTCCTGCTCCAGCAGGTGTTCGGCGTGGAGTCGAAACCGAGTGCCGCGCCGCGGACGTATGTACGGGGGCTGATGAAGGGGGTGGAGGCCGATCAGCGGTGGGTTGTTTCGGCTGCCGCCGCCGGTTCCTCGTCGGCGTTGAAGAACGGGTGGCTGGCGCGGAGTACGACCGGCCTGTGGGACGTCGACAGCATCGGGCGGGTGACGGTGGACTCGGCCGAGTACCCGGTGGCGGTGCTGTCGAGGGGGACCTGAGTCAGGCGAGGGGGATCGCGCTGGTGGTGGCGGCCGCGAAGGCGGTGGTGGCGGGGTTCGCCCCGGCGCCGTAGGGACTTGCCGTCCGGCGGGGCGCGGGTGCGCCGTGGCGGATCGCGCGGTGCGCCGCGCCCCTCAGGGGGTCGCCCTGCGGCTCCTCCAGAGGATCACCCCTGCCACCAGGAGCACACCGCCTGCGCTGCCCGCCAGGGGGGCCGCCCAGTCGGAGGCGGTGCTCGAGGCCTCGGAGGCGTCCGGGCCCGGACCGAAGTACTTCTCGCCGTACGACGCCGGGCGCAGGCCCCTCGGCTTCAGGCGGGCGGCCGCCTTCAGGGCGGCCGCCGGGTCGATCATGCCGAAGCCTCGGGAGTCGTCGCGGCCGCCTACCGGGGCGTCCCTGGCGGTGTCCTCCAGGATCTCCTTGATCTGCGCCGGGGTCAGGCCGGGGTGGGCGGACTTGACCAGTGCCGCGGCGCCGGAGACGAAGGCGGCGGCCGCGCTCGTGCCCCAGCCCTCGTAGTACTCGTGGTCGGGGTCGGCGATCACGACGTTGACTCCGGGTGCGCTGACCGCGGCGTACCAGCGGCGGGTGGAGAACGAGGCGCGGGTGCCGTACTTGTCCACGGCCGTGGTGGCGATGACCCCCGGGTAGGCGGCCGGGTAGGAGACGTGGTCGCCCTTGTCGCCGCCGTTGCCCGCCGAGGCCACGACGACCACGCCCTTCTTCAGGGCGTACTGCACGGCCTCGTCCTCACTCGGCTCGGGGTGGGCGGAGTCGGAGTCGTCGCCGAGGGAGAGGTTGATGACATCGGCTCCGTGGTCGGCGGCCCAGCGGATGCCGTCCGCAAGGGCGCTGCCGCGGGTGGTGCGGGCCTTGGCGCGGGCCGGGTCGCCGTCCTCCAGGATCACGCGGACCGGAAGGATCCTCGCCTCCGGGGCGACGCCCATCACGCCGTCGGTGTCGCCAGGACCGTGGCCGTGGCCGGCGATGATGCCGGCCATGGCGGTGCCGTGCCGGGCCCAGGGGCGGTCACCCGGCCCGGCTCCGAAGCCGATCATGTCCTTGGCGGGCAGGACGTTGCCGGCGAGGTCGGGATGGTCGGCCTCGACACCGGTGTCCAGGACGGCGACGGTGACGCCGCGGCCCTTGGTGGTCTGCCAGGCCTCGGTCAGGTGCAGGGCGGACAGGCCCCACTGCTGGCCGCGGATGCTGTCGGCGTGTGCGGCGGCGGACGGCAGCAGGACGAGGGAGCCGGCGAGCAGGAGACTCACCACCGCCCCGGTCGCCCCCACGCGGCGGCGGCCGCGCATCGGTTGCCTCATGAGGGTTTCTCCGTGGCCGAGCCGACGGTCTGGCGCAGGCGCCGTTCGATGCGGTCGCCCAGACCCTGGGCCTCGTTTCCGAGGCCGGCCTGGGCCGGTGCCGTGGTGGCGCCGGAGCGGACGGCGTCCGCGGCGGGCTGGGGCGAGTCGACCGTGCGGCCGTCGGCCCAGCCGGAGACGGCGTAGGCGACGACGGGGGCGTCGGTGAGGACGGACACGGTCCAGGTGGCGCGCTGCTCGTCGCCGAAGCCGGCGGCGGCGGTGCCCTTGGCCGCGTACGGCCGGGGCATCAGATCGCTGCGCCGGTCCAGGCGCTCGTCGCGGAAGCGCGTGGCGAGCGCGGACATGGTGGCGGGGTCGGCCTTGGTGAACAGCAGGCCGACGGTGGTGACGTGGCTCTGGGTGGCGTCGGTGTAGGTGGCGCGCAGGAGCCGCTGGCAGCCGACCGGGGCGAGGACCTTGTGCAGCAGCGGGTCGAAGGCGTGGGCGCAGCCGCTGTCGGGGGCCACGGCGATCCGGGTCCAGGTGCGGTCGGCGCCGCCGGGGCCGGCGCCGGTGCCCTCGACGGTGGGCGGGAAGAGCTGGTCGACGGGTGTGCCGTGCCAGAGCGTCCCGGCGGTGGTGTACGCGCTGCCGGAGGCGACGTCCCCGTCGTCCCCGGTGAGCCAGCTCCCGGTCACGGCACCGCCGATGAGACCGAGGCCGAGCACGAGGCAGGCGGCGGCAGCGGCGGTGCGCCGCCGGACCCGGGGGCGCGCCCGCTCGCCGAACCCCTCGGGCTCCCCGAACGACACGAACGGCCGGGCGGCCGAGCCCGCGCTCCAGGCGAGGGCCGGGTCCGGGGAGGCGGACGCGGCCTGCGACGGGGGGCCGACGGGGTGGGCGGGGTGGGCGGGTGCCATCGGGCTCCAGGCGGTCGCCCCGGGCTCGGATCCCGGACGCCCGGGGGTGGCAGATGCACCGGGACGGGACACGGAACCGGCACGGGCGCCGTCCTCGGCCACGGCCGACGCAGCGCTGACCGGGGACGCGGGTGAGACGCCGGTACGGCGGTCACCGGCCGGTCCGGCGGGCGCGGGCGAGGCGGCGGGGCGGCCCGGCACGGAGCTGTGCTGCCGGGGGTACCGAGACGACGAAGGCGACGAAGGCGACGGAATCGGGCGGAGCCGGGTCGTCGTCTCCGCGGGGGTTTCCGCCGGGGGTCCCTGCCGGCGGGGCTCCCCGGCCTGACGAAGCCGGGCCGTGGTCTCGGCGGCCGCCTCCGCGGGGGCCGCGGGCCGGCCGGGCTCTGCACCGGGGCGGTGGCCAGGGCGGATCGGACCGGCATCGGCGGGACCGGTCGGAACGGCTGAACCGGTACCGGCGCGGTGTGTCTCCCGGCCCGGGCTCGGCGGGGCGTCGGGGAAGCGGGCCGAGGCCGGCGGAGGGGGCGGGCCCACCGGGTCGGCGACCTCGGGCACGGCGAAGTGCCGGAAGGCCGCCGTGCCACGGCCCTGACCGGAACCGTTCGTGGACCCCGCGCCGGCCCCGGATCCGGTGTCGGCCACGAAGCCGGCGCCGGTCCCGGACCCGGGGTCGGCCACGGACCCGGTGCCGGGCACGGACTCCGTACCGGTCGCAGACCGCGTGCCGGTCGCGGGCTCCGTGCCGGTCGTCGAGCGGGCGGGCGGCCGGGGGCCGCGTGGGGTGAAGACGGACGGCTCGTCGTCGAGGTCGTCGTCCGGTGCCGGGCCGGCCGGGTGCGCGGTTCCGGGGTGAGCGGACCGGGAGTCCGGGCGTACGCCCCTCGCAGGTGCCGGTGCGCCCGGTGCCGGGGCCTGCCGGGACGGCCTGGAGGCGCTGCCCTGCCGGTGCGGCTCGGAGGCGGCGGGTGGGGTCGAGGGGCGCGGCGGGATGGGAGCGTGGCGCGCTTCCGTGCTCATGCACCCCCCGTTTCCTCGTGCCCGGGCCGTCTGCTCGTACGCGGGCCGTCCTGCCGCTGGCCGCGCCCGGTGCGGAAGCTCCCTCCCGGGCACGCATACCCGTACGGCCGGGCCGGCGTCCCGGTTCAACTGGTGCGCCGGGCGCGTTCCGCCGTACGTGCGCGTCACTCTACGGGTTGCCGGGGGATGACAGAGAACCAGTGCACGACCCCGGGGTATCTGCCCGGAACGTCCCCCTACCCTGCGGTAATCCTGTCTGGCAGGCTTCCGTCATGACTGCGCTCGCCGCCGACCGGGCCCGTTACGACCGGGCCACCGCCCATCTCGACGCCCCTCTCGCGCTCGTGGATCTGGACGCCTTCGACGCCAACGCGGAGGATCTCGTCCGCCGGGCCGGCGGCAAGCCGGTCCGGGTCGCCAGCAAGTCGGTGCGCTGCCGCGCGCTGCTGGAACGCGTCCTGGCCAGGGACGGCTTCCAGGGCATCATGTCGTTCACCCTGGCCGAGTCGCTGTGGCTCGCGCGTTCCGGGTTCGGGGACATCCTGCTCGCCTACCCGTCGGCCGATCGCGCCGGTTTCGCGGAACTGGCCGCCGATCCCAAGCTCGCCGGTGCCGTCACCGTGATGGTGGACGACCCGGCCCAGCTCGATCTCATCGATGCCGCCCGCGGCGGTGGGCGTGAAGTGGTGCGTGTCTGTCTGGAGTTGGACACCTCGCTGAAACTGCTCGGCGGCCGGGTGCGGGTGGGGGCACGGCGCTCGCCCCTGCGCTCCCCCGCCCAACTCGCCGAGCTGGCGCGGTCCGTTGCCCGGCGGCCGGGTTTCAGGCTGGTGGGGATCATGGCGTACGAGGGGCACATCGCCGGGGTCGGGGACGCGGTGGCCGGGCGGCCGCTGCGCTCGCGGGCGATCCGGTTGATGCAGTCCGCGGCCCGGCGGGAGCTGACCGAGCGGCGGGCGGCCGTGGTGCGCGCGGTCCGCGCGGTCGTCCCCGGCCTGGAGTTCGTCAACGGCGGTGGCACCGGCAGTGTGCAGCACACCGCCGCCGAGGACGCGGTGACGGAGATAGCGGCCGGTTCGGGGCTGTACGTTCCGCGTCTCTTCGACAACTACACGTCCTTCACGGGCCGGCCGGCCGCCCTCTTCGCCCAGCCGGTCGTACGGCGGCCCGGCGTGGGTGTCGTCACCGTGCTCGGTGGCGGCTACCCGGCCTCCGGCGCCGCCGGTCCCGACCGGCTCCCGGTGCCGTACCTGCCGGAGGGGCTGGCGTACGACCCGCAGGAAGGCCCCGGCGAGGTGCAGACCCCGCTGCTCGGCTCGCCCGCCGACGACCTGCTCATCGGTGACAAGGTGTGGTTCCGGCACGCCAAGGCGGGCGAGCTGTGCGAGCGGTTCGAGCTGCTGCACCTGGTCGAGGGGGACACGGTGACGGCGACCGTGCCCACCTACCGGGGTGAGGGGCACACCTTCCTCTGAACGCCGGTCAGCGAGCGGCGTCCGCCCGGTCCGGTACCACCGAGCCGTGAGGGCGGCGGAGCGCCACTGGGTGCCCCCGGGGTCGTGCAGGCCGTGGCCGAGCAGGGGTGGCGGCCGCCGCCAGGGTCCGCACGAGGTGCTGTCGCATACGCGCGTGGGCCTTGCCTACAGGGGCGTGACGTACGCGCCGGAGATTCCGCCGTCCACCAGGAAGTCGGTGGCGTTGACGAAGGAGGAGTCGTCGCTGGCCAGGAAGGCGACGGCGGCGGCGATCTCCTCGGCCTCGGCGAACCGGCCGACCGGGATGTGGACCAGGCGGCGGGCGGCGCGCTCCGGGTCCTTGGCGAACAGCTCCTGCAGGAGCGGGGTGTTGACCGGGCCGGGGCACAGGGCGTTCACCCGGATGCCCTCCCTCGCGAACTGCACGCCCAGTTCACGGGACATGGCGAGCACCCCGCCCTTGGAGGCCGTGTACGAGATCTGGGAGGTGGCCGCGCCCATCCGGGCCACGAAGGACGCGGTGTTGATGATGGAGCCCCTGCCCTGGCGGCGCATGTAGGGGATGGCCGCCTTGCAGCACAGATAGACGGAGGTGAGGTTGACCTCCTGGACCCGCTTCCAGGCCTCCAGGCCGGTCTCCAGGATGGAGTCGTCGTCGGGCGGCGAGATGCCGGCGTTGTTGAAGGCGACGTCGACGCTGCCGTAGGTGTCGTAGGCCGCCTTGAACAGCGCCTCGACCTGCTCGGGGTCGGTGACGTCGACCTTGACGAACAGTCCGCCGACCTCCTCGGCGGCGGCCTTGCCCGCGGTCTCGTCGATGTCTGCGCAGACCACGTGGGCCCCTTCGGCGGCGAGCCGGCGGGCGGCGGCGAGACCGATGCCGCTGCCGGCTCCGGTGACGACGGCGGTACGGCCGACCAGGCGGCGGCAAACGGTGGTGTCGGTCACTGTGCGGGGCCCTCCGTGCTGATGAAGACGTTCTTGGTTTCGGTGAAGGCGGTCAGGGCGTCGGGGCCGAGTTCGCGGCCGAGGCCGGACTGCTTGAAGCCGCCGAACGGGGTCCAGTAGCGGACGCTGGAGTGCGAGTTGACGGACAGGTTGCCCGCGCGGACGGCCTGGGAGACGCGCAGGGCGCGGCCGACGTCCCGGGTCCAGATGGAGCCGGAGAGGCCGTAGGGGGTGTCGTTGGCGAGACGGACGGCGTCCTCCTCGTCGGTGAAGGGCAGGAGCACGGCGACGGGGCCGAAGATCTCCTCGCGGGCCGCCCGGCCGTCGTGCGGCTCCCCCGTGAGCACGGTCGGCGGGAACCAGAAGCCGGGCCCGTCGGGGGCGGTCCCGCGCAGCGCCGGGATGTCCTCGGGGACGTACGACCGTACGCGGTCGAGCTGCTGCCGGGAGATCAGCGGACCCATCTGGGTCCTGTCGTCGGCCGGGTCGCCCACGACGACGGCGGCCAGTGCGTCGGCGAGGAAGTCACGGGCCTCCTCGAACACCGGCCTCTGGACGAGGATGCGGGTGCGGGCGCAGCAGTCCTGGCCGGAGTTGTCCAGGAAGGAGAAGGGGTCGAGGGCGGCCTTGAGGTCGGCGTCGGCGAAGACCACGTTGGGGCTCTTGCCGCCGAGTTCGAGGGTGACCGGCTTGACCAGGCGGGCGCAGCGCTCCATGACCTCGCGGCCGGTGCTCGTGGAGCCGGTGAACACGATCTTGGCCACGTCCGGGTGGTCCACCAGGGCGCGTCCGGCGGTGTGGCCGTAGCCGGGCAGCACCTGGAGGACGTGTTCGGGCAGGCCCGCCTCCAGGGCGAGTTCGGCGAGGCGGAGTGCGGTGAGCGGGGTGGTCTCGGCGGGCTTGAGGACGACCGCGTTGCCGGCCGCGAGCGCTGGGAAGGAGCCCCAGGCGGCGATGGGCATCGGGAAGTTCCACGGGGCGATCACGCCGATCACGCCCAGGGGTTCGTGGAAGGTCACGTCCCAGCCGCCGGGGGCCGGGATCTGCCTGCCGAGGAGGCGTTCGGCGCCGCCGGCGGCGTACAGCAGCAGGTCCCGGGCGTTGCCGGCCTCCCAGCGGGCGTTGCCGGCGGTGTGGCCGGCCTCGCGGACCTCCAGCCGGGCGAGTTCCTCGATGTGGGCGTCGACGGTGTCGGCGAAACGGCGGAGCAGCCGGGCCCGGTCGGCGGGGCCCAGGGCGGCCCACCTGGTCTGGGCGCGTGCGGCCCGTACGACGGCGGCGTCCACGTCCTGCGCGGTGGCGGCGGGGACGGTGGCGACGACTTCCTCGGTGGCGGGGTTGAGGACCTTCAGCTCGTGCGGGTCGGACACGTGGTGACCTTTCACAGGCGTTCGAAGGAGCGGCGCAGCTCCCAGTCGGTGACCGCGGCGTCGAAGGCCTCCAGCTCGACGCGCGCCATGTTGCGGTAGTGGGCCACGACCTCGTCGCCGAAGGCGGCCTGGGCGATGGGGCTGTGCTCCCAGAGTTCCGCTGCCTCGCGGAGGGTGGCCGGGACGTGCGCGAAGCCGGCGGTGTAGGCGTTGCCGGGGCAGGGCTCGGGGAGTTCCAGCTTCTGCTCGACGCCGTACAGGCCGGCCGCGATCAGCCCGGCCACGGCGAGATGCGGGTTCACGTCGCCGCCGGGGAGGCGGTTCTCGAAGCGCAGGGAGCGGCCGTGGCCGACCACGCGAAGGGCGCAGGTGCGGTTGTCGTGGCCCCAGGCGACGGCGGTGGGGGCGAAGGAGCCCGGCTGGAACCGCTTGTAGGAGTTGATGGTGGGGGCGTAGAGGAGGGAGAAGTCGCGCAGGGCGGCGAGTTGTCCGGCGAGGAAGTGCCGCATGACCTCGGACATGCCGCCGGGGTCGTCCGGGGACCCGGCCATGGCGTTGTCGCCGTCGGCGTCGGCGAGCGAGAGGTGGATGTGGCAGGAGTTGCCCTCGCGCTCGTTGTACTTCGCCATGAAGGTGATCGAGACGCCTTCCTGGGCGGCGATCTCCTTGGCGCCGGTCTTGTACAGGGCGTGCTGGTCGCAGGTGCGCAGGGCCTCGTCGTAGCGGAAGACGATCTCGTGCTGGCCGGGGTTGCACTCGCCCTTGGCGGACTCCACGGTGAGGCCGGCGCCCGCCATGTCGTTGCGCAGGCGGCGCAGCAGCGGCTCGATGCGGCCGGTGCCGAGGATCGAGTAGTCGATGTTGTACTGATTGGCCGGGGTGAGGCCGCGGTAGTTCGCGTCCCAGGCCTGTTCGTAGCTGTCCTTGAAGACGATGAACTCCAGCTCGGTGCCGACCTGGGCGGTGTAGCCGAGTTCGGCGAGCCTCTCGAGCTGGCGGCGCAGGATCTGCCGCGGGGCGGCGACCACCGGGGAGCCGTCGTTCCAGGCGAGGTCGGCGATGAGCAGGGCGGTGCCGGGGTGCCAGGGCAGGCGGCGCAGGGTGGACAGGTCGGGGTGCATGGCGAAGTCGCCGTAGCCGCGGTCCCAGGAGGACATCGCGTAGCCGTCGACCGTGTTCATCTCGGTGTCGACGGCGAGAAGGTAGTTGCAGCCCTCGGTGCCGTGGTGCAGGACCTCGTCGAGGAAGAAACGGGCGGCGAACCGCTTGCCCTGGAGCCGCCCTTGCATGTCGGGAAAGGCCAGGACGACAGTGTCGATCTCACCGCTCGCGACGAGGGTGTGCAGTTCCTCGATGCTGAGCGGGGCTGTGCGGTCTGCCACGGGAGAGCCTCCTTGGGCGCCTTCGCGCTTCTTCGGCCGGGCCGGGAGCCATAAGGTATTGCGGAGGACCATTGCTTGGGAAGGGGGTACGGCGGATGTCGCGGGAGACGGAGTGGCGACGGGCCCACGCGCAGGGGGTCGGCGACCGGCTCGCTCCGGTGCTGCGGCCGGTGCGGGCGGGCAACGGCTTCGAAGAGGCGCTGGAGCAGATACTGCAGGTCGTCCGGCTCGGGCTGGTGCCGGGCGGCGAACGGCTGCCGGCCGAACGGGAGCTGGCGGAGCGGCTCGGGATCAGCCGGGTGACGCTGCGCGAGGTACTGAAGGTCCTGCAGGACCAGGGGCTGGTGGAGGCGCGGCGCGGACGGTACGGCGGCACGTTCGTGCTGCCGCGCACGGACGCGGGTGGCGAGGACGAGCTGCGGCGGCGCATCGCCGAGGTCGACATCGAGGACGTGCTGCGCTTCCGGGAGGTGCTGGAGGTGGGCGCGGCCGGGCTGTGCGCGGCGCACGGGCTGACGGACGAACAGGCCGGCCGGCTGCGGGAGGCACTGGACCGCACCCATGAGGCCCCGCTCGCCGACTACCGGCGCCTGGACACACTGCTTCATCTGACGATCGCCGAGCTGTGCGGTTCACCGTCGCTGACCGCGCAGTACGCGGCGGTCCGGGCGACGGTCAACGACCTGCTCGACTGCATCCCGCTGCTGGTGCGCAACCTCGAGCACTCCCAGCGGCAGCACGCCGCGCTGGTGGAGGCGGTGCTGGACGGGGACGCGGACGGGGCGCGGGAGATGATGCGCGAGCACTGCGCGGGTACGGCGGCCCTGCTGCGGGGCTTCCTGGCGTAGCCCGGTTCTGGAAAGGTATGGATACAAACCTTTGACTTCCGGGGAGAGCGGCATGACCGTACGACCGCTGATCGGTGTGAGCACGTATCTGGAGGCGGGTGCGCGCTGGGGCGTGTGGGAGCTGGAGGCGGCGTTGCTGCCGGCCGCGTATCCCCGGCTGGTGCAGCGGGCCGGAGGGCTGGCGGTGATGCTGCCACCGGACGCGACCGAGCAGGCCGAGGCCACGGTCGCCCGGCTCGACGGGCTGGTGATCGCGGGTGGGCCGGACGTCGATCCGGCGCGGTACGGCGCCGAACGCTCCCCTCGTACCGGGCCGCCGGCGCCGCGGCGGGACAGCTGGGAGCTGGCCCTGATCGGCGCGGCCCTGGCGGCGGGGGTGCCGTTGCTGGGGATCTGCCGGGGCATGCAGCTGTTGAACGTGGCCCTCGGCGGGACCCTCGTCCAGCACCTGGACGGGCACGCGGAGGCGGTCGGGGTGTTCGGCGGGCACCCGGTGAAGCCGGTACCGGGCACGCGGTACGCCGGGATCGTCCCGGAGGAGCTGACGGTGCCGACGTATCACCATCAGGCGGTGGAGCGGCTCGGTGCGGGGCTCCTGCCGTCGGCCTACGCGGCGGACGGCACCGTGGAGGCGGTCGAGCTGCCGCCGGATCAGGGCTGGGCACTCGGCGTGCAGTGGCACCCGGAGATGGGCGAGGACCCGCGGGTGATGCGGGCGCTGGTCACAGCCGCTTCCTGAGCCAGGCCAGGGCGGCCTCGCCCTGGACGCGCTGAAAGGGGCGCAGGGTGGGCGGGCCCGGCGGTGCCGGCCTCAGCGAACTGCGCAGGAAGTACCCCGTGAGGGCGTCCAGGGCGGCCGTCACGGCGTCCGGGTCCGCGGTCCGGCCCAGCGGGTGCGCGGTGGACACCTCCTCCGGATCGGGTCCGCCCTGTGCCCGGACGCACGGCAGCAGCACGGGCAGGCCGAACCAGGGCGCGGCGCGCACGGCGTGCGGCCAGTCCACGAAGACGTCGCCTCCGTCGGCCGTGAGCAGCACGTTGTCCGCGTGCAGATCACCGTGGGCCAGCGTGTCCCCGGACGCGCCCTCGGCCCAGCGGGCTTCCAGCACGGCGAGCGCGGGAAGGTGGGCCGCGGCCCACTCACCGAGGCGGCCGCGCACGTCGCCGGCCTCGCCGTCGCCGAGTCGGCGCCAGCCGGCGAAGTCGTCCGCCAGGTCCCCGGCGACCGGCGGGGCGTGGACAGCGGACGGTGTGCCGGTGCGGGCGCGCACGGTGACGACGTCGAGTACCCGGCGCAGCTCCGCCGGCCGCCAGGGCACGCGCGGCTGGCGTCCCGCCGTCGTCGTACGACCACCGCAGCGCTCCCGGAGGCGGTGCAGGCCGGGGCTGTGCGGTTGGTCTCGGCGCTCACCGCCTTGACGAAGCCGGGGCCGCCGGCCGCGGTGCGCACCCGGCCGGCGAGAAGCCGCCGCTCTGGGTCACGGCCCGGACGACCGGCGCCCCGAGCAGCTCACCGACCGCCTCGCGCACGGCGCGCGGAAGGTCTTCCCAGGGGGCGCGGACGCCTGTGGCGGGCGGGGCGGTAAGCCTCATGCCGCGGCCATGACGGCGGGCGTGGCTGCCCCCGGGCCAAGGGTTTTCCGCCCCGGTGACGGCCCCGGTCATCCCCTCGTCAGCGACAGCAGCTCCCGCGCCGGCCCTGTGGGCCGGTGCCCCGTCGGCCACACCGCGCGCAGGTCGCGGCGCAGGGAGACGCCCTCCACCGGGATACTCACCAGCCGCCGCATCGCCAGCTCCTCCCCCACCGCCAGTTCGCTCAGCACGGAGGGGCCCGCGCCGCTGACCGCGGAGGCCTTGACCGCCGTGGTCGAGGACAGCTCGATCAGGGGGCGGGCCAGGCCGCCGAGGGCCGCGTCCAGGACCTGCCGGGTGCCGGAGCCGCGCTCGCGGAGGATGAGCGGGGTCGCCGCCAGTTCCCCCGCTGTCAGCGCGCGCCCGCGGCGGGCCCATGGGTGGCCGGGTGCGGTGACGACGATCAGCCGGTCGCGGGCGATCACCGCTGAGTCCAGGCCGGTCGGCACCGACAGGCCCTCCACGAAGCCGAGGTCCGCTTCGCCGGCCAGCAGGAGTTCCGCGACCTTCGCCGAGTTGCCCGCGAGCAGTGAGACGGCCGTGTCGGGGCGCTCGGCGTGCAGCGCGAGGAGCCAGCCGGGCAGCAGATACTCGGCGATGGTCATGCTCGCCGCGACCCTGAGGCGCGAGTCACGCCGGTCCCGCAGCGCCCGCGCGCCCGCGTCGAAGGCCGCCGCGGCCTCCACCACCCGGCGGGCCCAGTCCGTCACCAGGGCGCCCGCGTCGGTGAGCCGGGAGCCGCGCGGCGACCGGTCGACCAGGGCGACGCCCAGCTGCCGTTCCATGGAGCGCAGCCGGCTGCTGGCGGCCGGCTGGGTGATGCCGACCTCCCGCGCCGCCGCGCCGAGGCTCCCGAGCCGCGCCACCGCCAGCAGCAGCTCCAGTGCCGCCAGGTCCGGGACCCGGTGTGCCAGTGATTCGGTGCGCTCTCGCTGCCCCTCCGCCTCGCTCATAAGACCAGCTTATGCCCTCATAGAGGGGAACTCCCTGGTCAGGGGAGGCTGGGGGCGGGACGGTGGAGTCATGGTCACCGCAGCCCAGCCTCTGCCCGCTCCCGCCGTTCCCCGCGCCGCCCAGGTCCGGCACCTCGGCCCCCACTGGTACGCCTCCGTCATGGGCACCGCCGTCGTCGGCTCGGCCGGAGCCGCGCTGCCCGGGCACGCGGACGGGCTGCCGCGAGGTGTCCTCGCGGGGTTCTGGGCGCTGTCGCTGCTCGCGCTGGTGGCCCTGCTGGCGGCCCGGGCGCTGCACTGGACCCACCATCGCGACCAGGCCCGCGCCCATATCCTCGACCCGGGCACGGCTCCCTTCTACGGCTGCCTGGCAATGGCCCTGCTGGCGGTGGGCGGCGGTGCCATGACGGCCGGGCAGCCCCTGCTCGGCCCGGAGACGGCCGTCGTCCTGGACGCCGTGCTGTTCACCGCCGGTACGGCGGTCGGGCTGGCGGCCGCCGTCGCCGTCCCGTACCTGATGGCCGTTCGGCATCGCGTCGACCCGTCCCAGGCCACCCCGGTGTGGCTGCTGCCGCTGGTCGCGCCCATGGTGTCGGCCGCGCTCGGCCCGCTGCTCGTGCCGCATCTGCCGCCGGGCCAGCCCCGGGAGTCCCTGCTGCTGGCCTGCTTCGCGCTGTTCGGGCTGAGCCTGTTCGCCACGCTGCTGATGCTGCCGCTGGTCTTCGGCCGGCTGATCACCTCGGGGCCGCTGCCGCTCACGCTCACCCCGACCCTGTTCCTGGTCCTGGGCCCGCTCGGGCAGTCCACCACCGCGGTCGGACTGATCGCGGACGGCGCTCCCGGAGTCGTACCGGCTCCGTACGACCGTGGTCTCGGGGTGTTCGCCGTGCTGTACGGGGTGCCGGTCATGGGGTTCGCGCTGCTGTGGCTGGGGCTCGCGACCGCGCACGTGGTGCGGGCCCGGCGACGGGGCATGGGGTTCGCGATGACCTGGTGGGCGTTCACCTTCCCGGTCGGGACCTGTGTCACCGGCGCCGCGGCGCTCGACCGGCACACCGGGCTCGCGATGTACGAGGCCCTGGCCGTCGGGCTGTACGCCGTGCTCGTCGCGGCCTGGCTCGCGGCCGCCACCGGGACCGTGCGCGGCCTGCTCAGCGGCGAGCTGCTCGCAGGGCACCGGCCAGCACCCGTGGCGCCTGGGTCAGCGACGGGCCGTACCAGGTCAGGTGCCGTCCGCTGACCAGCGCGCAGGGCAGGTCGGGGAAGGCTTCCGGGCCGTCGTCGTCGGTGAAGCGGTACGGCTCGTCGGGCAGGACCACCAGGCCCGGGGCCGCCGCGCACAGCGCCTGAAGGGGGATGCGGGGGTAGCGCTCGGGGTGGCCGGCGTAGAGGTGGTCGACGCCCAGGCGGGTCAGGAGGTCGCCGGCGAAGGTGTCGCGGCCGAGGACCATCCAGGGGCGGCGCCAGATCGGTACGACCGCCGTGGTGCGCTCCTCCGGCTCCGGCAACGAGGTCCAGGCCTCCTCCGCCGCGTCCAGCCAGCGCGGGCGTCCCGGTGCGCCGCACGCGATCAGCACCCGCTCCAGCTCCGTCAGGGCCTGCGGGACGCTGCGTACCTCGGTGACCAGCACCTCCAGGCCCGCCGCGCGCAGGGCGTCCAGGTCGGGAGCGCGGTTCTCCTCCTCGTTCGCGATCACCAGGTCGGGAGCGAGGGCGAGGATGCGGTCGACCGCCGGATTCTTCGTCCCGTCGATCCGGGCGACGGGCAGGTCCGCCGGATGGCTGCACCAGTCCGTGGCGCCGACGAGAACCCCGGGCAGCGTCAGGGCGACCGCTTCGGTGAGGGAGGGGACCAGGGAGACGACTCGCACTAGGCAGCCCCGGCGTGGTCAGCGCCCCCAAGGGGCGCGGCGCTGTGCCGATGTGCGGCTGCGCCGCGGGGCACGGCCAGCCACAACGGACCAGCGCACGAGCGACGGTCCACCATGCGTCCTCCTGTGGAACTCTCAGCGGGACCGGTCCTGGACCGCCTCGATGTGTTCGGCGACCGCGACCACGATGATCCGGGTGTCCGGAACCGTGGCCCGCCAGCGGTGCCGGACCCCGCCGGTCAGGTACAGGGTGTCGCCGCGGCCGAGGCGGTAGGCGCGGCCCTCGGCCTCGATCTCCACGGCACCGTCGGCGACGTACATCAACTCGTCGTTGCGGTGCTGGAATTCGCGGCCGGCGTCGTGGTCGCCGATGAATTCGGAGGCGTGCAGCTGATGGTGGCCGCGGACCAGGGAGCGGGTCCGGGGGTCGAAGTCGCCCTCGGTGACGGGCTCGGCGCGGACGACGTCCACGCTGGCGGCCGGATCCGCGGCGGCGAGGAGTTCGACGGCCGTGGTGCGCAGGGCGTCGGCCAGCTTCTCCAGGGAGCCGCGGCTGGGGCGGGCCTTGTCGTTCTCGACCTGGCTGAGGAAGGGCACCGACAGGCCGGTGCGCTCCGCCACGACCGCGAGGGTCAGTTCCAGCGCACGGCGGCGTCGCCGGACTGCCGCGCCCACCCGCACGGGCTGCTGCTCTTTGTGGTCGCCCATCGCTCCGGCTCCCTCCCTCGCTCGTCGTGCCGTTGTACGGGTGCCCGCTCGTGGGCACACCTCTTCCGATGGCTTCTCTGCACCCTACGCATGTTCGGCAAACCGTTTCACGCGGCTGTCACATCCCTGACACGCCCACAGGCCGGCACCCCCACGGTTCACGCCAGCCTGCCGGGGGTGCGGACCCCCTCACAACTCGGTCCCCCCTGGGGATGAAGATGCCGACCAACTGGGCCGGGACCCCCGCCCCAGGCCAAGGATCATCACGCACCGTGAATGGCCGAATTGCTCCCCTAGGCGGAAAGCCACGAGGGGCGGACGGCCCCGTACACCCATCGTCGTACGGTGCCGCCCGCCCCTCGGGCGGCGGTCCGGGCCGGTCAGGTCACCCGGCCGCCTGGCTCTCGCCGCTCTCCGGGGCGACCGGCGCCCACCTGTCGAGCAGGCCGGGATGCCGCTTCAGCCAGGTGCGGACGGCGTCCTGCTCGCTGCCCTTGCCGGCCCTCTGGATCTGCGCCTCCAGGCTCGTGAGCTGCTTCTCGGTCATGGAGAAGTCCTTCAGCCAGCGCCCGACCCGGGGGTTGTCGGCGGCGAAGCCCTTGCGGGCCAGGGTGTGCACACCGTCGCCCTTGCCCCAGGCACCCCTGGGGTCCTCGAGCTTCTTCAGTCCGTAGTCGCTGTACGCCCAGTGCGGCGACCACAGGGTGACGACGACCGGCTGCTTCCTGGCGTAGGCGCGCTTCAGCTCGGCGAGCATGGCCGGGGTGGAGCCGTCGACCACGTCGTACCTGCCCTGCAGGCCGTACTCCTTCAGCACCCTGCTCCTGAGCAGGCCCATCATGCCCGCGCTGGGTTCGATGCCGACGATCTTCCCGCCGAACTCGGAGGCGTGGTCCTCGAGGTCCGCCAGGGAGTTCACGTCCTTGACATAGGACGGGACGGTCAGCTCCAGGGAGGTGGGGCCGTACCACTTGCCGAGGTCCTCGAGCCGCTTGCCGTACTTCGCCCAGTACTCGGCGTGCGTGGTGGGCAGCCAGGAGTCGGTCTGGAAGTCGAGCTGGCCGGTGGCGAGGCCGGTGTAGAGGGGGCCGGCGGCGTACTGGGTGGTGGTCACCTTGAAGCCGCGCTGCCGAAGGATCTCCTTCCAGAGGAAGGTGGAGGCGATGCCCTCGTCCCAGGGGATGTAGCCGATCCTGATCTCCTTGCCCTTGCCGACGTCCGTGCCGGAGGCCTCGGAGGTGCCGGCGGAGGAGCCGAAGACCGCGAGTCCGCCCGCGACGAGGGCGAGGACGACCACGCCGACCACGGCGACGGCCGGGCGCGGGCGGTACGACCACGCGCGCGTGCGGTCCTTGGCGGCGGCCCTGCGGCCCAGCGGGGAGAGCTGGGTGCCGAGTGCGCCGGTGATGCGGTCCAGGTAGATGGCGAGGACGACGATGCCGACGCCCGCCTCGAAGCCGTAACCGATGTCCAACTGGCCGATGGCCTCGTTGACGGCCCCACCGAGGCCGCCGGTGCCGACCATGCCGGCGATGACCACCATGGACAGGCCCAGCATGATCACCTGGTTGACGCCGGCCATGATGGTCGGCAGGGCGAGCGGCAGCTGGACACGCCAGAGGATGTTGCGCGGGGTGGTGCCGAACGCCTCGGCGGCCTCGACCAGCTCGGCGTCGACCTGGCGGATGCCCAGCTCGGTCATGCGGACGCCGGGGGCGAGCGCGAAGATCAGGGTGGCGACCACGCCGGCGGCGGTGCCCAGGCCGAAGAAGAGCATCGCCGGGATCAGCAGGACCATCGACGGCATCGTCTGGAGCAGGTCCAGCACGGGCCGCACGGCGGCGCTGACCGCCTTGGAACGGGCCGCCCAGATGCCCAGCGGGAGAGAGATCACCAGGGCGATCAGGGTCGCCACGAGGACCAGGGCGAGGGTCGACATGGCCCGGTCCCACAGGTCGAGCGAGTCCACCAGCGCGAACCCGGCGAAGGCGAGGACACCGGCGAGGAGGCCGCGCAGCCACCAGGCGATGACGGCGAGGACGCCGGCCGTCAGCAGCGGCTGGGGGGCGGTGAGCACGGCGTCGATGCCGTCGTACATGCCCTCCATGACCGCCTTGATGGCGTCGAAGAGCCAGGAGAGGTGGTCGACCAGCCAGCTCACGCCGGAGTCGACCCAGTCGCCGAGGTGGATCCTAGGCACGGGCGATCACCTGCCCGCCGTTGTCGTCGCACGCGGTGGGTTCGCCCTCTTCGTCACCGAGGAAGCCGACCAGGCGCTGCCGGGGTACGACGCCGACGAGGGCACGGTCGGCGTCGAGGACGGCGACCGGGTGGGTGAGGCGGGCGCTGATCGCGCACAACTCGGTGAACGGCGTCTCGGGGGTCGCGGTCTCGCAGCCGCAGTCGGCCTCGTCGCCGCGCAGGTCGGTGTCCATCACGGCGGCGGCGGTCAGTACGCGGGAGCGGTCGACGTCCTGGATGAAGGAGGCCACGTAGTCGTTCGCTGGGCGCAGCAGGATGTCCTCGGCGGTGCCGGTCTGAACGATACGGCCGTCGCGCATGACGGCGATGCGGTCGCCGAGCCGCATGGCCTCGTTGAGGTCGTGGGTGATGAAGACGATGGTCTTCCTGAGGGTCTTCTGCAGCTCCAGGAGCTGATCCTGCATGTCCCGGCGGATCAGCGGGTCCAGGGCGCTGAAGGACTCGTCCATCAGCAGCAGGTCGGCGTCGGTGGCGAGAGCGCGGGCGAGACCGACGCGCTGCTGCATGCCGCCGGACAGCTCGTCGGGCCAGGACGTCTCCCAGCCGGCCAGGCCGCACAGGGCGAGCGCCTCGTCGGCGCGGCGCTGGCGCTCGGCGCGGGGCACGCCCTGCACCTCCAGGCCGTAGGCGGCGTTGTCGCGGACGCTGCGGTGCGGGAAGAGCGCGAAGTGCTGGAAGACCATGCTGATCTTCCTGGAGCGCAGCTCACGCAACGCGCGGTCGGTGAGCGCGGTGAGGTCCTGGCCGTCGAAACGCACGCTGCCCGCGGTCGGCTCCAGCAGGCCGTTGAGCATGCGCAGGAGAGTGGACTTGCCGGAGCCCGACAGCCCCATGACGACGAAGATCTCGCCCGCCTCCACACGGAAGGAGGCGTCGATCACGGCCGCGGTGCTGCCGTCGGCGCGCAGCTCCTCCCGGCCGGCTCCCCGCCGCAGGCGCTCCACTGCTTCGTCCGGTCGTCTGCCGAACACCTTGAACAGGTGCTCCGCCTCAAGCCTCGATTGCACGCGTACCTCTCGTCTCGGGGACAGGACAGGAACGGGAGACGAAGAGTCGCCGACGGTTGAAAAGAGCAACCCACCTCGCTCCGAGGCGGCACCTCCCCAGGTCGGGCCGTGGCAAACGCCCAGGTGGCCGGGCTCACGGCGATGCGCATCACGCAACGCGTTCCGGCGCGCGAGGTCACTGTCGGTGCCGTACGGCATGATGCGAGCGTGACCGGACGACTCATGCTCCTCGACACCGCCTCGCTGTACTTCCGTGCCTACTTCGGTGTGCCGGACTCCGTGAAGGCACCGGACGGCACGCCCGTGAACGCCGTGCGCGGGTTGCTGGACTTCATCGACCGGCTGGTCAGGGACCATCGGCCGGACCGGCTGGTGGCCTGCATGGACGCCGACTGGCGGCCGCAGTGGCGGGTGGACCTCATCCCCACCTACAAGGCGCACCGGGTCGCCGAGGAGCACGAGGGCGCACCGGACGAGGAGGAGGTGCCGGACACGCTCTCCCCGCAGGTGCCGGTCATCGAGGACGTGCTGGACGCGATCGGGATCGCGCGCGTCGGGGTCGCGGGGTACGAGGCGGACGACGTGATCGGCACGTTCACCGCGCGCGCGGACGGCCCGGTGGACATCGTCACCGGCGACCGCGACCTGTACCAGCTGGTCGACGACGAGCGCGGGATCCGCGTGCTGTACCCGCTCAAGGGCGTCGGCACGCTGCAGCTGACCGACGAGGCGGTGCTGCGCGGGAAGTATGGGGTCGACGGACGCGGGTACGCGGATCTCGCGCTGCTGCGCGGCGACCCGAGCGACGGCCTGCCGGGCGTGGCCGGCATCGGGGAGAAGACGGCCGCCAAGCTGCTCGCCGAGTTCGGCGACCTGGCCGGGATCATGGCGGCGGTCGACGACCCGAGGGCGAGGCTCACGCCGTCCCAGCGCAAGCGGCTCACCGAGGCCCGGCCGTATGTCGCGGTCGCGCCGAAGGTGGTGCGGGTGGCCGGCGACGTGCCGCTGCCGGACGTCGACACCGCCCTGCCGCACGCCCCGCGCGACCCGGCGGCACTGGAGGACCTGGCGGAACGGTGGGGTCTGGGCGGCTCCCTGCAGCGGCTGCTCGGCACGCTCGCGGAGTGACCTCGACCGGGACGTCCCGGCGCGGCTCTCTCATCGAGCCTCCGGGAGAGAGGTGTTCCCCCGGAACGAGGTGCTAACTTAGGTAACCCTAACCGACTTCGCAGGAGGCCGCGATGGCAGAGCGCCCGGGACGAAAGCCGCGCAAGCCCCATACCGCCCAAGTGGTGCGCACCGAACGGCTCACCCCCCATATGCAGCGCGTGGTGCTCGGCGGCGAGGGGCTTGCCGGATTCGCGGCGGACACCTGCACCGACCACTATGTGAAGCTGCTGTTCGGCCCTCCGGGCGTCATCTACCCGGAGCCCTTCGACCTGGAGCTGATCCGGGCGGAGTTCCCGCGCGAGCAGTGGCCGGTGACCCGGACCTACACCGTGCGCGCCTGGGACCCCGAGCACCGGGAGCTGACCCTGGACTTCGTGATCCACGGCGACGAGGGCCTGGCCGGACCGTGGGCCGCCCGCGCACAGCCCGGGGAGACGGTCCGCTTCATGGGTCCCGGCGGCGCCTACGCGCCCGACCCGGACGCCGACTGGCATCTGCTCGCCGGTGACGAGAGCGCGCTGCCCGCGATCGCCCGCGCCCTGGAGACGCTGCCTGCCGGCGCCCGTACGCACGCCTTCGTCGAGGTCTCGGGCCCCGGGGAGGAGCAGAAGATCGACTCCGAGGTGGAGGTCGTCTGGCTGCACCGCGGGGACCGCCCGGTCGGCGAGGCACTGCTGGAGGCCGTACGGTCGCTGGAGTTCCCCGAGGGCCGGCTGCACGCGTTCGTGCACGGCGAGGCGGGTTTCGTGAAGGAGCTGCGCCGGCTGCTGCGCGTCGAGCTGCACATCCCGCGCGAGGACCTTTCCATCTCCGGCTACTGGCGCCTCGGCCACAACGAGGACGGCTGGCAGGCCTCCAAGCGGGAGTGGAACGCCCGCATCGAGGCGGAGCAGGAGAGCGGCGCGGCGGCCGCGTGAGAACGCCGAAGCGGCGGCACCCGGCAGGGGTGCCGCCGCTTTCCGCTGTGTGGACCGCGCTCAGGGTGGAGTCTCGTTGATCTCGCCGAACGGGATGTGCACGCTGGGCGTGGTCCGCGACGTGCTCTCCAGGTGGGTCACCTGGTCGTCGAAGAAGATGTGCGGGTTCAGCACCTTCATGACCGCGCCCTTGTCTATGCCGCCGAGGAAGAAGGCGTCGTTGACCCGCACCCCCCACTCCTTGAGGCTGCGCACGGCGCGCTCGTGTGCGGGCGCGTTGCGGGCGGTCACGATGGAGACGTGGACGCGGATCTGGTAGCCGGGATCGCTCTTGCGCCGCTCCTCTTCGCGCAGTTGTATCCGGTTCACACCGGCGAGGAAGTCGCGCAGCGGTCCCGGGTCGTGCGGGGTGGCCGCGTTCCGGGCTTCGTGCGCGCGGAACTCCTCCAGACCGCCGGACTGGTACACCCGCTCCGCGGCATCGCCGGCGAGCACCCCGTCGAAGTCGAAGGCGATCCGCAGATCCCGGTCGGTGGGGTCGTCCGCGTACGCCGAACCGAGCACATGCCCGGCCGGCAGCCCGGCGGCGACGGCCTCGCGCACATCACGCCCGTCGGCGGACAGGAACAGGGACATGTTCAGCGCCGTCATGAACGGATACGGCGAGCGTCCCTGCCGGAAGATGGCCCGGCTGATCGGCAGTTCATGGGTCTGGATCGACCGCATGACCCGCAGGCCGGTGTCGGGGTCGTTGCGGGAGAGGATGATGACCTCGACGAGGGGGTCCCCGGGATCGCTCAGGTCGTTCAGCGACAGCAGCCGCCGGATGAAGGCGAAGGCGACCCCCGGCCGGAGCGTGTTGTCCACGTTCTCTTCCTGGTGGGCCCGGTAGGCCTCCTCGCCCTGCTCCCGGAAGACCGCGTCGGACTCCCGCAGGTCGAACAGGGCGCTGGACGCGACACCGATGACGAGTCGGTCGGCGAGTTCGAAGGCCGGCATGCGGTGGCACCTCGGTGGGGCGGGAAGTGGCCCGCCATCATGTCACGGGGCACGGCCGCCGTTCGAGGCCGTGCCGCTCAGTCGCCGCGCACGCGCGCGTGGAGGTGCATGTCGTGCCAGCCGTCGGGGTGGAGGAGGGCGCTGCGCCTGGTGCCCTCCAGGGCGAAGCCGGCTTTGGCGGCCACGCGGCACGAGGCTTCGTTGGCGGTGGCGTGGTGGAGTTCGAGGCGGTGGAAGCCGACCTCCTCGAAGGCCCAGTGGCTCAGGGTGGTGGCGGCCCGGAACGCGACGCCCCGGCCGCGCGCCCGCGCCACCGTCCAGTACGCGACCTCGGCGATGCCGTCCCCGAGCAGGATCTGGCGCAGGGCGACCCGGCCCATCAGTTCGTCCGTCCCCTCGTCCACCACGGCCCACTGGGCCTCGCCCTCGCCCTCCCACGCCTGCTGCCACTGCGCGATCCAGCCGGCGGCCTCCTCCTCGGAGTCGCAGGCCCTGATGTGCCATTGGTGCATCACCGGGTCCTGGAAGGCGGCGTGGACGGCGGGCGCGTCGCCCGCCCGCCAGGGGCGCAGCAGCAGGCCGTCTGCGGTGGGGAGGGCGGGCTGCGGGGTGCGGGCGAGGGCTCCGGGCGTCAGCACCGGGCTGATGAGAAACGGCATGGTCCACATCCTGCCGAGTGCGCGGTCGGCACCCCACCCGTTTTCGGCCTCGTACTCTTGACCCGATGAGACGCCGTACCCCGCCCCCGCCCGCCCCGCTCCCCCAGCGCCTGGGTGTGGACCCCGTGCGGGTGCGGCTGCCCGTCGGCGGGGCCTGGGCCACCGTCAGGGAGCATCTGGTGGAGCGGCTGACGGGGGCCGGCCCCGGGGTGGTCGAGGGGTTGTTCGACTCGGGGCTGGTCGTCGGGGCCGACGGGCGGCCGGTGGCGCCGGACGCGCCGTACGAGCCGGGGATGTTCGTGTGGTTCCACCGCGAGCTGCCCGACGAGGTGCCGGTGCCCTTCACGGTGGAGGTGGTGTACCGGGACGCGCACATCGTCGTGGCCGACAAGCCGCACTTCCTGGCCACGACCCCGCGCGGCACGCATGTCGCCGAGACCGCGCTGGCCCGGCTGCGGCACGAGCTGGGCATCCCGACGCTGACGGCCGCGCACCGCCTGGACCGGTTGACGGCGGGGCTGGTGCTGTTCACGGTGCGGCCCGAGGAGCGCGGCGCGTACCAGACGCTGTTCCAGGACCGGCGGGTGCGCAAGGAGTACGAGGCGATCGGGCCGTACGACCCCTCGCTCCGCCTCCCCCGGACCGTGCGCAGCCGGATCGTGAAGGAGCGCGGGGTGCAGGCCGCGCGGGAGGTCGAGGGCGAGCCGAACGCCGAGACGTATGTGGAACAGGTGGGACACCGGGACGGGCTGGGCCGGTACCGGCTCCTCCCCGCGACCGGGCAGACCCATCAGCTCCGGGTGCATCTGAACGCGCTCGGTGTGCCCATCCTCGGCGATCCGCTGTATCCGGAGGTGACCGGCCCGGCGCCGGCCGGTGACTTCCGTCGTCCGCTGCAACTGCTCGCGCGGCGGCTGGAGTTCACCGATCCGGTCACCGGGGCGGGGCACGCGTTCGTCAGCGGCCGCGTGCTCCAGGCCTGGTCGTCGTACGACACATGGGCCGGCGAGGGTTAGCCTCCGGTCACTCGCCGCGCCACCAGCGCAGCAGGC
This sequence comes from Streptomyces sp. NPDC006314, assembly GCF_040613075.1. NCBI lineage: Bacteria > Bacillati > Actinomycetota > Actinomycetes > Kitasatosporales > Streptomycetaceae > Streptomyces > Streptomyces sp. NPDC006314. The sequence goes on along the minus strand of NZ_JBEXRL010000005.1, from coordinate 208,858 downwards.
GCTGCCAGACGCCCCGGGGCCGGGCCGGCTCCGGCCTCGCGAGGACGGGCTCGGGGGCGGGGCGCGGGGCGGGCCGCGATTCGGCGGCCCGAGTGGGCTCGCCGCCCGGGGCGCCGACCTGCCGGCCGGCGCGCTGCGACGGCAGGGCCATGGGCCGGGGCGGGAGGTCGACGTCCTGCTGCGGCTTGGGTTCGAAGCGCACCGGCAGGGCCACCAGGTGCCGGGAGGCGATGGACGCCCGCCATTGCAACTCCTCCTGCGCACAGTCGAGGTGGATGTCCGGCAGCCGGGTCAGCAGGGCGTCCACACCGACGTCGGCGATGGCGCGGCCGATGTCCTGGCCGGGGCACTCGTGCGGGCCGCCACCGAAGGCCAGGTGGGAGCGGTTGCCCTGCATGCCGGCCGACAGGTCCGGGCGGATGCGCGGGTCGAGGTTGCCCGGCGCGGGGGCGAACAGCAGCCCGTCGCCCTTGCGGATGCGCCGGCCGCCCAGCTCGGTGTCCTGCTTGGCGTAGTAGCCGAGGACGGTGCTGAACGGCGGCTCGTCCCACAGGGACTGCTCGATCGCCTCCGGCACGGTCATCTGGCCGCCGTTGAGCTGGGCGCGGAAGCCGGGCTCGGTGAGGACCATGCGCAGCGCGTTGGCGAGGAGGTTGGCGGTGGCCTCGTAGGCGGCGAAGAGGACGAGGCGCAGGTGCTCGCGGACCTCGTCGTCGGTGAGTCCGGCCTGGTGGGTGATGAGGTGACTGGTGAAGTCGTCCTCGGGCCGGGCACGGCGCCGGGTGGTGAGCCGGCTCAGCGCGTCCATGACGTAGGTGTGGCTCTGGATGGCGGTCTCGGTGCCCTTGAGGGCGTCGCGGGCGGCGTGCACCATCCGGTCGTCGTACTCCTCGGGCATGCCGAGGATCTCGCACATGACGGCCATCGGCAGGTGCTCGGCGAACTGGGAGACCAGGTCGGCCCGGCCCCGCTCGCAGAAGCCGTTGACCAGGCTCTGGGTGGAGCGGCCGATGTGGCGGCGGACGCTGCGGTGGTCGATCGTGGACATGGCCGCGGTGACCGCGGCGCGCAGCCGCTGGTGCTCGTCGCCTTCGGCGTGGGAGCAGATGGGCTGCCAGGCGATGTGCGGCATGAGCGGGTGGTCGGGCTTGACCGTGCCGTCCAGCAGCGGGGTCCAGATCCGGCTGTCGCGGGTGTACTGCGAGGGGCTGCGCACCAGTTGCAGGTTCTCGGCGTGCCCGAGGACCACCCACATCGGTACGTCCTCGTGAAGCAGTACGGGGGCCACGGGGCCGTGCTGCTCGCGCAGACGCTCGTAGAGGTCGCCGAGGTCACCCGCGTCGGGGCCGTAGAGCCGGTGCAGTCCCCCGGGGCCGAGGCCGTGCGCCGGACAGCCCGGGGGCGGGCCGGCAGTGGGGTCTGTGCCGGTGAGGGACGAGGATTCAGGCGTCACAGTGATCGCTCCGGAACGGATGGTGTGGCGGTGGGTCGGCTGCGGGTCAGGTGAGGGCGCCGGACAGGGCGAGGGAGTGCAGGAAGCGCATGAGGGTCATCAGTACGTCCTTGCTGGAGGCCCGGCGGCGCACGTCGCAGTCGATGATCGGGATACCCGGGGCCAGGTCCAGCGCGGTGCGCAGTTCCTCGACGGGGTAACGGGGGGCGTCCGGGAAGGAGTTGACGGCGACGACGAACGGCACGCCGCGTTCCTCCAGCCGGCCCATGACGTCGAAGCTGACTTCCAGGCGCCGGGTGTCGACCAGGACGACCGCCCCGAGGGCGCCTTCGAAGAGGCCGTTCCACAGGAACCAGAAGCGCTCCTGGCCGGGGGTGCCGAAGAGGTAGAGCACCAGCTTGTCGGTGATGCTGATGCGGCCGAAGTCCATGGCCACGGTGGTGGCCGTCTTGGATTCCGAGCCGTAGTTGTCGTCGACGCCGATGCCGGCCTGGGTCATCGTCTCCTCGGTGGTCAGCGGTCTGATCTCGCTGACGGAACCGACCATGGTGGTCTTGCCGACGCCGAACCCGCCCACGATCACGATCTTCACCGCGGCCTGGGCCGTGTGCGGCAGCTGGTCCTCGGTGCGCGGGCCGGGGAGGGTGTCAGAGCCTTTGAAGTCCATGCATCACCGCTTCGAGGAGTGAACGGTCGGGGAGCGCCTGGCGGACGATCGGGGCGCGCGCCTGCACCAGCTCGGCCGCGATCAGCTCGGTGATCAGTACGGTCATCGCGCTGAACGGCAGTTGGAGATAGGCCGAGAGCTCGGCCACGGACAGGGGGGTGGTACAGAGCCGGAGCACCACCGCCTGCTCCGGTGAGGCGGCAGGCGGAGGCGCGGAACGTGCCACGATCAACGTCACGAGGTCGAGTTCGGCCCGGCCCCCGTCAGCGGATCCGGCGATGGTGTACAGCCGTTCGGGGTTTCTGGGCGTCTCCTCGCCGTCCGCCGGTTTGGGGGGCGGCGGGGGCGGCGGTTGCGGCGACCGCCGCCGTTTGCGTCGTGGAGGAGTCATACGGTCTGCCCGTTCCGCCGGGGCGGACTGGTGAGGTGGGCGCCGATCCGGACGACGAGGTCGCGCATCATTCCGCTCATCCGGCCCGGCTCGCAGGTCACGTCGGCGAGCACGGCGAGGTAGGCGTTGGCACCGGCGTTCATGAGGTAGAAGTAGCCGCCGTCGATCTCGATGACGACGACCTTCATCTCGCCGGCGCCGGGGATCTCCTGGATGATGGCACCGGCCAGGCTCTGCACGCCCGCGCAGGCGGCGGCCACACGGTCCGCGGCGTCGGGTTCGCCGCCGTAGCGGGCGATGCGCAGTCCGTCGGCGGACAGGACCACGATCATCTCGATGCCCGGCACACCGTCGTTGAGCTGCTTGAGCATCCAGTCCAGGTTCGCACGCTGCTGGATCACTTGAGGTTCCCCTCGTCGTCGGCCTCGGTGGCGCCCTCGGCGGGGTCGTCCGAATCGTTGAGCAGATGCACGTACTTGGTCGGGTGGAGCGTGAAGTCGGTCAGTTCGGACGCGGTGGCGTCCTCGGGCATGCCCTTCCGCAGTCCGTCCCAGAACGCTTCCATCCACATGCCCGGCGGCCGGTCCATGAGTTTCCTGCGCTCGGGGTCGATCTCGGGCTCGGGTTCCGGCTCGGTCCTGGTCTGGGACCAGATGGTCGGCCTGCCCTCACGCTCGGCGCGCTCGATGGCGGCCTGTTCGGCGTACCGCTGGCTGAGCGGGGTCTTCACGCGGCTGCGGCGCTGCGGCAGACCGCCCGCGGTCCACTCGGTGACCTCGGGGACGTCGTCCTCCATGGAGATCCCGGCGGGAATCTTGGGGCTGGTGGGGCGGCGCTTCTTGGGCGGGCGCTTGGGGCCCTCGACGGCACCGAGTTCGGGCTGCGGTACACCGGTGGCGCCGATGCCGTGCGCGGCGCCGACGCCCGGCTCGGTGGTGGTCATGACGCGCGGGATGATGAGGATCGCGCGGACGCCACCATAGGCGGAGGCACGCAGCGAGACCTCCATGTCGAAGTGCTTGCAGAGCCGGCCGACGACGGCGAGGCCGAGCCGCGGGTTCTCGCCGAGGTTCTGCGCGTCGTCGCCGTTCTTGGCGTCCTCGATCATCCGCTCGATGCGGGCGCGGGACTCCTCGGTCAGGCTGACGCCGGCGTCCTCGATCTCGACGGCGATGCCTGCCTGCACCTCGACGGCGGTGACGTGCACCTTGGTCGAGGGCGGCGAGTAGCGGGTGGCGTTGTCGAGGAGTTCGGCGGCGGCGTGGATGACCGGCTCGACGGCGGTGCCCTTGATGTTGATGTTGACGATCGAGCTCAGCTCGATGCGGCGGTACTCGAGGATGCGGGACATGGCGCCGCGCAGCACGCTGTAGAGGGAGACCGGCAGGGGCCACTGACGGCCGGGGCGGCCGCCGCCGAGGACCGAGATGGTGTCGGCGAGCCGGCCGATCAGCGAGGTGCCGTGGTCGAGCCGGAGCAGGTCGTCGAAGACCTCGGGGTTGCGGCCGTGGTCCTCCTCCATCTCCCGTAGTTCCTTGGCCTGTTGGTGGACGATGGCCTGGACGCGGCGGGCGATGCTCACGAAGGAGCGTTCGGTGGCGTCGCGCATCGAGATCTCGTGGTCGGCGCCGCGCAGCGCGATGCGGAACATCTCGCGGTACGACTCGGGCAGGCCGCGCAGCTCGGGGTCCACGTCGTAGACGTTGAGCAGCACCTCCCGAAGCGGCTCTCCGGCGCGCAGCCGGAGCAGACCGGTGGGCAGGATGTCGGTGGCGAAGCGGTCGATCAGCTCGTCATGGGCGGCGAGCCGGTGCTCCAGATACGCGGCGTGACGGGCGTGCTCGGTCTGCGCCTCGCGGATCCTGCGGCCGCGGCGGGCGGCTTCCGCACCCGTGACGAGCACCAGCAGCACGGCCAGCCCCCCGCACAGGCCGACGGCGAGCCGGGCCGGCGCCGGTACGAGGGCCACGGCGGCTCCGCTCGCGGCGGCCATCAATATGGCCGGGGGCAACAGCACGCGCGTGTAGGGACGTTCACGGCGACCGGGAGGCTTCTGAACACTCACCATGGATGCCTTCTGAGACGAGTCGGCTGGGTGTCGGGGAGGCGTTTGGGGGGAAGGTTCATGGAACTGACGGGATCTTCCGGATGTTTGGGAACAAGCGCACGAATTCACCTCAACTCGGTGCGCCGCGGGCGAGCCTAGTCCGACCGGATCATCGCCGTGTCATATTCGGCAAGCACCTGAAATCGCCCGCGCAACAGGAGTACGCTCGACTGCATTTACACGCCACGCGTTCATTCGCACACGTTCGGTCACGGCGCACGGGCGTGCGAAAGTCACTCACCGTGAAGGGGCAAAGAGTCTCAGATGTCCGGGCGGGACAGGACGTCACACTTGACGTCGCACTTCTGACCGCGAACGTCCCTCACCCGAGGGCTCCGCGTCCCCGGTACGGGACGAGGACATCACGCAGCCCGGCCGGCCGGCGGTGCTTCTCGCTGCACCGCTCGGGGCAACTCGGCCAGGGGCGCGGGGAACTACGCTTCCAGCCGCAGCGTCCCCGCACCCGCGGACCCGGGGATCACCCCACCGACGAGTAGGCGACCACACCCCGCAGCAACTGATCCACGGCCTTACGCGCGCTCTTGGCCACGGTCGAGCCCTCGGAGGACGCCGCCGCCGAGATCTGTCCGAGCACGTCGATCACCTGCTTGCACCACCGCACGAAGTCGCCCGCGGGCATGTCCGCCTCCCGCAGCACCTCGTCGAGCCCCTTTCCGGAAGCCCACATGTACGCGGCCCAGGCGAACCCGAGATCCGGCTCCCGCTGCCCGACACCCTCGGTCTGGCTGATCCGGAAGTCCTCCTCCAGAGCGTCGAGCCGGCCCCAGATCCGGACCATCTCAGCAAGCGCGGCCTTCGCCTTGCCCGAGGGCAGCTTGGGTGCCAGCGCGTCGTCACCGACCCGCGCCTCGTACACCAACGCCGAGACGCATGCAGCCAGTTCGGCGGGAGCGAGCCCCTCCCAGACACCCTCGCGCAGGCATTCGCTGGACAGCAGGTCGAGTTCGCCGTACAGCCGCGCGAGCCGCTTGCCGTGCTCGGTGACCTCGTCGCCGCGCAGGTAGTCCATCTCGGTCAGCAGGGCCACGATCCGGTCGAAGGTGCGCGCGATGGTGTTCGTGCGGCCCTCGATGCGCCGCTCCAGTTGCGAGGTGTCGCGCAGCAGCCGGTGGTAGCGCTCGGCCCAACGCGCGTGATCCTCCCGGTCGTTGCACCCGTGGCAGGGATGGGCCCGGATGGCGGTGCGCAGCCGCGCGATCTCGCGGTCGTCGGCGGCCTGCGACCGCTTCTTGCGGGCCCGCTCCGGCGGGACGTGCCCGGCCTTGGTCCGCAGCGCGGAGGCGAGGTCCCGGCGGGACTGCGGGGAACGCGGGTTGAAGGACTTCGGGATCCGCATCCGGTCCAGCGGCTCCACCGGCACCGGGAAGTCCATGGACGCCAGCCGCTTGACCTGCCGTTCGGCGGTCAGCACCAGCGGGCGCGGTCCGTCATGGTGGTCGAAGTCCCGGTGGCCGTTGGAGCGCCCGGCGGGCAGGCCTGGGTCGAGCACCAGGGCCAGGCCGGCGTACTTGCCCGTGGGCACGTGGATGACATCGCCCGGCTTGAGCTTCTCCAGGGCGACGGCCGCCTCGGCCCGCCGCTGGTTCGCGCCCTGCCGGACCAGCTCGGTCTCCCGGTCCTTCAGCTCGCGGCGCAGCCGCGCGTATTCCTCGAAGTCGCCGAGGTGGCAGTTCATGGAGGCCTTGTAACCCTCCAGACCCTCCTCGTTGCGCTGCACCTGCCGGGAGATCCCGACGACCGACTTGTCGGCCTGGAACTGCGCGAAGGAGGTCTCCAGCAGCTCGCGCGAGCGGTGCCGCCCGAACTGCTCGACCAGGTTGACCGCCATGTTGTACGACGGCTTGAAGCTGGAGCGCAGCGGGTACGTGCGCGTGCCCGCGAGACCGGCGAGGTGCTCGGGGCTCATCCCGCGCTGCCACAGCACGACGGCGTGGCCCTCGATGTCGATGCCCCGCCGGCCCGCGCGGCCGGTCAGCTGGGTGTACTCGCCGGGGGTGATGTCGGCGTGCTGCTCGCCGTTCCACTTGACGAGTTTCTCCAGCACCACGGAGCGGGCGGGCATGTTGATGCCGAGGGCGAGGGTCTCGGTGGCGAACACGGCCTTGACCAGGCCGCGTACGAACAGCTCCTCGACGACCTCCTTGAAGGTGGGCAGCATGCCCGCGTGGTGGGCGGCGATGCCGCGCTCCAGGCCCTCCAGCCACTCGTAGTAGCCGAGGACGTGCAGGTCCTCCGGCGGAATGGATGCGGTCCGCTCCTCGACCAGGGCGCGGACCTGTTCCCGCGCCTCCTCGTCGTTGAGCCTGAGGCCCGCGTACAGGCACTGCTGGACGGCGGCCTCGCAGGCGGCACGGCTGAAGATGAAGGTGATGGCGGGCAGCAGACCCTCGGAGTCGAGGCGCTCGATGACCTCGGGCCGGCCCGGCGTCCACACGCGCGAGCGCTGTCTGCGCTCCCGCTCCCGATCGGCCTCGCGCATCGACCGGCCGCGTCGGCGGTCCTGGTACGACGGCCGGGTGGCCTCCATGCGGGCGAGGCGTACGAGGTCGGGGTTGACGGCCTTCCTGTGGCCCTCGCCCTCCTCGAACAGGTCGTACATCCGGCGCCCGGCGAGCACGTGCTGGAACAGCGGCACGGGCCGGTGCTCGGAGACGATCACCTCGGTGTCGCCACGGACGGTGTCCAGCCAGTCACCGAACTCCTCGGCGTTGGACACGGTCGCCGAGAGCGACACCAGGGTCACCGACTCGGGCAGGTGGATGATCACTTCCTCCCAGACGGCGCCACGGAAGCGGTCGGAGAGGTAGTGCACCTCGTCCATGACCACATAGCCGAGGCCGAGGAGGGTCTGCGAGCCGGCGTAGAGCATGTTCCGCAGCACCTCGGTGGTCATCACGACCACGGGGGCGCCGGAGTTCACGCTGTTGTCGCCGGTGAGCAGGCCGACCTTCTCGGCGCCGTAGCGGCGGCACAGGTCGGCGTACTTCTGGTTCGACAGCGCCTTGATGGGTGTCGTGTAGAAGCACTTCTTGCCCTGCTTGAGGGCGAGGTGGACGGCGAACTCGCCCACGATCGTCTTGCCCGAACCGGTGGGGGCGGCCACCAGCACGCCCTTCCCCGCCTCGAGTGCCTGGCAGGCCTCGATCTGGAAGGGGTCGAGGCCGAAGTCGTACATCTCGCGGAAGGACGCGAGCGCGGTGGCCTGCTCGGCTGCCCGCCTGCGGGCCGCCGCGTACCGCTCGGCCGGTGAGAGATCCTCTGTCATCGTACGTTCGAGCGTACCGGGCCCCACCGACAACAGGACGATCATTATCCGGAACCCGGGCTGAGCGACGGCAGACGAATGCCCCCGTCCCTGGGGACGGGGGCATCGCGCAGCGGCTCGGTGAGCGATCAGGTCACGTCGTCGTAGCCGTTGACCCGGCCCGTGCCGGGCAGTTCGGGGGCCGTGCTCGCGGTCACCGCCTCCACCTCGCCGATCTCCTCGGGCGTGAGGTCCAGCTCGGACGCCTCGTCGTCCCCCGGGCCCACGGCCTCGCGGCGGGCCCTGCGCCGGTCGTTGAGCAGCGCGATGGCCACGGCGACGAAGTAGAGCGCCCAGATCGGCGCCGCCAGCGCCAGCATCGTCATCGGGTCGGGGCTGGGCGTGGCCACGGCCGCGAAGGCGGTGATGCCGACGACCATGCCGCGCCACCAGCCCAGCATGCGCTGGCCGGACAGGACGCCGGTGAGGTTGAGCATGACCAGCAGCAACGGCATCTCGAAGGCGAGGCCGAAGACGACGATCATGCGGGTGACCAGATCCAGCAGGTCGTCCAGCGGCAGCAGGTTCTCGGCGCCGCTCGGCGTGAGGTCGATCATCACCCGCGCCGTGGTGGGCAGCACGTGGAAGGCCAGGTAGCCGCCGCCGAGGAAGAGCGGGAAGCCGAAACCGACGAAGGCGTAGGCGTACTTCTTCTCGTTGCGGTGCAGGCCCGGCGCGACGAACGCCCACAGCTGGTAGAGCCAGACCGGCGACGCGAGCACGACACCGGCCATCAGGGAGACCTTCAGGGCCAGGGTGAACGGCGCCAGCAGGCCGCTGACGGTGATGTGCGCGCAGTGGGCGTTCTTGGCCTTGACAAGCTCACCGAAGGACTGGTGACAGCCGATCTCGTTGAGCACCGGCTCGGTGATGAAGTTGACGATGTCCCTGTAGAAGAACGCCGCCGCGATCGTGACGACCAGGATCGCCAGAACACCCTTCGCGAGCCGGTTACGCAGCTCACGCAAGTGATCCGCGAGCGGCATCCGCCCCTCGGGATCCCTCTCCTTCTTGCGGGCAGACTTGAGCAACCCACATCCTCATCTCGTGCAGCGGACCGGATGCCCCCGGCCCTCGCGTCAGCGCTGGGTCGTGTCCGTCGGCTCGCTGACCGGGCGGGAGCTGGTCACGTCGCCGGGGGCGGCCTGGATCGTGCGCTGAGCCGGAGCGGGCTCCTCGGCGGACTGGGCGGTGCCGGCGGACTGCTTGCCGTCGTCCTTCATCGCCTTCGCCTCGCTCTTCAGGATGCGGGCGGACTTGCCGAGCGAGCGCGCCATCTCCGGGAGCTTCTTGGAGCCGAACACAAGGACGATCACCAGAACGAGGACCAGCAGGTGCCACGGCTCAAGTCCGTTGCGGAACATAAATCTTCACCTTCTCATCGAGGCGGGCATGTCCGGCAGGTCGGACAGTTGTCCGAACGTCATGCTGGCTGCGATCGTAACGCCTGGGGGTGAACGCGGGACAATCCCAGGGCGTACTCCTGCTCTGCGGACCGCGCCTCTTTCTCGGGCCGCGACCAGCAGCGTACCTGGCCGGGTGGGCAAGGTGACAGGGCGAAGTGACCGACAGCGCACGGGCACCGGGGACGCGCCGGCCATGCGGGGCGGCCCTCACAGCGTGTCCACGGCGCGCGCCGCGCTCAGGGCCGCCCGCTCCAGATCCTCTGCCGCCCTGTTGATGCGGCGCGCGGAGGCCTCCACCTGCTGCCCGAGGCGTCGCGCCTCCAGGAAGACCCGGACGGCGAGCACGCCGAGGACGGCGAGACCCAGGAAACCCACGGCTACCGCGAACATCGGCCAGAACATGACGTCGAGCCTAGACCGTCCTAGACCGTGGAGTGCAGCCGCAGGGTCCTGACACCGCCGCCGGTGAGCAGTTCGACGATGCGCTCCCCCGCGGGCTTGCGCACGGCGGCACCGCACTGGGGGCAGGTGAACGAGTAGAACGTCGTCCGGCTGGTGGCACCGATGGCGAGGCGCAAGGCGCTCGCGGCGAGTTCGAAGCGGCCCCGGCAGTCCGGGCAGCCGGCCCGGAACACCACGGGGACCACTCTCCTCATGCCGGCGAAGGCGGCCGCCACCGTCATCTCACCCGCACCGGACACCGGAGACTCGCTCACAGCCCTCGCTCCTCATTCCCTGGTCGTTCGCCTTCGGGGCGCCGCAGCCTGAGTCGAGGGGCGACGGCGCTCAGCCCTTCGTGCCTCCGCGCTCCTCCACGCACACGCGGGCAACCCCCATGCGCCTCGGCACCGGCGCGCCCCTGCGGCTCACTCCCGACCCTCGTGTCGGCCATCGCCACCCCACACCGTGTCCGGCGGGCCGTCGTACGCCGCCAGTGCCTCGCGGGCCGACCGGCGGGCGCTGTCGGCCAGCTCGGGCGGGGAGACGATCCGGCCGTCGCGGCCGAGCCGCAGCGCCAGCCGGCGCAGGGAGGCCGGATCGGGGGTGCGCAGAGTGATACGGAGCCCGCCGTCGGGAAGCTCATCGGCGCTGTCGTGCGGGTAGTACTCGGCGACCCAGCGGCCGCCGGGGCCGACCTCGACCACGACCTCCGGATCCTCGGCGGCCGGCTGCACCAGGCCCTCGGAGAGGTCGCGCAGCTCTATCTCCGGCGGCGCGGACGGCTCGTCGAGGACCTTGATCTCGGCGACCCGGTCGAGCCGGAAGGTGCGCCGGGCCTCCGAGCGCCGGCACCAGGCCTCGACGTAGGTGTGGCCGACACTGACCAGGCGGATCGGGTCGATCTCGCGCTCGGTGACCTCGTCGCGGGCCGGAGAGTAGTAGCGGATCCACAGCCGACGGCGCTCGGAGATGGCCCGGTCGACGTCGGCGAACACCCCGCCCTCGGACTCGAAGGTCACCGACAGGCGGGAGCTGGCGCCGGCGGCTTCACCGGCAGCGGCCTCCACCTTGGCGGTGGCCCGCAGCAGGGCCTGGCGGTCGCCTTCACGCAGGCCCGGCAGCGTGGAGACCGCACGGGCGGCCACCAGTAGCGCGGTGGCCTCGTCGGCGGCGAGCCGCAGCGGCTCGGCCGCCTCCTCGCCGAGCGCGGCCGGGTTGTGCCACCAGATGCGCTCGCCGTCTGTGTCGATGTCCAGCAGGTCGCCGCCACGGAAGCTGGTGCCGCACATCGGCAGCAGATCGAGGTCGGCGACCAGCTCGTCCTCGGTGATGCCGAAGGCCCGCGCGACGTCCGCGATCCGGGCGCCGGGGCGCTCCCGGAGGTAGGTCACCAGGGACAGCATCCGCCGGGTCTGGTCGATGGCGTTCGCGGGCCTGACCGGTTTGCCTGCCACAGTTCTGCTCCCCCTCAGCCCTTGGCCACGGCACGCAGCCGGTCCACCACATCGGCCCGCAGCTCGGCCGGCTCCAGGACCACCACGTCCGGCCCGAACTCCACCAGCCAGGCGTCCAGGCCGTGCCCGTACGGAATCTCCAACTCGTCCCAGCCGTCGCCGAGGTCCCGCACCCTGGTGGCCTTCGCCCGAAGGGGGAAACCGGCGCCGCAGCGGAGCCGGATCAGCGCCGAGCGGTCGGCGATCTCACCCGCCCAGCCAGCGACGGTCTCACGCACGGTGACGACGTCCGGCACGGGTGCGGTGAAGCCCGTACCACGGGAGCGGACCCTGCCGGTGATCCGGGAGAGCCGGAACACACGCTCGGCACCCCGGTCGCGGTCGAAGCCGGCCAGGTACCAGTGGCCGCGCCAGCACTCCAGCGCCCACGGCTCGACGTGCCGGGGCTCGGGGTGGGCGGCGGAGGCCTTGCGGTAGTCGAAGACGACCGGGCGGCGGTCACGGCAGGCCAGCATCAGCGGCTCGAAGGCGGCCTCGTGCACCGGGATGCGCGGTTCCAGGGCACCGTGCGCCTCGTACGGGTCGACGTCCTCGGGGAGGCCCGCGGCGCGCAGCTTCTGCAGGGCGCCGCTGGCCGCGCCGGCCAGGCGGGCCTGCTGCCACACCTTGGCGGCCAGGCCCAGGGCGGCGGCTTCCTCGGCGTCCAGGGTGATGGGCGGCAACCGGTTGCTGCCACGGCGGGCGAGATAGCCGACCTCGCCGTCGATATTCTCGACGGTCTCGATGACCAGGCCCAGCTCGCGCAGGTCGTCCTTGTCCCGCTCGAACATGCGGTTGAAGGAGTCGTCGGAAGCGGCCGCACCCTTGTCCGGCCTGGAGGCCGCACCCTTGTCCGGCCTGGAGGCCTCGACGTATGCCTCAATGGAATCGCGCAGCTCGCGCTTGCTGAGCGGCCGCCGGGTGCCGAGCAGGCACAGCGCGAGGTTCATCAGCCGCTCGGCCTTGGCAATGGCCATCGACGCCCTTCGCCTCCCCTATGGTGCTTACGACCGATGACCGTACCGCTCCGCAGTGCGGTGGCAAAGCCGAGGGCCCATGCCCGAACAGGCATGGGCCCCAGCTGATCGGATCCGGTCGGACCCCGCCGGTGGATCAGACCCCGAGCAGGTCCACCACGAAGATCAGGGTCTCGCCGGGCTTGATCGCCGGGGTCGGGCTCTGGTTGCCGTAGGCGAGGTGGGCGGGGATGGTCAGCTGGCGGCGGCCGCCGACCTTCATGCCCTGCACACCCTTGTCCCAGCCCTGGATGACTCGGCCCGCGCCCAGCGGGAAACGGAACGGGGTGCCCCGGTTCCAGCTGGCATCGAACTCCTCGCCGGTGCTGAAGGCGACACCCACGTAGTGGACGGTGACGGTCTGGCCCGCCTGCGCAACCGGCCCGTCGCCCTCCCAGATGTCCTTGATCTCGAGGTCCGCCGGGGGCTCGCCGCCCGGGAAGTCGATCTCAGGCTTCTCGATGCTCACGTCAAAAGCTCCTGCTTGTGTACGACACGAAACGCCGACAGTCTTTCATCCCCGCAGCGCTTCCGCCCGCCACGGCCGGCCCGCGCCCTACATCGCGGCGAGGATGTCCACGGTGAACACGAGGGTGGAGCCCTTCTTGATCACTCCGCCGGTCGGCGGGGTGTCGCCGTAGCCCAGCTCCGGCGGTACGACGACCAGGATCCGGCTGCCGACCTTCTTGCCGGTCAGGCCCTGCGCCAGCCCCTTGACCGTCTGCTGCATCTGTTCGATCGAGAACTGGCTGAGCCGGCCCGAGCCATAGGTCTGCTGAAACGTCTTGCCGCTGTCCCAGACCAGGCCCTGGAACTGGCACAGGACCGTCTGTTCGGCCTTCACCTCGGCGCCGTCGCCTTCCAGGACGTAGGCCGACACGAGCTTCTTCGGCGGGTCCGTCTTGGGGACGGTGACCTTGGGCACCTTGCCGTCGGTGTTGGTGGCCACCTTCGGCAGCACCGCGTCGCTCTGTGCGGCCGGCTTGCCCTTGGCGGAGCTCTGGGAGTTGAAGGACTCGACCAGATCGATGACGAACACCAGAGTGTCGGTGCCCTTGATGCCCGCCTGCGGCTGGCCCGACGTGCCGTAGCCGTAGGTGGGCGGTACGGCGATCTCGATCCGGCTGCCGGTCTTCTTGCCCGTCAGGGCGTACCGCCAGCCGTCGATGATGGTGCCCTGGGCGAGCTGCATGAGCAGCGGGCGCCCCCGGTCGTAGGAGTTGTCGAAGACCTTGCCGGTGTCCCAGATCTGGCCCAGGTAGTTCGCCAGGATGAACTCGTTCTGCGCGACCGTGCGGCCACTGCCCGCGATCAGCGTCTTCACCGCGAGGTTCTTCGACGGCTCCCCCGTCCCCTTGGCGATGGTCGGCTTCTCGCCGAACTTCGGGCCCGCCGTGATCGCCGGCAACGGCCCGTCCACGATCTTCGGCGGGGGTGCGCTCGAGGGCGACGGCGAGGCGCTGACCTTGCTGGATCCGGACTTGTCGTCTCCGCATCCGGCGAGTGTGACCAGTCCGGCGGGGAGGGCGGCGAGGAGGAGTGAGCGTCGGCGCACGGAAGAGCCTCGTTATCGGTCGATCTTGTGGATGGCGTGCGCGCAACTCTACGGCGTAGGGAGGGCGCCGTACCGGAAACGTACGGCGCCCGTGTGGCGTTCCGGCATTTCGGTGCCCAAACGCTTGACTCACCCGCTTTTCACTACATTCCGGCGATCAGCTTCTCCACCCGGTCGTCCACCGAACGGAAGGGGTCCTTGCACAACACGGTGCGCTGTGCCTGGTCGTTGAGCTTCAGATGTACCCAGTCGACGGTGAAGTCCCTGCGCTGTTCCTGCGCCCGCCGGATGAAGTCGCCGCGCAGCCGGGCGCGTGTGGTCTGCGGCGGAACCGACTTGCCCTCGAAGATCTTCAAGTCGTTGCAGATCCGAGCGGCTTGGCCCTTCTTCTCCAGCAGGTAGTACAGGCCACGACGACGGTGGATGTCGTGGTAGGCGAGGTCTATCTGAGCGACCCGCGGATGCGACATCGTCATGTTGTGCTTGGCCCGGTACCGCTCGATGAGCTTGTACTTCATGACCCAGTCGATCTCGGTGGCGATCCGGTCCAGTTCCTCGGCCTCGATCGCGTCGAGGGTGCGGCCCCACAGCTCCAGGACCTGCGCGACCGTGCCGGTGCGGATGCCCCGGCGGTCGCAGAAGTCCACGGCCTTGTCGAAGTATTCGCGCTGCACCTCCAGCGCGGAGGCCTCCCGGCCGCTGGCCAGGCGCACCTTGCGCCGGCCGGTGATGTCGTGGCTGACCTCGCGGATCGCCCGGATCGGGTTCTCCAGCGTGAGGTCGCGCATCACGGTGCCCGCCTCGATCATGCGCAGCACCAGGTCGGTGGCGCCGACCTTGAGCAGCATGGTCGTCTCGGACATGTTCGAGTCGCCGACGATGACGTGCAGCCGGCGGTAGCGCTCGGCGTCCGCGTGCGGTTCGTCGCGCGTGTTGATGATGGGCCGGGAGCGGGTCGTCGCCGAGGAGACGCCCTCCCAGATGTGCTCCGCGCGCTGGCTGACGCAGTACACCGCGCCGCGCGGGGTCTGCAGCACCTTGCCCGCCCCGCACAGCAGCTGCCTGGTCACCAGGAAGGGGATGAGGATGTCCGCGAGCCGGGAGAACTCCCCGTGCCGCGCCACCAGATAGTTCTCGTGGCAGCCGTAGGAGTTGCCCGCCGAGTCGGTGTTGTTCTTGAAGAGGTAGACGTCGCCCGCGATTCCCTCCTCGTGCAGGCGTCGTTCCGCGTCCACCAGGAGTCCTTCGAGAATGCGCTCGCCGGCCTTGTCGTGGGTGACCAGTTCGGTCACGTTGTCACATTCGGGTGTCGCGTATTCCGGATGTGAACCCACGTCGAGATAGAGCCGGGCGCCGTTTCGCAGAAAAACATTGCTGCTGCGGCCCCATGACACGACACGGCGGAAGAGGTACCGCGCCACCTCGTCAGGAGACAGGCGGCGCTGTCCCCTGAACGTGCATGTGACGCCGTACTCGTTCTCCAGCCCGAAAATGCGGCGGTCCATGAGTGAACATTACGCCCGATCCCCTGAGCTGAAACGGGGTTCGGCAGCACGATTTGGATCATTTTCCGATGAAGCCGCAACGACCGCGCCCCGCGCGGGAGCTGCGAGGACCCCTCCGGTGGCGAGCAGGACCAGCAGGGACACGGCCCCCGCCGCCCCCGGCAGCGCGAAACCCCACAGCGTGCCACCGGTCTGGACCACCGGCCCCGCCAGGCCCGTTCCGACCGAGGCGCCCACGGTGAACGTCGTCACAAGCCAGGAGAAAGCCTCGGTGACGGTCCCGGTCGGAGCGTGCCGGTCGACGATGATGAACGCACAGGCGATGCAGGGCGCCAGGAAGACCCCCGAGACCACGCTCAGCAGCACCATGGCGACCGCGCCCGGCATCAGCATGAGCGGCAGGTAACACACCGCCAGAAGCGCCACCAGGACACGCAGTCGCCGCTCGGGCGCACCGGCCCACTGGCGGGCACCGTACACCGTGCCGCCGACCAGCGCCCCGAGACCGAGCCCGGCCATCAGCCAGCCGTAGACCGCGTCACCGCCGTGGCCGTCGGCGTACGACACCGAGGCGACCGTGATGGAGCCCAGCGCGATGCCGACGAACAGGAAGGCGGCGAGCAGCGCCAGCAGGCCGGGCGAGCGCAGGGCGCCCAGCCAGTGCGCCTCGCGCGGAGCCGAGCGCCACGCGCGCGAGGGCGGTGAGACGACCACGCAGAGCGCCCCCAGCACGCCCAGCAGGTTCAGCACGAGCAGGGCGGCGCGCTCGTCCCACAGCGACGCGCACAGGGTCACCAGCAGCGGCCCGACCGTGAACATGATCTCCTGCGCGACCGCGTCCATGGCGTACGCGGTGTGCACCTGCTCCTCGCGGCGCAGCACGGTCGGCCACAGGGCCCGCAGCCCGCCCTCGAGGGGCGGGGTGAACAGGCCGGCCGCGGCGACGGCCGCGTAGGCGAGCGGGAGCGGGTCGGTGCCGGAGAGGGCGAAGACCGTCATGGCGAGCGCCGCGAGCACCGCGGCGGGCAGCTGCACGCGCGGCTGGCCGTACAGGTCCACGAGCCGGCCCAGCACCGGCTGGCCGACCGCGTTGGCGACGCCGTACACGGCCGCGAGGGCGCCCGCGAGGCTGTAGGTGCCGCCCTCGGCACGGACGAAGAGGACCAGGGCGATCGCGGCGGTGGCGTTGGGCAGCCGGCCCACCAGAGTGCCGGTGAGCAGCCGCAGCGCGTGCCGCGCCCGCAGGATCTCCAGGTATCCCGTGGCCATGTCCTGCCCTCCAGGGGCTCGCCGGGACGCCTCGACGAACCGAAGTGTTACGTATAACGTCCGCTCCCATACGTACCATGTGCGCTGTTCACCCGTCCAGACGACGGAAGCGAGCCGGAGGGCGCGCCGGTGTCCGGGGCGCGAGCGCGCGGATGCCCGAGGGGCTGAGCGCGGTCGCGGCCTCGAGACCGGCTGGAGCGCCGGAGGCGAACGACCGGAAGAACCACAAGAAGAGGAGCACGCCCACGGTGGCACGCAGCAGCATGCGCCCGACCAGCCGTGACGTCGCCCAGGCGGCCGGAGTATCCCAGGCCGCCGTCTCGCTCGTGCTGGGCGACAAGTGGCGCGGCCGGGTCTCGGAGGCCACCGCCGAACGCGTCCGGGAAGCCGCCCGTGACCTGGGCTACCGCCCCAATCTCGCCGCTCGCAACCTCCGCCTCGGCCGTACCCGCACCGTCCTGCTCGTCGTCCCGGCCCTGACCACGGAGTTCTTCGCCGGCGTCTACACGGGCGCGGCCCGCGTCGCCGCGGCGCACGGCTTCGGCGTCGTGCTCTACCCCTCCCCCGAAGGCGTCGGCCCCGCCCGCGACCCCTTCGCCTCCGCACAGGCCGCGCTGGACGGCGTCATCGCCTCCTCCATGGCAGCCGACGCCCTCACCGCGATCCGCGGCGACCAACTGCCCCTGGTCATGCTCGACAGCGACCCCGAGGGCAGCCTGGGCGCCGCCACCGTGAACCTGGACATCACCGACGGCGTCCGCCAGGTCGCCGAGCACCTGCTGGGCCTGGGCCACCGCCGCGTACTGCACCTCGCCGCCGACGTGCCCTCCTGGACCTTCGAGGTCCGCGCGCGGGAGCTGACCGCGCGCCTGGCCGCGGTCCCCGGCACCGAGGTCCGTACG
Source organism: Streptomyces sp. NPDC006314 (assembly GCF_040613075.1). Classification (NCBI taxonomy): domain Bacteria; kingdom Bacillati; phylum Actinomycetota; class Actinomycetes; order Kitasatosporales; family Streptomycetaceae; genus Streptomyces; species Streptomyces sp. NPDC006314. The sequence continues at coordinate 191,328 of NZ_JBEXRL010000005.1, read as the reverse complement.
GCCGCCGCCCCCATCTCGATCGAGGGCGCCCTGGCCGCCACCGAGGCCGCCTTCGCCGCCCCCGGCCCCCGCCCGACGGCGGTCGTCTGCGACGACGACAAGCTCGCCGCGGGCGCCTACAAGGCGCTGCGCCGCCTCGGCCTGCACGTCCCCGAGGACGTCTCCGTCACCGGCCTGGACGACCTCGCCCTCGCCACCGCGCTCGATCCCGAACTGACGACCGTGCGACTGGACGCCGAGCTGTTCGGCGAACGCGGCATGCACGCCCTCCTGGCCGTCCTCGACGGCCGGGAGCCCGAGCGTGAGGACATCCCGGTCGAACTGGTCGTCCGGGGCTCCACGGCGCCGCCACCGGCGGCCTGAACGCCGTGTGCCCCGGCCGGGGGAACCGGCCGGGGCACACGGAAACGCGACGCCGGGGTGGCGGGTTACTCCTCCTCGGAGCTCTCCGCCTCGGTGGACGCACCGCCCGCCTCGAGCAGACGGCCCAGCTGGCGGCCGACGATGCGCTTGAACTTGCGCTTCTGCGGACGCGTTCGGTCGAGCACCGCGACCTCCAGGCGTTCGGCGGGGATCTCCCGCTCACTGCCGTTGGTGTCCCGGGACAGAGCCTGCACGGCCAGCTTGAGCGCCTCCGCCAGGCTCATGCCGTCGCGGTGACGCTGGTCCAGGAAGCTGCTGATCTGCTCGGCGTTGCCCCCCACCGCGACCGAACCGTGCTCGTCCACGATGGAACCGTCGTGCGGCAGCCGGTAGATCTGGTCGCCCTCGGGGGTCTCCCCCACCTCGGCCACCACCAGCTCCACCTCGTACGGCTTCTCGGCCGCCGAGGAGAAGATGGTGCCCAGCGTCTGGGCGTAGACGTTCGCCAGGCCGCGGGCTGTCACATCGTCACGGTCATAGGTGTAGCCCCGCAGGTCGGCGTAACGGACGCCGCCGATGCGGAGGTTCTCGTACTCGTTGTACTTGCCGGCGGCCGCGAAGCCGATCCGGTCGTAGATCTCGCTGAACTTGTGCAGCGCGCGGGACGGGTTCTCCCCGACGAACACGATGCCGTCGGCGTACTGCAGCACGACCAGGCTGCGGCCCCGGGCGATGCCCTTGCGGGCGTACTCCGCCCGGTCGGCCATGGCCTGCTGAGGTGAGACATAGAACGGCGTCGACACCGGTTATCCGTCCCTTTCTGTCATGGTCACTGGATCACCTTGAGAACCGGGCCCGCCCTCAGAGCAGGGCGGCCTTCGGGCCGTCCGGCTCCTCCAGACGCCGCTGGAGCACCGCACGGGAGAGCTCGGAGGACTCGCCCTCCGAGAGCCGGCGGAAGCCGTCCTCGGTGATCACGGTGATGATCGGGTAGATCCGGCGGGCGACATCGGGACCACCGGTCGCCGAGTCGTCGTCTGCCGCGTCATAGAGGGCCTGGACCACCAGCGTGGTGGCCTGCTCCTCGGTCAGGTCCTCGCGGAACATTTTCTTCATCGCACCACGCGCGAAGATCGAACCGGAACCCGTCGCCGCGAAGTTGTGCTCCTCGGAACGGCCACCCGTGACGTCGTAGGAGAAGATGCGGCCCTTCCCCCGGTCCACGTCGTACCCGGCGAAGAGCGGGACGACGGCCAGTCCCTGCATGGCCATGCCGAGGTTGGAACGGATCATCGTCGACAACCGGTTCGCCTTGCCCTCCAGCGACAGCTGGGCACCCTCGACCTTCTCGAAGTGCTCCAGCTCCAGCTGGAAGAGCTTGACCATCTCCACGGCGAGACCCGCGGTGCCGGCGATACCGACGGCCGAGTACTCGTCCGCCGGGAAGACCTTCTCGATGTCCCGCTGGGCGATGACGTTCCCCATGGTCGCCCGCCGGTCACCGGCGAGCACCACGCCCCCGGGGAACGTGGTGGCGACGATCGTCGTCCCGTGCGGCGCCTCGATCACGCCCTGCGTGGGCGGCAGCTGCCGGTTGCCGGGCAGCAGCTCGGGCTGGTGCTCGGAGAGGAAGTCCATGAAGGAGGAGGACCCTGGCGTCAGGAAGGCAGCTGGTAGACGCCCGGTGCCACGAGTATTGGCTTCCACAAGTTTCCTTCCACATAGGCAGCAGTCCGGCGGACGGGCCCGGGACTTCTCTCCGAACCTGCCGATGGCCGAATTGCAGCTGAAGCACGGTATGCCACGGACCTTACCCGGCTCGTGGCGGTGATCCACATGCCCGGCCAAGGCCTTTCCCCGCGACGAAGACCGCCCGCGGCCCGGACTTCTCCGGCCGCGAGCAGTACTCCCTCGACCGCTCGTTGGCCACTCACGACTCCCGCACCCTCGAACCCTGGATCCGAAGGCGGAAGAGGCTTACTGCCCACCCTTTTGCACGAAGGAACGCACGAAGTCCTCCGCGTTCTCCTCCAGGACGTCATCGATCTCGTCCAGGACGGAATCCACGTCGTCACTCAGCTTCTCGTGCCGCTCCTTGAGGTCCTCCGAAGCCTGCGCGTCCTGCGCCTGCTCCTCGACCTCCTCGGTGGAGCGCGTCGCCTTCTGCTGGCCGCCGCCCGTGTCCTTGGTTGCCATAACCCTCACCCCGCTCAGTTCGCCTGCCGATCGGTGATGATCAGACCCTACAAGCCGGGTCCGACATCGGCCCCGCAGTTTCCACAACGTGCGGGGGCCACCTCGATGATTCCCGGGCGGTGGGTTTTCCACCCTGTCCGCCCGGGGCGGTACGGGTACCCGCTGATCGCCTTCAGCTGCCGGACAGGACCCTGACCAGGTCTTCCGCGGTACGGCAGCGGTCCAGCAGCTCCTTGACGTGATTTCGCGTTCCGCGTAGCGGTTCCAGGGTTGGAACGCGCTGCAGCGAATCCCGGCCGGGCAGGTCGAAGATCACCGAGTCCCAGCTCGCCGCGGCGACATCGTCCGCGTACTGCTCCAGGCAGCGGCCGCGGAAGTACGCGCGCGTGTCCTCCGGCGGCTTCGTGCGGGCCCGCTCGACCTCGGCCTCGTCCAGGAGGCGCTTGATGCGCCCGCGGGCCACCAGGCGGTTGTAGAGGCCCTTCTCGGCCCGCACGTCGGCGTACTGGAGGTCGACCAGGTGCAGCCGGGCGGCGTCCCAGTCGAGGTCGTCGCGGCGGCGGTAGCCCTCCATGAGTTCTCGCTTGGCGACCCAGTCCAGTTCGCCGGCCAGGCTCATGGGGTCGTTCTCCAGCCGGGTGAGGGTGTCCTCCCAGCGGCTGAGGACGTCCTTGGTCTGGTCGTCGGCGTCGGCGCCGTAGCGCTCCTCGACGTACTTGCGGGCCAGCTCGAAGTACTCCATCTGCAGCTGGACCGCGGTCAGGGTGCGGCCGCTGCGCAGGCTGACCAGGCGCTTCAGCGAGGGGTCGTGGGAGACCTGGTGCAAGGTGCGCACCGGCTGGTCGACCGCGAGGTCCACCGCGATGAATCCGTCCTCGATCATGGACAGGACCAGGGCGGTCGTGCCCAGCTTGAGGTACGTGGAGATCTCGGAGAGGTTGGCGTCGCCGATGATGACGTGCAGGCGGCGGTACTTCTCCGCGTCCGCGTGCGGTTCGTCGCGGGTGTTGATGATCGGGCGCTTGAGCGTGGTCTCCAGGCCGACCTCGACCTCGAAGTAGTCCGCTCGCTGACTGAGCTGGAAACCGTGTTCGTGGCCGTCCTGGCCGATGCCGACGCGGCCGGCGCCCGCGAAGACCTGGCGGGAGACGAAGAAGGGCGTGAGGTGGCGCACGATGTCCGAGAAGGGGGTCTCCCGCTTCATCAGGTAGTTCTCGTGCGTGCCGTAGGAGGCGCCCTTGTTGTCGGTGTTGTTCTTGTAGAGGTGGATCGGCTGGGCGCCGGGGAGCTGTGCGGCCCGCTCGGCGGCCTCGGCCATGATCCGCTCGCCGGCCTTGTCCCACAGGACGGCGTCGCGGGGGTTGGTGACCTCGGGGGCGCTGTATTCCGGGTGGGCATGGTCCACGTAGAGGCGTGCGCCGTTGGTGAGGATCACGTTGGCGAGGCCGATGTCCTCATCGGTGAGCTGGCTGGCGTCGGCGACCTCCCGGGCGAGGTCGAATCCTCGCGCGTCCCGCAGCGGATTCTCCTCCTCGAAGTCCCAGCGGGCCCGGCGGGCCCGGTGCATCGCCGCCGCGTAGGCGTTGACGATCTGGGACGAGGTGAGCATGGCATTGGCGTTCGGGTGGCCGGGGACGGAGATCCCGTACTCCGTCTCGATGCCCATTACTCGCCGTACGGTCATGCGGCCCTCCTTGCCCGGCGGCACCCTCGGTCGTGGGCGCCGCTCAAGTACCGCCGGCGCTTCGGTGCATGTGCGGTGCCCGTCCCCGCACTGCGCGACTCGGCGGCAGGAACGAGCCTAGAACGCCTTTGCGCTGGTGGGGAGATCATTTGCGTCATTGGCTGCTCCGGTCGTGGCCTGAAAAACAGAGGGCTGCGGGTACCCGCTGAGGGCACCCGCAGCCGCCCTGCCGTTACAGGTACTGACCGGTGTTCGCCACCGTGTCGATGGAGCGTCCGGTGTCGGCGCCCTGCTTTCCGGTGATGAGGGTACGGATGTACACGATCCGCTCGCCCTTCTTTCCGGAGATGCGGGCCCAGTCGTCCGGGTTGGTGGTGTTGGGCAGGTCCTCGTTCTCCTTGAACTCGTCCACGCAGGCCTGGAGGAGGTGGGAGACGCGGAGGCCCTTCTGGGTCTTCTCCAGGAAGTCCTTGATCGCCATCTTCTTGGCGCGGCCCACGATGTTCTCGATCATGGCGCCGGAGTTGAAGTCCTTGAAGTAGAGGACTTCCTTGTCGCCGTTGGCGTAGGTGACCTCCAGGAAGCGGTTCTCCTCGGATTCGGCGTACATGTGCTCCACGGCCGTCTGGATCATGCTCTGGACGGTGGTGGCCTTGTCGCCGCCGTGCTCACCGAGGTCGTCGGCGTGCAGCGGGAGACGCTCGGTGAGGTACTTGCCGAAGATGTCCTTGGCCGCCTCGGCGTCGGGGCGCTCGATCTTGATCTTCACGTCGAGCCGGCCGGGCCGCAGGATGGCGGGGTCGATCATGTCCTCACGGTTCGAGGCGCCGATCACGACCACGTTCTGCAGGCCTTCCACGCCGTCGATCTCGGCGAGCAGCTGCGGGACGATGGTGTTCTCCACGTCCGAGCTGACACCGGAGCCGCGGGTACGGAAGAGGGACTCCATCTCGTCGAAGAAGACGATCACGGGGGTGCCCTCGCTGGCCTTCTCACGTGCACGCTGGAAGACCAGGCGGATCTGCCGCTCGGTCTCGCCGACGTACTTGTTGAGCAGCTCGGGACCCTTGATGTTCAGGAAGAAGCTCTTGCCGGCGGCCTGACCGGTGACCTCGGCGACCTTCTTGGCCAGCGAGTTGGCGACGGCCTTGGCGATGAGCGTCTTGCCGCATCCGGGCGGGCCGTAGAGCAGGACGCCCTTGGGCGGGCGCAGCTCGTGCTCCTTGAACAGGTCCGGGTAGAGGTACGGCAGCTCGACCGCGTCGCGGATGGCCTCGATCTGGTTGCCGAGGCCGCCGATCTGCTCGTAACCGATGTCGGGGACCTCTTCGAGGACGAGCTCCTCGACCTCGCTCTTGGGTACGACCTCGTAGACGTAGCCGGAGCGGGGTTCGAGCAAGAGGGCGTCGCCGGCGCGGATGGTGACGTCCAGCAGCGGCTCGGCGAGCCGTACCACCCGTTCCTCGTCGGTGTGCCCCAGCACGAGGGCACGCTCGCCGTCCTCGAGGATCTCCTTGAGGGTGACGATGTCGCCGACACGCTCGAACTCCATGGCGTCGACCACGTTGAGCGCTTCGTTGAGCATGACTTCCTGGCCGCGCCGCAGCTCTTCCAGCTCGACGCTCGGGCTGACGTTCACCCGGAGCTTGCGGCCGCCGGTGAAGATGTCGGCGGTGCCGTCCTCGTTCGCCTGCAGGAAGACCCCGAAGCCGGCCGGCGGCTGAGCGAGCCGGTCGACCTCTTCCTTGAGGGCCACGATCTGGTCGCGGGCCTCGCGGAGGGTGTTGGCCAGTCGTTCGTTCTGGGCGGACACGCCGGCCAGGTTGGTCTGCAGCTCGACGATCCGCTCTTCGAGAATCCTCGTGTGTCGCGGAGAGTCGGCGAGCTTGCGTCGCAGGACGGCGATCTCCTGCTCAAGGTAGGCAATCTGCCCGGCCGGGTCGTCGGACCCTCGTCCCGGGCGGATGCCGCGGTTCATGTCGTCGTCGTGGGCTGCCACGGTCCTCACCTCCTCCAAGGGGAGCTGGACGCTTCCAGACCCTACCTGGGTGGGTGTCGATTGAAACCCCTAGATCACAAAGACTGTCAAGGTGTGTCGTCGGTCACCCGGTGCGCTCTCCCTCGCACGGAGGGGATACCCACTCAACGTGATGTGGAAGCAGCTTGTTCCGTGCGGGGTGTGGTCAAAACCCTTCCGTACTGGCCGGAGTTGTCCGTTGCGAGCCGGTCGGCCCGTACGTGGGCAGCCCGCAGAGCGCTCGCACGGTCATCACGTAGAGCGACGGCGCGGACGGCAGCTGTCACCGCCTGTCCGGCCTGAAGTGGCCGGGCCCGGGGCCGGGGTACCCCTCTCCCGACCCGGGCGCTCGTACCCGAGGGGACCCGGATGGAAACCCGGAACCGGGGGAACACGACCGGAAACCCCGCGGAGGTAGGGTCGAGGGTGTTCAACAGCCGCTGAAGCGGACCCGGCTGGCCCTCGCGGCACCGGGACCGCCCGGCGAACCGACGGCAGGAGAGATGACCGTGCAGCAGGAGGCCCCGGGCGGCGAGGCGCTGGAGGTCTGGATCGACCAGGACCTGTGTACCGGCGACGGGATCTGCGCCCAGTACGCCCCTGAGGTGTTCGAGCTGGACATCGACGGGCTGGCCTATGTGAAGGGCGCGGACGACGTGCTGCTCCAGGACCCGGGGGCGACGACGCCGGTGCCGTTGCCGCTACTCACGGACGTGGTGGACTCGGCGAAGGAGTGTCCCGGCGAGTGCATCCATGTGCGCCGGGTTTCGGACAGGGTCGAGGTCTACGGGCCCGACGCGGAATGAGTCCGGTTCAGACGCTGTGGGCCCCGGCCGGTGTGGAGCGGACGAAGGCGCTGCCGTTCCACTGCCACTTGGCCGGGGTCTTCGTGTCGGGGCAGCAACTGGGCACGGCGTCCGAGGAGTAGCCGAGCAGGGTGGCGGTGATGGCACGCGTGCGGAGGGCGAAGTCGGTGACGGTGAGCCGGTCCTTGGGGTCCACGAGGGTGGCGACCACGCGGGGCTTGGCACCGTCCGCGGAGCGGGTGAGGACGTAGACCCCGTCCGGCGGGGTGCCCATGGCGGCGTCGCAGTGCACCACCGCGACGGTCTCCGGCCTGCCGTCGCCGTCCAGGTCGCCGGTGGCCTTCTTCACGACCACCGCCTTCACCGGACCGCATTCCAGCGGGAAGTCCACGCCGGTCGTGCCGGGCGGAGCGACGGCAGCGGGGACGGACTCGGTCTGTGTGCCGGTGGCGGACTGGGCGGCCGTGGCCGACCCGGGCTGGACGACGCAGGAGAGGGCCACGACGCCCGCGACGGCGGTGGCGGTGGCGACCCAGTGGATGGGCCGGGTCTGGGCGTGGGCGAGTTCCGGAACGGCGGATTGCTGCACTAGGAGTGTCTCCTGTGAGGGCTGTGCCGGTGGGTGGCCAGCATGGTGCCACACGTCACAGTGCGGGGGAACGGCGGGGTCCGGAATTCCCGCAGTCGGCACGCCCGCGCGCGGGGCCCAGGGGTCGTGGGAATCCTGGTGCCCTGCCAACGGACGGGCGCCGTGGCCGAGTTCCGTCAGTCGGTCGGGAACTCGGCCACGGCGCCGATGCGTTGTATGCGTGCGTGGCCGGTCAGCGGCCGGCGCCGCCGTCGGCGTTGGGTCCGGCGTAGTCCTCGCCGTAGGCGCCCTTGGCGGGACGGCGACGGCGCATGGGCGGCTCGACGCCGTCCGCGAGGCGGCGGGCGGTGAGCAGGAAGCCGGTGTGGCCGATCATCCGGTGGTCGGGGCGGACGGCCAGCCCCTCGATGTGCCAGTTGCGGATCATGGACTCCCAGGCCGTCGGCTCGTTGAAGCAGCCGATCTCCCGGATGGACTCCACGGTCCGGGCGAGCTGGGTGGTGGTGGCCACGTAGCAGCACAGGATGCCGCCCGGGACGAGGGCCTTGGAGACGGCCTCCAGGCACTCCCAGGGGGCGAGCATGTCGAGGATGACGCGGTCGACGTCGGTGTCGGACAGGTTGTCCTGGAGGTCGCCGACGGTGAGCTGCCAGGCGGGGTGCGGGCCGCCGAAGTAGCGCTCCACGTTCTGCTTCGCGATCTCGGCGAAGTCCTCGCGGCGCTCGTAGGAGTGCAGCATGCCCTGGTCGCCGATGGCCCGCAGCAGGAAGCTGCTGAGCGAGCCGGAGCCGACGCCGGCCTCCACGACGCGTGCGCCGGGGAAGATGTCGGCGAAGGCCAGGATCTGCCCCGCGTCCTTGGGGTAGACGACGGCTGCCCCGCGGGGCATGGACAGGACGTAGTCGGGGAGCAGGGGGCGCAGCGCGAGGTAGGCCACGTTGCCGGTGGTGCGGACAACGCTGCCCTCGGGAGCACCGATCAGTTCGTCGTGCGGGAAGGAGCCCTTGTGGGTGTGGAAGTTCTTCCCGGCTTCGAGCGTGAACGTGTAGTGGCGGCCCTTGGGGTCGGTCAGCTGTACCTGGTCCCCGACCTTGAAGGGCCCGCGCCTGCGGGCGGCACCGGTCGGTTCGGACATGTGAACAGACTACCGGCAGTTGCCGGGGCCGCCGACCACTACGGCGTGGGCCTGGCCATGGCCTTGACGAAGGCCCGCTCGACGTCCGCGGCGGACAGCACGCCGTAGATCTCGCCGGTCTCCTCGACGACCAGGTACTCGGTGGCCGGGGTGGCGCGCAGCGCGTCCAGCAGTTCCTCGCCCGCCAGCTCGGCGGAGACGCGCATGCCGTCGGTCAGGTCCTGGGCGAGACCGCTGACGGCCACCCAGGGCCGGCGGTGTTCGGGTACGCCGACGATGGCGGCCTCGCGGACGAGGGAGAGCGGGTGGCCGTCGGCGTCGACGACGACCAGGGCGCGGGCACCGGCGGCATTGGCGCGGCGCAGGGCCTCGGAGAGCGGGGTGTCGGTCTCGACGGGTACGGCCCGCCGGGTGAGGGTGCGGGCGCGCAGCTCGGGGAGGTGTTCGCGCAGCCGGGCCATGCGCAGGCTGTTGCCGGCCCCGGTCCAGATGATCGCCGCGAGGATGGCGGCGAGCAGGGCGTCGGTGACGGTGTCCATGCCGCCCGTTTCCTCGCCGCCGCCCCCGAGGGCGCCGGACTGGTTGAGCAGCGGCAGCCCGATCAGGACGCAGACGGCGAGGGCGCGGCCGACCCAGGCGGCGGCGACGGTGCCGGTCATCGGCTTGCCGGTGATCTTCCAGACGACGGCGCGGAGCATGCGGCCGCCGTCGAGGGGCAGACCGGGCAGGAGGTTGAAGATCGCAACGATGAGGTTGGAGGCCATCAGCCCGGCCAGCAGCACGCCGGGCACGGTGCCGGGCTCGACGGGCTTCAGGGCCAGGTAGAACAGGCCGGCGAGGACAAGGGAGAGCAGGGGGCCGACGAAGGCCAGGAGGAACTCCCGGCCCGGGGTCTCGGCCTCCTTCTCGATCTCGGAGACACCGCCGAAGAACTGCAGCTGGATGCGGCGGACCGGAAGCCTGAAACGGATCGCGGCGACCGTGTGGGCCAGTTCGTGGACCAGGACGGAGGCGTAGAAGGCGACCGCGAAGAAGAGGGACACCAGGTAGCGGGCGGCCCCCAGCTCCGGCAGTACACGCTCGAGCTGGCCGCCGAAGACCCAGGTGATCAGGGCGGCGACGAGGAACCAGCTCGGCGCCACGTACACCGGCACGCCGAAGGGGCGGCCCATGAGGATGCCGCCGCCGGGTTCCTTGGGCCGGGGCTGGGGCGGCTCGCCCTTGGCGATGCCGGAGTGGGCGAGGGAACGGTGTTCGGAGGGGTCGGGGTGGGGGGCTGTGCCGGGGGCCCGGCCATCGGGGCCGTGGGTGTCGGTGGGCCCGGTGGTGCCGGGCTCGGGCCGGGGAGTGCCCGCGCGGCTGTCTCCGTCGCCGTCCGGGTCCCGGTCCGCGTGCGGCCGGTCCTGCGGGGCCGCCGGCTCCTCGTGGCGGTCGGGCTCGGGGCCGGGGTGGTCGGTGGGGCCGGTCGCCGGGGCCGTAGGACCTGCGGGGTGCTCGGCCGGCTCGTCGTTGCCGGACCGCGGCTGCCCGCTCCCGCCGCTCACGTCCACGGTGTCCCCTCGTTCGAAGCGTCTTCCGCGCCTGCCGGGCGGAAGGTCTCTGGTCGATGGTATGCGGCCGTGGTGGCACGTTTCGCCTCGGCACCCCTTGTGTTTGCCCCGCGCGCGCACGGGTCACGCGGGCGGTGCCTGGGTCACTGTCAGTGGTGGGCCGTAAGGTCTGTGGGCATGGACAGCAGCATCGAGGAGGCGGGAGCCCCGCCGGGCGCAGCCGAGCGGACGCACCCGGCCGACCCGTCACAGCCGACGACCGTGTCGGACCCGGCGTCCGTGGCGAGCCCTCCGATGGCTGCGGTGACGGAACGGGAGCCGGCCGCCGGGCCGGGAGCCGGGACGCCGGCGGACGCGGCGGGACCCGCTGCCGGGGGGGCCTCGGGCGGGACGGCCGGTACGGCCACGGACACGGGCCCGGACGGGACGGCCGGTACGGCCACGGGCACGGGCCCGGACGGGACGGCCGGTACGGCCACGGACACGGAGCGGGACGGGACGGCCGAAGCCGCGGCCCCTGTGGCGGTGGCCGCGCCGGGCGGCGGCACCGTCGGTGCGGGCCCACGGGCCGTCGCCGAGCGGGCCGCGGTTCCGCCCACCTCGTTGTCTCCCTCCCGGGCCAGCGACTTCATGCAGTGTCCGTTGCTGTACCGGTTCCGGGTGATCGACCGGCTGCCGGAGAAGCCGAGCGAGGCCGCGACCCGGGGGACGCTGGTGCACGCGGTGCTGGAGCGGCTGTTCGACGCACCGGCCGGGGAGCGGACCGCGCCGCGGGCCAAGGCGCTGATCCCGGGGCAGTGGGACCGGCTGCGGGAGAGCCGGCCCGAGGTGACCGAGCTGTTCGCCGAGGATCCGGACGGCGAGCGGCTGGCCCGCTGGCTCGACGAGGCCGAGCGGCTGGTGGAGCGCTGGTTCACGCTGGAAGACCCCACGCGGCTGGAGCCGGCCGAGCGGGAGCTGTTCGTCGAGGCCGAGCTGGAGTCGGGGCTGCGGCTGCGCGGGATCATCGACCGGGTGGACGTGGCGCCGACCGGCGAGGTGCGGATCGTCGACTACAAGACGGGGAAGGCGCCGCGGCCCGAGTACGCCGAGGGCGCCCTGTTCCAGATGAAGTTCTACGCCCTCGTCGTGTGGCGGCTGAAGCGGGTGATTCCGCGCCGGCTCCAGCTGGTCTATCTCGGCAGCGGGGACGTGCTGACGTACGACCCGGCCCTCGCCGACCTGGAGCGGGTGGAGCGCAAGTTGCACGCACTGTGGGAGGCCATCGGACAGGCCACGGAGACGGGGGTCTGGCGGCCCCGGCCGACCAAGCTGTGCGGCTGGTGCGACCACCAGGCGCACTGCCCCGAGTTCGGCGGCACTCCCCCGCCCTATCCGCTGCCCGTCAGGGTCCCCGGGCCCGGCGGGGTGTGAGCCGGCACCGCTGGAGCGCCCCGGAGGCACAGCGGAAAACACGCGCAGGGCAGAATGGGGCCGGACTAGCGAAGGAGTGTCACGTGGCCATCCGCGTCCTACTGGTCGACGACCAGCCGCTGCTGCGTACCGGATTCCGGATGATCCTGGAGGCCGAGCAGGACATCGCGGTCGTCGGCGAGGCCGGTGACGGTCTGCAGGCCCTCGACCAGGTACGGGCCCTGCAGCCGGACGTCGTGCTGATGGACATCCGGATGCCCCGGATGGACGGGGTCGAAGCCACCCGGCAGATCACCGGTCCCGGGCGGGACGGTCCGGCCAAGGTGCTCGTGCTGACCACGTTCGATCTGGACGAGTACGTGGTCGAGGCGCTGCGGGCCGGTGCCAGCGGCTTCCTGCTGAAGGACGCGCCCGCCAACGAGCTGGTGCAGGCGATCCGGGTCGTCGCGGCCGGCGAGGCCATGCTGGCGCCGAGCATCACCCGCCGCCTGCTGGACAAGTACGCCACGCACCTGCCCTCCGGCGAGGACCCGGTGCCGGACACCCTGCACACCCTCACCGACCGTGAGGTGGAGGTGCTGAAACTGGTGGCGCGCGGGCTGTCCAACGCCGAGATCGCGGCCGACCTGTTCGTCAGCGAGACGACGGTGAAGACCCACGTGGGGCATGTCCTCACCAAGCTGGGTCTCAGGGACCGCGTGCAGGCCGCCGTGTACGCGTACGAGAGCGGCTTGGTGCGTCCCGGCGCGCAGTAGACCGTATGAGGCGAAGGGCGCCCCTCGCGCATGGAGGGGCGCCCTTCGCCGTGACCGGCGTCAGCTCTTGCTGAGTTCCCAGAACCGGAACACCGTCGAGGCGTCCAGGCAGTACTCCAGGCCGTAGACGCCGTCGCGGACCACCGCGTACTGCTTGGCCTGCCAGACCGGCAGGACGGGCAGCTCGGCCGCGACGATGTCCTGCAGCCTGCCGAACTCCTTGTCGGTCGCGCCACGGTCACTCTGCGCGGCCGTGTTGGGGATGAGGGAGCCGGTGATGGTGCTGTTGCTGTAGTTGTTGCCCAGCACGTTGCCCTTGCCGAAGAAGGGTGCCGTGAAGTTGTCGGCATCCGGGTAGTCGGGCACCCAGCCCTTGACGTAGACGCCGTACCGGCCCTTGGCGATGTCCTTCTCGTACTGGTCGAAGGCGACCGACTGCACGTCGGCGTCGAACAGTCCGCTGGCGTTGAGCTGGCCGGCGATGGCCTTCAGCTCCTCGTCGGTGGCGGGACCGTAGCGGGACGGCGTGGACCACAGGGTGAGCTTGACCTTGCCGGTGATGCCGTCGGCGCGCAGCGCGGCGGCGGCCTTGGCACGGGAGGGGCGGGCGCCGTAGGTGTCGAAGAAGGCGGTGTTGTGGCCCGCTATGCCCGCCGGGACGATCGAGTACAACGGGGCGGCGGTGCCCTGGTAGATGTCCTTGATCAGGGCGTCGCGGTCGATGAGGTAGGCCATGGCCTTGCGGACGCCGAGCTTGCCGGCGACCGGGTCCTTCATGTTGAAGACCAGGTGCTGGACCTCGGCGCTGCCGCCCTCGATGACGTCGACGCCCTTGCTGTCGTCCTGCTGGTCGAGGTCGGCGATGTCCGTCGCGGTCAGGCCTCGGTAGGCGATGTCGATGCCGCCGTCGAGGAGGGACTGCTTCAGGGCGGTGCGGTCACCGTGGAAGAACTTGAGGGTGACGCCGGAGTTGCTGACCTTGGCGGTGCCCTTGTAGTTGTCGTTGACGGAGAAGACCGCCTGGTCCTTGTCGAAGGAGTCCAGCTTGTAGGGGCCGGAGCCGACGGCCTTGTGGTCGGTGCGCAGACCGTCGGCGTCGTACTCGCGGTGGTCCACGATCGAGCCGGCGCCGGAGGCGATCTTGCTGGGGAAGGTGGCGTCGGGGACCTTCAGATGGAAGACGACCGTCTTGGCGTCCGGTGTCCCGACCGAGCCGAGCATCGGGAAGATGATGGCGGGACCGGCGGGGTCGTCGATCTTCATCATGCGCTCGAAGGAGAACTTCACGTCCTCGGAGGTGAGGGCGTCACCGTTGCTGAACTTCAGGCCGTCCCTCAGCTCGCACTTGTAGACCATGGCGCGGGTGTCGGTGAAGGCGCACTGCTTCGCCAGTTCGGGCTGGGGTTCGGTCGCTCCCTTGGGGAAGCTGAGCAGCGACTGGAAGACGTTGTTGAACAACAGCCAGGAACCGGGGTCATAGCCGGATGACGGGTCCGTGGCGAGGACGTCGTCGGACATCCCCATCACGACGGAGGAGCCGGTACCCCCGGAATCACCGGTCTCCGAGCCGCAGCCGGTCAACAGGCCGGAGGCCAGACCCGCCACGATGGGCAGGACTGGCCACTGGTTGCGCATGTTCACTTGAAATGTGCCTTGTCGTCGGTTCGTCAACCCGGGGCCGTGGTCCTGACCCCGGGTACCCGGGGCAGCCGTCCCTGGCCCCCGGGTTGAGGAGAGCCGTCAGCCGCTCACACCGCGGCCGAGCTCCCACAGCTGGAGCGTCGAGGAGGAGTTGAGAGCGTAGGCGACGCCCGTGATGTCGTCGCGTGCGGCGATGTACTGCTTGCCCTGCCACAGCGGCAGGACGGGGACGTCCTCGGCGACGGTGTCCTGGATCTCGGTCAGGCTGTTGGCGGCGCCGAGCCGGTCGGCCTCGCGGCGGGACTGCGGGATCAGGTTGTGCTGGATCGTGCTGTTGGAGTACGGCGAGCCGAGGAAGTTGTCCTTGTCGAGGAAGGGCGCGAGGAAGTTGTCGGCGTCCGCGAAGTCGGGGAACCAGCCCATGCCGTAGACGTCGTACCGGCCCTTCCGCTCGGCGGGGCGGAAGGTCTCCCAGGGGTGGCCCTGGATGGAGACGTCGAACAGGCCGCTGCCGTTGAGCTGCTTCTGCAGGATCTCGAACTCCTGCTTGGTGGCCGAGCCGTAGTGGTCGGTGGTGTAGTGCAGGGTCAGCTTCACCGGGGTGGTGACGCCGGCCTTGGCGAGCAGGCTCTTGGCCTTCTCGACACTGGGGTTGCCGTACTTGTTGAAGAACGAGTTGGAGTGGCCGGTCACGGTCGCCGGGACCAGCGAGTACAGCGGCTCGGCCTGGGTGCCGTAGACCTTGGAGACCAGTTCGCCGCGGTCGACGACCTGGGCCATGGCCTGGCGTACCGCCTTGGACTTCACGGTGGACGCGTCGGTGTTGAAGGCCAGGTAGCGGATCTCCAGGCCCGGCATGTCGACCAGGTCGACCTTGCTGCCGGAGCCGGCGTCCAGCTTCTGGATCTGCGCGGGCGACATGGTGCGGGTCATGACGTCGATGTCACCCTTGTCGACCGCGATGCCCATGGCGTCCGCGTCGTCGTAGGCGCGCAGCTCGACCTTGTCGTTGTTCACCGTCACGCTGCCCTTGTACGAGGGGTTCTTCGTGAAGGTGGCGCTGACGATCGCGTTGTCCTTGACGTCGGCCTGGAAGGTGTAGGGGCCGGAGCCGTCCACCTCGAAGCCGTCGCGCAGCTTGTCCTTCTGGTAGTCCTTCGGGTTGATGATGCCCGCCACCGGGGTGGACAGCTTGTACGGGAAGGTGGCGTCGGCCGTCTTCAGGTGGAAGATGACCTCGCGGTCGCCCTGCGTCTCGATGGTGTCGATGGTGTTCAGCAGGGCGGAGACACCGCTGTCGGCGTCGATGCGCAGCGCACGCTCGATGGAGTACTTGACGTCCCCGGCGGTCACCGGGTCGCCGCTCGCGAACTTCAGGCCCTCACGCAGCTTGCAGGCGTAGCGCTCGCTGCCGCTGTCGGTGAAGGTGCAGCTCTCGGCGGCGTCCGGGGCGGGGTCGCCCTCGCCCTTGGGCTGGGCCATCAGGGTCTGCACGCTCTGGCGCAGGATGTTCCAGGTGCCGACGTCGTAGGCGTAGGCCGGGTCGAGGGGCGCCGGGGCGTCGGTGGTGGCGGTGAACCGGTCCGTGGTGCCGACGACGATGGCGTCGCCGCCCGTGCTCCCGCCGTCGGATCCGCCGCACGCGGCGAGAACCGGGGTGAGCAGGCCGGCCACCGCCGGCAGCACCAGAGTCTTGCGGTTCATGCGGGGGTTTCTCCAGAGCTGTTCGTGTCCGTGTATCCGGCATGCATGGGTGGTGCGGCGGATCACGGGGGTTGCGGCGATGTTCTCGCGATGAGATTAGTCCGCGCCCGCAGGAGGGTTCGCGGCCGCGTGAGTTGACCCGCCATCACGCAGGGGAACCAGGCGCGGACACACCGAAAACCCGACAGCGGTAGGATTAGTGCAGCTTCCCACCAATCGGGACACATAGACCCGGCGAGCGCAGCCGAACAGCACCTGCCAGCACAGTTGGCCAACGTTGTCCAGACCCATGGGCGTGGGAAACGTCACACTCCAACTGTGCGGCGGGTCAGTGGAGTTACGGTCGGATGACCGGCCCGGAATTCCACGTGGGTGTACTTCCCCGGAAATATGTCCAACCCGGCCAATGGACTTTGCACTCCCCCGAGCTCTTCGAGCAGGGGGTACCCCCAGTGAACGGCTAGCGCATTTCCGTCATCACACCGCGCAGAAATGCCAGGTCGACCTCTTCCAGAGACGTGACCACGGTGCGCCCGTCGGCCGGGGTGATGGGTGCCAGGGAGGGTACGGCGACCACCCGGCAGCCCGCGGCCTCGGCGGCGGCGACACCGGTCGCGGTGTCCTCGACGACGGCGCATCTGGCCGGGTGCGCGCCGAGCTTGGCGGCCGCCAGCAGATACGGGTCCGGGAAGGGCTTGGTGCGTGAGACCTCGTCACCGGCCACGGACAGGTCGAAGTGGTGCGGGCCCAGCACGGTCAGCACGCGGTCGATGATGCGCCGGTGGGAGGCGGAGACCAGGGCGGTGGGGATGGCGTGCTCGTGGAGTTCCGCGAGCAGCCGGGCGGCGCCGGGCATCAGCGGCAGGGCCTGGCCGATACGGTCCTCGAAGCCGTCGTTGAGCAGCACCGCGAGTTCGGCGAGTGTGATGTCGGCGCCGGTGGCCTCGATGAGGAAGCCGGCGCTCCGGGTCATGGGGCCGCCGACCACGACGTGCCGCCAGGACTCGTCCAGGGTGTGTCCGAGGCGTGCGAAGACCTCGACCTCGACGTCCCACCAGAAGCCCTCGGTGTCCACCAGGGTGCCGTCCATGTCGAGGAGCACCGCCTGCAGGGCGGAGCCTCCGACCTTGGGGGCCTCCCCTGCTCGAGCGGAGTCGAGAGCTTGGGGAAGGCTTCCTGGCGCGGGGACCGTACTGGTCATCCGGGCACACCTCCTTGAGGGACGATCAGGCCGGTTCCCGCACGGGGAACCGGCCTGCAATGGACCGACCAGTGTACGACTCCGGCGCCCGAAGCGCCTCGTTTATCACTCGGACGCCGGGGGTATCCCTGAAACACCCCCAGCGCGGGCCAGGAGGTCCTCCGGCATGCCCGGGTTTGTGCGCCGAGCCCCCGGAGGGCTCAGCGGGCGTTGAAGTACTTCGCCTCCGGGTGGTGGATCACGATGGCGTCCGTGGACTGCTCGGGGTGCAACTGGAACTCCTCGGACAGGTGGACGCCGATCCGCTCTGGCCCGAGCAGTTCGGCGATCTTGGCGCGGTCCTCCAGGTCGGGGCAGGCGCCGTAGCCCAGGGAGAAACGGGCCCCCCGGTACTTGAGGGCGAACATGTCCTCGACGTCGGCCGGGTCCTCGCCGGCGAAGCCGAGCTCGGCGCGCACGCGGGCGTGCCAGTACTCGGCGAGCGCCTCGGCCAACTGGACGGACAGGCCGTGCAGTTCGAGGTAGTCACGGTAGGCGTTGGCCTCGAAGAGCTTGGCGGTCTCCTCGCCGATGCGTGAGCCGACGGTGACGACCTGGAAGCCGACCACGTCCGTCTCCCCCGACTCCTCCGGGCGGAAGAAGTCGGCCAGACACAGGCGGCGGCCGCGGCGCTGGCGCGGGAAGGTGAAGCGGGTGCGCTCGTTGCCCTGCTCGTCCAGGATGATCAGGTCGTCGTCCTTGGACACGCAGGGAAAGTAGCCGTAGACGACGGCCGCTTCGAGGAGGTTCTCGGTCTGGAGCCGGTCGAGCAGACCGCGCAGCCGGGGACGGCCCTCGGTCTCGACCAGTTCCTCGTAGGTCGGCCCCTCGCCGGTGCGGGCCTGCTTGAGCCCCCACTGGCCCTTGAACAGCGCGCCCTCGTCCAGCCAGCTCGCGTACTCCTTGAGCTGGATGCCCTTGATGACGCGGGTGTCCCAGAAGGGCGGGGCCGGGACCGGGTTGTCGGTGGCGACGTCGGAGCGGACGTGGCCCTCCTGCGGGCGCTCCTCGACCTCGGCGGCGGCGGTCGTACGGACCCGGCGCTGCTTCAGCTCGGGCAGCTTCGCGCCCGGCACGCCCCGCTTGACGCCGATCAGGGCGTCCATCAGGCGCAGGCCCTCGAAGGCGTCGCGGGCGTAGCGGACCTCGCCCTCGTAGATCTCGTGCAGATCCTGCTCGACGTAGGCACGGGTCAGGGCGGCACCGCCGAGGATGACCGGGAAGCGGACGGCGAGGCCGCGCTGGTTCAGCTCCTCCAGGTTCTCCTTCATGATCACCGTGGACTTCACCAGCAGCCCGGACATGCCGATGACGTCGGCCCGGTGCTCCTCGGCCGCCTCCAGGATCGCGGAGACCGGCTGCTTGATGCCGAGGTTGACGACGTTGTAGCCGTTGTTGGACAGGATGATGTCGACCAGGTTCTTGCCGATGTCGTGCACGTCGCCGCGCACGGTGGCCAGCACGATCGTGCCCTTGCCCTCGGTGTCCGACTTCTCCATGTGCGGCTCGAGGTAGGCCACGGCGGCCTTCATGACCTCGGCGGACTGGAGGACGAACGGCAGCTGCATCTGGCCGGAGCCGAACAGCTCGCCGACGACCTTCATGCCGTCCAGGAGGGTTTCGTTGACGATGTCGAGGGCGGGCCGGTCCTGGAGTGCCTCACCCAGGTCGGCCTCCAGGCCGTTGCGCTCGCCGTCGATGATCCGGCGCTTGAGGCGCTCCTCCAGCGGCAGCGCGGCCAGCTCCTCGGCCTTGCCGGCCTTCAGGGACTTCGCCGTGGCGCCCTCGAAGAGCTGCATCAGCTTCTGCAGGGGGTCGTAGCCCTCGCTGCGGCGGTCGTGGATCAGGTCGAGGGCCGTCCGGACCTCTTCCTCGCTGAACCGGGCGATCGGCAGGATCTTGGAGGCGTGCACGATCGCCGAGTCCAGGCCCGCCTTGACGCACTCGTCGAGGAAGACGGAGTTGAGCAGGATGCGGGCGGCCGGGTTGAGGCCGAAGGAGATGTTCGACAGGCCGAGGGTGGTCTGCACGGCCGGGTGCCGCTTCTTCAGCTCGCGGATCGCCTCGATGGTGGCGATGCCGTCCTTGCGGGACTCCTCCTGACCGGTGCAGATGGTGAAGGTCAGGGTGTCGATGAGGATGTCCTCCTCGCGGATGCCCCAGTTCCCGGTCAGGTCGTCGATCAGCCGTTCGGCGATCTCGACCTTCTTCTCCGGGGTGCGGGCCTGGCCCTCCTCGTCGATGGTCAGCGCGATCAGGGCGGCGCCGTGCTCCTTGGCCAGCTTGGTGACCTTGGCGAACCGGGAGTCAGGCCCGTCGCCGTCCTCGTAGTTCACCGAGTTGATCACCGCGCGGCCGCCGAGCTTCTCCAGGCCCGCCTGGATGACGTCGACCTCGGTGGAGTCCAGGACGATCGGCAGGGTCGAGGCGGTGGCGAAGCGGCCGGCCAGTTCCTCCATGTCCGCCACGCCGTCGCGGCCGACGTAGTCCACGCACAGGTCGAGCAGGTGCGCGCCCTCGCGGATCTGCTCCCGCGCCATCTCCACACAGTCGTCCCAGCGGCCCTCCAGCATGGCCTCGCGGAACTTCTTGGAGCCGTTGGCGTTGGTGCGCTCGCCGATGGCCAGGTAGGAGGTGTCCTGCCGGAAGGGGACCGACTGGTAGAGGGAGGCCGCGCCGGGCTCGGGGCGCGGGTCGCGCTCGGTCGGGGTGAGGCCCTGGACGCGCTCCACGACCTGGCGCAGGTGCTCCGGGGTGGTGCCGCAGCAGCCCCCGACGAGCGAGAGGCCGTACTCGCGGACGAAGGTCTCCTGGGCGTCGGCCAGCTCCGGCGCGCTCAGCGGGTAGTGGGCGCCGTCCTTGCCGAGGACCGGCAGGCCCGCGTTGGGCATGCAGGACAGCGGGATGCGGGCGTTGCGGGCGAGGTAGCGCAGGTGCTCGCTCATCTCGGCCGGGCCGGTGGCGCAGTTCAGGCCGATCATGTCGATGCCGAGCGGCTCGAGCGCGGTGAGGGCGGCGCCGATCTCAGAGCCCAGCAGCATGGTGCCGGTGGTCTCGACGGTCACCGAAACGATCACTGGGAGGTCCAGGCCGAGCGCTTCGAGGCCGCGGCGGGCACCGAGGACGGCCGCCTTGGTCTGCAGCAGGTCCTGGGTGGTCTCCACGAGCAGCGCGTCGGCACCGCCGGTGACCAGACCCTCGGCGTTGCGCTGATAGGCGTCGCGCAGGGTGGTGTAGGGAGCGTGACCGAGGGTGGGCAGTTTGGTGCCGGGGCCGATGGAGCCGAGGACCCAGCGGGGACGGCCGTCCTTCGCGGTGAACTCGTCGGCGACCTCGCGGGCCACCCGGGCGCCGGCCTCGGACAGTTCGTACACGCGGTCGGGGATGTCGTACTCGCCGAGCGCGGAGTGGTTGGCCCCGAAGGTGTTGGTCTCGACGCAGTCGACGCCCACGGAGTAGTACGCCTCGTGGACGGAGCGGACGATGTCGGGGCGGGTGAGATTGAGGATCTCGTTGCAGCCCTCGAGCTGCTGGAAGTCGTCGAGTGTCGGGTCCTGGGCCTGGAGCATGGTGCCCATGGCTCCGTCGGCGACCACCACACGGGTGGCGAGCGCGTCTCGGAGCGCGGACGCACGGGTCCGGCTGTCGGCGGACGGGGACGTGGGCAACGAGGCCATGAAGGGGCTCCCTGGAATGCGACGGCTGTCGGCTATGCGGTCTCCCCGGCGGGCGGGGATGCCGCACGGCGCCAGAGTAACCGGGAGTCGGCTTGGATGGGCAGCGGCGTCCACGAGGCGGACTCGGGTGACTCTCGCGCCACGCTCGGGCCACGTGCGATGTAACAGGTGACGTCCGAGCATTAGCGAGAGGTCGACATGGACCGGTAGTGTTCGGCATTGCCGAACGCACTTTAGGGACTTACGACGGGTGTCCGGCAGCGGTCGACACCGGTGGACGGCGTCGACCGGCGTTGGTGGCAGTCGAAGGGGACGGAGGCAGGACGGCGATGGCACGGAACATCCAGTCGCTCGAACGGGCGGCCGCGATGCTGCGGCTGCTCGGGGGCGGCGAGCGGCGGCTCGGCCTGTCGGACATCGCCTCGTCACTGGGCCTCGCCAAGGGCACCGCCCACGGCATCCTGCGCACCCTCCAGCAGGAGGGGTTCGTGGAGCAGGACGACGCCTCCGGGCGTTATCAGCTGGGCGCGGAGCTGCTGCGCCTCGGCACCACCTACCTCGACGTGCACGAGCTGCGGGCGCGGGCCCTGGTATGGACCGACGACCTGGCCCGGTCCAGCGGGGAGAGCGTGTACCTGGGTGTCCTGCACCAGCAGGGCGTGCTCATCGTGCACCACGTCTTCCGGCCGGACGACAGCCGGCAGGTGCTGGAGATCGGGGCCATGCAGCCGCTGCACTCCACCGCGCTCGGCAAGGTGCTCTCCGCCTACGACCCGGTGGCGCACAGCGAGGCGCTGGATGCCGACCGCAAGGCCTTCACGGACCGCACGGTGTGCGACACGGGAGACTTCGAGCACCTCCTCGACATCACGCGCGCGCGTGGGTACGCGGCCGACGTGGAGGAGACCTGGGAGGGGGTGGCGTCCATCGCCGCACCTATCCACGACCGGCGCCGGATGCCCGTGGGCGCGGTCGGTATCGCCGGTGCCGTGGAGCGGCTGTGCCGGGAGGGCGAGTTGCGCCCCGAACTGATCGCCGCGGTGCGCGACTGCGCCCGCGCCGTGTCCAGGGACCTGGGCGCGGGCCGCTTCTGAGCGCTGCGCGCTCTCCCCGAGGGAAGACCGGGACGCCGGGCGGCGTCCCGGTTCTCGCCCTACCCTGAAATGGACAAATGAGGCGAAAAGTACGTCAGCGCATGAAGAGCGATAACCGGCAGCGATCAATAACGATCCTGTTTTCGATAACAGAACTCTTGACGCACGCGTAACGCCGAAGCAAGACTCCCGTCCATCGGTCGGCATTGTCGAACACCTACCGGCAATACGCGCTAGAGTGTGACAACGCCAAGGGCCAGCTCATCGCTCTCACCCCCGAGGGCGCCAGACCCCCGGAGGGACCCGGGGTTCGGCTACCCCTGGACGAAGGACAAAGGAGTCGCGGGTGTCCAGCTCCGACATCTTCATCGGCGAGACCATCGGTACCGCCATACTCATCCTGCTCGGCGGCGGCGTCTGCGCCGCCGTGACGCTCAAGGCCTCCAAGGCCCGTAACGCCGGTTGGCTCGCCATCACCTTCGGGTGGGGCTTCGCCGTCCTTACGGCCGTCTACATCTCCGGACCGCTCTCCGGAGCCCACCTCAACCCGGCCGTCACCGTCGCCCTGGCCATCAAGGACGGCGCCTGGACCAACGTTCCGACCTACATCGCCGGCCAGCTGCTCGGCGCGATGATCGGCGCGGCCCTGGTGTGGGTCACCTACTACGGCCAGTTCCACGCGCACCTCACCGACAAGGAGATCGTCGGCGGTCCGGGCGCGCAGGCCACCACGGCCAAGGCCGTCGAGGCGCAGGAGAAGGGCGCCGGCCCGGTCCTCGGCGTCTTCTCCACCGGTCCGGAGATCCGGAACGTGGTGCAGAACCTGGCCACGGAGATCATCGGCACGGTCGTGCTGATCCTCGCGGTCCTCACGCAGGGCCTGAACGACAAGGGCAACGGCCTCGGCATCCTCGGCGGACTGATCACCGCGCTCGTGGTGGTGTCGATCGGTCTCTCCCTGGGCGGCCCGACGGGGTACGCGATCAACCCGGCCCGTGACCTGGGTCCGCGCATCGTGCACGCCCTGCTGCCCCTGCCCAACAAGGGCGGTTCCGACTGGAGCTACGCCTGGATCCCGGTGGTCGGTCCGCTGATCGGCGGCGCGATCGCTGCAGGCATCTACAACGTCGCATTCGCTTAAGAAGAAGCACCGAGACTTCGCGCACGCGCCGTACGTAAAGCCCCATCACCACGGACCTTTCAGGAGCACACAGTGACCGACGCCCACACCGCAGGCCCGTTCATCGCGGCTATCGACCAGGGCACGACCTCCTCGCGCTGCATCGTCTTCGACCGGGACGGCCGGATCGTCTCCGTCGACCAGAAGGAGCACGAGCAGATCTTCCCGAAGCCGGGCTGGGTCGAGCACAACGCCAACGAGATCTGGACCAACGTCCAGGAAGTCGTCGCCGGAGCCGTCCAGAAGGCCGGCATCACCCGCGACGACATCAAGGCCATCGGCATCACCAACCAGCGCGAGACGACCGTGCTGTGGGACAAGAACACCGGTGAGCCCGTCCACAACGCCATCGTCTGGCAGGACACCCGCACCGACGCCCTCTGCCGGGAGCTGGGCCGCAACGTCGGCCAGGACCGCTTCCGCCGCGAGACCGGTCTGCCGCTGGCGGCCTACTTCGCCGGGCCCAAGGCCCGCTGGCTGCTCGACAACGTCGAGGGCCTCCACGAGCGCGCCGAGGCGGGCGACATCCTCTTCGGCACCATGGACAGCTGGGTCATCTGGAACCTGACCGGCGGTGTCAACGGCGGCCGGCACGTCACCGACGTCACCAACGCCTCGCGCACCCTGCTGATGAACCTGCACACGATGCAGTGGGACGAGAAGATCTGCGAGTCCATCGGCGTGCCGATGCAGATCCTGCCCGAGATCCGCCCCTCCGCCGAGGTGTACGGCGAGGTCACCGGCGGCAAGCTGGGCGACCTGCTCGGCGGCATCCCGGTCGCCTCGGCGCTCGGCGACCAGCAGGCGGCCCTGTTCGGCCAGACCTGCTTCTCCGAGGGCGAGACCAAGTCGACCTACGGCACCGGCACCTTCATGGTGATGAACACCGGCAGCAAGATCATCAACTCCTACGCCGGACTGCTGACCACCGTCGGCTACAAGATCGGCGACCAGCCGACGGTCTACGCCCTGGAGGGCTCGATCGCCGTCACCGGCTCGCTGGTGCAGTGGATGCGCGACCAGATGGGCCTGATCTCCACCGCCGCCGAGATCGAGACGCTCGCGCTCTCGGTCGAGGACAACGGCGGCGCCTACTTCGTGCCGGCCTTCTCCGGACTGTTCGCCCCGCACTGGCGCTCCGACGCCCGCGGTGTGATCGCCGGCCTGACCCGGTACGTCACCAAGGCGCACCTCGCGCGCGCCGTCCTGGAGGCCACCGCCTGGCAGACCCGGGAGATCGCCGACGCCATGGTCAAGGACTCCGGCGACGAGCTGGTCACCCTCAAGGTCGACGGCGGGATGACCTCGAACAACCTGCTGATGCAGACGCTCTCCGACGTCCTGGACGCACCCGTGGTGCGCCCGATGGTCGCCGAGACCACCTGCCTCGGCGCCGCCTACGCCGCCGGTCTCGCCGTCGGCTTCTGGTCCAGCACCGACGAGCTGCGCGCCAACTGGCGCCGGGCCGCCGAATGGACCCCCCACATGGACGCGGAGACCCGCGACCGTGAGTACAAGAACTGGCTCAAGGCCGTCGAGCGGACCATGGGCTGGATCGAGGACGAGAGCTGAGCGGCTCAAGACGGCTCAGACATCTCTGACGAGGAGTAAGTACCCGACATGACCAGTCAGTCCACCCTGCAGTCCGTGCCTGCCCTGGGGACGCACCCGGCCTCCGGCTCCAACCCGAGCCGGGCCGAGACCAGGGAGCAGCTTTCCAAGGCGTCGTACGACCTTCTGGTGATCGGCGGCGGCATCCTGGGCATCTCCACCGCCTGGCACGCCGCGCAGTCCGGGCTCAGGGTGGCGCTGATCGACGCCGGTGACTTCGCCGGTGCCACGTCCTCCGCCTCCTCCAAGCTGCTCCACGGCGGTCTGCGCTACCTGCAGACCGGCGCGGTGAAGCTGGTGGCGGAGAACCACTTCGAGCGCCGTGCGGTCTCCCGCCAGGTGGCCCCCCACCTGGCGAACCCGCTCACGTTCTACCTCCCCGTGTACAAGGGCGGGCCGCACGGCGCGGCGAAGCTCGGCGCGGGCGTCTTCGCCTACTCCGCGCTCTCCGCTTTCGGTGACGGCGTCGGCCACCTGCTCTCCCCCTCCAAGGCGGCGCAGGACGTGCCCGAGCTGCGCACCGAGAACCTCAAGGCCGTGGCCGTGTACGGCGACGACCAGATGAACGACGCGCGCATGGCGCTGATGACGGTCCGCGCGGCGGTCGAGGCGGGCGCGGTCGTCCTCAACCACGCCGAGGTCACCGGCCTGCGCTTCACCCGGGGCCGCGTGACGGGTGCCGACCTGAAGGACCGGACGTCCGGCGACGAGTTCGGCGTCAACGCCCGTCTCGTCCTGAACGCGACCGGCCCGTGGGTCGACCACCTGCGCCGGATGGAGGACCCGAACGCGGCGCCGTCCATCCGTCTGTCCAAGGGCGCGCACCTGGTGCTGAAGCGCACCTCCCCCTGGAAGGCCGCGCTGGCCACCCCGATCGACAAGTACCGCATCACCTTCGCCCTCCCCTGGGAGGACATGCTGCTGCTCGGCACCACCGACGAGGAGTACGAGGGCGACCCGGCGGACGTGTCCGTCAGCGAGAAGGACATAGCCCAGATCCTGGACGAGGCCGCGTTCTCCGTCCGGGACCAGCAGCTCCAGCGCGACCTGATCACCTACGCCTTCGCCGGTCTGCGCGTGCTGCCGGGCGGCCCCGGCGACACCGCCAAGGCCAAGCGCGAGACGGTCGTCACCGAGGGCAAGGGCGGCATGCTGTCCGTCGCGGGCGGCAAGTGGACCACCTTCCGGCACATCGGCCGTACGGTGATGCAGAAGCTGGAGGCGCTGCCGGGCCACCCGCTCGGTGACGACTTCGAGCCGATCTCCTCGCTGCCGAAGAAGCTGCCGCTGCCCGGTGTCGCCAACCCGCGCGCGGTCGCGCACCGCCTCCTGGTGGACCACCCGGCACCGGGTCCGCGCATGGCGGCCGACACCGCAAAGCACCTGGCCACCCACTACGGCTCCCTGGCCTTCGACATCGCCCGCCTGGCCAACGAGAACCCGGAGCTGGCCGACCGGGTCCACCCGGAGGCCCCGGAGATCTGGGCGCAGGTCGTCTGGGCCCGTGATCACGAGTGGGCCGAGACGGCGGACGACGTGCTGCGCCGCCGTACGACGCTGACCATCCGGGGCCTGGCCACGGACGAGGTCCGCGCCAAGGTCCAGGACCTGCTCGACAAGAAGTAGGCCACGGCCACCGGCCCTTTCCCTGACCAGGGCCGGTGACCGCCGCGGACCGGCCCCCGCCGCACCGGGGCCGGGAACCGGGAGGGGCGGCTCCGCACCGACGGAGCCGCCCCTTTCTCTCGCGCGCCCGCCCCGGACAGTTCCCCCCCCGGACGCGCCCACATGACGGGCTGAGACATCCGATGTCCGGGGGACAGGGAGGCCGGTCATGGCAGTCACCGACGAGGCGACCGAGAAGATCAAGGGCATGATCGTCTCCGGTGCGCTGGGGCCCGGTGACCGGCTGCCGAGGGAGAGTGCGTTCGCCGCCGAGCCGGGCCTGTCCCGCGGCTGCCTGCGGGAGGCCGTACGGGCGCTGTCGCTGATCCGTGTCCTCGCTGTGCGCCAGGGCGACGGCACGTACGTGACCAGCCTCGATCCCCAACTGCTGCTGGAGGCGCTGGGCTTCGCCGTGGAATTCCACCGTGACGACAGACCCAGGAGGACGCGGTCGGCCGGACCCTGCACGAACCCCGGGCGGTCCTGGGCGCACTGCGCGACCGGACGCGGAGGCGGCGCGTTCCCGGGCGACGGTGCACATCGCGAGCGTGGAGCAGTGGCTGCGCAGCACCCTGTGCATCTGCGTGCCGGGGGGCGGGACTCGCGGTTGACCGGGGGTGTTCCGCGGTGGCGAACGGGGCAGTGATCCGTTCACCGCCCTGCAAGGGGGCTGCGGGCGCCCCCGCCGGACGCCGTAAGGTTGGTGAGTCAAGCGAGGGCACGTCGGAAGGAGGCACTGGGTGATCGAGCTGGAGGGGGTTCCCGAGCTGATCGACCCAGTCATGGTGGCCGCGTTCGAGGGCTGGAACGATGCCGGTGACGCCGCCTCCACGGCGGTCGCGCATCTGGAACGGGAGTGGAAGGGCGAGGTGTTCGCGGCGCTGGACGCCGAGGACTACTACGACTTCCAGGTGAACCGCCCCACGGTGTTCATGGACGGCGGTGTGCGCAAGATCACCTGGCCGACGACCCGGCTGTCGGTGGTCCGCGTCGGCGGTGAGAAGCCGCGCGACCTGGTGCTGGTCCGGGGCATCGAACCGTCCATGCGCTGGCGCTCGTTCTGCAACGAGCTGCTCGGCTTCGCGCATGAGCTGGGCGTGGAGCTGGTGGTCATCCTGGGCGCCCTGCTCGGGGACACCCCGCACACGCGTCCGGTGCCGGTCAGCGGGGTGACGTCCGACCCGGACCTGGCCCGCCGGATGGACCTGGAGGAGACCAAGTACGAGGGTCCGACGGGCATCGTCGGCGTCCTGCAGGAGGCATGCACGCACGCCGGTGTCCCGGCGGTGTCGCTGTGGGCGGCCGTCCCGCACTACGTCTCCCAGCCGCCCAACCCGAAGGCCACCCTGGCGCTGCTCAACCGCCTGGAGGACCTGCTGGACCTGCGCATCCCGCAGGGCGAGCTGCCCGAGGACGCGCGCGCCTGGCAGGTGGGCGTCGACCAGCTGGCCGCCGAGGACAGCGAGGTCGCCGAGTACGTCCAGACGCTGGAGGAAGCCCGGGACACCGCCGAACTGCCGGAGGCCTCGGGCGAGGCGATCGCCCGCGAGTTCGAGCGGTACCTGCGGCGCCGGGACGTCAGCCCGCCGGGCGGCCACGCGACGGCGGACGGCGGGGACGGCTCGTACCTGCGGGACAACCCGAGCGGCCGGACCCGACCGCCGAAGCCGGACGCCTCCGGCGGTTCCACGGGCAGCGGTGCGAAGGGCGATGACGAGGACGGCTCGGAGGACTGAGGGCTCCGCCCTCCGGGGCACTGCCGAAAGGGGCGGTTCCCGAACGGGAGCCGCCCCTGACCGTCGCCTTCGACGGAGCGCTAGAGCGCCACTCCCAGCAGAGCGTCCACGGCACGGGTGACCAGGCCGGGGGCGGCGGTGTCCGTGCCGCCCGCCTGCTCCTGACGGGCCGCCCAGCGGTCGACGGCGGCGAGGGCCGCGGGTGCGTCGAGGTCGTTCGCGAGCGCCTCGCGGATCTCCTCGACGAGCGCGTCAGCGGACGGGCCGTCGGGCCGGGAGACGGCCGCGCGCCAGCGGCCGAGGCGGTCGACGGCGTCCTGGAGGATCTGGTCGGTCCACTCCCAGTCGTCGCGGTAGTGGTGGCCCAGCAGCGAGAGCCGGATGGCGGCCGGGTCGACGCCGTCGCGGCGCAGCCGCGAGACGAAGACCAGGTTGCCCTTGGACTTGGACATCTTCTCGCCGTTCAGCGCGACCATGCCGGCGTGCACGTACGCCTTGGCCATGGGGAACTCGCCGGTCAGCACCTGGGCGTGCGAGGCACCCATCTCGTGGTGCGGGAAGGCCAGGTCGGAGCCGCCGCCCTGGACGTCGAAGCCCATGCCGAGATGGTCGAGGGCGATGGCCACGCACTCGATGTGCCAGCCGGGCCGGCCACGGCCGAGGGTGCCGCCGTCCCAGCTGGGTTCGCCCTCGCGGGCCGCCATCCACAGCATCGGGTCGAGCGGGTTCTTCTTGCCCGGGCGGTCCGGGTCGCCGCCGCGCTCGGCGGAGAGCAGCCGCATGGCGGCCGCGTCGAGGTTCGAGACCTGGCCGAAGTGCGGGTCGGACTCGACGGAGAAGTAGATGTCGCCCTCCAGCTCGTAGGCGGCGCCGAGTTCACGCAGCCGTTCCACGAGCGGGACGATGCCGGGTATCGCCTCGACGGCGCCTATGTACTGCTGGGGCGGGAGCATCCGCAGGGCGGTCATGTCCTCGCGGAAGAGGGCCGTCTCCTTCTCGGCGAGGGCGACCCAGTCGACGCCGTCCCGGTCCGCGCGCGCCAGCAGCGGATCGTCGACGTCGGTGACGTTCTGGACGTAGTGGACCTGCCGCTTGGTGTCGAGCCACACGCGCTGAACGAGATCGAACGCGTTGTAGGTCGCCGCGTGACCCATGTGGGTCGCGTCGTACGGCGTGATGCCGCAGACGTAGATACGGGCGACAGGACCGGGGTCGAGGGTGACCGGACCACCGGTCGCGGTGTCGTGGATCCTCAGGTCGCGGCCCTGACCAGGCAGGGCGGGGACCTCGGAAGCGGGCCAGGCATGCATGTACATGAGCCTAACCGGCGGTCGGCCGCGCATACGAACGGGATCGGACCGGATGGCCGGTCGTGCATTCTTGAACATCGGGCCGAGTTGTGCTCGCGGCAGTGGCCCTCACACCGGTGGCCAGGGGACGGCGGGCCACTCCCCGCTCGGCTCGGGATGCCGGCCCGAGGTGAGCAGCGCGTCGACACGGGCGCGCGTGGCGTCGATCTCGGCCGCCGTGATCAGCGGGGCCAGCCGCTCGCCCAGCCGTCCGCCCAGGGCGTCCCGCAGCCCCTTGAGGACGTCGGCGGCCTCCGGGGTGAGCGGCTCCCCGGCCCATCCCCACAGCAGCGTGCGCAGCTTGTTCTCGACGTTGAAGGTGACGCCGTGGTCGATGCCGTAGAGCCGGCCGTCGGTGGTGGGCAGCAGATGACCGCCCTTGCGGTCGGCGTTGTTGATCACCGCGTCGAGGACGGCGAGCCGGCGCAGCCGCTCGTCGTCGGCGTGCACGAGCAGCGCGGTACGGTCCTCGCCGACCTCGGCGAACCCGATCGCCCTCCAGCCCGGCTCCGGCTCCTCGCCGTCGACCAGGGCGAGCAGCTCCGCCTCGGGGCTCACGTCGATCCAGAGCTGGCACATGCCCTCGCCGTACGGGCCGTCGCGCAGCACGGTCGGCGGTACGAGCCCCCAGCCGGTGGCCTCGGACACCTCGTAGGCGGCCACCTCCCGGCCGGCCAGGGTGCCGTCGGGGAAGTCCCACAGCGGGCGCTCCCCGGCCACCGGCTTGTACACGCAGGTGGCTTCGCGGCCGTCGAGGGCGACCGTGCAGAACAGAGCGGCGTTGGACGCCTCGCGGATCCGGCCGCGCACGGTCAGCTCACCCCGCGCGAGCAGCTCGGCGAGGTCCGTGCCGGCCCCCGCGTCGGCGGCCGTCACGCTCCGCGGCGGTATCCGTTCTGGCGCGGACATACGTGTCCTTCCGGATCGAGCGGGAGGCTGCACAGCGGGCACGGCGGCCGCCCGGCGTTGACGACGTCGAGGGCGCGCTTGGCGAAGGCCCGTGCCTGCGCGCCGGTCAGCCGGACCCGCAGCATCGGGGGCCCGTTCTCCTCGTCCTGGAGCAGCCGCTCCTCGGCCTCGGCGAGGTCTTCCTCGGTGTCGGCGTCCAGCTCGACGAGGGCCTGCGCCTCGACGATCATGCGCTGGTCCTCGCCGTCCCAGGCGAGGGCCATGGTGCCGACGCGGAACTCCTCCTCGATGGGGGTCTCCAGCGGGGCGGTGTCGGTGATCTCCGACGGCGCCACGGCGGGGACGGCCGCGCTGCCGCCACTACGCCGTACGACCTCGTCGAGCAGTTCGTCCATGCGCTCGGCGAGCGCGGCGACCTGGGTCTTCTCCAGGACCACGCTGGTCACCCGGGGGCCTGCGGTGGCCTGGAGGAAGAAGGTACGGCGCCCGGGCAGTCCGACCGTGCCGGCCACGAAGCGGTCCGGCTGGTCGTAGAGGAACACCTGACGGGACACGTCCTGTCTCCATTGGATTCGAGAGTTTCAGCGATGCGGGCCACGCGGATACGACGACTGTGTGGACCGCTTCACCCTACTGCGGCCGACGATCACGGTGCGCCCGCACCACCCCCGACCGGTGCGTCGCCCTCGCCGGGGTCCTCGCGCGGGGCGAGCGAGGCGAGATCCCCGGTGTCGCCGAGGCGAACGAGAAACGGCCTCAGGCGGGTGTAACGGATCACGGTGATGGAACACGGTTCCACGGAGATCCGCTGGAAGAGGTCGAGATGGAGTCCGAGGGCGTCGGCGACGAGGGACTTGATGATGTCACCGTGAGAGCACATGAGGTAGACGGCGTCGGTGCCGTGAGCGCGCTCCACGCGCGCGTTCCACTCGCGCACGGCCTCGGCGGCGCGGGTCTGCATGGCCCGCATGGACTCCCCGCCCGGGAAGGCGGCGGCCGACGGGTGGGCCTGGACGACCTCCATCAGCGGCTCGTCCTTCAGTTCGGCGAGCTTGCGGCCGGTCCAGTCGCCGTAGTCGCACTCACCGATCCGTTCTTCGGTGTGGGCGCGCAGTTCCGGGCGGGCTTCCAGCAGCGGGCGGACGGTCTCCTGGCAGCGCTGGAGGGGGCTGGCGACGACCTCGGAGATCGGCAGGCCCGCGAGCCGGCCGGGCAGCGCGGCGGCCTGCGCGGCGCCGCGCTCGTCGAGGGCGACGCCCGGCGTCCACCCGGCGAGCACGCCCGAGGTGTTGGCGGTGGAACGTCCGTGCCTTACGAGGATCAGCGTGGGCATGCGGCAAGAGTAGGTGTTCACCGCTGTACGGCGGTGGCGGGGCGAAGGGAGAATGCGCCGCGTGATCGTGGACTGCGCCGTCTACCGGCACGGGCACCGTGCCGAGGGCCCGGAGGACCTGTCCGACGCGCTGGATGAGGCGCGGGCGGCGGGCGGATTCGTGTGGATCGGCCTGCATGAGCCGTCCGAGCGGGAGTTCGACCTGGTCACCCAGGAGTTCGGGCTGCATCCGCTGGCCGTCGAGGACGCGCTCAAGGCGCATCAGCGGCCCAAGCTGGAGGTGTACGACGACTCGTTGTTCCTGGTGCTCAAGCCGGTGGTGTACGAACCCGAGGACGACACCGTCTCGACCGGCGAGATCATGATCTTCATCGGGGACTGTTTCGTGGTGACCGTCCGCCACGGTGCGGGCTCGCCGCTCGCCGCGGTACGGCGCCGGCTGGAGGAGGAGCCCGAGCTGCTGGACAAGGGCCCCACCGCGGTGCTGTACGCGGTCTCCGACGCCGTCGTCGACCACTATCTGGAGGTGGCGACGGAGCTGCAGACCGACCTGGAGGAGCTGGAGACGGAGGTGTTCCAGCCGGAGACCGGCGGCTCGCGCAACACCGCGTCCCGGATCTACACCTTCAAACGGCAGGTCCTGAAGTTCCGCCGGGCCACCGGGCCACTGACCGTACCGATGACCCGGCTGGCCGGCACCGGGCAGCTCGGCGGCGACGTGCCGTTCGTGCACGACAAGGCGCGGCCCTTCTTCCGGGACGTGAACGACCACCTCGCGCGCGTGAACGAGTCCGTGGACGGCCTGGACCGGCTGGTGTCGGACATCCTCTCGGCGCACCTGGCGCAGATGAGCGTGCGGCAGAACGACGACATGCGGAAGATCTCCGCGTGGGCGGCGATGGCCGCGGTCCCCACGATGATCGCGGGGATCTACGGCATGAACTTCGACCACATGCCCGAGCTGCACTGGCAGTGGTCGTACCCGGCGGTGATCCTCGTGATGGCCGTCTTGGAGATGCTGCTGTACGGCCTGTTCAAACGGCGCGGCTGGCTGTGAGCCCGCCTCAGGCGTACTCGGGGGCGGTCGTCGCGGGCCCGCCCAGGGCGTCGCGGCGTTCGGGCATGGTGAGGGCGGCCATGCGGCGCCAGCCGGCGAGGCGCTCGTAGGCGTACACGGCGTGGATGCCTGCCGCGAGCAGGGCGGACTTGGCCTCCGGCCAGCCGAGAATGCGGCCCATGTGGGCCATCACGGCGAGGCTGACGTCCCGGTAGACGCGGATCTCGGCGAGGGCGCACTCGCGCAGGGTGCGCTGGATCAGCCGGCCGTGGCCGGCGGCGGCGAAGCGCAGGAGTTCCTCGTGCGTGTAGGCGAGGTGGTCGTCCTCGTCGTTCGAGATGATGCGGACGGCCCTGCCGATCTCGTGGTGGCCGGTGACGTGCTTCAGGAGCAGCCTCATCTGCTCGGAGGCGCGCTGTTCGGTGACCCGGCTGTGCACGAGGTAGACGATGATGTCCCGCTCGGTGAGCGGCTCGTCCCGCTTGAGCTTGTCGTGGGCGAGGCCGATGCCGCGCCGTTCCAGGAGCATCGTGTAGTCGGTCTCGGGCGGGACGGGGGCGGGGGTGAGTCCGCGCTTCTTCATCAGGGCGTTGAAGATACGGCCGTGCTTGTCCTCGTCGGCGCCGTGACGGGCGATCTTCGGGGCCAGCGCCCGTTCACTGTGCGGGACCAGCGCGGCGATCCGTCCGTTCTCCCAGCCGCCCTGGGCCTCGCCGCCGGCGGCGATGGAGCAGAAGAGCCGGAAGGACTCGTCGTTCTCGAGGATCTCCTGGAACAGACTCTTGGCCGAAAGCATGGCAGACACCTCTCTGCAGGATCCCGCAAAGAACGAGTCAAATGCGGACAGAGAGGAGCTGCAACAGGAGTACGGGCCCACTCGGCCGAATGAAGGACCACGGGGGTCGTAACCGCGCGGCGCCGGGCGCGTTGTTCCCGGTGACGGCCGTGGCGGGGAAGACCCCCGAGCCCCCACCACGGCCGCTGGAAATCCCTCCGTACTAGGCGAGACCGGCGCGCTCCAGCGCCTCGCTGCCGGCCCGCAGGGAGGCGATCCGCTCGTCGAGCGTGAAGCCGGCGGGGGCGAGGCTGAGGGTGGTGACCCCGGCGGCCGCGTAGGTCTTCATCCGGTCGGCGATGCGGTCGATGGAGCCCAGCAGGGTGGTCTTGTCGATGAGGTCCTGCGGGATCGCGGCCGCGGCCCCCTGCCTGTCCCCGGACAGGTACTTCTGCTGGATCTCGGCGGCCTCCTTCTCGTACCCCATGCGCTGCGCGAGCTGGTTGTAGAAGTTCTGCTTGGCGCTGCCCATTCCACCGACGTACAGCGCGGTGTAGGGGCGGAAGGTGTCCGCGAGGCGGGCCACGTCCTCGTCGTCGCCGACGGCGATCGGCAGGGTGGGGCACACGTCGAAGCCGTCGAGGGTCTTGCCCGCCTTCTCCCGGCCCGCGCGCAGGTACTTCAGAGTGGTGTCCTCGAGGTGGTCGGCGGCGGGGAAGATCAGCAGCGCGCCGTCGGCGATCTCACCGGTCTGCTCCAGGTTCTTCGGGCCGATCGCGGCGATGTACAGCGGGATGTGCTCGCGCTGCGGGTGCACGGTCAGCTTGATCGGCTTGCCCGGGCCGCCGGGCAGCGGCAGCGTCCAGTGCCGGCCCTCGTACGTCAGCCGCTCCCGGGTCATCGCCCTGCGGACGATCTCCACGTACTCGCGCGTGCGGGCCAGCGGTTTGTCGAACTTGACGCCGTACCAGCCCTCGGAGACCTGCGGCCCGGAGACGCCGAGGCCGAGCCGGAACCGGCCGCCGGACAGGGAGTCCAACGTCGCCGCCGTCATCGCGGTCATCGCCGGCTGCCGGGCCGGGATCTGGAAGATGGCCGAGCCGACGTCGATGCGCTCGGTCTGTGCGGCGACCCAGCTGAGCACCGTGGCCGCGTCGGAGCCGTACGCCTCGGCGGCCCAGCACACGGAGTAACCCAGCCGCTCGGCCTCCTGTGCCACGGCCAGATTGTCCCCGTCCATTCCGGCACCCCAGTAGCCGAGGTTGATACCGAGCTGCATGGCCGATTCCCCTTACCCGTGAGTAACGCTCCTGTGGCGGAGACCTTAGCGCGGGGGCACGGGCCGGGGGCAGGGCGCGGCCGGGACAGGGGGCGGGATCACACGTCCTGAACAGGCCTGCCGAGCCGTCCGGTGCAGGCCTGAGGAGCCCTCCGGAGCAGGCCTGACGAGTTCTCCGGGGCGGGCCGGACAAGTTATCCACAGGCAACCCACGGCAGCAGTTCTGGCCAGTAATCTCGCGGGCATGGAGCAGAGGCATCTCGGCCGCACCGGCCTGCGCGTGTCCCGCATCGGACTCGGCACCCTCACCTGGGGCCGGGACACCGACGAGCACGACGCCGCGGACATGCTGAAGGCGTTCTGGGAGGTCGGCGGCACCCTCGTCGACACCGCCGACGTGTACGGCGACGGAGAGGCGGAGTACCTGCTCGGACAGCTCATAGAGGGGTTGGTGCCGCGCCGGGACCTGGTGATCTCCACCAAGGCGGGCAGCGTCCCCGACCCCGACCGCCGCTTCGACGGCTCCCGCGGCCATCTGCTCGCCGCGCTCGACGCCTCCCTCGCCCGGCTGGGCACGGACTATGTCGACCTGTGGCACATCCACGCCTTCGACCCCCAGACCCCGCTCGAGGAGACGCTCCAGGCCCTCGACCTGGCGGTCAGCAGTGGCCGGGCCCGCTACGCCGGCGTCGCCAACTTCTGCGGCTGGCAGCTCGCCAAGGCGGCCACCTGGCAGCTCGCGGCGCCGGGCACCCGCACCCGGCTGGCCAGCACCCAGATGGAGTACTCGCTGCTCCAGCGGGGCGTGGAGCGCGAGGTGCTGCCCGCCGCGCTCGACCTGGGGATCGGTCTGCTGCCCTCCTCCCCGCTCGGCCGGGGCGTGCTGACCGGCAAGTACCGGCACACCACTCCCCAGGACTCGCGCGGCGCCTCCGAGCACCTGGCGCCGTTCGTCGAGCCGTACCTGGACGACACGGCGACGCGCATCGTGGACGCGGTGACGACGGCCGCCGACGGGCTCGCGGTCACCCCGCTGCAGGTGGCCCTCGCCTGGGTCCGGGACCGGCCGGGCGTGGCCGCGCCGATCGTCGGCGCGCGCAACGCGCAGCAGCTCACGGCGGCATTGTCAGTGGAGGCCCTTAGTCTTCCTGACGAGATCTGCCGGGCGCTGGACGATGTGTCGGCGCCCGTGCACCGCTATCCCGATCACGACTGGAGCACGCTGTGAGCACGGAGCCGGAGACCACGGAGGAAGCCGGGCCGGGGACGCCGGACATCCCGGAGGCCGGGGGTCGGGAAGCCGAGCCCGGGGAGAGCCGTGCGGACGGCGGCGGTACGGCGGACGACGCCGAGGCGACCGAGGCGACCGAGGCGACCGAGGCGACCGAGGCGACCGAGAGCACCGAAGCGGCTGAGAGGGCCGAGGACACCGCCGGCGATGCCGGCGAGCGGGACACTACGGAGAACGCGGACGGCGCGGAGGACGCGAGCGGCACGGGCGGCGGAAAGAGCGCGGAGAGTGTCTCTGCCGGTGCCGGTGCCGCCGCGGCCGAGTTGTCCGAGGCGGAGGCCGAGTTGGCCGCGCAGCAGGTGGAGCGGGAGCGGATCGAGCGACGCAAGGCCGAGAAGAAGGGCCCGGTCGAGAGCGGCACCAAGCTCAGCGGCAAGGCGGCCGACCTGCTCGCCGCGGTACGGGCGGTGGAGAGCGGCGAGAAGCCGGTGGCCACGGTGTTCGCCGAGCCCGCCCCGGCCCCGCGCCGCCCGGCGCCGGAGCCCGTGCGCCGGCCGCAGCCGGCCCCTGCCTCCGTCGTCCCCGGCGCGCCCGCCCCGGAGGCCGTGGAGGCCGTGCGCCGGGTGCTGGCCGAGGGCGGCGCGCCCGACGCGCTGGCCCCACGGGTGGCCGAGGCTCTGGGCGAGGGCGCGGGCAGCGCGCTCCGGGAGGACCCGTGGCGGCTGCTCCGCGTCGGCGGGGTACGGCCCGAGCAGGCCGACGGCTTCGCGCGGGCGCTGCTCGGCGCCGCCTGCGGCCCGGACGACGAGCGGCGGGGCCGCGCGATGACCGTCTGGCTGCTGGAGCAGGCCGCCGTGGCGGGCCACACCGCACTGGACCTGCCCACGCTCATCGCGGCACTGGGCCGGCACGTCGTACCCGACCCGGACGCGGCGGTGCAGAGCACGCTCGCGGAGGGCGAGGCCCTGATGTTCCAGGACGCGCTGGACGAGCCCGGTGCCCCGGCCCCCCAGGAAGAGGACGCCGAAGACGGCGACGTTGAGCGGCCGGTCCGGGTCCTCGTCGGCCTGGAGCGGTACGCGCTGGCGGAGGAGAGCCTCGCCGACGGCCTGGCCCGGCTGGTCAACTCGCTGTCCACGGACGCCGAGCAGGCCTGGGAGGCAGCCGCCTCCGGGGTGTCCGGCGGCGCGGCCGAGCTGGTCCGCGCGGTCGCCGGGCACGGCCTGGTGCTGCACACCGGCGGAGAGGCGGCCCGCGCCGAGCCGGCCGCGCTGCTCGATGCCGCCGGCGCCGCGGGTCTGCGGGTCTTCGCCGCCTGCCACACGCCCGACGGCCGCCACCGCCTCGCGGCGCTGCTGGGCAGGGAGCCGGCGGAGCAGAGCGTGGGCACGGTCGCCGGTCTCCTGTCCGGCGCCGAGGGCCCCGGCCGGGACACGGACGGCGCGCTGCAACTCGACCTGCTGATCGTTCTGGACGCACCCCAGCTGGACGTGGAGGTCGCCGCGATGCTGGTGGAGTCGCTGCCCGACGGCGCCCGGCTGGTGCTCAGCGGCGACCCCGCGGTGCTGTGGTCGGCCGGACCCGGCCGGGTCTTCGCGGATCTCCTCGCCGCCCGCGCCTGCCCCCAGATCGCCTCCCGGGTCCCCGACCCCGGTCCGGTCGGCGAGCTGGTCTCCGGTGTCGGCGTCGGTGAGCTGAACCAGGTGGACGCGCCGGGCAAGGAGGTCGTCATCGTCCCGGTGCGGGACGCGGGCGAGGCCGTGCACCGGACGGTGCAGCTGGTCGCGGACTCGGTTCCGCGGGCGATCGGCGTCCCTGCCGGGCAGACCGTGGTGATCACCCCGGGGCACGGCGGCGCCGCGGGCACCCGCGCCCTCAACTCCGCCCTGAAGGAACGTCTCAATCCCGGCCCGGGCCGCTTCGGCGGCTTCGACCCGGGCGACCGGATCGTCTACTCCCCCGCGCCCGGCCGTTCGGTGCCGGGTGTGGTGGTGCAGGCCGACGCCGACGGGCTGCACCTGGCGTGCGCGGGCGTTGCCGTCGTCGTGCCGCGGGAGCGGGTGGAGAGCCACGTACGGCACGGCTGGGCACTGACCGCGCACCAGGCGGTGGGCGCCCGCTGGCCGGCGGCGGTCGTGGTGCTGCCCGGCGACGCCGCGCAGGCGCTCAGCAGGCCCTGGGTGTATACGGCGTTCGGCCGGGCGGAAAGGCATCTGTCCGTGGTCCACGGGGTGGAACAGGCCCTGCCGAAGGCGGTCGCGGAGACCCCGGCCAAGTCCCGCACCACCCGGCTCCAGACGCTGCTGCGCGCCCAGGTGCCGACGGCGGGCTGACCAGCACCCACTCACCGCTCACCGCCGCCGTGCCCACCGGCGGCGGCTCCCTGTCACCGCCGCGGGGGCGATCAGTCACCGCAGCGGAAGACGGCGGTGGCCGTACCGGCCCCGGGTGCCCACGGCACCCGGGGCCCCGCCTCACTTCTCGGTGTCCAGCGGCTCCGAGTCCTCGTCCTCGACGAACTCGAGATCGTCCTCCTCGTCGGACTCGTCCTCGTCGTCGAAAACGGCGCTGACGTCGAACCGGCACACGACCTGCTGCGGGTCGATGTGCTCGAACGGCGCGTCCAGCCACTCCCCGGCCTCGGGAGTCTCGTCCGCCGCGGTGACCCAGAGCGTGGAGTCGCCCTCCTCCAGGCCGAACTCCTTGTGCCGCGAGGCGATCTCGTCCGGTTCGAACTCGCCGAAGAGGGTGGCCAGCGC
This sequence comes from Streptomyces sp. NPDC006314, assembly GCF_040613075.1. Classification (NCBI taxonomy): domain Bacteria; kingdom Bacillati; phylum Actinomycetota; class Actinomycetes; order Kitasatosporales; family Streptomycetaceae; genus Streptomyces; species Streptomyces sp. NPDC006314. Next base: position 152,580 of record NZ_JBEXRL010000005.1, on the reverse strand, counting down.
CCCGGGGACCGTACCGGCGGCACCGTCGTCACCGCCGCCGGCCTCCTCGTACTCCGCCGCCTCGACCCGCTGGGCCTGCGCCAGCAGCCGCTGGGGTTCCGCCACGGTGTAGTCGCGGCGGATCAGCACGCTGATCGCGTTCGGTTCCTCGGGGCCCGCGTACGGCGGCAGCGTGTCCTCCGCACCCGGGATCTCGAAGGGGGTGACCTCGTCGTAGCGGTCGTAGAGCAGCTCGTCGTACGCCTCGGCGGCCGCGGCCAGCTGGTTGAACGCCTCGGACACGGCCGGGTCGTCCTCCCCCGACCTGCGTTCGACCGCCGCCAGATGACGGTCGAGCGCGGTCTTGATCGCCTCGGCGGCGGCGCGTACCTCGGCAGCGGTGGGCTGCGCAGCATCAGACATAGTGCAGACGCTATCCGTACCGGGCACCAGCCCGCACAATAGATGCGATGCCGGAATACGAATTCGTCGACGTGTACGTGCCTCGTGGGGTGTCCCGCAAGGAGGCCACACGTCTACTCACGGACCATGCCGAGTACGGACACTGGGAGTTGGACCGACTGAGCCTGCTGCGCGATGGCAGCCGCAGGGTGCGGTTGCGCCGGCGGATCATCCGCCAGGTGCGTGCCACATGGTGAGGCAGGACACATGAACGGAGCGGGCCCCGCCGGCATGGCGGGGCCCGCTCCGTTGTGCCGGGCGGTACAGCCCTGTTGCCGGGGCCGTACCGCCTTCGTGACCGGCGTCGCCGTTACGCCGCGGCCCGCGCCTTGCGGTAGAGCATCGTGCCCGCGAGCAGTGCGCCCGCGCCGACCGGCAGCGCGAGGCCCAGCGGCACATCGCTGCCCGTGTGCGCGAGCTGGTCGGTGGTCAGGGACCCGGCCGAGCTGCCGCCCTGCGCCTTGACCTGGGACGAACCGTGGGACGTGGGGCCGCCCTTGGCGGGCGGGGTGCCCGTGCCGGGGTGGCCCGGCCGGCCCGGGTGGTGCGGCGTGCCGGGCTGGCCCGGGTGACCGGGCTGTCCCGGATGCCCTGGCTGGCCCGGCTTCCCGGGCGGGTTGCCCTGTCCGTCGCCCGGCGGCTGGGTGTGGTGCCCGCCGCCGGCGGCGCAGTCGTTGCCCGCGGTGGCGTTCCCGGCGCCGATGACGTTCACGCTGTTGCCGCAGACGTTCACCGGGACGTCGATCGGCACCTGAACGGTGTTGCCGGAGCCGACGCCCGGCGATGCGCCGGTGTGACCGTCCGCGTGCGAGCCGCCGGAGCCGGCGTGGCCGGCGCAGGTGTTGCCCGCCGACGGGTTGAGGAGCCCGACGACGTTCACCGTGTTGCCGCAGACATTGACCGGCGCGTGCACCGGAGCCTGCACCGTGTTGCCGGAGCCGACGCCCGGCGATGCGCCGGTGTGACCGTCCGCGTGCGAGCCGCCGGAGCCGGCGTGGCCGGCGCAGGTGTTGCCCGCCGACGGGTTGAGGAGCCCGACGACGTTCACCGTGTTGCCGCAGACATTCACCGGCGCGTGCACCGGAGCCTGCACCGTGTTGCCGGACAGTACGCCGGGCGAGCCGGCGGCGGTGCCGTGCGCGCCCGAGTCGGCGTAGGCGTAGCCGCTCGCGGCGGCGATCACACCGGTCGCTGCGGCCATGGTCATCAGACCCTTGCGGGTGCCCTGTCGCATGCTGAGTTCCCCCCTGCCTTCGATTTCCCAGAAGAACGACCGGTCCGGGAAAGGGACCGGTGTCGAAAAGGCCGGTCGGCCTCGGAGCGAATGGCGCGCGCTCCGCGGCCGACGGCTGGTAAAAAGACGCCCCCTCAGACAGCCGACGTCACTGGTTGGCGCAGGAGTTGTCGAAGGTGGGGTTCAGGAGCCCGATCACGGTGACCGTGTTGCCGCAGGCGTTCACCGGGACGTGCACGGGCACCTGGATGACGTTGCCGGAGACGACGCCCGGGGACTGCACGGCGGCACCCTGCGCACCGGAGTCGGCGACGGCCAGGCCCGCGCCCGCGAGAACCAGCCCACCAGTGACAGCCGCAGCCGCGACGACCTTCTTGATCATTATTCCTCCTCATTGGCAATGCGACCCCAAGGTGCGGGGTCACATCACCTGTAACGAGGAGGAACTAATGAAGCTACGAACCTATCGTCGCATTCACCCTTCTCAGTCGATCTCGTACGGCTGCCCGATTACCTGAGGGCAGGGCCTCACGACGCGTCGATGAAGCGGTCGAGCACCCGCACACCGAACTGCAGCCCGTCCACCGGCACCCGCTCGTCCACGCCGTGGAACATGCCCGCGAAGTCCAGCTCCGGCGGCAGTTTCAGCGGCGCGAAGCCGAAGCCGCGGATGCCGAGGTCGTCGAAGGACTTGGCGTCGGTGCCACCGGAGAGCATGTACGGGATCGCCTTGGCGGTGGGGTCCTCGGCCAGCAGCGCGGACTGCATGGCCTCCACCAGCGCCCCGTCGAAGCTGGTCTCCAGCGCCTTGTCGGCGTGCACGTCCTCGCGGCGGACGTTCGGCCCGAGCAGCCGGTCGAGGTCGCCGAGGAACTCCTCCTCGTGGCCCGGCAGGAACCGTCCGTCGATGTGCGCGGTGGCCTCGCCCGGGATTACGTTGACCTTGTACCCGGCGTTCAGCTGGGTGGGGTTGGCGGTGTTGCCGAGGGTCGCGCCGATCAGCTTGGCGATGCCCCCGAGCTTGGCGAGGGTGGACTCCATGTCCTCCGGGTCCAGCTCGGTGCCGAGCGCGTCGCCCAGCTCGTCGAGGAAGGCCCGCGTGGTCTTGGTGACCCGCACCGGGAACCTGTGCCGGCCGACCCGGGCGACGGCCTCCGACAGCTCGGTGATGGCGTTGTCGCGGTGGATCATCGACCCGTGCCCGGCGGTGCCGGCCACGGTCAGCTTCATCCAGTGCATGCCCTTCTCGGCCGTCTGGATCAGGTAGAGCCGCCGCTGCTCGTTCACGGTGAAGGAGAAGCCGCCCACCTCGCTGATCGCCTCGGTGACGCCCTCGAACAGCTCGGGGTGGTTGTCGACCAGGTAGCGGGCACCGTACGTGCCGCCCGCCTCCTCGTCCGCGAGGAAGGCGACCACGATGTCCCGCGGAGGCCGGCGCCCGCTGCGCAGCCGGTCGCGCACGACCGCGAGGGTCATGGCGTCCATGTCCTTCATGTCGACGGCCCCGCGCCCCCACACGCACCCGTCGGTGACCTCACCGGAGAACGGGTGGTGGGTCCAGTCGTCGGCGTTGGCCGGTACGACGTCGAGGTGGCCGTGGATCAGCAGCGCGGGCCGGGACGGGTCCTCACCCTCGATGCGGGCCACCGTCGAGGCGCGGCCCGGGTGCGACTCGAAGATCTCCGGCTCCAGCCCGACCTCGGCGAGCTTCTCGGCGACCCACTCGGCGGCCTTGCGCTCACCGGGCCCGGAGTGGTCGCCGTAGTTGCTGGTGTCGAACCGGATCAGCTCGCGGCAGAGGTCCACGACCTCGGCCTCGCCGGTGACGCTCCTGGTCGTGTCCGTCTCGCTCACGCTGCTTCCTCCCGCTGTCCCTGCCGGCTGTCCGCCGGCCGTCCCGCCCGCCGTCGTGCCGGAGCCGTCCTGCCGTGGTCTCCTCATCCTCTCTCCACCCGCGCCCCGGCCCAAGACCGGCGACGGCCCGTCACACGCCGTTCACGCCCGACCGGCCCCGGGGACGGGGGGTGATCAGCCACCCCCGAAAGCCTGGTAATGTTTCCTTCGTCGCCGCGAGCGAAACCCCACCGAAGGGAAAGTTCGCACGACAGACACCTTGTCCGGGTGGCGGAATGGCAGACGCGCTAGCTTGAGGTGCTAGTGCCCTTTATCGGGCGTGGGGGTTCAAGTCCCCCCTCGGACACCAGCGAGGCCCCTGCTCTGCGGGGGCCTTTTGCATGCCCCGGCGACCGGGCCTTCCTAGACTTGAGGGATGGCCCGGCGCAACGAGGAGGTCGAGGCGCTCCTGCGGGAGTACGCCGACCTCGTGGCGATCACGGGAGGCGACGCGTTCAAGGCGCGCGCCTACGAGAAGGCGGCGCGTGCCATCGGCGGCCACCCCGCCGACATCTCGCGGATGGACGCCGACGGGCTCAGGGAGATCCCGAACGTGGGCCGGTCGATCGCCGAGAAGGTGGTCGAGTACCTGCGCACCGGGAAGATGGCGGTGGTCGAGGAGCGCAGGGCCGCGATCCCCGCCGGGGTGCGGGAGCTGATCACGATCCCCACCCTGGGTCCCAAGAAGGCGCTGCGGCTCTACGAGGATCTGCACATCTCGTCGGTGAACGAGCTGGCCGCGGCCATCGAGGCGGACGCGCTGGCCGACCTGAAGGGCTTCGGCGAGAAGACGCAGGAGAACATCCGGCACGGCATCGAGCTGCTGCAGCGGGCGGGCGCCCGGGTGCCGCTGCCGCCGGCGCTGGACACGGCCGAGGAGATCGTCGCCGCGCTGTCCGGGGTGGCGGGCTGCGAGCGCTGCGCCTACGCCGGCTCCCTGCGCCGGATGCGGGAGACGGTCGGGGATCTCGACGTCCTGGTCGCTGCGGAGCGGTCGGCGCCGTTCATGGAGGCGCTGTGCGCGCTGCCGGTCACCGCCGAGGTCGTCGCGCGGGGCACGAAGAAGACATCGGTGCGCACGGCCGAGGGGCTCCAGGTCGACCTGCGGGTGCTGCCGGCGGAGTCGTGGGGGGCCGGCATGCAGTACTTCACCGGTTCCAAGGCGCACAACATCCGCACCCGCACCATCGCCGTGCACCAGGGGCTGAAGCTGTCCGAATACGGCCTGTTCGACATCGAGAGCGGGGAGTCGGTCGCGTCCCGCACCGAGGAGGAGGTGTACGCCCGGCTGGGGCTGCCGTGGATCCCGCCGACGCTGCGGGAGGACCGCGGGGAGATCGAGGCGGCCCTGCACGGTGAGCTGCCCGAGCTGGTGACGGAGCGGGACATCCGCGGCGACCTGCACACCCACACCGACCTCACGGACGGGCTCGCCCCGCTGGAGGCGATGGTGGAGGCCGCCGCCGAGCGCGGTCACGCCTACTACGCGGTCACCGACCACGCCCCCAACCTGTACATGCAGCGCATGACGGAGGAGAAGATCCTCGCCCAGCGGGAGCGGCTGCGCGCACTGGACGGCACCCATCACCGGATGCGGCTGCTGCACGGCACGGAGCTGAACATCGGTCCGGACGGCGAGGTGGACTGGCCGGAGGAGTTCCTGGCCGGTTTCGATCTGTGCGTGGCCTCGCTGCACTCCCACTTCGACCAGGACCGCGCGGCCATGACCGGGCGGCTGGTGCGCGCCTGCGAGAACCCGTACGTCAACATCATCGGGCATCCGACGACCCGGCTGATCGGCAAACGGCCGGGGGTCGACGCCGACTGGGAGGAGGTGTTCGCGGCCTGCGCGCGCACCGGCACCGCGCTGGAGGTCAACGCCCAGCCGGACCGGCTGGACCTGTGCGACGAGGACATCCTGCGCGCCAAGGCGTACGGGGTGAGGTTCGCCGTGGACTCCGACGCCCACTCCGTCCCGCACCTCGCGCAGCTGCGTTACGGCGTCGGCACCGCGCAGCGCGGCTGGCTCACCCGGGACGACGTGATCAACACCTGGCCGCTGCCGCGGCTGCGCCGGTTCCTGCGCAAGAGCGGGCGGCGCTGAACCCTGGCCTCAGCGCGGCGCGCCCGCGCGCAGGGGCCTTACCGTGAGTGTGCCGCCGTCCCCGTGCTCGACCCGGGTGCCGAGGTCGCGGGCATACCTGTCGAGGACCGTGCGCAGCCAGGCGGTGTCCTCGGCCGAGGCGTGCTCCAAGCGCAGGCGGCGCGCCCGGAGGGGCACCATCCGCAGACCGGTCAGCCGGCCGGTGCCGGGCTCGGCCGACACCAAATACAGCAGCCGCAGGTCGTCGCGGTAGCGCTCGTAGCCGCCGATGCCCTCGTAGTCGTCGACGAGGTCGCCGCTGCCGTACAGGACGAGCCTGCCCCGGTACACCTCCAGGGGGCGCGGATGGTGCGAGGAGTGCCCGTGGACGACGTCGGCGCCCGCGTCGACGAGCGCGTGGGCGAAGCGGATCTCGGCGCGGGAGACGGCGTAGCCCCAGTTGGGGCCCCAGTGGACGGACGCGACGACGATGTCGCCGGGCCGCTCGACCTGCCGCAGGCGGCCGGCGAACTCCGTGGCGGCGGCCACGGTGGGTGCGGTGACGAGGGCCACGCCGGGCCGATCGGCGGTCGCGGCCCAGCCGTGCGGGATCCCACTGGACGGCATCCCGAAGGAGAAGACCAGGACGCGTCCGCCCGGCCGCAGCGGAACGATCGCCGGGCGCCAGGCCGCGACCGCGTCCGGGCCCGCCCCGGCGGCGCGCAGCCCGGCCGCCGCGAGGGACTCCAGCGTCTCCTCGAGGCCGGACGGCCCGAAGTCGAGCACGTGGTTGTTGGCGAGGACGCAGACATCCGGGCGGGCCGCGGCGAGGCAGGGCAGGTTGGCCGGGTGCATCCGGTAGTGGACGCCCTTGCCGGGCGCGAAGTCGCCGTCCCGGGTGACGGCGGTCTCCAGGTTGATCACCCGCGCGTCCGGCGCGGCACGTTCCAGGACGGGCAGCGCCTCACCCCAGGGCCACGCGTGGTCCACGGGCCGGGGTATCGGGCCGTTCGCGGCCTCCGCCAGGGCGACGTAGTACCGGGCGTCGCGCACGTGGTCCTCCCGCAGGACCGGATCGCCGGGGTGCGGGAGGATCTGGTCGACGCCCCGCCCGAGCATGACGTCACCCGCGAGGAACAGGGTGACGGTTTCCTCGCGCATGGCTGCCGCGTCATACGGGCGCGGGTGCCATGTGGTCCGTGAACCAGTCGCGAGCCAACTCGGTCACCCTCTCCAGCGTTCCTGGCTCCTCGAAGAGGTGGGTGGCGCGGGGGACCACCTCGAGCCGGTTCTCGCACCGCAGTTGTGCCTGGGCGTCCCGGTTGAGTTCGAGCACCAGTGGATCGGCACCGCCGACGACGAGCAGGGTGGGCGCCGTCACCGCGGCAAGCCGTGGTCCGGCGAGATCGGGCCGCCCACCGCGGGAGACGACCGCGGCGGGTGGTGCGGAGGGTTCGGCGGCGGCCCACAGGGCGGCGGCCGCGCCGGTGCTGGCGCCGAACCAGCCGATGGCGAGCCCCTCGACGCCGGGTTCCTCGCGCAGCCAGCGGGTGGCGTCCAGCAGCCGGCCGGCCAGCAGTCCGATGTCGAACACGTTGCCCCGGTCGTGCTCCTCCTCGTCGGTGAGCAGATCGAACAGCAGGGTGGCGAGCCCGGCCCGGCGCAGTCCCTCGGCCACGAACCGGTTGCGCGGGCTGTGCCGGCTGCTGCCGCTGCCGTGGGCGAAGGCCACGACGCCGGTGGCGCCGTCGGGCACGGTGAGCCGCCCGCCCAGCCGCACGGCGCCGGCCGTCACCGTCACCTCCCGGTCGGTGGCTCCGGCGCCCGCCGCGCGCAGGCGGCGGCCTGTGGCCCGGCGCAGACAGGCGGTGACCTCCTCGTCGTCGACCTGGGTGAAGTCGGCGTAGAACTGGCCGACGGCGGCGAAGTCCCACGGGGTGTCCAGGCAGACCAGTTCGTCGGCGTCCACGCCCAGCCGGCGGGTGAAGTCGCGCGGGGCCACGGGGACCGCCAGCACGACGCGGGCCGCGCCCCGTTCCCGGGCGATCCGGCAGGCGACCCGCGCGGTGGAGCCGGTGGCCACTCCGTCGTCCACCACCACAGCGGTCCGGCCGGCGACGGAGACGGGGGATGCCTCACGCCGGTAGCGCGCGGCCCGCTCGTGAAGCACCCGGCGCTCGGCTTCCTCGACCCGTGCGAGGTCCGCCGCCGAGACCCCGGTCCCCCTCAGCACCTCCTGGTTGATCACGCGCACGCCGTCCTCACCGATCGCCCCCATTCCCAGCTCCGGCTGGTACGGCACGCCGAGTTTGCGGACCAGGCACACGTCCAGCGGTGCGTCGAGCGCCTCGGCGACCGCCGCGGCGACGGGCACCCCTCCCCGCGGCAGCCCGAGCACCACCAGGTCCTGGCCCCTGAGGTACTCCAGGCGAGCACCCAGCCGCCGTCCCGCTTCGAGGCGGTTCCTGAAGTGCACGGTGGGGCTCCTTCACTCCCGGGTCAGCCACAGGGGCGCCGGGCCCTCCGTCTCGGCGGCCCCCGTCGCCTTCATGTCTCCGTCGGCGGCGCGCAGCAGCATGCGGCCCATGGCGATGAGGGCGCGTCCGGCGGCGAGTTCGTCGCCGATGTCCGGCATCGCCGGGTCGTAGGGGTTCCGGCGGGCCTCCGCGTGGCTCTCCAGGACGTTGTCGCCGGTGTCGAGGACGATCCGGGCCGTGGTGTCCGGGTCGTGCTCGGAGAGGTACAGGTTCAGCCGCCACTCCTTGACGGCCGGAGGACGGCTGCTCACGGGTCGGGTCATCGTCCGTCTCTCCTCCCTGCGCCACGAGCCCGTCGGGGCACGTCGTTCGGCCCTTCCACTGTGCACCCGGCCGGCGGTGGGCGCCTCCCCTGCTGCGGGCAGAATGAGGGCCATGACCACGCGCACCTGCCCCTGCGGACTCCCCCGGCCCTACGACGCCTGCTGCGGCCGTTTCCACGCGGGATCCGCGAGCGCGCCGACCGCCGAGCTGCTCATGCGCTCGCGGTACACCGCGTTCGTGAAGGGGGAGGCGGGGTATCTGCTGCGGACGTGGCATCGCCGGACCCGGCCGGAGCGGCTGGACCTCGATCCCCGGATGCGGTGGACCGGTCTGGAGATCCTCGGCACCACCGGCGGGTCCGCCTTCCACGCCACGGGGACGGTGACCTTCCGGGCCTCCTACCAGGGCGGTTCGCTGCTCGAGCGGAGCCGGTTCGAGCGGGTGGACGGGGCGTGGGTGTACGTGGACGGGGACTTTCCCGAAGAGGCGGGTGACGCGGGCTAGGGCGCCAGGATGTCCAGCTCGTGGAGGGCGCCCACGGTGATCTCCCTGGTCAGTTCCTCCGCGCGGGCCGCGTCGCCCGCGCGGACCGCTTCGGCCACCTGTACGTGCAGGGTGACGGCCGCCGGGTCGGGGTCCTCGAACATGACCTCGTGGTGGGTGCGGCCGGCCAGGACCTCCGCGACGACGTCACCGAGACGGGCGAACATCTCGTTGCCCGAGGCGGTGAGGACGACCCGGTGGAAGGCGACGTCGTGGATCAGGTACGCCTTTAGTCTGTGGCCGCGCGAGTTGGCCACCATGCCGAGCGCGCACTCGGTGAGTTCGGCGCACTGCTCCGCGCTGGCGTTCTTCGCGGCGAGGCCCGCCGCGACCGGTTCGATCGCGGACCGCAGCACGGTCAGGGAGCGCAGTTGGTGCGGGCGGTCGGCGCCCGCGAGGCGCCAGCGGATGACCTGCGGGTCGTAGACGTTCCACTCGGCCTTGGGGCGCACCGTCACGCCCACGCGGCGGCGGGACTCGACCAGGTGCATGGATTCCAGGACGCGGACCGCCTCGCGCATCACGGACCGTGACACCTCGAAGTGCTGGGCGAGTTCGTCCGTTCGCAGGACGCTGCCGGGCGGGTACTCGCCCGCCGTGATCGCGGGGCCGAGGGTGTCCAGTACGCGGCCGTGCAGCCCCCGGCCCGGTGTGCTCATGCACTCAGCGTACGGCCTGGATCACAGTGCCAAAAGGTCAGACTTAAATGTCACGGCCTCTTGAATTAGTCCTATCTAATGGGTTTCAGTGTGGTGACGCCGATGTGGCGTCGGATGCCGAGGAAGACAGCGAGGCAGTCATGCGTACCCCCCAGGTCGTCGTCGTGATGGGCGTCGCCGGGACGGGCAAGACCACGATCGGTCCCCTGCTCGCCGCGCGGCTGGGCGTCCCGTACGCCGAGGGCGACGACTTCCACCCGAGGGCCAACATCGACAAGATGTCGGCCGGGACCCCGCTCGACGACAGCGACCGGTGGCCGTGGCTTGACGCCATCGGGCACTGGGCGCACGGGCGGGCCGGGCTCGGCGGGGTGGTCAGCAGCTCGGCGCTGAAGCGGTCGTACCGCGACCGGCTCAGGGCCGTCGCCCCCGGGATCGTGTTCGTGCATCTCACGGGCGACCGGAAGCTGATCGAGGACCGGATGACGCAGCGGCAGGGGCATTTCATGCCGACCGCGCTGCTGGACTCCCAGTTCGCAACGCTGCAGCCCCTGGAGCCGGACGAGGCAGGCGTCGCCGTCGACGTCGACGGCAGCCCCCAGGAGATCACCGAACGCGCCGCGCAGGCGCTGGACGCGCTTCCCGTCGCATCCGAGTAGCACCTCACCCCCGTCCCCCCGTCATCACAAGGGAACCCCCGTGACCAGACTCAGCGTCGAGATGCTGGCAGCGGACGCGCCTGCGCCGATCACCTCCGCCGGACACGCCCAGCTGGGCATCGCCGTCCTGGTGGGCATCGCCGTGATCGTCCTGCTCATCACCAAGTTCAGGCTCCATGCCTTCCTGGCCCTGACCATCGGGTCACTGGTGCTCGGCGCGGTCGCCGGAGCACCGCTCGACAAGGCGATCACCAGCTTCACCACCGGGCTCGGCTCCACGGTGGCCGGCGTCGGCGTCCTGATCGCGCTCGGGGCGATCCTGGGCAAGCTCCTGGCGGACTCCGGCGGCGCCGACCAGATCGTCGACACGATCCTCGCCAAGGCGGGAGGGCGCGCCATGCCCTGGGCGATGGTGCTGATCGCCTCCGTGATCGGTCTGCCGCTGTTCTTCGAGGTCGGCATCGTGCTGCTGATCCCGGTCGTGCTGATGGTCGCCAAGCGCGGCAACTACTCTCTGATGCGCATCGGCATCCCGGCCCTGGCCGGTCTGTCCGTGATGCACGGCCTGATCCCGCCGCACCCCGGCCCGCTGGTCGCGATCGACGCGGTCAAGGCCAACCTGGGCGTGACCCTGGCGCTCGGCATCCTGGTCGCCGTACCGACGGTGATCATCGCCGGTCCGCTGTTCTCGACGGTCGCGGCCCGCTGGGTGGACGTCCCGGCGCCCGACCGGATGCTGCCGCAGCGCGCCTCGGACGAGCTGGAGCGCCGTCCGGGCTTCGGCGCGACGCTGGTCACCGTGCTGCTGCCGGTGGTGCTGATGCTGGCGAAGGCGCTGGTGGACATCGTCATCGACGACCCGGCGAACGGGACCCAGCGGGTCTTCGACGTCATCGGTTCCCCGCTGATCGCCCTGCTCGCCGCCGTGATCGTCGGCTTCTTCACGCTGGGCCGGCCCGCCGGGTTCACCAAGGAGCGCCTGCAGCAGACCGTCGAGAAGGGTCTGATGCCCATCGCCGGCATCCTGCTGATCGTCGGCGCGGGCGGCGGCTTCAAGCAGACGCTGATCGACTCCGGTGTGGGCCAGATGATCCTGGACATCTCCAAGGACTGGTCGATACCGGCGCTGCTGCTGGCCTGGCTGATCGCGGTGGCGATCCGGCTGGCGACCGGCTCGGCGACGGTGGCGACGGTCTCGGCGGCGGGCCTGGTGGCACCGCTCGCGGCCGACATGTCGACCACCCATACCGCCCTGCTCGTCCTCGCCATCGGCGCCGGGTCACTCTTCTTCAGCCATGTCAACGACGCCGGATTCTGGCTGGTGAAGGAGTACTTCGGGCTCACCGTCGGACAGACCGTCAAGACCTGGTCGGTGATGGAGACGATCATCTCGGTGGTCGCCGGTGGCCTGGTCCTGCTGTTGTCCCTCGTGCTCTAGGAGCGGTACGGCGATGACGGCTCCCCTCCGCGGCCCCACTCGACATCCTCCTCAACCGCGCGGGCATGCACTGCGCGCCCCGCTGCCGGAGTTCACCGGCTCCGACCGGCACCGAGCCCTGGGTACCGACCTCCCCAGCGCCTTCCCGGAGCCGGCCGAGGAGGGGGCGGAAACCGGGGAGGCGGTCAGGGACGCCATAGCGGGTGCTCCCGCCGCGCCCACTCCTCGCTCACCGTCCCGGTCCGCAGCCCTCTTCTCGCCTCCGGGTCGCCCAGGGCCATGCCGACGTGGCCCGCGAGGACCACACCGATCGTCAGGGCCAGCCAGTCGTGGACGAAGGTCGCCGAGGTGCGCCACATCAGCGGCGCGAGGTGGGTGAACCACATCATCAGGCCGGTGCCGAGCATGACCAGCGCCGCCCCCGCGATCCAGGCCGCGTAGAGCTTCTGGCCGGCGTTGAACTTGCCGGCCGGGCGCGCGGTGTGCCGCTTGTCGCGGCGGAGGGCGGCGCGCAGCCAGAGCCGGTCGTGGGGGCCGAAGCGGTTGAGGAAGCCCAGGTCGGCGCGGAAGGCGCGGGAGGCCAGGCCCAGCAGGACCGGCACCGGCAGCGTCAGGCCCGCCCACTCGTGGACGCGGACGACCAGGGCGCGGCGGCCGACCATGACCGCCAGCTGCGGGATGTAGAGGACGGCCGCGGTCACCACGCACACGCCCATCAGCGCCGCCGTCGTGCGGTGCACCCACCGTTCGGCCCGGCCGAAGCGGTGGATCCGGGCGCTCGGCGGCGCCGCGGTCTCAGCTCGTAGGCTCATCGGTCCGTCCGTTCGAGCGGCCGACCCAGGCGTCGACGTCGTAACCGAGGTCCTCCCAGTAGCCGGGTTCCACCCGGTCGGTGACCGTGATCCCGGAGAGCCATTTGGCCGACTTGTAGAAGTACATCGGGGCGACGTAGAGGCGGACCGGGCCGCCGTGGTCGTGGCCGATGTCCTTGTCCTGCATACGCAGGGCGGCCAGGACGTCGGGGCGGCGGGCCTGGCCGAGGGTGAGGCTCTCGGTGTAGGTGCCGTCGAAGCAGGTGAAGCGGAGCGCCCTGGCGGAGGAGCGGACGCCCGCCGCGTCCAGCAGATGGGAGAGCCGTACGCCCTGGAAAGGGGTGCCCGGGACGCGCCATCCGGTGACGCACTGGACGTCCTTGACCAGCCGGGTCTGGGGCAGGGCGCGCAGCTCGGCGAGGGTGTAGCTGCGCGGGTGGTCGACCAGGCCGTCGATGGTGAGGCGGTAGTCCGCGGCGTCCTTGTGCGGGACGGAGGTGGCGACGGAGTAGTAGCGGAAGCCGCCGCCGTTGGGCAGCAGACCGGTCAGACCGGTGGGGTCCTTGCCGGCGACGGTGCCGAGGAAGCCTTCGAGGCCGCGCTGCAGCGTGGGCGCGGCGGCCACGCCGAGCGCGCCCAGGCCGAGGGTGCCGAGGAGGACGCGGCGGCCGATCGGCCGGCCGTCCTGCTCCTCGGATGGTTCGGGGTTCACGTGTTCATTCGAGCACTCGGGGCCTCGTGGGGCCAGGGAATCGGGTCGCCGGTCAGGGTTCCGTAACCATTTCTCGCGTACGTCGTCACTCGTCACGTACGTTCCGGAAAGCCGTTTGTCTCAGTGACCCGCCGGGCTGTCGGCAAGCCGGGTCCCTCCCTGCCCGAGCGCGCGGGCGCGGGCCGTGTGGAAGGCCGCCAGGGGGTCGCGGTGCGCGTACGACCAGGGCGCCGGGGTGGCGTGCTCGCCGATGCGCTGGAAGAGGGCCGCCGCCTCGGCCGGGCGGCCGGCGCAGGACAGGGCGAAGGCGAGGTGGTTGAGGTCGAGGTGGCGGCGGGGGTGGTCGTCGTGCTCCCACTCCAGCCACCAGTCGAAGCCGGCGCGCAGGATCCGGCGGGCCCGGGGGCCGGACCAGTGCCCGGAGGCGGCCGGGTCGGCCGGGGCCAGGCCGGTGGCGGCGAGGACCCGGTAGCGCTCGGCATAGGCGACGACCGGCAGGACGGCCAGCGGGGAGTCGGCGGGGGCCTCCGCGGCGGCCAGCTCGGCGAGGTCGTACACCTCGTGGGCCTCGGCGCGGCCCCCCGGGGGCCGTTCGGCGAGACGGGCGATGAGCAGGTGGTGCGCGTGGTGGTGCTCGGGGTGGCGGCGGCACAGCTCCGCGAAGGCGCCGAGCACCTCGCGGTCCGGGCCGAGGGCGCGGCCGAGCAGGAGCAGGCCGAGCCAGGGGGTGGGGTCGGCGGGGGCGAGCGCGGCGGCCGTGGTGCAGGCCTCGCGGGCCCGGTCGGGGTCCTCCTTGCCGCGCAGGGTGCGCTGGACCAGGGCCAGCGCGTACAGCGCGGCGGCGTCGGCGGACCCGGGCTCGGCCCGCACCCAGTCGTGTGCCCAGGCGGCGGCGTACGGCTCCCGCGCGAGCACGGTGAGGCGGTGGCCGCGGCGGTCCCAGTCGTCGCCGGTGTGCAGCAGCAGGGAGCGGGCGGCCTGCCGGCGGCCCTGGGTCAACGCGGCCCGGGCGGTGCGCAGTTCCACGTCGTCGAGGGCGTCGTCGAAGGCGCCGCGGTCGTCCGGGGCGGTGTCGCCGGACGGGTCCGTGGGGGCCCGGCGGGTGCCGAGCAGAGGCGGGATTGGGGGCACCGCGGGACTTCCTGTTTCTCGGGCTGCCATCGACCGATCACTCACAGCAAACCCGCAGTCAAGGATCACGTCAAGCGGAACCGGAGTGTTGATGGCTTCAACTTCCGTACCGCGCGCGGAACTTGAGGAACCGGAGGGCAGGCCGGCGGTCCCCGCCCCAGGTTCCGGGCGGGTTTCTGTGGCGTACGCCATGGCGCCGGGCGGCCCGGCGTCCGACGATGGCCGGACGGTCCCGCCGCCACCCCCGGCCCGCCCTGTGACCGGCCGGGCGACGTGACCGAGTCAACTGCCCGGTTCCGGGCCGTCCGGGTCGATGCCGTCCCGGGAGCGCTACAGTCGGCCACTACGCGTCGGTGGTCCGGCCGGATGATCGAGGTACGCAGCGTGTCCGTTCTGGTTCTCCTTCTCGCCGTGGGTGCGGCCTGCTGTCTGGGTTTCGGGTTCGTGCTCCAGCAGAACGCCGCCCAGCGGGCGCCGCTCAACGACTTCCTCTCGCCCCGGCTGCTGCTCGACCTGATGCGGGTGCCGCGCTGGCTGGGCGGGCTCGGTCTGATGATCGCCGGCATGGTGCTCGGCGCGCTCGCTCTCGGCAAGGGGGAGATCTCCCTGGTCGAGCCGCTGCTCGCGACCAATCTGCTGTTCGCGCTCGCCCTCTCCCGCCACCAGACCGGACAGCCACTGGGGCGCCAGGGCTGGGCGGGTCTGCTGATGCTCGCGGGAGGCGTGAGCGCGTTCATCGTGGCGGGCGAGCCGCGCGGCGGCAGCGCCGTCGGCGACCCGGTGCGGCACTGGCTGATCATCGGCGCCATGGTGGGCGTGGCGCTCGTGCTCACGACGTACGCCAAGCGCTCCCGGCTGAGCTGGGGTCCGGTGCTGCTGGCCACCGCCGCCGGGCTGCTGTACGGCGTGCAGGACGCGCTGACCCGGGTGAGCGGCACACGCTTCTCCGAGGGCGGCCTCATGGAACTGTTCACCGGCTGGCAGCCGTACGGTGTGCTGGTGTGCGGGGTCACCGGGCTGATCCTGGTGCAGAGCGCGTTCGAGACGGCATCCCTGCGCATGTCGCTGCCCGCGCTCACCGCGGCCGAGCCGCTCGCCGGGATCCTGTGCGGAGTGGGCTTCCTCGGTGACCGGCTGCGCACGGACACCGGGGCGCTGGCCTGGGAGGCGGCCGGGCTCGCGGCCGTGGTCGCGGGCATCGTGGTGCTCGGACTGCACCCGGCGATGCCGTCCGGCGCGGCGGAGCCGGCGCCGTTGGCCCGGGACCTTCAGCGGCGCTGAGCAGGCCTGCCCGATCACCGGCGCCGGACGTGCCTGCTTGGATGAGGGCATGAACCCTGCTGACGAGATCCTCGACATCGTCGACGAGAACGACCAGGTCATCGCCCAGTACCCGCGCGGCGAGGCGTACGCCCGCGGGCTGCGCCACCGCTGCGTGTTCATCCAGGCCCGGGACGCGGCCGGCCGGCTCTTCGTACACCGGCGCACGGCGACCAAGCTGGTGTTCCCCGCCCTGTACGACATGTTCGTCGGCGGAGTCGTCGGGGCGGGTGAGTCCTACGACGAGGCGGCCCTGCGGGAGGCCGAGGAGGAGCTGGGTGTGAGCGGACTGCCCCGGCCGGCCTTCCTCTTCAAGTTCCTGTACGACGACGGCGCCGGGAACAGCTGGTGGTCGGCGGTGTACGAGGTGTGCTGCGAGGTGCCGGTGCGACCCCAGGCGGAGGAGGTCCAGTGGTACGGCTTCCTGCCCGAGGAGGAGGTCCGAGAGAGGCTCGGGGAGTGGGAGTGGGTGCCGGACGGGCTGGCCGCGTACGAGAGGCTGCGGGCGTTCCGGGCCGGCCGGTGAGGCGCCGGTAGGGTCGTCGGCGTGAGCGGATTCGTAAGGAACATCCGGCTGTGGTTCGCGCCGGACCAGGTGCGGGAAGAGGGTGGCACGCCCGACTACCGGTTCTCGCTGGCCAACGAGCGCACCTTCCTCGCCTGGCTGCGGACCGCGCTGGCCCTGATCGGCGGCGGATTCGCGGTGGACCAGTTCCTGCCGGACCTGCGCTGGGCGTGGCGGGTCGGTCTCGCGCTCGCACTGCTGGGGGCCGGTGCGCTGTGTTCGCTGCGTGCGGTGAACCACTGGGTGCGCTGCGAGCGCGCGATGCGTCGCGGCGAGGACCTGCCCACGTCCCGGTTCCCGGCGCTGCTGAGCCTGGCCGTCGCGGTGGTGGCCGTCGCGATGGTCCTCGTGGTGCTGCTCGGATGGGAGGGGTGAGCCCGGCGGGCCGGGACCCGGGGCTGCAGCCCGAGCGCACCCGGCTGGCCTGGCGCCGCACGACCCTGTCCGCCGCCGTGGCCGCCGTACTCGCCGTGAAGACGGCGCTGCACGGCGGGTCGGCCATCGCGATCATCGTGTGCGCGGTGTGCTGTGCGCTGTGGCTGGGCTTCCTCCGGGTCGCCCACCACCGCATCCGGGCCCTGTCCTCCGGCACCCCACCACCCCCGCTCGCCCCCCGCCAGGCGACGGCGGCGGTCCTGTGCGCGGTGGCGATGGCGGCGTGCGCGGCCGTGCTGGTGGTCTAGTGCTGTGACCTCACAGGTTCGCCGGGTTGGCGGTCGCGGCGGTTGGATGTGTGGTGACGTCCGGTCCGACCGCTGGAGGCGCGGTGGCCAAGCCTGCGTATGCGCGGTTCGACCAACCCGGCGAACTAACGCGATCACAGCATCAACGGTCCGCCACTCGACAAGAACACTGCCAGAGGATGCCGCACCGGTGAACCTTTCCGGTCACGGCACTAGGCGCCGTCCTCCTCCGTCTCCCGGTCCACCGTCACCACGATCTTGCCGCGGGTACGGCCCTCCTGGTTCAGCCGGTACGCGTCCGCCGCCCGCTCCAGCGGGAACGCCTCCTGGACGTGCACGGAGAGCACCCCCTGTTCGGCCAGCTCGGCGAGTTTCCCCAGGTCCTCGGGGTCCGGCCGGACGAAGCAATAGCGGCCGCCGTGGCTCACCACCTCCGGGTCGGCGATCGACGCCAGGCGGCCCTCGGGAGCGAGCAGGCCGGCGGAGGTCTGGAGGGTGTCGCCGCCGATGGTGTCGAAGACCGCGTCCACCCCGTCCGGGGCGCGTTCGCGCACCCGTTCGGCCAGGCCCTCGCCGTAGGTCACGGGCTCGGCGCCGAGTCCGCGGACGTGGTCGTGGTTGCGCTCGCTCGCCGTGCCGATCACCCGGGCACCGAGGTGGGTGGCGATCTGGACGGCCAGGGAGCCGACCCCGCCGGCCGCCGCGTGCACCAGCACGGTCTCGCCACGCTCGATCTCCAGCGCCCCGACGAGCACCTGGTAGGCGGTGAGCCCGGCCAGCGGGAGTCCGGCGGCCTCCTCGAAGGACAGGTTGCGCGGCTTGCGGGCCAGCGTGCGGACGGGCGCGGCGACGTACTCGGCGAAGGTGCCCCGGGACAGGAAGTCCTCGCGGACATAACCGATGACCTCGTCTCCGGCGGAGAACTCGGTGACCGAGGCACCGGGCCGGACGACGGTCCCGCTGACGTCCCAGCCGGGGATCACCGGGAACACGGGGTCCAGGATCGCGTCGAGATAGCCCTCGCGGCACTTCCAGTCGACCGGGTTGACCGCCGCCGCACGCACCTTGACCAGCACCTGGTCGGGGCCGACCTTGGGGTCGCGCACCTCGCCGTACTCCAGCACCTCAGGTCCGCCGTAGCGGCTGTAACTGATGCCCTTCATGCCCTCGCCCCTCCGGGGTACTCCTGCGCCACGCACTCGGGATGACCCGATATATACCGTTCGCGTGGCAGCCTGTCCGTCGTCCACACCCCGTACCCCGAAGGCGGGCAGCATGACCACCCTTCACCAGGAACACACCGAGCACGGGACACACCGCCACGGCCCGGACTGCGGGCACACGGCCGTACCGCACGGCGACCACCTCGACTACGCGCACGACGGTCATCTGCACCGGGAGCACGAGGGCCACTGGGACGAGTGCGAGCCGGCCGGGCACACCGCACACGCGGGACATGAGCACGTCCACCACGACGAGTGCGGGCATGCGCAGGTGCGGCACGGCGACCATGTCGACTATCTGCACGACGGCCACCGGCACGCCGAGCACGGCGACCACTGGGACGACCACTGACCCCGCCGGGACCCAGAGGCGACGGCTTCCCGGGCGGCGCGCCCGGGAAGCCGTCGGCCTAGGGTGGCTCCGGTCACGTTTCGCGCCTCGTTCGGCACACCCACTGGACGACATACCGACCGGTCGGCATCATGAGTGGGGACTTGTTCACCCGTTCGTAGGAGTGATGTATGAGCGCCGACCACCCGCCCGGACTCGACCTGGACCGGCTGCGCGCCCTGCTCGACCGCGAGCGCCCCGGTCTGGTGCACGGCCCCCTGGCCGGCCGGCTGATCGAGGGCGGACGGTCCAACCTCACCTACGCACTCTCCGACGGCACCTCGAAGTGGGTCGTACGGCGGCCCCCACTCGGCCATGTCCTGGCCACCGCGCACGACATGAAGCGCGAGTACCGGGTGATCAGCGCCCTGGCTCCCACACCGGTGCCGGTCCCGCGGCCGGTGCTGCTGTGCGAGGACGAGGAGGTGCTCGGGGCGCCGTTCTACGTCATGGAGTTCGTCGAAGGCACCCCGTACCGCACCGCCCAGCAGCTCGCCCCGCTGGGTGAGGAGCGCACCCGCAACGCGGTGCTGTCCCTGGTCGACACCCTCGTGGAGCTGCACGCGGTGGACCCCGCCGAGGTGGGCCTGTCGGACTTCGGCCGCCCGGAGGGCTTCCTGGACCGGCAGCTGCGCCGCTGGGGCAAGCAGCTGGACGCCTCCCGCAACCGCGAACTGCCCGGCATCGACGAGCTGCACGCGGCCCTGGGCCGGGACCTGCCCCGCTCCCCCGCGCCCGCCGTCGTCCACGGCGACTACCGGCTGGACAACGTCCTGATCGGCGCCGGCGACAAGATCAAGGCGATCCTCGACTGGGAGATGTCGACGCTCGGCGATCCGCTGACCGACCTGGGGCTGCTGGTGATGTACAGCCAGCCGCTCCACATGCCCGAGTCCCCCGTCTCCACGACCGCCGAGGCACCGGGCCACCCCTCCCCGCAGGAGCTGATCGAGCGCTACGCCGCGCGCTCGGGGCGCGATGTCTCCGCGGTCTCCTGGTACACGGCGTTCGCCTGGTTCAAGCTCGCCGTGATCCTGGAGGGCATCCACTACCGGTACACGCTCGGCCAGACGGTCGGGCAGGGCTTCGACCGCATCGGCGAACTCGTACCGCTCTTCATCGACCACGGGCTGACGACCCTTCAGGAAGGCTGACCGGACATGGACTTCGCGTTCGACGCGCGCACCGAGGAACTGCGCGCCAAGCTTCTCGCCTTCATGGACGAGCACGTCTACCCGGCCGAGGCGGTCGCCGAGGAGCAGCGGGCCGCGCTGGCCTCGCCGTGGGACACCCCGGCCGTGGTCGAGGAGTTGAAGGCCGAGGCGCGCAGGCAGGGCCTGTGGAACCTCTTCCTCCCCGACGCCGGGTACGGGGCCGGGCTGACGAACCTCCAGTACGCGCCGCTGGCCGAGATCACCGGCCGCTCCCCGCACCTGGCGCCGACCGCGACGAACTGTGCCGCGCCCGACACCGGGAACATGGAAGTGCTGGCGCAGTTCGGCGACGACCGGCAGAAGAAGCAGTGGCTGGAGCCGCTGCTGGCGGGGGAGATCCGCTCGGCCTTCGCGATGACCGAGCCGGAGGTGGCCTCCTCGGACGCCACGAACATCACCACGCACATCGAGCGGGACGGCGACGAGTACGTCATCACCGGCCGCAAGTGGTACATCTCCGGGGCGATGAACCCGGATTGCAAGATCTTCATCGTGATGGGCAAGACGGACCCGGAGGGTGCGGACATCCGCCGCCAGCAGTCCATGGTCCTGGTCCCACGCGACACCCCGGGCGTCACCGTCCAGCGCGCGATGCAGGTGTTCGGCTACGAGGACCACTCGCACGGCGGCCACGCCGAGGTGGTCTTCGACCACGCGCGCGTGCCGGTGGCCAACCTGATCGGCGAGGAGGGCGGCGGCTTCGCCATCGCGCAGGCCCGGCTCGGCCCCGGCCGGATCCACCACTGCATGCGGCTGATCGGCATGGCCGAGCGGGCGATCGAGCTGATGTGCCGGCGGGCCGTGTCCCGCACCGCGTTCGGCAAGGCGCTTGCGCAGCAGGGCGTGGTCCAGAACTGGATCGCCGACGCCCGGGTCACCGTCGAGCAGTTGCGGCTGCTGGTGCTGAAGACGGCCTGGCTCATGGACACCGTCGGCAACAAGGGCGCCCACGCCGAGATCCAGGCGATCAAGATCGCCACTCCGCGTGCGGTGGTCGGCATCCTGGACCGCGCCATCCAGCTGCACGGCGCGGGCGGCGTGAGCCAGGACTTCCCGCTGGCCGAGCTGTACGCGAGCGCCCGCACCCTGATGCTCGCCGACGGCCCGGACGAGGTGCACCAGCGGTCACTGGCGCGCAGGGAGTTGAAGAAGCATCTCTGAGGGCCGGCAGGGGGCGGCCTCAGGGAGGGCCGCCCCCTGCACGGTGCCCTCGGTCTCGTTCCACGCTGCCGTGAGCCGTCGCGCCTGCACCGGCCGGACCAGCCGTGCCCGTCAGCGGCGTCGGCGTCGGCGTCGGCATACTGGACGCGATGGACCCCCGCGTACGCGCGGGCGGCCGGATCGACTCCACGCATATCCGTCCCGGGCAGGACCCGTGGCAGCTTCGGACCAGGACGGCGTGAGCACGCTGCCCGGGAAACCGGTGGGCGCCCCAGCCCGCGGCGCCGGGTGAGGAGTCCGCGGGTGTCCCGGCCCGACCCCACGCGGCCCGGACGGGACGGGCCGCTCCTCAATCAGCGCGCCGCCCTCGTGTTCCTGCCGGCCGCGCTGGCCGGCGTCGGTGCCACCGTCCTGGCAGCGCCGGCGGACAGCGCGTGGCCGGTCGCGGTGAGCGTCGGCTGCGGCGCGGCTGCCACCGCCGTCCTGTTCTTCAGGGAGATCATCGGCTGCACGGCGGGGCGGGAACCGGTGCTACGGCCGCAGCGCCCGCAGCAGCAGGTCGGCGAGGTGGTCGGCGACCTGCTGGGGGGTGAGGGGGCCGTCCGGGCGGTACCAGGTCGACAGGTGGTGGACCGAGCCGAAGTGGTAGTCCACGATCAGGTCGGCCGGGGTGGCCGTGGAGAAGACGCCCGTCTTCTGGCCCTCCTCGATGAGCGCGCGGAAGCGCTCGTGGTAGCGGCGGCGCTCGGCGCGGACCTGCTTGTTCTTCTCCGGGCTCAGGTGGTGCATGGAGCGGAAGAAGATCATCGCGTCGTCGAGGTTCTCGATCGTCGTGACGACGACGTCCGCCGCCGCGCCTCTGAGCCGCTCCTCGACCGGCTCGTCCGCGTTCGCGAAGGCGTCCAGCCGCTCCTGCTGGATGCGCAGCACGCGCGCGTACACCTCGTGCAGGAGGTCGTCCTTGGAGCCGAAGTAGTGGTACAGCGCCCCCTTGGTGACGCCGGCCGCCTCCACGATCTCCTGCACGGAGGTACGGTCGTAGCCCTGCTCGGCGAAGAGGCGGGTGGCCGCGGCCAGCAGCCGCTGCGGAACGGGCGTCCCGTCTCCGTCCGTCGTCCTGGGCACTGCCGCCACCTGCCTTTCCTCGTCGCCTACTGACCGGCGTCGCTGTTGTCGTCCGCGTGGGAACGCAGTTCCCGACGGAGGATCTTCCCACTCGCCGTCTTGGGCAGGTCGGGCAGGATCTCCACCTGGCGCGGGTATTTGTAGGCGGCCAGTCTCTCCTTGCAGTACGCCGCCAGGTCATCCGGGGCCGTCTCGTCGCCGGGACGCAGGCTGATGTAGGCCTTGACGGTCTCCCCACGGTAGCCGTCGGGGACACCGACGACGGCCGCCTCACGCACCGCCGGGTGGGTGTACAGGACGTCCTCCACCTCGCGCGGCCATACCTTGAAGCCGGACGCGTTGATCATGTCCTTCTTGCGGTCGACGACGTACAGCCAGCCCTGCTCGTCCATGAAGCCGATGTCGCCGGTGCGCAGCTCCCCGTCCGGGAAGGTCTCGGCGGTGGCCTCGGGACGGCGCCAGTAGCCGGGGACCACCTGGGGCCCGCGGACGACGATCTCGCCCTGCTCGCCGAACGGCACCTCCTCGCCCTGTTCGTCCACGATCCGCACGAGCGTGTCCACACCCGGCAGGCCCACGGACAGTGTCCCGGAGACGGGGTCCACGGGCGCCTCCAGACCGGGCGGGACGGAGGCGCACGGGGCGGTGCACTCGGTGAGGCCGTAGCCGACCCGGATGTACGGCCCGAAGCGCTCCCGGAACCGCTCCACCAGGGCCGGGGGCACGGGGGCGCCACCCGAGGAGATGTTCACGAAGGAGGCGAAGTGCTCGCGGGTGACGTCCGGGTGGGCCGCGAGCGCCATGTAGGCGGTGGACGGGCCGACCGTGTAGTGCGGGTGGTGCTCGGCGAACGCCTCCAGGACGACCCCGGGCTCGAAGCGGTAGGTGAGCACCAGGGTGCCCGCGCTGTTCAGGCAGGCACCGAACTGGCAGACCATGCCGGTGATGTGGAACAGGGGTGCGAGCGCGTAGTAGACGGGTGCCTCGGGCAGGCCGAGCCCGGTGCGCTGCCGCTCCGCGTTGTGCATGATGTTGCCGTGCGTGTTGGTGGCGCCCTTGGGGGTGCCGCTGGTGCCCGAGGTGTAGCCGATCAGCGCGATGTCGCCGGGGCGCGGGTCGCGGCCCTCGGGCGCCTTGCCGCCCTGCCGGGCGACGGCCACGAGGTCGTCGGCGTCGGGAGCCTGGGGCAGCCGCTCGAAGGTCAGCACGCGCGGGTCGTCGCGCGTCTGGAAGTCGAGTTCGCAGCCGGTCAGCACGATCCGCACCGGCGAGTCGGCGGCCGTGTCCCTGAGATACGCCTGCCAGGCCCGGTCGGAGCAGATCAGCGCCGCCACCTCGCCGTCCCGCAGGACGTGCGCCACCTCGGCCGACTTGTACATGGGGTTGACCGGGACGACGGTCGCGCCCGCCTTCCAGGCGCCGAGGAGCGCCAGGACGAAGTGCGGGGAGTTCTGCAGCAGCACGGCGACCCGGTCGCCGCGCTCCAGTCCGCGCACGGCGAGGTGGGCGGCGACGGAGTCGCTCAGCTCGTCCACCTCGCGGTAGCTCAGCCGGGCGTCGAAGTAGGTGAGGAAGGTCCGGTCGGGCGCCTCGGCGACGGCACGGCGCAGGGCGTGCACGAGCGAGTCGGCGGGGTCGACCGGTCCGCGCCGGGCCTCGTCGAGGAGGGCCAGCCAGGGCCGGGCCGCGTACCGGGAGGTGGTCACCGGGCGGCCTCCCACTTCTGCTGGATGTGGTTCATACCGGCCAGCCAGCGGTCGGGGGTGGTGGCCCGCGCCTGGTAATACTCGGCGACCTCGGGGTGCGGCAGGATCAGGAAGCGGTCCTCCTCGATGCCCCGGAACAGGGCGTCCGCGACGGCTTCGGGCTCGATCGCGTTCGGCTGGAGCACCAGGTCGCCCGCGCTGCCGGTGGCGGCCAGCATGTCGGTACGGACGCCCTGGGGGCAGATGGCATGCACTTTCACACCCCGGTGGTGGTAGGTCAGCGACAGCCACTCCGCGAAGGCCAGCGCGCCGTGCTTGGTGACACTGTACGAGGGGGCACCGATCATGGTGAGCAGCCCCGCGGCCGAGACGGTGGAGACGAACCGTCCACGACCGCGCTCCAGCCAGTCCGGCAGCAGCGCGTGGGCCGCGCGGACGTGCGCCATGACATTGACGTCCCAGGACAGCGCCCAGGACTTCTCGTCGAGGGGCTCACCGGCACTCGCGTCCTCGAAGGCGACGCCGGCGTTGGCGCAGTAGACGTCCACGGTCCCGCCGAGCGCGTCGCGGGCGTCGCGGGTGATCGCGGAGGCGTCGCCCGGCACGGCGATCCCGCCGATCTCCCCGGCCACCGCCTTGGCCTTCGCGGCGTCCAGGTCGTTGACGACCACCCGGGCTCCCTCGGCGGCGAACCTGCGGGCCAGCGCGGCCCCGATCCCACCGCCCGCTCCGGTGACGACCACTCCCGCATCCTGCACGGCTTCCACCATCGGTCTCCTTCGACACGGCTCTCGCGCGGCGCGCGTCGGCTCCGCCGGGTCAGACTAACCAGTCGGTATGTGTGAGGGAAGGGCAACCGCACCAACCTAAGGGGCACGGGGAACTGCGCGACCAGCCCCACTCGGCCTGTCCTTCCACCCGCTCGGAGGTCACCCATGCGCCTGTCCAGACGGAGCCTGCTCGCATCGGCCACGATGGCAGCCGTGTCTTCGGCGCCGGTCGCCGCCGCGGCCGGCCATCGCCCGCACACCGGCTTCGAGCGCCTGTCAGCCGACGGCTACGCCCTCCTCTCCGGCCGAAAGGCCGGCATCGTCACCAACCCCACCGGCATCACCCGGGACGCACGCCACATCGTCGACGTCATGCACGCCGACCCCCGGGTGAAACTGACCGCCGTCTTCGGCCCGGAGCACGGCTTCCGCGGCACGGCCCAGGCAGGCGGTTCCGAGGGCCGCTACGACGACCCGGCGACCGGCCTGCCGGTCTACGACACGTACCTCAAGAGCGGCCGCCCGCTGGCCGACGTGTTCACCCGCTCCGGCGTCGACACGATCGTCTTCGACATCCAGGACGTGGGCGCCCGCTTCTACACGTACATCTGGACGCTCTACGACTGCATGGAGGCGGCCCAGCTCGCGGGCAAGAGGTTCGTCGTCCTCGACCGGCCCAACCCGGTGACCGGCCGCTCGGCCCAGGGGCCGGTCCTGCACCGGGAGTTCGCCACCTTCGTCGGCCGGCAGCCCATCGCGCAGGCGCACGGCATGACGGTCGCGGAGCTGGCCCGGCTGTTCAACGGGGAGTTCCTGAGCACGCCCGTGCCGCTGGAGACCGTCCTGATGACGGGCTGGAAGCGCACCCACTTCTACGACGCCTCCGGACTGCCCTGGGTGCCGCCCAGCCCGAACATGCCGACCCCGGACACGGCGTTGGTGTACTCCGGCACCTGCATGTTCGAGGGCACCAACCTCTCGGAGGGGCGGGGCACGACCAGACCCTTCGAACTCCTCGGCGCGGAGGGCATCGACGGACGCTGGGCCGCCGCCATGGGCGACCTCGGGCTGCCGGGCGTCCGGTTCCGGGAGGCGTACTTCGCGCCCACCTTCTCCAAGTTCCAGGGCAGGACCGTCGGCGGGGTGCAGATCCACGTCCTCGACCGGGCGGCCTACGACCCCGTGCGCACCGGGATCGCGCTGCTGGTGACCGCGAGGAAGGTCTGGGACGGCTTCGCCTGGCGGTCGGACAACTGGATCGACAAGCTCACCGGCTCCACCCGGGTACGCACGATGATCGACGCGGGCGCCGGCACCGAGGAGGTGACCGGCGCCTGGCAGGAGGAGCTGTCGGCGTTTCAGCGGATTCGAAAGGAATATCTCCTCTACAGGTGAGGCGCGGTGTATGGCCAATCTTGCCCCCCAGCAGGACGATGCGTCCGCGACACATCGTTTCAGGGGGACGAGGGAGCCTGGCATGGCGGATCCTGGCATGAGCGTGACTCCCTACTGGGAGCTGACCTTCGACGCGGACGGGGACGTGGACGGACCCGAACGCGACCGGCTGGTGGCGCAGGTCACGGATCATGGCGTCCGTGACCTGATCGTCTTCGCGCACGGCTGGAACAACGACCGCTCGGGTGCGACCGCGCTGTACCGCCGTTTCTTCGCACCGGGCCCCAAGCTCGTCCCCAGGGCCCGGCTCGGGTACGTGGGCGTCATCTGGCCGTCGATGCGGTTCAGCGACGAGCCGATCCCGGACTTCCCCAGGTCCGTGGCGGCCGCGGAGGCGGAGGCGGCACCGCGCCCTGCGCTGGACAAGGACACCCGGCGCGCGCTGCTGGTGGCCTTTCCGAGCCGGACGACCGTGGTCGGCCGACTGGCCCGGCTGCTGGACGAACGGCCGGACGGGACCGCGGGACTGACGGAGTTCGGGCGGCTGGTACGGCTGCTGGTGGACGGGGAGCGGCGGCTCGGTGCGGCCGACACGGAGGAGGAGGGCGAACCGGCCGTGTTCGCGCAGGACCCGGCGACCGCCTGCGAGGAGTTCGCCGAGGCGCTGGCCGCGCTCCACTCGGCTGGATCGACGGCACGGTTCAGCGTCCCGAACCCGTGGGACGGCGCCAAGGAGCTGCTCAGGCAGGCGACGTACTACACGATGAAACGGCGGGCCGGGACGGTCGGCGAGCGCGGGCTCGGGCCGCTGGTGGGGCGGCTGGCCGACGCGGCGCCGGGGGTGCGGGTGCATCTGGTCGGGCACAGCTTCGGCGGGCGGCTGGTGGCGTTCGCGCTGCGCGGGCTGCCCGCCGGGGTGAGGGCGGTGAAGTCGGTGACACTCCTGCAAGGCGCTTTCTCGCACTACGCGTTCGCCGCCCGGCTGCCGCACGAGCCGGGCCGGGCCGGGGTGCTCAAGGACCTGCAGCGGCGGATCGACGGCCCGCTGGTGTGCTGCCACTCGCGCTTCGACTCGGCACTCGGCACTCTCTACCCGCTCGCCTCCCGGCTGTGCGGGGACGACCGGTCCTGCGTGGGGGGCGAGATCGCGGCCGTACTCGGTCCGGAGTGGGGCGCCCTGGGCCATGACGGGGTGCAGGCGGTGCCGGGCACCGCCCGGCTGGACCTCGCGGCGGCCCTGAGCGGAGCGCTGCCGGAGTCGGGGTGCGTGAACGTGGACGCGGCGGCCGTCGTCAGGCGAGGGGGTCCGCCGGCCGGGGCGCACAGCGACATCGTGCATCCCGAACTGCTGCGGGTGGTGCTGGCGGCGGGCCGTATCGCCTGACCCGCCGCCCGCGTCGCCTCAGCGATGCGAGGTGTACTCCACGACCTGCTGGAAGGTCGGCCGGTTCTGCCAGCCGATCCTGCCGTGCTTGATGCCGCCCAGGGTGCGCTGGGCGATCGAGTCGGCGCACCACTGGTCGCCCGCCGAGCACTGGTCGTCGCCCGGATAGACCTGGGCGGCGGTCAGGCCGGCCGCCTGCTTCAGGGTGCTGATCAGGATGTCCCGGCAGGCGGTGAGACTGCCGCCACCGCAGTACTGCCGCGCCGGCCCGCCCTGCACGGGCTCCCCGAGCACCGCCCGGATGTCCTTGTCGACATAGCTCCACCAGCCGTACTGGAAGGAGCTTCCGGCGTGCGAGCCGGTCGGGCCGTGCCCGGCGGACGGGACTTCGTCGATCGGCAGGCTGGCGGTGAAGGCGCTGTACAGATCGCTGCCGAGGCCGGGCTCGAACTCCGCCCTGACCAGCAGCGGCCACCAGGCGTCCAGAATGCGGATCGCGTCGGCGTTCGCGTACGTCCTCGAACCGGCAGACGTCTCCGTGCGCTTGGCGCCCGCGGTCACCCACGCCTGGAGCCTGCTCACCGCCGCGGCGGCCGTGGAGTCGGTCACCGGGGACGAGTCGATCACCTTGAGCAGCTTGGGCAGCACGTCCTCCGCGCGCAGATCGGCGACGGCCGCGTCGGCCATGGCCTTCACCAGCTTCGCGCGGGTCACCCCGCCGGCCGCGACCAGCTTCTTCACCCGGTCGTCCAGCAGATTGCCGCGGTGCACGGAGCCGTCGCCCCAGGAGGCGGTCGTGTAGTCCTTGGCCTGCTTGTTGTTCCAGGAGACGTAGTAGTCCTGGTCGACGGAGTGGGGGTGGGCGGCGGCCGGGGTGTAGTCGGCCGTGTTGGAGGCCGGGTCCCAGTTCCGCCACTCGTACGCCTGCTGCGCCCACACCGGGAACTCGGCGTCGACACCGCTCGCCCGGACGGGGTTGTCACCGCTGTTGTGGTAGGCGGTGTGCTGGGAGTCGGCGTAGAACCAGTTGAAGGTGTAGTTGATGTGCTGCGCCGCGTTCCGGAAGTCCTGGGGGCCCTTGATGTAGTCCGGGTCGTTCAGCATCTGGAAGCCGATGATCGAGTCGGCCTCGTGCAGGTACGAGGAGCGCAGGGTGGTGTAGGCGACCTTCTTGCCGCCGACGGTCGCGCGGTACTCCACCGGCCCGTACTTCGTGCGCCACGCGCGCATGGTGTACGACCCTGCCGCCGTGCCGTCGGCCACGGTCGGCTTCCAGGCGTTCTTCTGCTCGACCTTGTCCATGGCGGTGCAGGTGCCGTGGTACAGGTAGTGGTAGTCGTCCTGGCACAGCTCGACGGCGTAGGTGTCGATGATGTCCTGGCCGGAGGTGGTCGCGCTCCAGGAGTAGTCCTGGCCGCGGCCGAGTTCGACGTACATGCTCAAACCCGCGAAGGAGGCGCCGCGGGCGCTGATGCCGGGGCCCTGGATCTCCTGGAGCATGAGCAGCTGCGGGGCGAAGTAGCCGGTTTGCGGCCCGAAGACGGCGATGGGGTGGCCGCTCGCGGTGTACTTCCCGCTCACCACCAGGGCGTTGGACATGCCGCGCCTGGCGGAGCTGAGAGCCGTCCTGGCGGCCGAGCCGGACATGCTCTTGGCGGCCGCGCTCCCCGCGCTGCCCGTGCGGTCGTGGACGAGTGGTTCCTGCGTGACCGAGCCGGCGTCGGGCAGGGCCTCGCCCTGGGCGTCGGCGGGCCTGGCACCGTAGGGGAAGCTCTCGCCGTCGTGGACGGTGAGGACGGCCTCGGGGTCGTTGCGCTCGCGGAAGGACTCCCAGACCCTGGTGCCCTCCTCGACGCCGTACTTGGCCTGGGCGGCCATCAGGGACAGGGCGTTGCTGACCTCGCCGCCACCGCCGGAGCCGAACAGCGAGCCGATCACGGAGGCCAGCGCCACGAGGTCGGTGACCTTGAAGTGCTCTATCGTGCCGGCGTTGGTGATGGAGTCCTTGTGACCGGTGAGGACGTACTCGCCGGGGAAGTAACGGCCGCTGTCGGAGGCGTCGATGTAGGCGTTGACGCCGGCGAGGTAGGCGTTGACGTCGGCGAGGGCCTGCCGACCGCGGGCGCCGTTCTTCGCGACGGCGCTGTCGATCTGCGCCTGGAGGTCGGCCTCGGTGTAGGGCGCGTTGCGGTAGAACTGCTGCTCCAGGCCCTGGTTGGCGGGCGCGCCGCCGGCGAAGGAGGTCAGCCGGCCGCGGCCCACGTGCCGGAAGACGTCCATCAGCCACAGCCGGTCCTCGGCCGCCGCGTACCCCGCGCCGAACTCGGTGCCGTACCGGGTGGTGCCCGTGATGTGCGGCACACCGGTCTTCTTGTCACGGACGATCGTGACGTCGCCGCGGCCGGCCGGCTTCTCGGTGGAGGCGACCTGGTCGGACGGGACGCCGAACGAGGCGTCGTTGAAGAAGGTGTTGATCGTCGCGTCGGTGAGGCCCGGGTAGCCGGTGGCGAGGTTGGCGTACGGGCCGAGCTGGTCCTCGGCGTGCGCGGGCTGGGTGCCGAAGGCCTGGTTGAGCAGGATCTGCGCGAGTGTGGCGTTGCCGTTCTCGCCGGGCGGCAGGATGTCCGAGCACTGGCCGCCGCAGTAGTCGTCGGAGGCGGTCGCGCCGGCCGCCGCCGCGGTCTGGGTGAGCGGTGAGAGAAGACCGGCGATCAGGACGCATACCGACGCCGTCTTCAGGAACCCGAAGAGGCGGCGGGACGTTCTCACTCCGTCAAGTGCGATACGTGGGGTTCGCCGTGGCATGGCAGCTCCTAGCGACAGGGGTGGGCGAACGTTACCGCCGGTATCCGCAGGTTCAAAGATGAACACGCGTCACTTTCTCAAGTACCCGAGCAGAGGCCCGAGAAGAGATGGAGCCGATTCGCCTGTCGATACGTCTATTCGACGACGTCCGTGCGACGACGCCGAAGTGACCGAAGTACAGGTGCAGGTGTGACGGAGGTGCAAGGCGATGGCAGGTTTCCGGAGTCTGGCGAGACAAGTACGAGATCCGCGCTGTGATCTGGCACTGCGGCGGTACTCGCTGCGCAAGTGCCTTGAGAAATTCGCCCCTTACGGACATCGGGCGACATGGGACCATCTGTGCTCCCGGGCGGGGTTCGGCCCCGAGGACCGCTCCCCCGAACCCGCGCGGCTCGTGGCCGCACTGGAGGAACTGGAGGAGGCCCGTTCGGTCTGGCTCGCGTACGAGTCGGAGTTCACCGAGCGGCGGAAGAAGGAGAAGCACGACGGGCTGCGCCGGCCGGGCACGGTGGACGACTGGCACCGGCTGACCTGGGGCGGCTTCGGGGTCGCCTGGTGCGACGACCCGCGGGTCCACCCGGACGGGCCACTGGCCGAGGTGCTGCGCCGGCTGATCGCCGCCCTGGAGCGGTCACCGGGCTCCTCCTGCCCGGTGTGCGACGGAGAACGCCTGGTCTGGCGGTACGGCCTGGACCACGAGCCGTCGTCCGGCCCGGTCTGCACGGACTGCGGGATCCTCGTGCCGCGGCCCGTGCTCACCCACCGGGCACTGGAGTACGCCCGGCGGGAACGACTGCTGATGTCGGCCTGAGAGAGGGGAGTTCACCGGGGGGTGTGCAGGGGATGCCGCACCCCCGGCTGCGGCCCGGCTCCCGGCTCGCAGCCGTTGTCGGTGGCGTCCGGCACCATCGGAGCATGATGCAGGTGTGTCTCAACGGGCGCCGCTCGGCAGCCGACGGCGCCGCAGTACCGATGTCCCCCGAGGATCTGGCACGGTCCGCGGCCGAAGCCGTCGCGGCCGGGGCCACGTCCGTCCATGTCCACCCGAAGACTCCGTGCGGTCAGGACAGTCTCTCTCCGCGCGTGCTCGCACCGACGCTGGAGGCGATACGCGCGCAGGTGCGGGTCCCGGTCGGGGTGACCACCGGTGCCTGGACAGAGCCCGATCCGGCGGCCCGGCTCGCCCTGGTGCGCGACTGGCCGGTGCGGCCCGACTTCGCCTCGGTCAACTGGCATGAGCCGGGCGCCGAGGAGATCGCCGAACGCCTGCTCGAGACAGGCGTGGGCGTCGAGGCGGGCATCTGGTCGGGCACCGACGGCGCGGCCCGGTTCGCGGCCTCACCTCTCGGGCCGAGGGTGCTGCGGGTGCTGGCCGAGGTGACCGACCCGGACCCGGCCACCGCCGCGGCCTCGGCGAGGGCGCTGCTGGACGGACTGGGCACGGCGGCCGGCCGCCCGATCCTGCTGCACGGCGAGGAGGGCGGCACCTGGCCGGTGCTGCGGCTGGCCGTCCGGCTGGGCTTTGCCACACGCATCGGCCTGGAGGACACGCTGCTGCTGCCGGACGGCCGACCGGCAAGGTCCAACGCTCAGTTGGTGGCGGAGGCGGTGTCCCAGTAGGGGTGCTCCCAGCGGTCGCCGTAGGGCAGGACGAGGAGTGCGGAACGGATGGCGAGGTCGCGCTCGCCCAGGGCGTGCAGGCGGACGGCACCGGGACCCGACAGCCAGGTACGCAACTCCGTGACGCCCGCCTCCTCGCTGTCGTCGTACCACCAGGAGAAGGGGGAGGAGTCGGACAGCAGGTCGTAGAGCCAGACGTCGGCGCAGTGCACGAGATGGGCGTCGGCGACCGGGCCACGGACCCAGTCGTCCAGGAAGGGGGCCACGCTCCTGGCGATGGTGACGCAGGTGTCGAAGACCTCGTCCACACTGTACGGCGGGTCGGGTGTCGACAGGACGTCCCGCCACCAGGCGCGCAGGAAGGCGTCGATCGCGGCGGCCTGCTCGGCGGGCCAGGAACGCCAGTCCACCCGTGACAATCCGTGGGCCCCATAACCGATCGCCCCCAGGGTGCCCTCCGCCATCGCCCGTGCGGCCTGCGGAAGCAGGCGGCGCATCGCGGCCGCGTGGTCGTCGAAGTGGTCGGGCACCTCGAAGAGGTAGTACTGCACGACGTCCGTGGGGACGCGCACATGCGGCGTGCGCAGATACGCGGTCTCCTCGGGGGCGTGACAGTAGCCGCAGCCGGTCTCCTGCGGGCTCGCAAATCCGTTGAAGACCGTGTCGATGTCCGCCAGGGCGGCGTCAAGGGCGGTTGAGGACATGAGAGTCCATCCCGTCGTGACTCCGTGCACGACGTCGCCGCCGGCCGAAGATCGCGACGTTAGCAGACCCGAATCCGGTCGCTCCACCGCTTTCCCGTACGGACAGTTGACGGTGATGAAACACGCCTGACGGGCATCGATCCGCCCATCCACCGAGGAGTCACCGATGTCGACGCTGCGCGTCACCGCCGAAGTGCTGACCGTCCACGAGCATCCGAACGCCGACGCGCTCGAGTTGGCCCAGGTGGGCCTGTACCGGGCCGTCGTCGCCAAGGGCGTCTACCGCACCGGAGAGGCCGCCGTGTACATCCCCGAGCAGGCCGTGCTCCCGCCCGGGCTGATCGAGGAGCTGGGGCTGACCGGGCGGCTAACGGGCGGTGACGCCAACCGGGTCAAGGCGGTACGGCTGCGCGGTGAGCTGTCGCAGGGCATCGTGTGCCGGCCGAAGGCGCTGGCGGACGTCGACCTGGCGCGGGCGGCGGCCGAGGGGAGCGACTTCGCGGAGCTGCTGGGCATCACCAAGTGGGTGCCGCCGATCCCGCCGACGATGGGCGGGGAGGTGGAGTCGGCGCCGGATCTGCTGCCCTGGGCCGACATCGAGAACGTCCAGCGGTACCCGGACATCTTCACGCCGGGCGAGCCGGTCGTCCTGACGGAGAAGCTCCACGGTTCGGCATGCCTGCTGACGTATGTCGCCGGTGAGATGGGCCCGGTTCGAGCGAAGTCGGGAGCTCGGGGGAGGGTGTACGTGTCCTCCAAGGGTTTCGGCGCCAGGTCCCTGGCACTGAAGGAGGACCCGCGGAACCTGTACTGGCGGGCCGTGCGGGGGCACGGTGTCGCCGAGGTGGCGGCGAGGCTCTGCGAGCGGCTGGGCGCGCGGCGGATCGGCATCTTCGGGGAGGTGTACGGGGCCGGTGTGCAGGACCTGACCAACGGGGCCGACGGGCGGCGGCACACGCTGGGGTACGCGGCGTTCGACGTCTCGGCGGAGGTGGACGGCGCGGTGCGCTGGCTGGACGCGGCGGCGCTGCTGGAGGGGGAGCTGCCGGTGGTGCCTCGGCTGTACGCGGGGCCGTACGACATCGCGCGGGTACTTCAGTTCGCGAGCGGGCGGGAGACGGTGTCCGGGCGGGGGCTGCACCTGCGGGAGGGCGTGGTGATACGGCCCGCCGTGGAGCGGTACAGCGCGGTGACCGGGGGCCGGGCCATCGCCAAGGCGGTGAGCCCGGCCTACCTGACGCGCAAGGGCGGCACCGAGTACGAGTGAGGCAGGGCCGGCTGCGGCCGGGCGGGGGGGCGCGCACCGGCGCCGGCATGGGTGCCGCTGCGCCCACCCGTGCCGCCCGAGCGGCACGACCGCCCGCAGTCACGGCGTCTGGGCGGCCGACGGGGCCGCAGTTCACAGGGGCGCGGGGAGCAGCTCGCGACAGACCGGACCCGCCACGGTCGTAGCCGCGCAGCGGTCAGCCGCCCTCCGCCAGCAGCCTCGACCCCGTCAGCCGCTCGCCGAACACATCGTCCGGGTTGGACAGCACGCAGTTCTCCATGGACAGGCAGCCGCACCCGATGCAGTCGGTCAGGTGGTCGCGCAGGCGGTTGAGGTGCTTGATGCGCTCATCCAGCTCCGAGCGCCACCTCTCCGACAGCCGCGCCCAGTCCTCACGGGTCGGCGTGCGTTCCTCGGGAAGCCCGGCCAGGGCCTCGCGGATCGTGGCCAGCGGAATGCCGACCCGCTGGGCCGCTCGGATGAAGGCGACCCGGCGCAGGGTGTCACGGCTGTAGCGGCGCTGGTTGCCGGGCGTGCGGCGGCTGCTGATCAGGCCCTTGGACTCGTAGAAGTGGAGGGCGGAGACGGCGGCGCCGCTGCGCGCGGACAACTGGCCGACGGTCAGCTCGTGGATCTTCACGGGAATCTGGGGCACTCCTCAGAGATTACCCACCCAGCAGGTCCCGCCATCCGTTGACATCGCCCCCCGACCCGAGCATGCTAAGCAGTCGCTTAGAGATGCGAGCGAGAGGCTGGGAACATGGCAGAACCGAGGACCTTCACCTCCCCCGACGAGCTGAAGGCGGCCGTGGGTGAGCAGCTGGGTCACACCGACTGGCTGGAGGTCGACCAGAAGCGGATCGATCTGTTCGCCGAGGCCACCGGGGACCACCAGTGGATCCACGTGGACCCGGAGAAAGCCGCCGCGGGCCCGTTCAAGACCACCATCGCGCACGGCTACCTCACCCTGTCGCTGATCCCGCTCTTCGGGCCGCAGCTGATCAAGGTCGAGGGCGTGAAGATGGGCGTCAACTACGGCACGAACAAGGTGCGCTTCCCCGCCCCCGTCCCGGTCGGCTCCCGGGTGCGCGCCACCGCGAAGATCACCGGCGTCGAGGACGTCACCGGCGGTGTCCAGGTCACGGTCGCCTTCACCGTGGAGCGCGAGGGCGGCGACAAGCCGGTGTGCGTCGCGGAGTCGGTCGCCCGGTACTACCTCTGAACGCCGGGGCGTCCTACTTGGCGCCCACCATCCGGAGCACCAGGTCGGCGTAGAGCGCGCCGACCTCCTCGGGGGTGCGCGGGCCGTCCACGTTGAACCAGCGGGCCACGTCGATGCACAGCGACAGTACGGCGAGCGTGGTGCCCTGGACGTCCAGCACGTCGAACTCGCCCGCGGCCACGCCGTCCTCGACGATCCCGCGCACCTCGGCGTCCACCTGATGGCGCAGCGCGACGATCTCGGCGCGGGCCTCGGGGCCGAGGGCGTCGAGTTCGTACTGCACCACCCGGGCGGTGGTGCGCCGCCCCGCGTGCCAGCGGACGAAGGAGCTGACGGCGTCGGCCAGCCGCTCCTTGGCGCTGCCCTCGCGGCGGGCCGCCGTGCGCAGGATCCCGAGGGCCTTGTCGTGGCCGATCCGGCTGATCCGGTGGAGCAGCTCTTCCTTGGTCTTGTAGTGGATGTAGAGCGCGGCCGGGCTCATGCCGGCGCGACCCGCGATGTCGCGGGTCGTCGTCGCGTGGTAGCCGCGCTCGGCGAAGGCCTCCACGGCGGCGACGAGGAGCCGCCGGGCCGCGTCAGGGGTGACCTCTTCCCACGGCTCCACTTCGCCGCCGGTCGTCTCCTCCGCCGTACTCATCGCTTGTTGGCCCCTCTCGTGACAGGACCACCACCATACCGCCGACGGTGAGCGGGCGCTTAGCGTGGCCGCTCATCGAGGTGCGTCCGGGCTCAGAGCTTCTCGAACGGGTGGTACGCGGGCCGCGCCGCCTCCTGCCGGTCCCTGATCACCTTCGCCAGGGTGAAGGCCGACGTGACCAGGTACAGGACGGCGATGCCCAGGAAGGACCGGACCCAGGCGTCGGCGTGGAGCTTGAAGATGCCGATGGCCGTCGCGGCCATGGCGACGGAGAAAGAGGCGACGGCCTGGCCGTAGAAGGCCGCCGTGTTCTGGGGCTTGCCCGATGTCTCGCTCATGCCGTCCAGGATCGGCGGACGCGGCCCCTGCCACATCCGCCGGGATACTCAGGGGATACTCAGAACGCCGAAACCCCGGTCAGGGCACGCCCGATGAGCAGTTTCTGGATCTGGCTGGTGCCCTCGTACAGGGTCATCACGCGGGCGTCGCGCAGGAGTTTGCCGGCCGGGTACTCGTCGATGTAGCCGTAGCCACCGAAGACCTGGAGGGCGTTGTTGGCGGCGCGGACGGCGGCCTCGGAGGCGAAGAGCTTGGCCTTGGACGACTCGACGGCGAACGGCCGGCCGCGGTCGATGAGGTCGGCGACCCGCCAGGTCAGCAGCCGGGCCGCGTCGACGTCGACGGCGATGTCGCTGATCAGCTCCTGCACCAGCTGGTGATGGGCGATCGGCTTGCCGAACTGCTCGCGCTCACCGGCGTACTCGACGGCCGCGTCCAGCGCGGCCTGGGCGATGCCGACGCATCCGGCGGCCACCGACATGCGCCCCTTGGCGAGCGCGGACATCGCGACGGAGAAGCCCTTGCCCTCCTCGCCCAGCATCGCCGAGGCGGGGACGCGGACGCCCTCCAGGACCAGTTCGGCGGTGGCCTGGCCGCGCAGGCCCAGCTTGCCATGGATGGTGCGGCGGGTCAGGCCGGGGGTGTCGGTGGGCACGAGGAAGGCGGAGACACCCTTGTGGCCGGGGGCCTCGGTGGAGCGGGCGAAGAGCAGGACGACGTCGGCCCAGGTCCCGTTCGTGATGAACATCTTCGTGCCGCTGATGACGTAGTCGTCGCCGTCGCGCACGGCCCGGGTGGTGAGGTTGCCCGCGTCGGAGCCGGTGCCCGGCTCCGTGAGGCCGAAGCAGCCGACGTACTCGCCGGCGGTCAGCCCCGGCAGCCAGTGCCGCTTCTGCTCCTCGCTCCCCCAGGCGGCGATCGACTTGGCGACCAGCCCCAGGGACACGGAGACGATCCCGCGGACCGAGGAGTCACCGCGCCCCAGCTCCTCGGTGACCAGGCAGTATGCGAGGTGGTCGCCGCCGGAGCCGCCGTACTCCTCGTCGACGGTCAGACCGAGGAAGCCGACCTCGCCGAGCTTCTTGACGATGCCCCGGCCGACCTCCTCGGCGCGGTCCCAGGCGACCACGTGCGGGGCGATCTCGCGCTCCACGAAGTCCCGGGCGAGCTGCCGTACGGCCGCCTGCTCGTCGCTGAGCCCCAGGTTCACCACGAGATCACCCCACACAGATAAATCTTGAAAGCCGTACCTTTAAATTAGCACTGCTAGTTTCCAGGCGCAGCCCTACTATGTGCGCCATGGCCCGACCGCGCAAGCCCCTCCTCAGCACCGACCGGATCGTCGAGACGGCCCGGGACCTCGTGGACCGAGAGGGTCTGGCGGCCGTCTCCACCCGCCGGCTCGCCGCCGAGCTGGGGGTGAGCGGGCCCTCCCTCTACAACCACTTCCGCACCAAGGACGAGATCCTGGAGGCGGTCGCGGACTCGGTGAGCGGGCTGGTGGACCTGTCGATGTTCGAGGACGGCCGGGACTGGCGGACCGCGCTGCACGACTGGGCCGTCTCCTACCGGGCCGCGCTGCGCGACCATCCGAACATCGTCCCCGTCCTGGCCCGCGGCCCCGGTCGCCGCCCCGCCGCGCTGCGGCTGGCCGACGCGGTGTACGGCGCGATGGTCGGCGCGGGCTGGCCGCCGCCGCAGGCGACCTCCATCGGCGCGCTGATGCGCTACTTCATCATGGGCTCCGCCCTCGGTTCGTTCGCCGGGGGCTTCGTGGACGACGCGAGTGCCTACGACCCCGCCGACTACCCCCACCTCGGCCAGGCCCATCTGCTCGCCGAGCAGCAAGGGAAGATCGACGAACGGGCCTTCGAGACCGGCCTTTCGGCGCTGCTGGACGGGCTGGCGCAGCAGTACGAGCAGGTGCGGCAGAGTGCGTGAGGCCGCGTCGACGCTTCGGCCGTCACCGAAGTGTCGATGGCGCATGCTGGGTGCATGAGCATCAAGGACGCCCGGGCCGCCGGACTCGCCTCCCTCGCCGCGCTGGTCGCGGACGAGACCCGGGCCGCGTGTCTGCTGGCACTGCTCGACGGGCGGGCCTGGACCGCCGGGGAGCTGGCCCGGCACGCCGGGGTCGCCGCGTCCACGCTGAGCGAGCACCTCGGCAAGCTGGTCGCGGGCGGCCTGCTCACACAGGAGCGCCAGGGGAGACACCGGTACGTCCGGCTGGCCGACGCGCGCGTGGCACAGCTCGTCGAGGATCTCGCGGCGGGGGTGCCCGCGGCGGCTGTACGGCACGCTCCTCGTACCCTGCGGGAGTCGAGCACCGAGGCCGCGATGGCCCGGGGCCGTACCTGTTACGACCATCTCGCCGGGCGGCTGGGCATCGCGGTCACGGACGCGCTGACCGAGCGGGGGCTGCTGCGGCAGGACACCGGGTTCGCGCTGACGGACGCGGGGCTTGAGTGGTTCGGCACGGCGGGTATCTCCCTGGACCTCTCGAGTCGGCGTCCACTGGCCCGCGCGTGCCTCGACTGGACGGAGCGGCGCGCTCACCTCGCGGGTGCGGCGGGGGCGGCGTTGTGCCGGCATGCGCTGGAGGCGGGGTGGTGCGTTCGCATCGGCTCGCGGCGTGCGGTGAAGGTGACCCCGTCGGGGGAGCGGACGCTGTCGTCGTTGCTGGGCATCCCGCCCAGTGCTCTGCGCTGAACTTCGGCCACGGGGGAGGGTACGGCGGTCGGGTGCGGGGTGCGGGTCCGTCGGCGGCCGGTCGCGCGGTTCCCCGCAGCCCGTGGGTCGCTGCCGTCACCGCACTCGCATCCCACCGCGGCCGCAGCCCCGCGCGCCGCGGCCGATTTCCGCCGGCCCGCGCCCGAACGCCGCCTACCTCGAAGGACATGATGAACGCCACTCGGAACCGACCTCACGCACTCGCCACCGCTGCCGCCGCCGTCACCGTGCTCCTGTGGGCCTCCGCCTTCGTGTCGATCCGGAGTGCGGGGCAGGCCTACTCCCCCGGGGCGCTGGCCCTCGGCCGGCTCGCGTCGGGTCTGCTCGCTCTGGGAGTCATCTGGGCCATACGCCGTGAAGGAATGCCCCCCAGGGCCGCCTGGCGCGGCATCCTGCTCTCGGGGCTGCTGTGGTTCGGGTTCTACATGGTCGTTCTCAACTGGGGTGAGCAGCAGGTGAACGCGGGCACGGCGGCGCTGGTCGTGAACGTCGGCCCGCTGCTGATCGCCCTGCTGGGCGCCCGGCTGCTCGGTGATCCGATGCCGCCGAGGCTGCTGGCGGGCATGGCCGTGTCCTTCGCCGGCGCGGTGACCGTGGGACTGTCGATGTCGGGCGGAGGCGGGTCCTCCCTGCTCGGCGTGGTGCTGTGTCTGCTCGCGGCCGTCGCCTACGCCTCCGGGGTCGTCGCTCAGAAGCCCGCCCTGGGGCAGGCGAGCACGTTGCAGGTGACGACGTTCGGGTGTCTGGTCGGTGCCGTGGCCTGCCTGCCGTTCACCGGGCAGCTGGTGCGCGAGGCCGCCCACGCGCCCGTGCCGGCCACCCTGAACATGGTCTACCTGGGCGTCTTTCCGACCGCCGTCGCCTTCACCACCTGGGCCTACGCCCTCACCCGCACCACCGCCGGCCGGATGGCGGCGACGACGTACGCCGTGCCCGCGCTGGTGGTGCTGATGTCATGGCTGGTGCTCGGCGAGGTGCCCGGAGCGCTCACGCTGGTGGGCGGGGCGCTGTGTCTCGCGGGTGTGGCGGTGTCGCGGTCCCGGGCGCGCGGCGCACGCACGGCCCGGGTCGCGGCTGTGGAGCCGCGACCCGAGAAGGTGCCCTGAGCGTCAGAAGACGACGAGTGCCCGGCCGCCCCTGCCCGCGAGCATGTTGTCGAAGGCGGCCGGGATGCCCTCCAGGGCGATCCGCTCGGTGACCAGCGCGGACAGGTCCAGGCGTCCCCCACGGACGTGCTCGGCCAGCACCGGCAGGTCGCGGGCCGGGTCGGTGTTGCCGTAGACGCAGCCGGACAGGGTGCGGCCCCAGTGGAAGATCTCCAGGGCGTTGAAGGTGACCTGCTCGTCCTTGCCGCCGATGCCGACCACCGTCGTACGGCCGCCCCGGCGGGTGGACTCCCAGGCCGCACGGATGGTCACGGCCCGGCCCACGCACTCGATCGAGACGTCGACGCCCTGTTTGCCGGTGAGGGCGCGGATCTCGCGGGGGGTGCCCTCGGAGGCGAGGACGTAGTCGGTGGCGCCGGCCGCGCGGGCCAGTTCCTGCTTCTCGGGCGAGACGTCGACGGCGATGATCCGGGAGGCGCCCGCGATCCGCGCCGCCTGGAGGGTGGCGAGGCCGACTCCGCCGGCGCCGAACACGGCGACCGTCTCACCGGCCTGCACCTTCGCGGAGTTGTGGACCGCCCCGTAGCCGGTGAGGACGGCACAGCCGAGGAGGGCCGCGTCGGTGAGCGGGATGCCCTCCGGGAGGGGCAGCACGCAGGAGGCGGAGACCACCGTCTCCTCGGCGAACGCGGCGACGTTGAGACCGGGGTGCAGTTCGGTGCCGTCGGTGGTGCGGGCGTAGACGTCGGCGGCGCCGCCCAGGGCGTTGGCGCACAGCCAGACCTCGCCGAGCGTGCAGGCGTGGCAGCTTCCACAGGAGGGCGCCCAGTTGAGGACGACCGGGGCGCCGGGTGAGATGTGGGTGACGCCCTCCCCCACGGCGACGACCGTACCGGCGCCCTCGTGACCGAGGACGGCCGGTACGGGAACCCGCATGGTGCCGTCGGACAGCGACAGGTCGGAGTGGCAGACGCCGGCGGCGGCGAGGCGGATACGGACCTGCCCGGGGCCCGGCTCGGGCAGCTCGATGCCGGTGATCTCCAGGGGGGCGCCGATGGCGGGCAGGACGGCGGCTCGTACGGCCATGACTGACGGACTTCCTTAGAACTGGAGGGACTTGGTCTGGAGGTACTCGGCGAGTCCGTGCGTGCCGAGTTCCCGGCCGACGCCGGACTGCTTGTAGCCGCCGAAGGGCGCGAGAGGGTTGAACCGGCCGCCGTTGATGTCGACCTGGCCGGTGTCCATGCGGCGGGCGAAGGCGACCGCCTCGGCCTCGTCACCGGCCCAGACCGCACCGGCGAGGCCGTACACCGTGCCGTTGGCGATGCGCAGGGCGTCCTCCTCGTCCTCGTAGCGCAGGAGGGAGAGGACCGGGCCGAAGATCTCCTCCTGGGCGATGGTCATCTCCGGGGTGACGTCGGCGAAGACGGTCGGGCTGATGAAGTAGCCCTGGCCGCGGGGGGATTCGGGGCCGCCTGCGACCAGGCGTGCGCCCTCGGCGATGCCCTTCTCGATGTAACCGCGCACCCGTGCCTGCTGCTTGGCGTTGACGACCGGACCGATGCGGTCGCCGTACTTGGCGGCGGCCGCGGCGGCCAGTTCCACCGCCTCGTCGTACTGGTCGCGGTGGACCAGCATGCGGGTCCAGGCGCTGCACGTCTGGCCGGAGTTGGACATCACGTTGGCGACGCCGACACCCACCGCCCTGGCGAGGTCGGCGCTCGGCAGGATGACGTTGGCGGACTTGCCGCCGAGTTCGAGGGCCACCTTCTTGACGGCGGCACCGGCCACCGCGCCGATCCGCCGGCCGACCGCCGTGGAACCGGTGAAGGAGACCAGATCCACGCCCGGGTGCTCGGCCAGGGCTTGCCCGGCGACCGGGCCGAGGCCGGTGACCAGGTTGAACACGCCCGCCGGTACGTTCGCCTCGTGCACCGCCTCGGCGAACAGCTGGGCGGTGAGCGGGGTGTCCTCGGCCGGCTTGAGGACGACGGTGCAGCCCGCGGCGAGTGCCGGGGCGACCTTGGCGACGATCTGGTGGAGGGGGTAGTTCCAGGGAGTGATCGCGCCGACCACGCCGATCGGCTCGTGCAGGATGGTGGAGTTGCCGACCTTCTCCTCGAAGGAGTGGGTGGCGGCCAGCTCGGCGTAGGAGCCCGCGACCGCGATCGGCACGGCCGCGTGCACGGCCTGGGAGAACGCGAGCGGGGAACCGAGTTCGGCGGTGACCGTCTCGGCGATCTCGTCCTTGCGGGCCACGAGGACGTCCCGGAGAGCGGTGAGGCGCGCGGCGCGTTCGGCCGGAAGTGTGGCGGACCAGGCGGGAAGGGCGGCGCGCGCGGCGCGTACGGCGGTGTCGACGTCCAGGGCGCCGCCCGCCGGGACCCGGGCGATGACCTGCTCGTCGGCCGGGTTCACCACCTCGGTCTCGTCCCTGCTCCCGGCGGGGCGCCAGGCGCCGTCGATGTACAGGCCGTCGTGTGCCTTCATGCTGCTTTCCTCCCGGCGGGGCTGCGTCGTCCAACACAAACTAGCGGTGTTAGTTTTCGCGCGCCAGACATACCTTTGGCCATCAGAGATAGCCGGGCGTCAGGCAGCCGTGGGCGCCAGGCGCACCGGGACATCATCGCCGCCCCGGCGGGTGCTCACTCGTCCAGGTCGGGCAGCCGGCCGGAAGACGGGCAGATGCGGTCGCCACGCCGGTCGAAGACGAACAGGCGGGCCAGGCCACGAGGAGCGGGACCCGCACATCGCGGTGCAGCCGGACGTCCGGGGCGGTGCGCACGACCAGGTCGCCCGGCAGCCGCCCCCGGGGCGAAGCGGACGACGCCGCCTGGGAGGGCGGGCCGGGTGGGACGGGCGGTGCGGGGGGGCCCGCACCGCCCGGTCACTTCGTCGCGGTCAGGTGGGCGAAGACCACCACGTTGCTGGTGTAGCCGGTCCGCCGGCTGAAGAGACCACCGCAGGTGATCACGCGGAGTTCCGGGCGCCGGGTCGGGCCGTAGACCTCCTTGTCGGGGAAGCCCGCCTTGTCGAAGACCTGCAACCGGTCCACGGTGTAGACGGCGGTACGGCCGTCCGCCCGCTTGACCTCGATGGGTTTGCCGGGCTTGATCTGGGGGAGCGCGGCGAACACCGCACGGCCGGTCGTGGTGTCGCGGTGACCGACGGCGACCGCGGTGCCGGACTCGCCCGGTGTGGGACCGCCCTGGTACCAGCCGACCAGCTTCGGCTTGTCGACGGGCGGGGTCTCCAACTGCTGGCCGCGGTCGAGCCGGATACCCGTGATCGGGGCGTCGACCCCCAGCGAGGGAATACGGAAGGACGTGGGCCGGGACCGGGGCAGCGGGCGGGGCGGGGGCGGGGCGGGAGCCGCGCCGGGCTCCCCCAGGCTCGGACCGCGTCCGTCCGCACGGGCGGAGTGCGGGTCGGCGGCCGCCTCGGCGCCCGGGCCACCCGGCCGGCCGGGCACGGTCGGCGTGCCGCGTCCGCCGCACCGCGTCCCCACCGTCACCAGGACGACCACGAGCAGGGCCGTCCTGGTGAGGCGGTAGGCACGGGTCCGGTACCAGGGCCTGCGTCTGCGCCTACGCGGCACCATGGGGCCGCCGGCGGATCAGCCGGAAGTACACGGCACCGCAGACCGCGACCAGGCCCACCGCCGCCGCGGCGGTCACCGGCGAGTAGGCGGCCGCCGTGTCGACGAGACCACCGCCGCCCGCGTGCACACCGCCCTTCGGGCCGTCGTGGTCGTTGTGGCCCCAGGCCCCGTTGTCCTGCTGGTGGTCCTCGATCTGTCCGCCCGGACCATGCGCCCCGTCCTGCCGGCCGTCGTGCTGGCCGTCCTGCCGGCCGTCGTACCGGCCGTCCTGCCGGCCGTCGTACCGGCCGTCCTGCCGGCCGTCGTACCGGCCGTCCTGCCGGCCGTCGCGGCAGTTGACCCGGAAGATCTTCTCCTTGGTGGCACCCCCCGCGACCCAGGTGATCTTGTACTGTCCGTCCGCCAGCCCCAGCGGGTCGGTGTGGCCGGCGCCCCCGGCGAGCTGGATGGTGCCGGTGACGGTGGCCGCGCTGGGCAGCGGGGGCTGCGGCGTGATGGTGTACCCGATGCTGGTGAGGATGTCGAAGTTGACCGCGTCGAGGTAGAACCTGCAGACCAGCGGGTCGTCCTTGCCGCCCAAGGCGGGAAAGGCCTCGGCGCGGTGGATCCTGATGTCGCCGTTCTCGCCCTGGGCAGCCGCGTTCGGCGCCGCTACCCATGACGCGCCCGCCGCGGCGAGGGCGGTGAGGACGACTGTGGCGCCCGCGCGGGAACCGACGGCACGTGGGGGTGTCAGGGTGGGCATGCGCAATCCTCCGAAGTCAGACGATTTTCATACAAATCGCTCTTTCGCCTGGACTCTCCTTCATGAGCCGCGCAGCCCGCGGCATCGACACCCGGCGCGTCGTCAGATATCGCCCGTGCGGCGCAGCCCGAGCGCTTGGGTCCCTCCCGCGCCGCCCGTCCCGGAGCACTCGCAGGCCACCCCGGGGAGCGCAGCGCCACCCCCGACGACAGCAGCAGCGCGCCGACCAGCACGACCGGCGCGGCCACACCCGCCAGGCCCGCGACCAGACCCGCGGTGGCCGGGGCGGCGACCTGGCCGAGCCGGTTGCCGGTCAGGCGCAGTGCGAGCGCGGTCGAACGGGTGTCCGCCGGGGCGGCCTGGACGACCGTCGTCATCGACAGCGGCTGCCCGGCGCCGAGGCAGAGGCCGAGGACGGTGAGCATCAGACCCAGCATCCACACCGGCACCGGCACCGCGACCCCGGCGCACCGCACGGCCGCCGGGAAGCAGGTCACGGTGAGCAGTGCCGGCCGGCCCAGCAGTGGGAGCAGCGGGGTGAGGACGAGCCGGCAGG
This sequence comes from Streptomyces sp. NPDC006314, assembly GCF_040613075.1. Classification (NCBI taxonomy): domain Bacteria; kingdom Bacillati; phylum Actinomycetota; class Actinomycetes; order Kitasatosporales; family Streptomycetaceae; genus Streptomyces; species Streptomyces sp. NPDC006314. Next base: position 107,905 of record NZ_JBEXRL010000005.1, on the reverse strand, counting down.
CTGAGCGGGGTTCCGACCACCCAGGGCGGGATGCCCCGGTGCTCGCCGACGACCGGGAGATAGGCGGTGGGGATGTCGGTGGCGGACAACACGGACAGGCTGATGAGCATGCCCGCGGGCACGCCCCGTGCGCGCGGGATCCCGCCGGCCGGCACCCGCTCGCCCTGCCGTGGGCGGGAGTTGACGGCCGCACGGTCCTCGATGCTCCACAGCGAGGTGCGGGCGGCCGCCGCGCCCGCCACGACGAGGGCGAGGGCGCTGCTGCCGGCCATGTCGGGGCCGTCGACCAGGGCGCCCGCGGCGATCGGGCCGACGAGCTGACCGAGGGAGGCGCCGACGGTGAAGTGCCCGAAGTGGCGGTCCTGTTCGTGCGGGGCGGACCGGCGGGCCACCAGGGACTGGGCGCCGATCACGAAGCAGAGGCGGCCGAGTCCCATACTCCGCTCCACAGGGCCATCACCCGGGGGGAGTCGCGAGTCCGCCGAGGGCGCAGCCACCGGAGATGACGACCACGCCCGCGGGCAGCAGCGGTGCACAGCGGCCGTGGTCGGTGCGGTGGCCGAGCGGCACGGCGGCGAAGAGCGGGAGCAGGGCGGACACGCCCGCGAGGACGCCGGCCGCCCGCTCGTCGGCGCCCAGCGCGAGCGCCCGGTAGGAGACGGCGGGCCGGGCCGAGGACACCGCCCCTGCGCGAAGCCGAAGGCGAATGACGAGGCGGAGCAGCCAGCCGCGGTTCCCACCGGGCGCCATGGTCGAATCCTCCCGCGCACCGCGGGATCAGATGATGCCGAACAGGATTCCCGCGCCGAGGACCACCAGCGAGGTGAGCGCGGCCCACTTCACCACGAACCTGGTGTGGTCGCCGAACTCGACCTTGGCCATGCCGACCAGGACGTAGACGGCGGGGACGAGCGGGCTGGACATGTGCAGGGGCTGGCCGATGATCGAGGCGCGGGCGATCTCCAGCGAGGAGATCCCGTGCGCCTGGCCCGCCTCGGCGAGCACCGGCAGGATGCCGAAGTAGAAGCCGTCGTTGGACATGAAGTACGTGAGCGGGATGCTCAGCACGCCCGTGACGAAGGCCATGTGCGGGCCCATGCCGTCGGGGATGTTGTCGACCAGCCACGTGGCCATGTGGTCGACCATGCCGGTGCCCTGCAGGACGCCGGTGAAGACGGCGGCGGCGAAGACCATGCCGGAGACGTTGAGGACGTTCTCCGCGTGGGCGCCGATACGGGCCTTCTGGTCGGGCATGTGCGGGAAGTTGACGGTCAGGGTGAGCGCGGCGCCGAGCAGGAACAGCACCGGGATCGGCAGCCACTCCATGATCATGGCGGTGAGCAGCGTGACCGTGAGCAGTGCGTTGAACCAGTACAGCTTGGGGCGCAGGGTGGGGCGGTGGGGGTCGAGACCCTGGAATCCGTCGTCCTCGGACGCCTCGGGGAGGTCCGCGTCGGTGCCGGAACCCGAACCGCCGGTGCCGTCGGTCCCCTTGCCGGAACCCGTGCCGCTCGTCGTGCCGTGGCCGATGCCGGCACCGGCCAGGACCGTCTCCTGCTCGGCAGGCTCCTCCACCAGCGCCTCGTCCAGTGTGAGCACGCCGAGCCGGTCGCGCTCGCGGCGTCCGAGGACGTAGGAGAGGGCGAGGACGAACAGCAGGCCCATGGCCAGCGCCGGGATCATCGGCACGAAGATGTCGCTCGCGTCGACCTTGAGCGCGGTGGCGGCACGGGCGGTCGGGCCGCCCCACGGCAGCGTGTTCATCACGCCGTTGGCCATGGCGGCGACGCCGGTCATCACGACCAGGGACATCTTCAGGCGCTTGTAGAGCGGGTACATCGCCGAGACCGTGATCATGAAGGTGGTCGAGCCGTCGCCGTCGAGGGAGACGATCGCCGCGAGGACCGCGGTGCCGACGACGACGCGCAGCGGGTCGGCCTTGCAGAACCTGAGGATGCCCCGCACGATCGGGTCGAAGAGGCCTACGTCGATCATCACACCGAAGTAGACGATCGCGAACATGAGCATCGCCGCGGTGGGGGCGAGGCCGGTGACGCCGTCGATGACGTAGTCACCGAGCTTGGCGCCCTTGCCGACGAACACGCAGAACAGCGCGGGAATCAACACGAGCGCCGCGATCGGCGACATCTTCTTCAGCATGATCAGGACCAGGAAGGTCGCGATCATGGCGAAGCCGAGGATGGTCAGCATGAGTGGATACCTAACGTTCGCCCTTGAACATCCCACCTGGGTGTCGGCGGTGCGTTGACGTTAGGTCCCGTCGTCTGGCGTTAACAAGATGTCGACGTGCGAGCAATAAGCGCGAAATTCCAGGTCACAGGCTTGCGCTGACTTCGACCGGTACGCCGTTGAGGACCGCGTTGCCCGACAACGGGTCGAGCAGGCTGCCGTCGAGGAGCTGGTTGACGTTGACGCCGGGGGTCGCGGAGGCGTGGCCGAGCCGGGTGCCGGGGCGGTCGTGGCCCCATCCGTGCGGCAGGCTCACCACTCCCGGCCGGACGCCGTCGGTGACCTCGGCGGGGGCCACGACCTCTCCCCCGGCACCTTTGACGCGTACGTCCGCCCCGTCCCGTATGCCGAGCCGGTCGGCGTCCTCGGGGTGCAGGTGCAGGGTGCAGCGGTTGCTGCCGCCGGTGAGGGCGGGCACGTTGTGCATCCAGCTGTTGTTGGAGCGCAGATGGCGGCGGCCGACGAGGACGAGCCCCTCGGGGCGCTCGTCACGGGCCCGGCGGAGCCGGGGCAGGTCGCCGGCGATGGGATCGGGCAGCAGCTCGACCTTGCCGCTGCGGGTTCTGAGCGGCTGCGGCAGGCGCGGGCGCAGCGGGCCGAGGTCGATGCCGTGCGGGTGGGCGAGCAGCCTGGCCAGGGTCAGCCCGTCGGGCCGTACGCCGAAGCCGTCGCCGTACGGGCCGAGGCGCAGCATCATGTCGAGCCGCCGCTCGGGGCCGTTGTCGCCGGTGAGCAGCGCGGCGAGTTCGCGCGGGTCGCGGCCGTACACCGGCGAGTGCTCTTCCTGGACGGCCTTGCCGAGGGTCTGGTCGATGACCATCGCGTCGACGGCGGCCGGGTCGGCGCCGTGCATACCGGTGACCGCCAGGATCAACCGGGCGAGGATCTCGCTCTCGGCCATACGGCCGGGCTCCAGCGGAACCGCGGGACGGGTGTAGCGGACCTGGTTGCGCACGGCGAGGGTGTTGAAGGCGAAGTCGTGGTGCGGGCTCTGGGAAGGCGGCGGCGGAGGCAGGACGACGTGGGCGTGGCGCGAGGTCTCGTTGAGGTACGGGTCGACGCTGACCATGAAGTCCAGGGAGTCCAGGGCCTTGTCGAGGCGGTCGCCGTCGGGTGCGGAGAGCACCGGGTTGGCGGCGACGACGATCAGTGCGCGGACCGGTTCTCCCTCGTCGGTCGCGGTGTCGATCTCCTCGGCTAGCGCCGACAGGGGCAACTCGCCCTTCGCCTCGGGAAGTCGCCGTACCCGGGAGCGCCAGCGGCCGAGGGCGAAGCCGCGGCCTGGGCCCGCCGGACGGGGTGTCCTGTCGGTGGCGGCCTGCGGGAAGAGGGCTCCGCCGGGCCGGTCGAGGTTGCCCGTGAGGATGTTGAGTATGTCGACCAGCCAGCTCGCCAGGGTGCCGTGCGGGACGGTGCAGCTGCCGATACGGGCGTAGACGGCGGCGGTGGGCGCGGCGGCGAGTTCGCGGGCCAGGGTGCGGATGACACCGGCGTCGAGGTCGCAGGCCGCGGCCACGGCCTCGGGGGTGAAATCCAGGAGGGAGTCCCGGAGTTCCTCGACCCCTTGGACGTGCGGGGCGAGGTCCTTGAGGTCGACCAGGTCCTCCTCGAACAGCACGGTCGCCATGGCGGCGAGCAGCAGGGCGTCGGTACCGGGGCGGATCGCCAGGTGCCGGTCGGCGAGCCGGGCGGTGCGGGTGCGGCGTGGGTCCACGACGGTGAGCCGGCCGCCGCGGGCCTTGAGCGCCTTGAGCTTGCCGGGGAAGTCGGGGGCGGTGCACAGACTCCCGTTGGACTCCAGGGGGTTGGCTCCGATGAGGAGCAGATGATCGGTGCGGTCCAGGTCGGGCACCGGTATGGCGTGGGCGTCGCCGAACAGCAGCCCACTGGCAACGTGCTTGGGCATCTGGTCGACCGTGGAGGCGGTGAACAGGCTGCGGGTGCGCAGCGCGCCGAGCAGGACCGGCGGATAGAGGGCGCCGGCCATGGTGTGCACGGTGGGGTTGCCGAGGACCACGCCGACGGCGTTCGGGCCGTGCCGCTCCACGACCGGGCGCAGGCCCGCGGCGACCGCGTCGAAGGCCTCCTCCCAGGTGGCCTCGCGCAGGGTGCCGTTCTCCCGGACGAGCGGGGTGCGCAGCCGGTCGGTGTCGCCGTCCACGGCGCCGAAGGAGGCACCCTTGGGACAGATGAAGCCCTTGCTGAAGACGTCTTCGCGGTCGCCGCGGGCACCGGTGACGCGGGTGCCCTCGATGGTGAGGGTCAGCCCGCAGGTGGCCTCGCACAGGGGGCAGATACGCAGGGCGGTGCGGGACACGGGTCCTCCTGGAGGGTCGGCGGGGCGCCGGGCGAGCGCGGACGGACACGACGAACTCAGGGCGAGCATACCGACCGGTATGCATGGAGGGGAGCCCCTTGGCGTCGGAGGAGAACCCACGGACTCAGTCGAGCACGCGGCCGAGGTACGCCCGCAGCAGTGCCCGCGTCTCGCCGATGATGGCCTCATCCCCCTGCGGGTCCATCCGGAAGGCCAGCTGGACCAGGGTGTCGGCACTCTCCACGGCGACCAGGAAGACCCGGCGCAGATCCTCGTCGGGAGTGCGACCGAGGTGGCCCGAGAGCAGGTGGGTGAGCCGGTCGGCGACCCGGGTGTTGGGCTGGGCCTGGCGCGCGCCGACCGGTATCTGGTTGCCGAAGTCGACCAGGGAGAAGCCGGGCGCGGTGCGCTTCATCGCGAGGTACTCGTCCAGGACGGCGTCCATGGCGGCTCGCCAGTCCCCCTCGCGGACCTCCTTCAGCCGCTCGGTGACGCGCTCGGTGTACCACTCGAGGTTGCGCTGGGCGAGGGCGTCGGCCATCTGCCGCTTGTTGCCGAAGAACCGGTAGACCGAGCCGATCGGCACGCCGGCGCGGAGGGCGACCGTGCGGGTGCTCAGGGCGTCGTAGCCGACCTCGTCGAGGAGCTCGGCGCACGCGTCGAGGATCCTGGTCAGCCGTTCGGCGCTGCGCCGTTGGACGGGCGCGCGGCGGAGGGATGTCGCGTGGGGCACGGGCTTCATGATGCCTCTCCGCCGGAATCCGGTGAACCTCACCCGCCAGTACGGAGAAGGGTGGCCGTTGCACTCATTCGCCGGCGACGAGGGTCCCGGTTCGGGCCGAAGACTCCCCCACCTCCACGTCCGCGTCCGACACCGTGATGTCGGCGGTGCTCTGGACGGGCTTGCCGCGCACGGCCCACACGGTGCCGTCGTCGGCGTACAGGCGCGCGGTGACGTGGTGCGTGCCACGCGGGACGAGGCGGTCGGGCAGGTGGTAGTCGGGCGCGCGCAGCCGGGCCACCCGGCGGCCGTCGACGAAGAGGTGGGCGAGCCCGCGCCCGGTGACCGCCGCCGGCTCGGTGCCGGGGGCGGAGCAGCGGAAGCGGCGGAAGGTCAGCCGGACGTCCCAGCCGCCGGAATCCGGGGTGACCTCGACGCCGACCTCCGGCGCGTCCGTCTGGGCGACCTCGCGCAGATGGCGGCCGGTGTCATCGGTGTCGTCCAGGACCTTGCCCACCGGCGACGGCGAGAGCGTACCCCCGCGCTCGTGCGCCTCCCCGGTCCCGCAGCCCGCCACTGCACAGGGCAGCAGAACACAGGCCGCGAGCGCGGTGAGAGATCTGCGCGTCCACGACATCCACGACATGCTCCGGACACTAGGACAACGCTCCGGCGCCCGAATCCCCCTGAAGTCTGGTTCTCCTCGTCCCCCAGACGGAGGACGCGGAGCCCTCTTGCGCACCACCCCGCGCATTCCTACGGTGTTGCATAGGAATAAGGACCGCAAGGGAGCGAGCATGAGCGCGGACGCGCGGAAGACCGCCGAGGGACTGCCGTATCTGACCGGGTTCGGCAATGAACACGCCTCGGAGGCGGTGCCCGGCGCCCTGCCCGAGGGCCGCAACTCGCCGCAGCGCGCGCCGCTCGGCCTGTACGCGGAGCAGCTGAGCGGTACGGCGTTCACCGAGCCGCGGGCGCACAACCGCCGCTCCTGGCTGTACCGCATCCACCCGTCGGCCGCGCACCCGGCGTTCACCCGCACCGGCAACGGCGCGATCCGTACGGCGCCGTTCACCGAGACGGTGCCCGACCCCAACCGGCTGCGCTGGAACCCGCTGCCCGAACCGCGGGCCGGTACGGACTTCCTGGCCGGCCTGTGGACCCTGGGCGGCAACGGCGACGCGACCCAGCGCACCGGCATGGCCGTGCACCTGTACCACGCCAATGCCTCCATGGAGCGGGTCTTCTCGGACGCCGACGGGGAGCTGCTGATCGTGCCGGAGCGCGGGGGGCTGCTGCTGCACACGGAGTTCGGCCGGCTCCATGTGGAGCCCGCATATGTCGCGCTGATTCCACGTGGGGTGCGCTTCCGTGTGGAGCTGCTGGACGAGTCCGCCCGGGGCTATGTGTGCGAGAACTACGGGGCACCCTTCCAGCTGCCCGATCTCGGGCCCATCGGCGCCAACGGCCTCGCCAACGCCCGGGACTTCCGGGCGCCGGTCGCCGCGTACGAGGACGTCGAGGGCCCGGTGGAGGTGGTGAACAAGTTCTGCGGCAACCTCTGGACGGCGACCTACGACCACTCCCCCCTCGATGTGGTCGCCTGGCACGGCAACCATGTGCCCTATGTCTATGACCTGCGCCGCTTCAATGTGATCGGCACCATCTCCTACGACCACCCGGATCCGTCCATCTTCACGGTCCTGACCGCCCCGTCGGACACCCCGGGCCTGGCCGGGGTCGACTTCGTGGTGTTCGCGCCGCGCTGGCTGGTGGGCGAGGACACCTTCCGTCCCCCGTACTTCCACCGGAACGTGATGAGCGAGTACATGGGACTCATCGAGGGCGCGTACGACGCGAAGGCGGAGGGCTTCGTGCCCGGCGGCGGCTCGCTGCACAACATGATGTCGGCGCACGGCCCGGACCGGGAGACCTTCGACCGGGCGAGCGCGGCCGAGCTGAGGCCGCAGAAGGTCGACGACGGGCTGGCGTTCATGTTCGAGACCCGCTGGCCGGTGACGCTCACCCCGCACGCGGCCGGCGCGGACCATCTCCAGCGGCGCTACGACGACGTGTGGCAAGGTCTGGAGCGCCACTTCCGGGTGTAGCGACGACTCCGTTGCGCCGAACAGGCCCCGACAGGTACGGATAGCCGCGTGACCTCCTTCGCTCCGGATTCGATCGTCCTGAACCGCAAGCTGCCGCTCTGGTATCAGGTGTCGCAGTCGCTGCGCGCGTCGATACTCGGCCGCTCGCCCCGGGACCCGCTGCGCCTGCCCACCGAGGAACAACTGGCGGATCACTACGGCGTCAGCGTGCTGACCATGCGGCAGGCGTTGAAGGAGCTGGAGGACGAGGGGCTGATCACCCGGCACCGGCGGCGCGGCACGTTCATCGAGCCCGGGGTCCGGCGCGGGGCTCCCGTGCGGCTGCTGGGCTCGGTGGACGCGATCGTGGCCCAGCAGTCCGGCATGACGACCGAGCTGCTGGGCCACGGCCGGGCGCCGGTGCCTCCCGGGGTCGCCGAGTACTTCCCGGACCTCACGGAGGTGGCCACCTACCACCGCCTCCGCAGCGACGAGAAGACCGGCGAGCCGACCAACCACGCCGTCAACCACATCCGCCCGGAACTCGCCGCGGGGATCGACCCGGACGATCTGATCCGCTGGCCGATGACGAAGGTGCTGAGGGACGTCGTCAAGGCGGACATCAGCCGTATCACGGACACCGTGGAGGCCCGGCTCGCGGACCCGGAGACCGCACGGCTGCTCCAGGTTCCGTTGCTCAGCCCGATCCTGCACTACACGGGCGTGACGTACGACGCCGAGGGCCGGGTGCTGGACGTGGCGGTCATCAACTACCGGGGCGACCGCTTCTCGTTCACCGTCACGCTGGACGCGACCTGATCCCGGGTTCCGGTCAGGCCGTACGATGCCCTGCGTGACGCACGACGACGCTCCGCCGCTGGCGGACCTCATGCCGTGGTCCGTCGCACCGCTGCGGCCCGGCCGCGCCTGGCCGACGGCACCCGACCCGGCCTCGCTGAAGGCCCGTTGGGACACCCTGTTGAAGGCCGAGGGGCCGGACCGGGAAGCCCTGTTCGAGCCGACCCGCGCCCGTACTCCGAACTCGGCCGTGGGCCAGCTGCCCGGCCAGTCCACCGGCACGGAACGACTCGCGCGCGCCGAGGGCGCCTGCGCCAAGCCGGTACGGGTCCTGGCGGCGCCCTTCGACGAGCAGTGGCTCATCCCGGACCACCGGCTGATCGACACGGCCCGCCCGGAGCTGTGGCGGGTGGCGGACGCGCACCAGGTGTTCACGGTGGAGACGGGCGACGACGCTCCGCTGCTGGCGACATCGCTCCTGCCCACGCTGCGCGCCGGTCGCATCCGCCCGCTCTACCGGCGCCCCGGCGGCACGGAGCCGAACCTGGCTCCCGGCCTGCTGGACCACCTGTCCGCCCGCCTGGGCGACCACCTGACGGCCCCGGACGTACTGGCCTGGGTCCTGGCGACGGTCCGCCCGGACCTCACCGTCCCGCTCACCGACGACCGGGAACTGTGGTCCTCCGGGGTGGAGTGGGGTCGCCGGATGCTCTGGCTGATGCGCCGCGACGGCGAACGCCCCAAGCTGCCGGGCGGCCGCCGCCCCTACGTCCGCGCGCCCCTGCCGAGCCGCCCCGTGACCCTCCACTACGACCGCGACGAGGAGACCCTGCACCTCGACGAGGGCCGTATCTCCCCCGTCCCGCCGGAGGCCTGGGACTACGAGGTGGCCGGAGTCCGGGTCCTGGCGGCCTGGTTCGCTCTCCGCACCGCCCCGGCCGAGCCGGGCACGCTGACCGCGATCCGCCCGGCGGCCTGGCCGCAGACCTGGACGTCGGAGCTGCTGGAGCTGATCACGGTCCTGGCCCTGCTGGCGGAGCTGCGGCCCCTGCGGGCCCGCTTGCAGGTGTCGTCGTCGGTCACGTTCGGCGACCTGCGGCGTGCGGGCGTCCTTCCGGCACCGGAGCCGTCCCGTCGTCCCGCCTCGGTCCTGGACCATCCCGAGGAGGGCCCGGACGGTCAGTTCGCGCTGCTCTGACGGCGGTGCAGGGCGGCCTCCAGACGTCCGGGCAGGGGCGTGTGACCGAGCCGGGTGAGGACATCGGCGACGACGGCCGCGTCCGGCGCCCAGGCGAACCAGTCGATGTCCTCGTGATCCCGGCTGACCTCGCCGAGGAAGAAGTCCATGGCCCAGCCACCGCGCAGCCACAGCGGCACGCCATGGACAGGTGCGGCCTCCAGGACCCCTGCGATCAAGTCGAGCTGGCGTCGAGCACGCTTCTGGTCCACCACAACCCCCGTTCCGATCAGGCCGGCCCGACGGCGCGGCCCGGCGATCCTGTCCGCCGTGACGACCTCCTGCTGGACCTCTCTGGCAACGCGCCCGTACCGGACGGCGCCGCCTGGCCGGTGGCCGCGGTGACCGGCTACTGACAAACCCGCCGGCCACGGGACATGATCCACCCATGGATCATCCCCTGCCCCTGCCCCTGGAGGGCATCACCGTCGTCGCCGTCGAACAGGCCGTGTCCGCGCCCTTCGCGACCCGGCAGCTCGCCGACCTGGGCGCCCGGGTCATCAAGGTGGAGCGGGTCGACGGCGGCGACTTCGCGCGCGGCTACGACACCGCCGCCGGCGGGCTCGCCTCGCACTTCGTATGGTGCAACCGGGGCAAGGAGTCCCTCGCCCTGGACCTCAAGGACCCGCGCGGCCTGGACGTCGTGCAGCGGCTGATCGCGGACGCGGACGTGTTCGTGCAGAACCTGGCCCACGGGGCCGCCGCCCGGCTCGGGCTCGACGCGGTCACCCTGTGCGCCGCGCACCCACGGCTGATCGCCGTGGACATCTCGGGCTACGGCGGCTCGGGCCCGTACGCGGACAAACGGGCGTACGACATGCTCGTGCAGTGCGAGGCGGGACTGGTGTCGGTGACGGGGACGCCCGAGCAGCCCGTCAAGGCGGGGGTTCCGGCGGCGGACATCGCTGCGGCCATGTACGCGTTCTCGGGTGTGCTGGCGGCTCTCGTCCGGCGCGGGACGACCGGGCGGGGCGGCCCGGTGGAGGTGTCCATGCTGGAGGCGCTCGCCGAGTGGATGGGACATCCGCTGCACCATGCGATGCACGGAGGTGAGCCCCCGGCGCGCACCGGGCTGGCGCACGCCGTCATCGCGCCGTACGACGCCTATGCGACGGCGGACGGCGGGCGGGTGCTGGTGTCGGTGCAGAACGACCGGGAGTGGCGGCGACTGGCCGAACAGGTGATAGGCGACCCCGAACTGGGGACGGATCCGGCATACGCGACGAACGCGGCGCGGGTGGCGCACCGGGAGCGGACCGACGAGCTGGTCGCGGAAGCGCTGGGGGCGCTGGGCGTTGAGGAGGCGCTGGCCCGGCTGGAGAAGGCGGGCATCGCCTGTGCACGGCTCAGGGATCTGCACGACCTGGCGGAGCATCCACAGCTGGCGGCCCGGGAGCGGTGGCGTGAGGTGGGGTCGCCGGTCGGGCCGCTGAAGGCGCTGCTGCCACCCATCACACTGCCGGGCGGGGACGAGGCGCGGATGGGCGACGTGCCCGCGCTCGGGCAGCACACCGAGGCGCTGCTGCGTGCCGTGGGGATGACGGGCGACGAGATCGCAGCACTACGCCGGGACGGCGTGGCGGCCTGAGCACGGGCACCCCGGACAGGGCTCCGGGGGCGCCGGTTCGCTCGGTGACGGTGGTCGGTGAGGGTGCTCGGTGACCGCTGAGTGAGCCTCAGTGGCCGCCGAACAGCGAGCGCCGCAGCCGGCGCAGCGGTGCGAAGAGCGAGACACGGCTGACCCGGGCGCCCCGGGCGCTGCGCTCGTGCACCGAGTCACGCGCCGTCAGCTCAAGCATCAGCGAGGTCGCCTCGACCGTCTCCCGCTGCGGTATGGCGGGACCCGCCAGTACCGACAGATGGCGGTCGAGGCGCGAACTGGTCGCGCTGCTCCCGCAGGTGATCGCAGGGACCCTGGCCCTGCTGCGCACTGTTATCTGCTCCATGTCACTCCCCACCCGTACGAGTCCACCCGGCCCGGGCAGCGTAACCCTATCGCCCCAGCGGGGCACGCGTGTATCTCGGCCACAGGATTCACCTTCCCCGTAAGGCTGTTGACCATCCCACGTTGACTACTCTCCGAATCCGACCGATTTCAGGGTGAGTTGGACAAGGGGCTGGCCGGTGGGACGAGCTGATCCCCCGTCAGGCTCCACGGTTACGGCGAGTGACGACGAGGACATGTCGAGCCCCTTCGCGACCAAGGGTGTGTCGCCCGCGAAAAGCCCGAGGGAGCGCGGTTGCACACCGGGGCGCATGAGCCAGAGCTGGTGCACGCGACCGCCGGACGGGGTGCCGTATCCGCGGAGGGTGACGACGGCTTCCCCCTCCGACGCGGAAGCGATCACTCCGATTCTGCGGCCCTGTGCGTCCTTGCCGTTCGTGGCGCGGGCGTCGGACGCGGCGAGAACGTGGGCGATCTCACGTGCCCGGGCCTGCTCCGCGTCGAGCCGGTCCTGGGTGCGGTTCGCCTGGACCGCGAAGAGGGAGGCGACGACGAGGGCCGCCGCGGCGGTGGCCGTGGCGAACGGCACGAAGAGGGGGCGTGTCCGGGGCCGGCGGCCGCGGCCCGGCGGGGGCTGGGCGCCCCAGACGTGCGGCGGCAGCCGGGGCGTGCGCTCCCGGGCCGGCGCATGCTCCTGCGGGGTGGCGCGGACGGCGGCCAGCACCCGGTCGCGCAGGGCGACGGGGGCGGGAGCCGCCGCGGACCAGGCGAGGCGCACCGCGTCCTCGGCCAGGGCCCGTACCTCGGCGGCACAACGGCCGCAGCCCTGCAGATGTTTGTCGAAACGGCGCCGCTCGGCGGGCTCGAGGGCGTCGAGCGCGTAGGGCGCGGCGAGGGAGTGCAGGTCCTCGCGGCGCAGGAGTCTACCGAGCATGCTCATGCGGCACCTCCCAGGCACTCGCGCAGCCGGGTGAGTCCGTCGCGCATCCGCGTCTTGACCGTACCGAGCGGCAGTGACAGCCGCTCGGCCACCTCGCGGTAGGTGTAGCCGTCGTAGTAGGCGAGCGTCACCGACTGGCGTTGCAGGGCGGTGAGCCGGTTCAGGCAGCGGCGCACCCACTCGCGTTCCAGGCCCGCCTCCACCTCCTCGGCGACCTGGTCGAACGCGGGTTCCCCGGCCCGCAGCGCCTCCCGCTGCTCGCGTTCGCCGGCCGCGCGGGCGCTGCGCACCCGGTCGACGGCGCGGCGGTGGGCGAGGGTGAGGATCCAGGACAGGGCGCTGCCCCGACCGGGGTCGAACCGGGCGGCGGAGCGCCACAGTTCGAGCAGCACCTCCTGGGCGACCTCCTCGGACTGGGCGGGGTCGCGCACCACCCGTCGTACGAGTCCGTACACCGGCCCGGACACCAGTCCGTACAGCTCCTCGAACGCCCGCTGATCGCCGCCCGCCACGAGCACCAGCAGCTCGTCGGCCGCCATCCGGGCCCCCTCTCCGTGACCGCAGCCGGCCCTTCCCCGCGCACCGCGCATCCGCACCGCACACACCTCCCCGAGGACTTACGGATCAGCGGGCCGAAAACGCGGGTCGCGGGCTGTGAAAAGTTTTTTTCCGTCCGACCAAACCGATCGGCGGGTCCGCTCCGTATACCCGTCCGTCAAAGGCAAGTCGGCATTGAGGACGGACGGCATGACACCTCTTAACTCCAGGAGCGGCGCGGGGCGCTCGGGCCTGATCGCGCTCATCTGCGGGGCGCTGGCCGCCGGGGGGCTCGCGGCCGCCGGCGTCACCACGCTGGCACCCGGGGCGGCCTCCGCCTCCTCCCACCGCGAGGCCCCGCTGATCTCGGGCACCCCGCAGTACGACAACACGGACCTGTACGCGTTCGTCAGCCCGGACAAGCCCGACACGACGACGATCGTGGCCAACTGGATCCCGTTCGAGGAACCCGCGGGCGGACCGAACTTCTACACGTTCGCGGACGACGCCCAGTACGACCTCCACATCGACAACAACGGTGACGCGCAGGGCGAGCTGGTGTTCCGTTACACCTTCAAGACGCAGACGAAGAACGGCGAGACGTTCCTGTACAACACGGGCCCGGTCACCAACCTGGCCGACCCGGATCTCAACGTCACGCAGACCTACGACCTCGACCTCATCCGGCTGAAGAACGAGCACGAGGTGTCGAAGACGAAGCTCGCCGACGACGTGCCGGTGGCGCCGTCGAACGTCGGCAAGGCCTCCATGCCGGACTACGGCAAGCTGCGCCGGCAGGCCATCTACAAGACGGCGGGCGGCACCACGACCTTCGCCGGGCAGGCCGACGACCCGTTCTTCCTGGACCTGCGCGTCTTCGACCTGCTGTACGGAGGGAACCTCAGCGAGGTCGGCCGGGACACCCTCAAGGGCTACAACGTCAACACCATCGCCCTCCAGGTGCCCAACGACCTGATCCGCGAGTCCTCCCACCAGCCCGTCGTCGGCATCTGGTCCACGACCCAGCGCCGTAACGCGCAGGGCTACTACGCGCAGGTCTCGCGCCTCGGCAACCCGCTGGTCAACGAGGTCGTCAACCCGCAGAAGGACAAGGACAAGTTCAACGCGTCGCAGCCGGCCTACGACGGGCAGTTCCTGAAGAACGTCACCAACCCCGAGCTGCCGAAGCTCATCGAGTCCATCTACAAGATCAAGGCGCCCGCCGAGCCGCGCAACGACCTCGTCGACGTCTTCCTCAAGGGCGTCAAGGGCCTCAACCAGCCGCCCAACGGGAAGCCTTCGGAGGAGCTGCGGCTGAACACCTCGATCAAGCCGAGCATGCATCCCAAGCGGCTGGGCGTGCTGGACGGCGACAACGCGGGCTTCCCGAACGGACGCCGGCTCACCGACGACGTGATCGACGAGGCGCTGCAGGTCGTCGAGGGCGAACTGGTCGGCGCCAAGAACGACTTGGGTGACGCGGTCGACGAGAACGACAAGAAGTTCGAGAAGTACTTCCCGTACGTCGCGGAGCCCACGGCCGGCTCGCGCGGCCGGCTCGCCAAGGGTACGACCGCGGGTGCGGACGTGCGCAGCCAGCTCGGTGACGCCCTGCAGCCGGCCGGCTCCTCCTCGGGCGGCTCGAACGACACCATGCTGATCGCCGCCTCGGCGGCCTCCGGCGCGGCCGGCATCCTGCTGATCGGGACCGCCTTCGCGTGGTGGCGCCGGCGCATGCAGCGCGCGTACTGACACCGCACCCCCACCGAGACCGGCGCGGCCCGTACTCCCCTCCCCCACGGCGGGCCGCGCCTTCCCTTTCGACATCACCAGGCGACCGAGGAGAGGGCATGTCCCCGCGTACGAATGACGACGAGACCGGCGAGCGGCGGGTGAGCAGCGCGGAGCGGGACGAGACCGGGGTGCCTGGCACATCGGACACCCCGGCCGCGGCTCCGGGCGACGTCATGAGCGAGACCGAGCCGGCGGAGAAGTCCGCTGACTCCGGCACCGGCGAACACGCCCTCACCCACTCCGCCGACCACGCGCCCTCCGGCTCCGGCCTCCGCGCGGCCTCCCACCCGGAGGAACGCGCACCCTCCCCCTCGGACCACCGCGCGCCCTGCGGCTCCGACGACCGCGTGGCCGCCGTGCGGCGGGTCGGTACGGCCGGGCGGCGTTGGCGGGCCGGGCGACTCGCCGGCTCCGTGGTGCTGCTGGCGATCGCGCTGACCGGGGGTGCGGTCGCCCTCGGCACGGGCCCGGCGCCGGCCGCGGTGCCGGCCGTCTCCAGTGCCGTGGACCCCGGTGTCCTCGGCGGCGGGAACCTGGACGCGAGCATCGCCGCCCTCCAAACGCATCTGCGGTCCCAGCCCAAGGACTCCGGCAGCTGGGCCACCCTCGGGCTGGCCTACGTCGAACAGGCGCGGACCAAGGGCGACCCCTCCCGGTACCAGCAGGCGGAGAAGGCGCTGCGGCGGTCCCTGTCCCTCGCTCCGGACAACGACCAGGCGCTGGCCGGCCGTGCCGCCCTCGCCGCGGCCCGGCACGACTTCACGGGCGCCCTGGCCTACGCGGAGCAGGCCCTTCGGCAGAACCCGTACAGCGAGCGCGCGCTGTCCTCCCGCATCGACGCTCTGGTCGAACTCGGCCGGTACGCCGAGGCGTCGAAGGCCGCCGAGACCGCCGACGCCCGCAAGCCGGGCGTGCCGGTCTTCACGCGGTACGCGTACGTGCGCGAGCTGCGCGGGGACGGGACCACGGCACGCCGGGTTCTCGAGCAGGCGCTGTCCGTGGCCACTTCGCCGGGCGACACGGCCTACGTGGCCGCGCAGCTCGGTCAGCTCGCCTGGAACCAGGGAGACCACAAGTCGGCGCTCACCTACTACGCCCGCGCCCTCGCCGCGGACGACGGCTACCTTCCGGCGCTGGAGGGCCGGGCCCGCGCGCAGGCGGCGAGCGGTGACCGTGCGGCGGCGATCAAGGGACTGGAGGCGGTGGTCTCCCGGTATCCACTGCCCGGCCCGCTCGTCGAACTGGGCGAGCTGTACGAGGCGCGGGGCGCGGCCGGCGACCGGGCGCGGGCCAGGCGGCAGTACGCCCTGGTGGACGCGTGGATCGCTCTGGCCCGCGCCAACGGCGTCAACGCGGACCTGGACACGGCGCTGGCCGCCGCCGACCACGGCGACAGGGCGGCCGCGCTGCGGGCGGCCCGCGCCGAGTGGACCCGCCGGCACACCGTGCACACGGCGGACGCCCTCGCCTGGGCGCTCCACGTCAACGGCCGCGACGCCGAGGCCCTGTCGTACGCCCGCCGGGCCACGGCCACCGGCTACCGCAGTGCCGCCTTCCTCTATCACCGCGGCGTGATCGAGCTGGCCACGGGCCACCGCACGGCCGGCCGCGCCTCACTGGCCGCCGCGCTGGAACTGAACCCCGGCTTCTCCCCGCTCGGTGCCGTGCAGGCCCGCAAGGCTCTGGGGGGCGCGAAGTGAAGCCGCGTGCGCTCTTCGTCCTCCTCGCCGTGTGCGCCCTCGCGCTCCTGCCGGCCGGCACCGCGAGCGCGCACCCCCTCGGCAACTTCACCGTCAACCGCTATGACGGCCTGGTAGCCGCTCCTGGTCAGCTTCGCGTCGACCATGTGGAGGACCTCGCCGAGATCCCGGCGACCCAGGCCAGGCCCGAGCTGGAGCGGCTGGGCCTGACCGCGTGGGCCCGGCAGCGGTGCGCCAGGGCCGCCGAGGACAGCAGGCTCACCGTCGGCGGACGTCCGGCCCCGCTGACCGCCGCCGGTGGCACGGCGCACCTGCGCGCCGGTCAGGCCGGCCTGCACACCCTCCGCGTGGAGTGCCGGCTGACCGCTCCGCTCCCCCGGGGCCCCGTGACGCTCGGCTTCCGCAGCGCGGGCGCGACCGGTGGGCCCGGTTGGCGGGAGATCACCGCGCGCGGCGACCGGATGACGCTTACCGCGACGGACGTACCGAAGAAGTCCGTCTCGCGCGAACTGACCACATATCCGGCGGACTTGCTGTCCTCCCCCACCGACGCCACAGCCGCCTCCCTGCGGGTGCGCCCCGGCGGCCCGGCACTCGCCGAGGAACGGCGGCACGCCCCGGGTGCCGGAGTGCTGCCCCGGGGTGCCGACCGCTGGACCCGGGCCCTGGACGACCTGGTGTCCCGCCATGACCTCACCGTCGGTTTCGCCGCGCTCGCGCTGCTCATCGCGGTCGGTCTGGGCGCGATGCACGCCCTCGCTCCGGGCCACGGCAAGACCCTGATGGCCGCGACCGCGGCGGCGCGCGGGGGCCGGGCCCGGCTGCGGGACGTGCTGCCCCTGGCCGCCTCGGTCACGGTGACCCACACCCTCGGCGTGGTCGCCCTGGGCCTGCTCGTCACGGCCGGGTCCGCCGCCACGCCCTCGGTGATCGCCTGGCTGGGCATCGCAAGCGGCGCCCTGGTGCTGCTGGCCGGCGCCGGCCTCGTACGCCGGGCCTGGCCCAACCGTGCCCACGAGACCGCCCACGCGCCTGCGCACGCGCCGGAGGAGGCCGAGCAGCGCCAGTTGGCCGGTGTGGGCGCACCCCATGGATCAAGCCACCACCGTCACCACCACGACGGTGTGGAGCACACCCATGGGGACCACGGCCACACCGCCACCCCTCCCCACTCCCAGGAAGAGCATCCCCACACCCACACCCACACCGGAGGCCACACCCACACCCACGGAGGCCACACCCACACGCACGCCACCGCGCCCACGCTCCGCGGCACGATCCTGCTCGGGTTCGCCGGCGGTCTGGTGCCGAGCCCGTCCGCCGTGGTCGTCCTGGTCGGCGCGGCGGCACTCGGCAAGGCCTGGTTCGGGCTGCTCCTCGTCGTGGCGTACGGGGCCGGTCTCGCGCTGACACTCACCGCGGCCGGGTTCGCCGTCGTCCGGCTGGGTTCGGGGGTGACCCGGGTGCTGGAGCGGCGCCCGCGCTGGACCGCGCATCCGGTGGCCACCCTGATGCGCCGGACGCTGCCGCTCGCCTCCGCGTTGATCGTCGTCGCCCTGGGTACCGGATTGGTGCTCAAGGGGGCCGCATCCGTGCTCGGCTGAGCTACTTTTGTGGAGAATTCACGCGAGATGCCTTGGGGGCGCCCGTGTCCGAAGAGCCGGGCCGTGAACGTGTGATCGCGGGCCGCTACCGTCTGCTGTCCCCGCTGGGCGAGGGCGGCATGGGGACCGTGTGGCGCGCCCGTGACGAGGTGCTGCACCGCGAGGTGGCCGTCAAGGAGGTGCGGGCCCCGGCCGGGCTGCCCGCCGCGGACGTCGAGCGGATGTACGCGCGTCTGGAGCGCGAGGCCTGGGCGGCGGCCCGGGTCGCGAACCGCAACGTGGTCACCGTGTACGACGTGGCGATGGAGGGCGGCCGCCCCTGGATCGTGATGGAACTGGTGCGCGGGCTGTCCCTGGCCGACCAGTTGGAGGCGGAAGGCCCCCTGCCCCCGCAACGGGCCGCGCACATCGGTGCCGAGGTGCTGTCCGCGCTGCGCGGTGCCCACGCCGCCGGGGTGCTGCACCGGGACGTGAAGCCGGCCAATGTGCTGCTCGCCAACGACGGCCGGGTGGTCCTCACCGATTTCGGGATCGCCACGGTCGAGGGCAGCTCAGCTCTGACCATGACCGGCGAGGTGATCGGTTCGCCCGAGTTCCTGGCGCCCGAGCGGGCGTTGGGGCGTACGCCGGGGCCCGAGTCGGATCTGTGGTCGCTGGGTGTGCTGCTGTACGCGGCGGCCGAGGGGGTCTCCCCATTCCGGCAGGACACCCCGCTGAGCACCCTGCGGGCCGTGGTGGACGAGGAGTTGCCGCCGCCGCGCCGGGCCGGGCCGCTCGCGCCGGTGATCGCCGGGCTGCTGCGCAAGGACCCGGCCGAACGGCTGTCCGCCGAGCGGGCGGAGCGGGAGTTGCGGGTGGTCGCGGCGGGTGGGGCGCTCGGGGCGGACACGCCGGCCGCCGGGTCGCCGTACGCTCCGACGGTGGCGGCCCGGTCGCCGCAGCCGTCGCGGACGCCTGCGATGCCGCTGCCCACGGGTTACCCGCACCCCGGGACCACGGCCGCGGAGCCGGGTCCACGGCCGGAGCGCGGCCGGCGTGCGGCCCTCGTCCTGGTCGCGGGTGTCCTCGCGGTCGTCCTGGCGCTGGCCGGGCTGACGTACGCGCTGCTGCACCGGAACAGCGGGAGCGACAAGGGGAAGGGCACCGCGAGCACCGGCCGGGCGAGCGGTGGCGCGCACTCCCCCTCGGCGAGCGGCTCCGCCGGGCCGGAAACCGGAGCGCCCTCGCCCACGCCCAGCGGCGCGTCGGCGAGCAGCGCGCCGGCCCAGTCCGTGCACGTCACCCTGACCGGCGCGCACACGACGTACGCCGGGACCTGTCCGCCGCCCACCGCCCAGGCGCCCGCCTTCACGGCGACGTTCACCGTGGGGCGGGTGCCGGCGGAAGTCGAGTACCGATGGGTACTGGCGCACGGGTCGGTGCCGGACCCGGGGTGGAAGACGCTGTCCTTTCCGGCCGGCGGCGGAAGGACCAAGCAGGTGCGGGTGACCGTGACGGCATACCCCGAGGGCTCGGCCGGCGGGACGATCGAGAACGAGGTCGGCGTGGAGGTGCGCAGCCCGCTGCGGACCACGACGGACTCCGTGCCGTTCTCGGTGACCTGCGCGCCGACGGAGACCCCGTCGGACGGGGCCTCCGCTTCCGCCTCGGGCTCGCCCGGCAGTTCACCCTGACGGGTGAGCCGTACGGGTCATGCCGCGTTCGTGAGCACCGGCAGATAGCCGCCGGACTGACCACCCGCGGTGGGGTGGTACGACTCGCCGATGTTGAGCCAGTTGACGCTGTGCAGCCAGGAGTTTCCGGAGCAGATCTCGTGGCCGGAGAACGGGGTGCGGACGTCGCCGAAGACGAAGTTGTGCGCGGTGGCGCGGGTCTTGATGGTGGCGTTGAGGTAGTCGGCCGCGTCGTTGATCGCGGACCGCTTGGTCTCGGAGAGGCCGAGGCAGCTCTGGCCGAGCAGGTAGAAGCGGGGGTAGCCGATGACGACCACCCGGGCTGACGGGGCTTTGGCGCTGATCGTGTCGTAGACGGTGTCCAGCTTGCCGGGGAGCGTGTTGGCGACGTACGCCCTCGCTGTGTTGATCTTGGAGAGGCAGGTGCTGTCGGACTGGATCACACAGGTCGTCATGACGTCGGCGAAGCCGGCGTCGTTGCCGCCGATGGTGAGGGACACCAGTGAGGTGGAGGAGTTCAGCGAGCCGAGCTGGTTTGCGAGCACGTCGCCCGTCTTGGCGCCCGAACAGGCGTTGAAGGCGAACGAGGACGGGCCGTGGTTGGCGTTCCACAGGTACGGGTACGCCTTCGTGCTGCGGTTACAGCTGCCGCTGGAGCTGATGTAGCTGCCCGAGCCCACTCCGGAGGAGTAGGAGTCGCCGAGAGCCACATAGCCACCGGTCGCGGCCGTCGAGGACGCCTGTGCCGAGCCGGCCCCGGTGAGACCGAGGCCGGCGGCAAGGAGGAGCGAGGTCACGAATCCGGTAAGTCGGGAACGTCTCATGGAACCTCCCTTTAGCAGGATCTCTGCCACAACTGTCGTAGCAACTACGCGTGTTGACGGGAAGTGTCCATGCCAAAACTTTTGCGGCCTCAACAGGATCGACCCGAGACGTTCACGGTTCCCGTATTGCGTGCACATGACATATGTGCTGACGCTCCGTCACAAGAGCCCCCGGGGGGAACAAAGGTTCAAGGGGAGACCGTCGTCTTGACGGCCCCTAGCGGCCTGCGCCACATTGAAGCCCGACATCCGGCGCGTCGGGGGGCAAAGTCGCCAATGCAGACCTTAGGCATCAAGACACCTTCACCCGGCGGCGCCGCAGCGGATGCCGAGGGCGCGCGGCCGGGTCCGGGGAGGGGCCTGTCGCCGCTGCTCGCGGGCGCCGCGACCGCCGTCGGATCGGTCGGCGCACTGCTCGCGTTCATCGATTCCACTTCTCCGGTGCGCGGCCCATGCACGCTGTTCTTCCTGCTCATGGCGCCGGCCATGGCGATCGCCGCAGCCTTGCGGGGGCTGGATCCCTTCGGTCGGGCACTCTGCGCCCTTGCGGGCGCGGTGGTCGTCAACATGCTGGTGGCGCAGGGCATGCTGGCCGTGCACCGCTGGTCGGTCCGCGGTGGGGTGGTCGCGGTCACCGTGCTGAGCCTGGCTGCTCTGCTCCTGGTCCTGATCCGGGAACGGATTTACGGAAAACACACACAGGAGTGAACGACCTGGGCCAAAGTTGTGTAACGGCCAAACCAACAAAAACGTGAGGCAGCCTTCCAGGTCTTGCCTTTCGGCTTCAATCGTCAATACCGTCATACATCTCACCCGCATCGGCACGTCGAACCACGGCTCCAGGGGAGGGCTCAGGGCCGCGGCGTTTCCGGCGCGGGGCGCGGTAGGGGGGTGCCGTGCTCGGTGACCGCAACGGTGACCGAGCCGTGCCGCGCGACCGGCTGCCGTTGCTCTCCGGCGGGCCGGCCAGCTTTGCCAGCTCGTCTCCGGGCACGGAGATCAATGCACCGTACCGAAGATGAGAACCCCCCTTTCGAACCGGACCCACAGCCGGGCCGCCCGGGGGCGGGCGGTCCACCGGACGAGAGGGAAAAGACTCATGAGTTCCGTTCTGCGCCCGCCGAGTTCGGGCCAAGATCCCTTGATCGCCGCCCACTACCGGCCCATCTCCTCCCACCTGGCGATCAGACCGCCGGTGAGCGTGGTGATTCCCGCCCTGAACGAGGCGGAGAACCTGCCCTACGTCTTCAAGACGCTTCCCGACTGGATCCACGAAGTCGTGCTCGTGGACGGCAATTCCACGGACGACACGGTCGAAGTGGCCCGTTCCCTGCGGCCGGACGTCAAGGTCGTCGAACAGCGTGGCAAGGGCAAGGGGGATGCCCTGATCACCGGGTTCGAGACGTGCAGCGGCGACATCATCGTGATGGTCGACGCGGACGGCTCGGCCGACGGCAACGAGATCGTGTCGTACGTCTCCGCGCTGGTCTCCGGCGCCGACTTCGCCAAGGGTTCACGCTTCGCCAACGGCGGCGGCACGGACGACATGACCTTCATCCGCAAGCTCGGCAACTGGGCGCTGTGCACCGTCGTCAACCGCAAGTTCGGCGCTCGCTACACCGATCTCTGCTACGGATACAACGCCTTCTGGCGGCACTGCCTGGACAAGATCGACCTCGACTGCACCGGCTTCGAGGTCGAGACGCTGATGAACATCAGAGTGGTCAAGGCGGGGCTGAAGGTGCAGGAGATCCCGAGCCACGAGTACCTGCGCATCCACGGCACGAGCAACCTGCGGGCCGTCCGGGACGGGCTGCGGGTGCTGAGGGTGATCCTCAAGGAGCGCTCCAACCGGCGTGACCTGCGCCGGCGCACGCACCGCTCGCCGCTGCTGCACACCGGGCGGGGAGAGGTGTCTTGAGAGATCCCGGCATCTCCGTCGTGATCTGCGTGTACACCGAGGACCGCTGGGAGGACATCCTCGCGGCGGTCTCCTCGGTGCGCGCGCAGTCGTATCCGGCGCTGGAGACGCTCCTGGTCGTGGACCACAACCCGGCCCTGAAGGACCGGCTGGCCCGGGAGTACAAGGAGACCGGGGCCGTCCGGGTCCTGACCAACGCGGGCCCGCGCGGCCTGTCCGCCGGGCGCAACACCGGCATCGCCGCCTCCCACGGCGAGGTGATCGCCTTCCTGGACGACGACGCCGTAGCCGAACGCGACTGGCTGCGCCGCTTCGCCGAGGGGTACGCCGACCCGCGCGTGATGGCGGTCGGCGGCCGGACGGTGCCGGTGTGGGCTTCGGGCCGGCGGCCCGTGTGGTTCCCGGAGGAGTTCGACTGGGTGGTGGGCTGCACCTACAAGGGGCTGCCACCGGGCCGGGTCCGGGTCCGCAACGTCCTGGGCGGGAACGCCTCCTTCCGGCGTACGGCGTTCGAGGCGGCGGGCGGCTTCGCCACCGGCATCGGCCGCGACGGCGACCGCCGCCCGCTGGGCTGCGAGGAGACGGAGCTGTGCATCCGCCTCACCCGGGCCCGCCCCGACGCCGTCCTGCTCATCGACGACCGCGCGGTGATCCACCACCGGGTGCCCGGCCCCCGCGAGCGCTTCGCCTACTTCCGCACCCGCACCTACGCCGAGGGCCTGTCCAAGGCCCTGGTGGCGTGCAGCGTCGGCGCCGGTAGGGGCCTTGAGTCCGAACGCCGCTACACCACCCGGGTGTTGCCGGCCGGCGTCGCCCGGGGCCTGCGGGACACCCTGCTCGGCCGGCCGGGCGGGGCCGGACGCGCCGGCGCGATCGTCGCGGGCGTGCTCACGGCGGCCGGCGGATACGTGGTGGGCAGCGTGCGGGCGCGGCGGGGAGCGGCCACGTTCTCCATCGCTCCGCTCCAGGGGGACGCGCATGAGTGACGCGCCCGTGCCCATCCTCATGTACCACTCCGTCGCGGCCGCCCCCAACGACGCCACCCGTGCCCTGTCGGTCGCACCGGAGGCGTTCGCGGAACAGATGGCGCTCATCGGCGACCTGGGCCTGACCCCGGTCACCACCGCCGATCTCGCGGCCCGCTGGCGCTCCGGCCGCCCGCTGCCCGTCCGCCCCGTGCTGATCACCTTCGACGACGGCTACGAGGGCGTGCACCGGCACGCCCTGCCCGTGCTCGCCGAGCACGGCTTCGCGGCCACGCTGTTCGTCTCCACCGGCTGGATCAGGGGCGCGTACGACACCGGGGGCGGCCTCGACACCATGCTCGACTGGCGGCAGGTGAGCGAACTGGCCTCCGCCGGTGTCGAGATCGGCGGGCACAGCCACACCCACCCGCAGCTCGACCAGCTCGGCGACGGGGAGCTGCGCACGGAGTTGACCCGCTGCACGCGGATCGTCGCGGACGAACTCGGTGCCCGCCCGGTGTCGTTCGCCTACCCGTACGGCTACTCCAGCCGCCGGGTCCGCCAGGCCGTGCGTGCGACCGGGTACGCCCAGGCGCTCGCCGTCGGCAACGGTCTTGCCCGCCGCCGCCAGGGACCGTACGCGCTGCAGCGTGTCACGGTCCGCCGCGACACGGGTGTCGAGGAGTTCGGGCGGCTGCTCGAAGGCCGCGCCGTCGCCCGCACCTTCGCCGGGGACCGCGCCCTCACCAAGGGGTACGCCCTGGTCCGCAGAGCCCGTCAGGTCCGCCGGAAGGCCATCCGTTCCCGTGTCTGACACGACCACCACAACCGAGGCCGAGACGCCCGACGCCGAGGCGCCCGTGAAGACCCCGCGCCGGCTGCGGCTGCCCGGGACGGGCCGGCCCTCCGGCGGCAGCCCGCTGTTCCGCAACGCCTACGCGCTGATGCTCAACACCGGCATCTCCGCCGTCCTCGGGCTCGGCTTCTGGCTGGCCGCGGCGCGCTACTACTCCGAGTCGGCGGTCGGCCAGGGCTCGGCCGCCATCGCCGCGATGAAGCTGCTCGCCGGGCTCACCGCGGTGACCCTGACCGGCGCCCTGGCCCGCTTCATCCCGGTGTGCGGGGAGCGCACCGGCCGGCTCATCTTCCGTACGTATGCGGGCAGTTCGCTGATCGTCGCGCTGGCCGCCGGTGTCTTTCTGCTGACGCTGGACGTGTGGGGGCCGTCGTACCGGTTCCTGCACGGCACGCTCAACGGGCTCGGCTTCATCGTGGCCGTCGCCGCCTGGAACCTGCTCACCCTGCAGGACGGCGTGCTGACCGGACTGCGCAGCGCGCCCTGGGTGCCGGTCGGCAACACCGTGTTCTCGGCGGTGAAGCTGGCCCTGCTCGTCGCGTTCGCCGTCGCCATCCCGACCACCGGTGTGTTCGTGTCCTGGGTGGCCGCGATCGCCACCTCGGTGGTGCCGCTGGGCTGGCTGGTGTTCCGCCGGCTGGTGCCCCGGCACATCGAGGCGACCGAGGGCCACGCCGACCCGCCGGCCCTCAAGCAGATCGGCAGGTTCCTGGCCGGGGACTACACCGGCTCCCTGTTCTCCCTCGCGGTGGTCTACCTCGTGCCGGTGATCATCGCCGCGCAGGTCAGCGCCGAGGAGAACGCCTACTTCTACATCACCACCACCATCGGCGGCACGACCAACCTGCTTGCCATCAACATGGGCGCGTCCCTCACGGTCGAGGGCTCGCACGACCCGGCCCGGCTGGCCGCCAACACCCGGGCCGCGCTCAGGCGGATGGCCCGGATCATGCTGCCCATCGCGGGCCTGCTGTTCATCGGCGCCCCCTGGATCCTGGGCGTGTTCGGCGACGGCTACGCGGACGCGGCCACCCCGCTACTGCGCTGGTTCGCGGTCGGCGCGGTGCTGCGCGTGGTGATGGAGACCTGTTTCGCCGTGCTGCGCGCGCAGAGCCGTACCGCCGGACTCGCCTGGATGCAGGGCCTGTTGTGTGTACTGGTGCTGGGTCTGACCCTGCTGCTCCTGCCCCGGATGGGGCTGACCGGCGCGGGTGTCGCCGAGGTCTCCAGCCTCGCGGTGCTCGTGGCGATCGCCGCGCGGAAGCTGTGGAAGACGGTACGCTCCGCGCCCGCCGCCGTACCCGAGACGGCGGCACCGGACGGGGACCTCGCCGACCTCGGGGCGCACGAGGTCCCGGCCGCCTCCCCGGCGCGGGGGCACGGCCCGGCCTGGGCACGGGACTCCGACACCCTGGCCCTCGGCATCCACGTGGACTTCGACCATGTGGAGCGGCGGCCGGACGTCCGGCCGGGCCCCGGCACACCACCCGCGGGCACACCGGTGCCCGCGCCGGGGGCGGAGGCGCCAGAGGTCGACGCACCTTTCGCGGAGGGGGAACTCCCCTTCGCGCAGATCGACGCGCCCTTCGCCGAGGTCCGCACCCGCTTCACCAAGGCCGCGCCCCAAGCCGTCGCACTGGACGAGGCCATGGCGGAGGACCTCGTGCCCGAGGAGCCGCCGGCCCCCGTGCCGTTGCGGGAGCGGCTGCTGCCCACCCGCTCGGGTGTCGTCCTGGGCTGTCTGCTGATCACCGCGCTGCTGCTGTACTGGGTGCCCGCGCTCCGGCTCGGCGAGGCCGACCTGGACCGGATGGGCGGCCTCGGGCTGATCTCGGTGCTGCCGCTGCCCACCCTGCTGGGTGCGGCGCTGCTGATCGCGGTCTTCGCCTCGCTGCTCTGGCTGCGCCACGAGCACCGGACACTGCTGCTGGTCTCCCTGCTGGCGACCGTGGTGTCCCTGCACGCGCTGCCCGCGGTGATCGAGACCGTGCCGCGGTTCCCCACGGCCTGGCAGCACCTCGGCTTCATCGACCACATCGACCGCACCGGCTCCGCCGTGCCGGACCTGGACGCCCGCTGGAGCTGGCCGGGCTTCTTCGCCGTGGCCGCGTTCGTCGGCAGGGCATGCGGGATCACCGACTTCACGGAGATCATCCGCTGGTGGCCGACCGTCATCCAACTCGCCTATCTGGCCCCGATGTTCCTGCTCACCAGGTCGCTGCGGGCGAGCTGGCGGGCGAAGTGGACCGGTGTCTGGATCTTCGTACTGAGCGGCTGGGTCGGCCAGGACTACTTCTCCCCGCAGGGCTTCACCTATCTGCTGTACCTGGTCTTCGTGGCGATCCTGCTGGTCTGGTTCCGGCCGCCACGCGTCATCTGGAGCAGGTTCCGGCCCGGCGAGGCCGAGGTGGAGCCCACCGACCGGCGTCAGCAGGCCGTACTGCTGCTGGTGCTGGTCGGCCTGTACGCGGCGAGCGTGCCAGCTCACCAGCTCACCCCGTTCGTGATGCTCGGCGTGCTGGCCGCCCTGGTGCTGTGCGGCCGGTCCGATCTGCGCGGCCTGCCGCTGCTGTTCGCGGTGCTGGTCGCGGTCTGGGTCGGCTTCATGGCCGAGCCGTACTGGTCCGGGCACTTCGACGACCTCTTCGGCGGGGTCGGCGGGGTCGGCGGCAACGTCTCGACCTCGGTCTCCGGCCGTATCGAGGGCGGGAATTCGACGCACAAACTGGTCCTGTACACCCGGGTGCTGCTGGCCGGCTCGGTTCTGGGTCTCGCCTGCTGGGGCTGGTGGCGGCGGCGCTTCCACAAGTACCGCGAGCGGTCCCTGCTGATCCTCACCTTCGTGCCCTTCCTGGGCTTCGGCATGCAGTCGTACGGCGGTGAGATGGCGCTGCGCGTCTTCATGTTCGCCGTACCGGGGGCTGCCCTGCTCGGTGCCCTCGCCCTCTTCCCGCGCACCGGCGCCACCGCCGGGGAACGCGCCGGAGAACGGGTGAGTCTCGCCCCGGTGGCCGCACTGCTCGCCGGGCTGCTGCTGATGGGCGGCTTCCTGCTGGCCCGCTGGGGCAACGAGCCGTTCGAACGGATCCGGCCGGGCGAGGTCGCGGCCATGGACTGGGTGTACGCCCACGACGAGCCGACCGTACGGCTGCTGTGGCTGAGCCAGGACCCGGTCAACGACGTGACCCCGGCGATGCCGTGGGGCGCGCGGGACATGGAGCGGGTCAACTACGTGCCCACCCTGGCGCCGACCGACCCGGTGCTGGTGTCCGGCCTGGTCAAGGCGCTCAAGGACGCCGGCCCACACTCGTACCTGATGATCAACCGGAGCCAGGTGACCTACCTGGAGCTGGACGCGGGCTACTCCGCGGCCTGGGAGTCCCGGTTGATCGAGAACCTGGACCACCGCCAGCAGCTGACGAAGGTCCTGGTCAACGACGACGTCACCGTGTACGCGTTGCGCCAGCAGCCGGCGGGCCCGGTGCCGGAGCCCGATCCGGGGCCGATCGGTCCGCAGGTGACGTGGACGCCGTGGTCGATGGTCGGCGCGCTGGCCGCCGTCGTCCTGATCCTGCTGCTGGCCGCCCGTGAGGTCGTGCGGGTCGCGGTGCGGCCGAGCGTGCGCCGACTACGGCTGCTGCAGGGTGCTTTCTGGTTCTCGCTGCCGCTGCTCGCGGTGGTGCTGGCCTCTCTGGTGCAGCGGTTCCTGACCATGAAGTGACGGGTGTGGGCCGGCTCAGCGGTCGAGCCACTTCACCTCGTAGGCGTGCATGTCGAACCGCTTGCCGTCGACCTGGGCGCTGATCGTCCGGTCGAGGGTGTTGACCACCAGGACCGTCCTGTCGGTGGCGAGGACGCGGACGTTGGGCCTGTCGTCCGCGGCGACGGACACGGACGCGTACCTCGTCCCCGGCGGGAACGCCTTCGCGAACCTGGAGACCAGGTCGTACATGGGCAGCTTCCGGCCGCCGCCCGCGCTGTCGGTCGGTGTCCACAGGCAGCCGGCGCAGGCGCCCGTCTTCTCCTCCGGGTTCCAGTAGAAGCCGGAGTCGGCGCCGCCCTTCGCCATGGCGATCATCCCGGTGGCCTGGACGGCCACGCGGTGCGGTTCCGACCAGCCCTTGCGGTCGTCGTCGCCGTCACCGGGCTCGACGTAGTACTCGGCCCACCACAGGGGCAGGTCGTGGGTCTGCCGCCGTACCCACTCGCCGACCGCGGTGAGTTTGCCGGTGGCCGCGAACTCGTTCGGCAGCAGGTCGTCGTCGCGGGTGTAGCTGGAGCCGTCGACGACGGCGAAGTCGGCGCCCGCCTTGTGGGCGTTCCAGTACGCGAAGGCGTCCAGGACCCGCTGGTCCATGGCGCCCCAGGGGCCCTTGAGCACGGTGGAGGCGTTCGGATCGCGCGGGTCGACGCTGTCCATCACCAGGTAGGGGCCGCCGACCATGAGGTCCTTGCCGGCCTTCTTGAGTGCCTTGTACACGAGGTTGTACATCCTTGTGTAGCCCTCGTAGTCCCAGCGGGACTCGGCGTCGTTCCAGAATCCCTTGAACTCGTTCCAGACGATGAAGTGCTTCACGTCCGGATAGCGCCGGGCGACGGTCGCGGCGAGGTCGGCGAAGTCCTGGTAGTGGCCGGGGGTGGGGGCGGTCTCCAGGGCGGCCTGGCTCCAGTCCGTGGAGCCCGCCCCGGCCTTGCCGCCCTTCATCCAGTCCGGGGAGCAGCACAGTGTGATCACCGGGGTGCCGCCGGAGGCGCGGACGAAATCGATACGGCGGTCCAGCGCGCCGAAGTCGTAGTGCCCCTCGACCGGTTCGGGGTTGTCGGCGCCCCAGCCCATGATGTGGTGGTTCTGCGGCAGGCCGGGGCTCTGCCCGAGCAGTCGCTCCACCCGCCGGACGGCGGCCGTGGCGCCCTGGTCCGCGCTGTACTGGGTGTGCGTGAAGCCCCAGCCGACGTACGGTTCCGGGGTGGTGGCGGGCGTCGCCGGGGTGCCGTGCACCTTGTCGCCGTCGCGTGTGGTGCCGGCGGTACTGGGGCCGCCGGACAGCGTGCTGAACAGGGTCACGGCCAGGGCCAGCGCGGCCACGCCCACACCGAGCAGGGCGGTGAGCCGCCACCGCCGAGTCCGCACATCCCACCCATGACGTCCCATCGAGGACAACAGTAATGGGGGAAGCCGGGCAGCGGGCAGGTCTTGGGAACACCCGGAACAGTCCTGGAACACCCGGGACAAGCGGCGGAAATGCCGTGCGCGGAGCGCGTCCGTGCCGGATCATGGCGGCATGTCTGCGAACCCATACGACGCTCTGCCGATCCGGCTCCACGTCGACGACTCCGACTCGCCGTCCGACGTCGTCGACGCGCTGTTCCTCGGCCGCTTCGCGACGGGCGAGCAGCCGTACTCGCACGCGGTGAACATCGACCGCGTGCGCTCCGGCGCGACCCTGGTGCCGGACGGCGCCCGCGTGCTGCGGGTCGCCCGCGACGACGACCGCAGCGCCACCCTCGCCGAGGGCGACGGCTGGACCCTGCTGGTCTCCCGCTGGAACCGTGGCGCGGACGTCACGGTCACCGCGACCACCGCCGAGTTGGCGAAGCGGATCCTCGACCAGGCCACGGACGGCGCGGCCGACGAGCCCGAACCGCAGCCCGAGAACGTGGCGATGGGCTTCTGGTACGTCTCCCCGAGGCGCGGCCCGCACCGCACCACCCGGCAGATCTCCGCGGGCACCTGGGACGAGGTCCGGCCCAACTACACCGCGCCGGTGGCGGACGCGATGGACAGCCTGATGAAGACGACCCCCGAGGACATCGCGGGCCGGCTGCTCCTGCTGCACGGACCGCCCGGCACCGGCAAGACCTCGGCGCTGCGCACCCTGGCCCGCTCCTGGCGGGACTGGTGCCAGGTGGACTGTGTGCTCGACCCGGAACGCCTCTTCTCCGACGTCGGCTATCTGATGGACATCGCGATCGGCGAGGACGACGGCGCCGGCAAGGGCCGCTGGCGGCTTCTGCTGCTGGAGGACTGCGACGAGCTGATCCGCGGTGAGGCCCGGCACACGGCGGGCCAGGCCCTGTCCCGGCTGCTGAACCTCACCGACGGCCTGCTCGGCCAGGGCCGCAACGTCCTGGTGGGCGTCACCACCAACGAGGACCTGGAGCGCCTGCACCCGGCCGTGGTCCGGCCCGGCCGCTGCCTGGCCCGTATCGAGGTGGGCCCGCTGACCCGCCAGGAGGCCGTGAACTGGCTCGGCACCGAGGAGGGCGTCGGCCGGGAGGGAGCGACCCTCGCCGAGTTGTACGCGCTGCGCCGGGGCACGACACCGACCTCGGTGCCGGGCGCCCGGGACGGGGCGGACGCGGGCCTGTATCTGTAGTGCTTTGATGGTGCTATGACCTTGTTCGTCGGCACTTCGGGGTGGCAGTACAAGGACTGGCGGGACCTCGTCTACCCGGCCGGGGTCCCGGCGCGGTTGTGGCTGGAGGAGTACACCCGGCTCTTCGCGACCGTGGAGATCAACAACGCGTTCTACCGGCTGCCCTCACGGGAGAACTTCGAAGCCTGGCGCGAGCGGGTCCCGCCGGACTTCGTGGTCACGGTCAAGGCCAGCCGCTACCTCACGCACATCAAGCGCCTCAAGGAGCCCGAGGAACCCGTCCACCGCCTGATGACCCACGCGGCGGCCCTCGGCGACCGGCTGGGCCCGGTCCTCCTCCAGCTCCCGCCCACCCTGCGTGCCGACCCGCCCCTGCTGGACGCCTGCCTGGCCTGCTTCCCGCCCGGTACGAGGGTCGCCGTCGAGCCCCGCCATGACTCCTGGTGGACGCCGGAGGTCCGGCAGGTCCTGGAATCCCGTGGCGCGGCCCTGTGCTGGGCGGACGTCCTGGCCCGCCCGGTCACCCCGCTGTGGCGCACCGCCGACTGGGGCTACGTCCGCTTCCACCAGGGCCGCGCCCGGCCCTGGCCGCGCTACGGCCGCCGCTCCCTGGAGACCTGGGTGGACCGCATCGCGACGACCTGGGCCGAAGCGGAGGACGTGTACGCGTACTTCAACAACGATCCCGGGGGCGCGGCGGTACAGGACGCGGTGGTGTTCGGCCGGACGGCACGGCGGGCGGGACTGGCGGTGACCCGTACGCCCGAGCCTGCCGGACTCCCGTAGCTTTCTTTCCGCGGCGACGGCGCTCAGCCACGACGGCTCAGCCGGCGGTCGCCGCACGCCCTGAGGGCAGTGGGGGAGGTCCCGAACTCTCCTCAGCCGTCCCCGTAAGCCGCCCGCAGGGCTTCCCGCACCGCGGCCAGCGCCTCCGGCTCCCCCAGCCCGAGCCGCCGCACCCGCTCGACATAGGCCTGCGCAGCCGAGGATGCCTCACGCTCCGCGGCCGAGCCGGCGGCAGCCACGAACGTGCCGTTGCGCCCCCGCGTCTCGATCACCCCGTCACTCTCCAGCGCCCGGTAGGCCTTGGCCACCGTGTTCACCGCGAGGCCCAGGGACTCGGCCAGCCCCCGCACGGTCGGCAGCCGGTACCCCACCGGCAGCGCCCCGGACCGTGCCTGCTCGGAAATCTGCGCCCGCACCTGCTCGTACGGGGGCGCGCTGTCATCGATGCGGATCTTCAGGCTCACGGGGCGATTGTCCCGCACCCGCCGGAAAATGAGAGGCACTCCGGTGTCGCCGCCGCGTACGGTGCCTGCCCATGACAGTGATCGTGCGTGACCTCCGCCCCGACGCCCCGGCCGACACCGAGGGCTTCGCCCGGGTCCGCCAGCTCGCCCTTCCGTACATCCTGTTCACCGCGGAATCGGTCCGTCACCACGCCACCCACACGCACCCCGATGCCCGTTACCGGCCGCTGATCGCGGAGGAGGACGGGGAGGTGATCGGCACGGCCCAGGTCCATCTGGCCCACGAGAGCCCCGAGCCCGGCCAGGGCCTGCTGAACATCTACGTCCGGCCGGACCGGACCCGGCGCGGCGCCGGCGGGCTGCTGCGGCGGGCAGCCGAGGAGCACCTCGCCGCGCAGGGGGCGACCAGGCTGCTCAGCTGGGTCCTCGACGAGCCGGGCAACCGCGCCTTCGCGGAACGGCACGGCTACCGCAGCAGCCGTTGCGCCCACTTCCTCCGTCTCGACCTGGCGAACGCTCCCCTCCCGCCGCTCCCTGCGCCCCCGCCGGGCGTCGAGCTGCGCACCGCGGCGGACTTCGCGGACGACCCGCGCCCGTTGTTCGAGCTGGACGCCGAGACGCTGCTGGACGAACCGGGCGACATCGGCTCCGAGTTCACGGACTATGACGCCTGGGTCGAACAGAACTGGAAGCATCCGCTGCTGGACCGCGACCTGACGGTGGCCGCGTGTGTCGACGGCCGTCCGGTCGCCTTCAGCGTGGCCTACACCGACGGCGGCACCCGCTACTCCACCGCGATGACCGGAACCGCCCGCGCCCACCGCGGCCGCGGCCTGGCCAAACTCGCCAAGATCCACTCCCTGTACCGGGCCCGCGCCGCCGGCGTCACCGAGGCCTTCACGGGCAACGACGCCAGCAACGACCCCATGATCGCGATCAACAAGTGGCTCGGGTACGAGACCTGCGCCACGGAGGTGCGCTATGTCCGCGAACTCGGCTGAGCCCGGGCCCCGGGTGGAGGTGGTCCTGGTCAAGGGCGGCCGCACGAAGATCCGTTACCCGGCGGAGCTGCTGAGCGACGACGGCGTCCGCGTCTCGGTCCGCGCCCCGTGGGCGGGCGAGGGGGTCCGCGACTTCGGCTTCGTGCGCTTCGAACCGGGTGATGTGTTCACCGAGTACTACTGGCGGAACCGCTGGTACTCGGTGAAGGAGGTCCGTGCCGCGGACGGTTCCGTCAAGGGCTGGTACTGCGACATCACCCGGCCCGCGGTCGTTTCCGGGACGGAAGTGGTCGTGGAGGACCTCGACCTGGATCTGTGGCGCTCCGCCGACGGCTCGGACGTACGGCGCCTGGACGAGGACGAGTTCGCCGAGAGCGGGCTGGCGCAGACCGATCCGGAAGCCGCGTCCGCCGCCGTGGCCGCCCTGGACGGGCTGGAGTCGCTGGCCCGCGAGGGCGGCTTCGAGGACCTGCTGGACTGAGGCCTTCGCCGCCCGCCGGCTACACCGTCGCCACCACCGCGTACCGCTCGTCGTTCACCGCCTTCCCCCACAGCAGTGAGTCACCGGTCAGTCGCTCCACGCGCACATCGGCCGTCAGCGGCTCCAGCAGGGCGGTGAGCCGGCCGGCGGGCATGCCGACGGGGTTCAGTGCCCCCCAGACGCCCTCGACCAGCACGAAACGGCCGCCGGGCCGCAGCAGGTCCCGCCAGCGCCGCAGGACTCGGGCGGGATCCGGCAGCGCCCACAGGACATGCCGTACGAGGACCACGTCGAAGCACCGATCCCCCACCGGCGGGGCGGCGGCGTCCCCGCGCAGCACCACGGCGTCGCGTCCTGCGAGCTTGGCGCGGGCGCGTTCGACCATGGCCGGGGAGGAGTCGACACCCGTCACTCGGTGTCCCTGCTCGGCCGCGAGGAGCGACAGACTTGCGGTACCGCAGCCGACGTCCAGGAGATCGGCGGGGTGCTCCGGCAACCAGGTCCGGAGCCTGCCGGCCCAGGCCGCGCGGACCTCCGGGTCGCGCAGGCCGTGGTCCGGCTCGTCGTCGAAGGCGGAGGCCCGTGCATCCCAGTCCTCGATCGGGGCAACCGCAACGATGTGTTCACTGTCCCTCGTCATCCCCAGAGAGTGACACGGACCACTGACAGTGCGGACGTGACAGCCACCACTGACAGACCGGCACCGATGAGGAACTCTCCCCAAAAGCGTCTATCTCCGTGACAACGCGGAACTCGGTAGACCCTGAAGGAGGCAGCCATGCGCCGCACCACCGTGCAGAAGCCCCTGAAGAGGACGGACAGCCGCCGGATCCGCGAAGAGGTGGAGGAGCGCCCCTCGGGGCGTCCGGAAGTGCGCAAGGACATCGCACGCACCTGGTGGCCCGACGGCTGACGCCGCCGGGATCCGCCAGCCCACATCCGCCAGTCCGGATCCGCCAGTCCGGATCCGTCAGTCCGGATCCGTCAGTCCAGCCGCTTGCGGTAGTGGATCCGGTCGTAGGGGCCGTCGACGCGGCGCTCCACCACCTCGTACCCGTACCTCGGGTAGATCTTCTGGTTCTCCCACATCATCGCGTTCGTGTAGAGCCTGATCTCATCGAGGCCCAGCTCACGCGCGCGTGCGTCGACGAAGTGCAGCAGCCGCCGTCCGACGCCCGTGCCGTGGGCGTCGGGACGGACGGCGATGCTGTCCAGGAAGAGGTGGTCGGAGAACGCCTCGATCACCACAAGCCCGATGACGGGCTCCTCGGTGACGAACACCTTCCCGGCGGCCACGTTCGCCGCGTGGTCGGCCTCCATGGGCTGCGGCACCACGCCGATGCGCTCGATGTAGGGCTGGTAGGCGGCGTCCGTGACCGCTCGCACGGCCGGTACGTCGTCGGCGACGGCCGCCCGGACGCGCTCCGTGTCCTCGTCGATCATGCTGCGCACGCTACCTGAGCGCAGTCTGAGCACCCCCTTAACGGCACCATAAGGATCTCTCCCACCCGCCTCCAGCAGGCGATTCCACGGTTTCTTGGGGCTAGTTTCTGATCACCCCGCGGGATCCAGTCCACCCCACGGACCGTTCGGAGGAGTTCCGCATGCCCGCTCGCGCCCGCCGCAAGGCCGCCGCCGTACTCGGTCTGACGCCGCTCGCCCTGGCCGCGCTCGCCACCGCCCCCGCGTCCGCGCACGGCTCGATGGGCGACCCGGTCAGCCGTGTCTCGCAGTGCTACGCGGAGGGACCGGAGAGCCCCGGCTCGGCCGCGTGCAAGGCGGCCGTGGCGGCCGGCGGCCACCGCCGGTGAGGGTTCCGGGGCCTGTCCGGCGGCTCAGGCCGGACAGGCCCCGGCGGTGGTCAGCTGAAGGCCGACGCGCAGGTGGTGGCGGTGGCGTGGGCCGGGTCGAGCGCGTTGGCCACCTCGTGGAAGGCGATCCGGTCGAACAGGCCGATCGCGACGTGTTCGGAGAGGTCGAGCGGGCACAGGTCCTGCAGCAGGACGTTGCGGACGTCCGAGCCGTTCAGGTACTGGTTGCGCCACGGGGTGACGACCTCGTCGTACCTGGTGGCGAGGACCGTGTAGTGCACCCCGGGGACGGTGTCGCCGCCCGCGTTGAGCTTGGTGAGGAACGCGGAGCCGGTGATCTGGTCGGCGAGGCCGGGGGTGGTGGCCTTGATCAGGGCCTCGGCGCCGGGGAAGTACGGCAGCAGGTGGGTGAGGCCGTCCAGGTCGGTGCCGTGGTTGTCGGGGGCGATGCCGACGAGGGCGTTCACCTTGTCCGCCCCGCCGAGGAACTTCAGGTAGTAGCGGGGCATCATTCCGCCCTGGGAGTGTCCGACCAGGTCGGCCTCGGCGGCTCCGGTGGCCGCGAGCACCGTGTCGACGTAGGCGGACAACTGCTCGGCCGACTTGTCGATGGGACCGAGACCGTGGAAGAGCGGAACGCCGGTCAGCCGGCCGTAGTCGAGGGAGTAGACGCAGTACCCGCGGTCCTTCAGATAAGGGGCGAGGGACAGCCAGTTGTCGATGGAGTTGCCCAGGGTGCCGTGGACCAGGACGACGGGGCGGGGATGGGCGGCGGAGGGCTTGCAGGAGAAGTCGTTCCAGCCGCGGCTGGGAGCGGCGGTGTCGGAGGCGTGGGCGGTGGCGGCGGGCACGGCGGCGACGGCGGCTGTCAGGAGCAGCGCGGCGAGGGGTCTGAGCACTCGCTTCCAGGGCAGCATCGTGTGATCTCCTTGCGGCTCAAGGGAGGTGCGACGGCCTAACCCTGTGATCCGGATCACGAGGATGCTGTTCACTCGTCAAGTTACGAGCGGGTAGTGCAAGTGTGAAGTTACGTGTCAGTAAAAACTTCCAGTGATAACCAGCGCCTCATGGAAGCCTGACGGAGCGTCACCAGGCAGGCCGGATCGGACCATGGGGGGCGATCCGCGCCAAACGGTCCCGCAACGCGCGCACTTCCCCCTCGCCCAGCAGGTCGGCCCATCGCCCGACCACCTCGGTGGCCGCCTCCTCCGCCGCTCGGGTGCAGGCCCAGCCGCGCTCGGTCAGCACGATCAGCCGGGCCCGCGCATCCTCGGGATGCGGCCGGCGCTCGGCGTACCCCTTGCGTACGACCTCGTCCACCAGCTGACTCGCCGCCTGCTTGGTCACCCCGAGGTGCGCGGCGAGGTCGGTGGCGGTGGCCCCGTCCGGGGCGAGTCGCGCGAAGGCGAAGCCGTGGGCGGGCCGGAGATCCGCGAAGCCACGGGCGACCACCCCGTCATGGATGCGTTGCGTGAGGTCACCCGCTACGGCGAGCAGGGCGGCGGACAGGGCCATGGCTTCGGAGTTCTGCACGGAGGCATTGAAACACCCTTGACGAACCGGTCAAGCGGCTTGACCATATAGTCAAGTTACTTGACCACTTTCCTTCATGGACGGAGATCACCACCATGCCCGTCGTCCGCTCCTCACAAGCCGTCGCCCACGAGATCCACGGCGCCCGGTTCGTCTCGTACGCCACCCCGCTCACCGGCAGCAAGGAGCTGTGCGCCTGGCGCGGCGAGATTCCGCCCGGCACCAGGGCACCCGCCCACACGGTCAACCGGGAGGAGATCTTCCATCTGCTCGTCGGCGAGCTGCTGATGACTCTCGACGGTCACACCGAGCGGATCTCCGCGGGCGACACGGTGATCGTCAACCCCGGTGCGACCCTGGCCGTCGAGAATCCCACCGACCACACCGCGATCTCCTGGGTCACCACCTCCGTCGGCCTGGAGGCACAGCTCGCCGACGGCACGCGCATCACTCCACCGTGGGCCAACTGACGTACGAGGACCGCGTTACGCCGCCAGCGCCCCCGGCATCACCGCCCGTGGCCCGAACTTCGCCCGCGCACGGTCCGCGACCTCCTCGATGCGGCGGACCTTCTCGTCCAGGGGGTCGAAGGTGAGCTGGTAGGAGGCCTGGTCGGCCGGGGTCAGACCCTCGGCGCGCAGGACGAGCGCGCGGACCCGGGCGCGCTGCAGGCCGAGCGCCTCGTACATGCCGTAGGCCACCTCGGTCAGGGCCGCCGAGTGGGCGGTCGGCTCCTTCAGGGTACGGCTGCGGGTGGTGGAGGAGCGGTCGGCGTAGCGCACGGTGAGGGTCAGGGTGCGGCAGACCTTCTCCACCGCGCGCAGCCGGGCGCCGATTTCCTCGGCGGCCGACAGCAGCGCCCTGCGGTGCCGGTCGGGGTCCAACTCGTCGAGGTGGAAGGGGCGTTCGGCGACCAGAGAACGCGAGACGGCGTTCGGGACGACCCGGCCCCGGTCGACACCGCTCGCCTTCTCGCGCAGCTCGCGGCCCGCCTTCGCGCCGATCAGCCGCTGGAGCGTGGACAGCGGCGCGGCGGCGACCAGGCCGAGGGTGTCCAGGCCGTACTCGCACAGGGTGCGGGCGGTCGCCGTGCCGACGCCGGGCAGCGCGGACACCGGCCGCTCGGCGAGGAACCCCGCGATGCCGTCCGGGTCCCCGGGCACCGCGCAGGTGACCCCGGGCCGGGCGTCACGCAGCGCCATGCGGGCCAGCATCGGGCCCGGACCGGCGCCGATCACACAGTCGACGCCGTACCGGGCGAGGGCGCGGACCCGGATCACCGAGGCCAGTTCCACGGCGGTGCGCCCGAAGTACCGTTCGGCGCCCCGGAGATCGGCCAGCGCCCCGTCGGGTGGCAGCGCCTCGACGACCGGCGTGAACTCCTCCAGCAGTCCGAGCAGCCCCGGCAGGGCCGCCTCGTCCATCGGCGGCAGCTGGAAACGTACGCAGAGGATGGTCATCCCGCACTCCCCGGACTCTGGTGCCACAACTTCCTCCCCACCGCGGGCCCCTCGCCCGCGGGGCGCAGATCCGCCCAGGGGTGCATCTCGTATCCCGTGGGCATGCGGATCGTCCGGCCCTCCATCGGGTCGCGGGCCGCGGAGCCGGCCGGTGGGGGAAGCCCGTCGGACCCGGTGAGCCGAGCCCGGGACGGGCCGCCGTCACCCCCCGGTGTGGATCCGTCCCCGGCCGTGCCGGACGGTTCGGCCAGCCGGGCCGCGACCCCGTCGAGCCCCTCCGTGAGGCGCACGTCCACCAGTTCGGCGAGGTTCCAGGCGGCGGAGCCCACCACGCTCAGGCTGCGCGGGCCGCGCCGCTGCACCACTCCGCGCACCAGCAGCAGCCAGGAGTGGAAGACGGTGTGCGCGCAGGCGTCGTGGGAGTCGTCGAAGAAGGCGAGGTCGACCAGGCCCGTGCCGTCGTCGAGCGTGGAGAAGATGACCCGCTTGCCGGAGCGGATCGGCGGGGTCTGGGTGGCCGCCTTGGCGCCCGCGACCAGCACGGTCTCGCCGTGCCGGGCCTCGCGCAGCCGCCGCGCCGAGACCACGCCCAGCTCCTTGAGGAACTCCCGGTGGTCGTCCATCAGATTGCGCGAGGCGTCCATGGACAGCACGCTCAGCTCGGCGCTGAGCCGTTCCGCCGGCGACAGATCCGGCAGACCGGCCGGTGCCGTCTTCCGGCCTCCCGCCAGCGGGAGTTGGCCCCCGCCGCCACTCCGGGCGCCCCGGTGCAGCTCGGTCAGGTGCAGTTGCAGATCACGCCGGTTGGCGCCGAAGGCGTCCAGCGCGCCCACTTGCGCGAGCCGCCCGGCGAGCGGCCGGCTCGGCCGGGCCCGCTCCCAGAAGTCCAGCAGGGAGGAGTACGGCTGACCGTCCTCGATCCGCTTCGCCTCCGCCTCACTGATGCCGTGCACGTCGGAGAGGGCGAGCCGCAGCCCCCACACCGCGGGGGATTCAGACACCAGTTCGATCCTGTGTGCGACTCCGGAGACATTCACGTCCAGCGGCAGGATCGGCACCCCGCGCCGCCGCGCGTCCGCCAGCAGCAGCCGCTTCGGATACATCCCGGGGTCGTGCGTGAGCAGCCCCGCGTAGAAGGCGGCGGGGTGATGGACCTTCAGCCACGCCGACTGGTACGTCGGCACCGCGAAGGCGACCGCGTGCGCCTTGCAGAAGCCGTACGATCCGAAGGCCTCGACGATCTCCCAGGTCTGCTGGATCGTTTCCGCGCTGTATCCCCTGGCCGCCGCGTGCTGCGCGAACCACACCTTGATCTGCGCTTGCGACTCCGGGTCGGACAGCCCGCGCCGGATCCGGTCGGCCTCGCCCCGACCGCAGCCGGTCATGAGGGCGACGATGTCGATGACCTGCTCGTGGAAGACGACGACCCCGTACGTCCCCTTCAGCGGTTCCGCCAGGTCCGGGTGCGGATAGCGCACCGGCGCCCGTCCGTGCCGCGCCTCGATGAACGGCCGCACCATGTCGGCGGCGACCGGACCGGGCCGGAAGAGGGAGATGTCGACGACCAGATCGTGGAAGGTGCTCGGCTGCAGCCGCCCCACCAGGTCCCGCTGGCCCGGCGACTCGATCTGGAAGCAGCCCAGGGTCTCGGTGGACCGGATGAGCCCGTACGTCGCCGGGTCGCCCGGCGCCAGTCCGTCCAGGTCGACCCGCTCGCCCGTCGCCCGCTCCACCTCGGCGACCGCGTGCGCCATCGCCGACTGCATCCGCACGCCCAGCACATCCAGCTTGAGCAGTCCGAGGTCCTCCACGTCCTCCTTGTCGAACTGCGACATCGGCAGCCCCTCGCCGCTGGTCGGCACCACCGGCGTACGGGCGAGCAGGGAGGCGTCGGAGAGCAGCACCCCGCACGGATGCATGGCGACCCCGCGCGGCAGGGCGTCCAGCGCCTCGACCAGTTCCCAGAGCCTGCCGTACTTCGCACCTTTCCGCTGAAGCTCCCCAGCCAGCTCCTTCAGCTCGGGCAGCTCCTCCAGGGCCGCACGGGCGTCCCGCGCCCGGATGTGCGGAAAGGACTTGGCGACCCGGTCGATCTCGGCCGGGGCCATGGACAGGGCGGCACCCACGTCCCGGATCGCGTGCCGGACCCGATAGGTCTCCGGCATCGAGACGGTGGCGACCCGCTCACCGCCGAACCGGTCGATGATCGCCCGGTACACCTCGAGCCGGCGCGCGGACTCCACGTCGATGTCGATATCGGGCAGCACCACGCGCTCCTTGGACAGGAAGCGCTCCATCAGCAGCCCGTGCTCGACCGGATCGGCATGCGCGATGCCGAGGAGATGGTTGACGAGCGAGCCGGCACCGGAGCCGCGCGCGGCCACCCGGATCCCCATCTCCCTTACGTCGTCCACCACTTGGGCGACCGTCAGGAAGTAGGAGGCGAAGCCGTGGTGGGCGATGATGTCCAGCTCGTGATGCATCCGTTCCCAGTACGCGCGCCGGCCGCCGTAGCCGAGCCGCATCATCGCCGCCGCCGCCCGCGAGGCGAGTGCCCGCTGTGCGGTGCGGCGGCCGGCGCCGACGAGGTGCGGTTCGGGGAAGTGGACGGTGCCGATGCCGAGGTCGTCCTCGGGGTCGACCCGGCACTCGGCGGCGGTGGCCCGGGTCTGCTCCAGCAGCCGGTGGGCGGTGTCGCGCCGGTAGCCGGCCGCCTCCACCACCCGCTCGGCGGCCTGGAGCATGGCCTGCGCGTCCTTCAGCCAGGCCTCGCCGGAGTCCAGCTCCCCGCGCGGGTCGATCGGGACCAGGCGCCGCGCGGCGTCCAGCACGTCGGCCACGGGCCCCTGGCCGGGATCGGCGTACCGCACGGCGTTGCTCAGCACGGGCCGTACCCCGTGCTCGGCGGCGAAGCCGACGGTACGGGCGGCGAGCCGCAGGGAGCCGGCCCCCGTACCCGTACGACCGTGCCAGACGGCCTCCAGCCGCAGGGCGTCGCCGTAGACCTCGCGCCACGGGGCGAGAAGCGTCGCGGCCCGGTCGGGACGCCCCGCGGCGAGCGCGCGTCCCACATCGGAGCCGGGGCCGAGCAGCACGAGCAGGCCATCGCCCTGGTGGTCGGACCAGGGCAGCAGCGGTGTGCCCTCTCCCGCGTGCGCCGCCGTGACGATCCGGCACAGGCCGGCCCACCCCCGCGCACCGTCCCGGGCGAGGAAGGTCACCCGGGGGGCCGACTCGTCCACGAAGGCACCGCCCCGCACCGGTGTACGACGCCTCTCACGCCGTACGGATTCCGCCGCCTCCACCGCCAGGTTCACCCCGAACAGCGGGCGGACGCCCACCTTGGCGCAGGCCTTGGCGAAGCGGACCGTACCGGCGAGGGTGTCGCGGTCGGTGAGGGCGAGGGCGTCCATGCCCCGTTCCGAGGCGCGCTCGGCCAGCCGCTCCGGGTGGGAGGCCCCGTACCTCAGGGAGAACCCGGAGACGGTGTGCAGATGCGCGAAGCCCGGCACACGCACCTCCCGCACTCGTGAGCCCCGAACGGCTCTCGAACATCAGTTCCCTACTTCCTCACCCACCATACCCCCATTTCCGAACATGTGTACGATCCCCGTTCGGCCGCGTCCCACCTGCGCAAACATCCTGTAACCCGGGCCGTGAGGACAGGGCACGGACAACCCGGGCCGGCCCTCCCACCCCTCCTCCTCGCCGAGCCGACCCGGACCTCGAGCAGCTGCCCGGCACACCCCTCGACCCCCACACACCGCCGCCGAGGCGGCGGCGCGCCACCGGGTCCTGAACCGGGGCATCGACGGTGCCCTGCCGATCGACCGCGCGGCACCACCCCGCCGACGTCTACGCCCGCACCACCGACGGCACCGAACTGCACCCCGGTCCGAATGCCGCCGCGTCCGCCGAGGAGAAGCGGAAGCCCCCGCACGCGGGTCGCGTGCGGGGGCGTGGTGCCGTCACCGGCCGAGGACGTGGCGGAGTGCGTCAGTAGACGTGGACTCCATAAGCGCTCAGCGCCTCGGTGACCGGCTGGAAGAACGTCGTACCACCGGAGCTGCAGTTGCCGCTGCCGCCGGAGGTGAGGCCGTACGCGGTGGTGCCGCCGTACAGCGGGCCGCCGGAGTCACCGGGCTCGGCGCAGACCGTGGTCTGGATCAGGCCGGAGACGATGTCGCCGCCGCCGTAGTTGACCGTCGCGTTGAGCGCGGTCACACGGCCGCTGTGCGTACCGGTCGTGGAACCGCGGCGGTAGACGGTCGTGCCCACGGAGGGCGTGGCCGCACCGGTGATGTCCTGGCCGCCCACGGCGCCCGACTTGGTCACCGAGCCGTTGGTGTAGCGCACGATGCCGTAGTCGTTGCCGGGGAAGCTCGAGCCGGCCGTGGTGCCGAGCGTGGTCGTGTGAGAGGAGTTCGACCACCAGGTGCCCGCGCCGTCGGTGCAGTGCCCGGCGGTCAGGAAGTAGTAGTTGCCGCTGGAGTCCTGGACGTTGAAGCCCAGGGAGCAGCGCCAGCTGCTCGCGTAGATGGCGTCACCACCGGAGATCAGCTTGTTGAACTTGCCGGGGGTGTGCTTGATGGTGAGCGCGTCGGCGTTGGCGCCGGCCTGCTTCTTGATCTTGGTGATCTCGGCCCGGGAGACCGTGCTGTCGACGGTGACGACGACGCGGTTGGTCTTGCTGTCCACCGCCCAGGCGGTGCCGGGGATGTCGGCCTTGAGGACGGAGTCGCTCGCCTTGGCGAGCTGGGCGGCGCTGAACGTGTCGGTGTCGCCGGCGTTCGCGGTGGGGGCGGCGAACGCCGCTGCGGCCAGGAAGCCGGTGGCCACGGCGATCAGCCGGGTCTGTCTGGCGGTGCCGCGGTGGGGAGTGGTGCGCTTGATCCTCACGTTTCGTTCCCTCCAAGGGAAGTCGGGGGCCCGCGTGGGGTCGGGGCCCGTGAGGCGCAGCCAGGGGTGCCGCGGGAATCCGAACACGCATGCCCCTGACAAGCGCTGAGGGGGAGTATTCGGCCGAACGGCCGATCGACACAAGGGTGCCTTTCGGCCGTCGGACTTTGAACTACCTCGGTGCGCCTCGTAGCACACCCGACCCCGCACGGTGGCGTCCTGACGTTAGCTCAGCGCACGTCCCCCCGCATCGATCGCCACGTCCAGCGTGTTGCCGGGTGGTGGGGCGGGGCAGGGTGAAGTGACCGGCGAAGGCGCACGGTGCGAGCCGGCGCGGTCGCAGTCGGCGGTGCGCGGTCCTCGACATCCGGTGCCTGCGGAAACGGAGAGCGGAACCGGAGGCCGGTGGCGCAGCCGGCGGTGTCGTCGAACACCGCCCACAGCAGCCCGTCGCCCTGCTACCCGCGGTGTCCGCTCCTGCGCGGCGAGGATGAAGGAAGATTCGCCGGCGCGGGCGAGCCCGCGTTCGCGGCCGTCCACGTGGCCGGCCGGCCCGGACGGTGCGCGTGTCGCCGCACGATGTGACACGCCCCGGCACCGACCAGCGCGACTCGTACCGCGCGGCCTCGATGCCCCGGAAGGCACGGCGGGCCGCGGACTCGGGGGCGTAGCCCCGTACGCCCGGACGCCCTCACGGACCAGCACGAACAGCCGCTTCGCGCCGAGCGGGAAACACGTCCTCGCCTCCGGGCCGCGGTCGGCGGCGAGGCGGACTTCGCCGGCAAGAGCCGGTCGACCACGGTCAGGCCGGCGGCCTCGGCGGCGGTGAGCACGATTCCCGCACCATCCGCCACCCAGATCCCGGGAATGTCCGGAAGTCGCCTCTCCGGATAGCCCTCGTCCCAGTGCGTGGCGATCGCGCGAACGGACTGTGGGGAGCCGAGACCATCTCCACGCCCTTCTCGTGCCCCTGCTTCCACGCGTCGGGTGTGTCACCGCCGGAACTCAAGGACCGAGCCCCTTCGCCGAGTCGTCAGACGAGGAGGTCCTTGTAGTAGAAGCTGGCCTTCTTGTCGGTCTGGGAGAGGCTTTCCTCGGATCCGAAGCCGAGGTGGAGGCGGGCGACGGTGGGGGTGCTCATGTCAGGGATCTGGATGGCCAGGCCTTCCGGCTCGCGGTAGAAAAGGCTTTCGCCGGCCTTGCTCTGCCGCCGCTCGTAGACGGTGCCGGTGTTCCAGTCGATGGAGGTGACGTAGGTGTTGCCGGTGCTCGTCTGCTTGCCGGTGTCGT
The DNA here is from genome assembly GCF_040613075.1 of Streptomyces sp. NPDC006314. NCBI lineage: Bacteria > Bacillati > Actinomycetota > Actinomycetes > Kitasatosporales > Streptomycetaceae > Streptomyces > Streptomyces sp. NPDC006314. The sequence continues at coordinate 63,634 of NZ_JBEXRL010000005.1, read as the reverse complement.
CGTAGGTGTAGGCGTCGCCGTCGAGCGTGTAGAGGTACTGGCCCATGCTGGTGTAGCCCTGGAAGGTCGGGCCGGTGAGCACGGACGGTTGGGTGATGGTGGCCAGCGGGGTGAAGGTGCCGGCCTTGAAGGTGGCCAGGTCGTACAGGCTGTACTTCCACGTGGTGCCGTTGATCCGGTAGCGGTGCGCGATGCGGTTGGTGACGGGGTCGATGGCGACGGTGTTGTGGTCCGAGCCGGCCACCGGGGTGTAGCGGGTGACCTGGGGTGAGTCGGGCCGGATGACGGCGCCGTTGGCGAACTTGAAGCGGGCGATCTTCGTGCCGTAGCCGTTGTTCTTGCTGTCGGGGACGGAGTCGCTCTCGGTCCACAGGTAGGCGCTGTTGCCGGAGGGCTCCACACCGATGGACACACCGTGCCCGAAGCCCTTGAGGTACATCCGGCCGATGATGTAGCCCTGCCAGTCCAGGCGGGTGATGCACAGATCACCGTTCGTGGCACGCTCGGTGCCGGTGTAGGTCCGCGTCTCACCGGGCAGGACGCGCCCGTCCTGCACCAACTGGGCTGTGTACAGGTGCTTGTTGGTGTTGTCGAACGCGAACGACTGCAGGATCCGGGTCTCGTTGAGCGGGATCTCCCGGAACCACTCGTCGGAGGGGTCGGTGAGGTCGAAGCGCTTGGACGCGGCCACGGCCGCGGACGCCGTACCCGCCTGCGTGAGGGCCGCGGACCCGACGAGTGCCGCCGCCGTCAGTCCCCCCGCTCGCCGCAGGACCTGTCGTCGGCTCAGGTGGCCGGGCGTCTCACGCTTCATCTGTTCTCCGGGACCTTTCGTCGACCCGAGACGGGCATCGATGTGTTCACGGTGTGTGCGACGCAGGATTGAATCACCTCAACCGCCCCGGGCGCCAGACTCGTTTGCCCAGCTCAGCGATTTGACCGCGACCAGACAGCGAATGTGACGCACAACACTTACGTAAAGGTGACGTGAAGAGACGGTTGTCGTCCATGGTCCTTTTTGAGGGGCTGTCCCGGAGAGCAGATTCCGCTTACCGTCCGGCGTTGGTCTGGTTTTCATGCGTCTCTCAACTTCACCGACAGCCGCGAGCCACGGCCTTTGCCTTGCACATGTGCCGGGACCGGGTCCCGGCCTTCTTTGGGTTGGGGATGGTCCGTGCGACTCGCGCACAGACAAGGAAGAAGCGCGTCATGGACGTTGGCCATGGCGCTGGCCGCGTCACTGCTGGCCGCGCCGGTGGCCGAGGCCGCGGGTACGGCGGAGGCCGTCTCGGCGGGGCGCAAGCAGCCGGTGAACGTGCCCGCGCAGGCGGCCGGCGGTGTTCCGCGTGACGGCGCGGAGCCGACGCAGACCAAACCGATACGCCCGGTGTGGCCGAAGGCGGCCCACGCGCGTCTGGCTCTGTCCGGCCTGAAGCCGGGCGGGAAGCTGCCCGTGACACCGTCCGGCGGCGGCAAGGCCACCGTCCAGGTGGGCCCGGCTCCCGCAACGGCCCTGGCCAAGCAGCGCTCCGCCATCGCCACCCCGGCGCCCACGGACGTCGACGTCAAGGTCCTGGACCGCACCCAGCTCAAGCGCGTGGGCGGCATCGGAGTGGGCGCTCAGCTCACCCGCCGCGACGGCCGGGGCACCCCCGGCCCGGTGAACGTCTCCTTCGACTACTCCAAGTTCAGGTACGCCTACGGCGGCAACTTCGCCTCCCGCCTGCGAGTGGTGGCCCTGCCCGCCTGCGCCCTGACCACGCCGAAGGCGAAGGGCTGCTCGACGGCCAACCCCCGCCCCGTGCCGGTCACCAACGACCAGGCCAGGGGCACCATCACCGCGACCGTCCAGGCCGACGGCGACCCCAAGACCGAGATCTCGGTCATCCAGCCCGACCAGCAGCCCAAGTCCTCCTTCCAGTCGTCGGCACTGACCGCTGCAGCAACGTCGGACGGAACGGTGTACGCGCTGGCGGCCACCGCCTCCTCCGACGCCGGCGACTACCGGGCGTCCTCGCTGAAGCCGTCCGGTTCCTGGAACGTCTCCATCGGCTCGGGCGCCTTCTCCTACAACCTGCCGATCCAGGCGCCCAAGCCGCCCACGGGCAGTGCGCCTTCGCTGTCGCTGGCATACAACTCGCAGTCCGTGGACGCACTCACCTCGGCCCAGAACACCCAGGCGGGCTGGGCGGGTCTGGGCTGGGAGCTGGGCGGTACCGGCTTCATCGAGCGCCGCTACCGGGGCTGCCAGGACGACGGCACCGGAACCGGCTGGGTCGGTGACCTTTGCTGGGCCTCGCCGAACTACGACAAGGAACATGACGGCGCCGTCTACGTCATCAACTTCAACGGCATCAGTTCCACGCTCGTCCAGGACAACAACGGCACCGGTTCGTACCACGTGCAGGACGACCCGGGCTGGCGGGTGCAGCACCTGACCGGCGGTCACGGCTCGGACGACGAGTACTGGGTGATCTCCACCCAGGACGGTATGCGCTACTACTTCGGCTGGGGCCGCTCCGAGCGCACCAACGCCGCCACGGATTCGGTGCTGACGGTGCCCGTCTTCGGCAACAACCCGGGTGAGCCCGGCTACGACAACGGCGTCGGCGTGAGCACCCAGGCCTACCGCTGGGGCCTGGACCGGGTCGTGGACCCGGACGAGGTGGAGACCTCCTACTTCTACGACAAGGAGCGGAACCACTACCGCTCGGTGCTGCTGAGCGACCAGGCCCGCTCCTACGACTCGGCCGCCTACCCGGTGCGCGTCGAGTACGGCTGGGCCGCGCAGATATCCGGCGCGCAGCTGCCCGCGAAGGTGGACCTGCGCTATGTAGGCCGGTGTGTGGAACGGATGTCGGACACGGATCCGCTGGCCAAGGAGCCCGATCCGTGCCCGTCGATCTCAGATCACCCGGACTCGTATCCGGATGTGCCCACGGACCTGATGTGCGACGGCACGTCCGCCGACGACGGCTGCAAGACGATCAAGGGTGAGACGTACTCCCCGACGTTCTTCGCCACGAAGATGCTGTGGGACGTCAAGACCTTCGTCCGGGACAACGACTCCTCGGCGTGGGACCCGGCGATGCAGTACCAGATGAAGTACGGGCTGCCCAATCCCGAGGGCACCGTCGACAACACCCTGTGGCTGGACTACGTCCAGCGCCGGGGTTACGGCGACGGTGACGACATCACCCTGCCCACCATCAACATCAACGGTGAGTGGCGGGACAACCAGCTCGGCGGCGGCACCCTCAACTTCCGCCGGGTCACCCAGATCCACGGGGACCTGGGCTCGTTCGTCAACGTCACCTACCGCGACTACGACACGCAGGACACCTGCGACATCGACAACCCGCCCACGGAGTCGAACAACACCCAGGCCTGCTTCAAGCAGCGCTGGGTGCCGGAGGGCTCCACGGACGAGAAGACCGGCTGGTTCAAGAAGTACGTCGTCGCCAAGGTCAGCGTCGATCCGGGCCCCGGCGCGGGCGCGAACAACGACGGCGACCCGGTCATGACCACCACGTACGACTACGTTGGCAAGCCGGCCTGGGCGTTCCCCAACGACCCGCTGGCCAAGGACAAGGACGAGTCCTGGACGGACTGGCGGGGCTACCAGCAGGTCGAGGTACACACCGGTACCAAGTCCAACGCCGCGTCGACCTATTACTGGCTCTACCGCGGCATGGACGGCGACCGCACGGACAAGGACGACCCGTCCAAGACCCGCAGCGTCACGGTCGACGACGGTGACAGCGGCAGTGCGGCGGTGCCCGACTCCGCCTGGCTGAACGGCAAGATCCTCGAATCCAGCGACCGCGACGGCTCCGGCCAGTCACACAAGCGGACCTGGCACAAGTACTGGGTCTACGACACCGCCCAGTACGTGGGCCTGCCCGACGCACGGTTCGTACGTGACTCGCAGACCACCACGGACGAGCTGACGTCCAGCGGCTGGCGCGAGCACACCGTCAAGGACGAGTACGACGAGGCAGAGCCGGCCAGCACCAAGTACGGCCTGCCGATGCGCACCAACGACTGGGGTCTGAAGGACTACGGGCTCGACAACCGGTGCACCACCTACGGCCGCGCCTACAACACCGACTACTTCACCGACTCCCCCGTCCAGCGCTGGATGGTGCTTCCCGACGAGACCCGGCACTACGCCGAGGACTGCGCCAAGCGCACGTCGGACAACCAGGACTCCTACGAAGTCACCCTGTACGACGACGCCACCTCGGTCGACACCAACAAGCCCACCGACGGCCACCCGACCACCGTGCGCGCCTACACGGACAAGGACAACTACCGGGAGTCGACGGCCAAGTTCGACGGGGCCGGTCGACAGATCTCCGCGACCGACGGCAGACACCACACCACCACCACGACGTACCAGCCGGCCACCTCCTGGCCGATCGACGGCGTCAAGGTGACCACGCCGGATCCGGACGACGGCGGGCCGGCCACGCCTCAGTCCACCACCACCTGGTATTCCCGCCTGTGGGGGACCCCGTACCGGACCGAGGACGTCAACGGTCGGACGACCCGAATCGTCCTGGACGCCGTGGGCCGCATGTCGAAGGTGTTCAGGCCCTCGCAGATCGCCGCCTACCCCGACGGCACTCCCTCGATCGAATACAAGTACGAGGTCATCACGTCGGACAACAGCGAAGGCGTTCCCGACCTGGTCACCAACACGCCGCCGAAGACCACCACGACCACGCTGCAGTCCAGCGGCACGTTCGTCACCACTTACAACTACGTCGACGGTCTCGGCCGCGCCCGCGAGACCCAGACCCCGGCCCCGACCGGCACCGGTCGGACCGTCGTCTCGACCCGCTACGACACCTCAGGCAATGTCACCGGCACCAGCGGCGCCTTCTACAACTCCGGGGACCCCAAGACGGACGGCATGGTCCTGCCCACCGTTGACACCCTGCCCTCCTACACCGACCTGGTCATCGACTACGCGGGCCGCACCACCGAGTCCCAGATCCTGGTGAAGGGCGACGCCCAGGCGCAGGGCCGGACGAGCACCAACTACCACGGCGACTACACCACCACGATTCCCGCCGTCGGTGAGCGCAGCAACACCTACACCGACGTGTTCGGCCAGGTCACCAAGGTCGTCGAATTCGGTCCCTCGACCTACACGACCTCGTACGACTACGACCGCAGTGGCCGGCTCAAGCAGATCACGGACTCGAAGGGCAACATCACCACCTACACCTACAACTGGCTGGGCGAGCGCACCGGTGGCAAGGACCCCGACACCGACCTGACCGGCACAGGCACCACCACTTACGACGGCAACGGCAACATCCAGTCGACGAAGGACGCCAACGGCACGGTCCTGACCTACACCTACGACAACCTCGACCGCCCGCTGACCGTGCAGAACGGATCGAAGGTGTTGACCCGCAACACCTACGACACCGCCCCGGGCGGCATCGGCCAGCTGGCCACCGCGACCTCGTACGTGGGCAGTTACGCCTACACCGACAAGGTCAACTCCTACGACGCCGACGGCAACGTCACCGAGCAGCAGACGACCGTCCCGGCAGACGGCACGGGTTTCGAGGGCACCTACAGGACGAAGTCCACCTACAACGCCGCCGGCCAGCCGATCAGCATCACGTACCCGGCTGTCGGGGACCTACCGGAAGAGACCGTCACCGCGCAGTACGACACCTTCGGTAAGCCGGAGAGGCTCACCAGCGACCTCAACAACACGGTCTACGTCGACTCCACCGGCTTCGACAGACTCGGCCGGCTGATCGACCGCACCTACGGCACCACAGCCACGACCGCAACGACGGCGCGCCGCGCGTACACCTACGACGACACCAACGGTTCGGGCTGGCTGAAGAACATCACCACCACCAGCAGCACGAAGGGCCCCGTCCAGAACGACGACTACCTCCGCGACAACGCCGGTCAGACCACCGACCTGACGGATGGCGTCACCGGCCAGCACCAGTGCTACACCTATGACGAGCTGGACCGCATCAGCCGCGCCTGGACCACAGCGGCCACCACCGGCTGCTCCGGTCCCTTCGCACCCGACCTGGCCACCGGCCAGGACGCCTACCAGCTCGACTACAGCTACGACGGCATCGGCAACCTGCAGAAGGTCACCAACACCACCGCCACAGGCGCCCAGGTCGACGACTACGTCTACCCCGGCTACTCCGCCGACCAGTCGACCTACACCGCCGGCGCCCCACGCCCGCACGCCGTCGCCTCGGTGAAGACTCCCACCGGCACGGACAGCTACGACTACGACGACGTCGGCCAGATGAAGAGCCGCATCGTCAGCGGCAAGACGACCACTCTCGTCTGGAACGAACTGCACCAGGTGACGGCTGCGAGCGGCGCCGTGACCACCGCCTACGTGTATGACGCCACCGGTGATCTCCTGGAGCGCAAGTCCGCGGACGAGACCGTCCTGTACCTGTCGGGTCAGGAGATCCACAAGGCACCCGGTGCCACCCCGAAGGCCACTCGCTACTACAGCGACGGCACCTCGACCGTGGCCATGCGCACCGCCGTGGACAAGACCAGCAGCAAGCTGAGCTGGCTCATGTCGGACAACCAGGCATCGACCCAGGTGACCATCGACGCCGCCACGGGTACCGCGCAGCGCCGCCACTACCTGCCCTTCGGAGCCCAGAACGGCAAGACGTCCCTGCCCGCCGGCACGGACCGAGGCTTCCTGGGCCAGACCGAGGACGACGCGACGGGCCTGTCGGTGCTGGGCGCCCGTATGTACGACGCGAAACTCGGCCGATTCCTCAGCCCGGACCCGCTGGCCACTCCGTACGCCCCGCAGAACCTCAACGCCTACTCGTACTCCGCCAACAATCCCATCCTCTACAGCGACCCCGATGGCCTCAGGCCGATCACTCCGTGCGAATACGGTTGTGACAGCGGTGGCGAGAGCTATCGGGACTGGATGTCCCCGAACGGCGACGGCACCTGGTCCTACCACTACGAGAACTCCCAGTACCTGTATGACGCACAGGGGGACGTTCACAGCGTCATCAGGTGGGGTAGCGACTTGCCGGCACTCGGCAAGAAGACCGTGTACAAGCCCTACGACCTCACCGTTCAGAAGACGGTCATCAAGGCTCTCGCCTCTGCTTTCCTCCCCGACCCGAAGGCCTGGAAGGACTGCCTCTCCGGCTCAGGAGTGTCCAGCTGCCTCATCGCTGGAACCGACCTCCCATGGGGCAAGGCCCTGAAGCTGGTCCCCCACTCCGTTCTCAAGAAGGGGGCCAAGGCCGCCGAGGAATGGATCACGAAGCTCACCAAGGGCTGCAACTGCTTCCTCGCCGGCACCGACGTCCTGATGTCCGACGGCAAGACCAAGGGCATCGAAGACATCAAGGTCGGAGACAAGGTCCTCGCCACCGACCCGGAAACCGGCAGGACGTCCGCCCAGCGGGTGACCCGCCTCATCACCACGGACAGGGACAAGTACTTCAACGAGCTGTCGATCGCCACCGACAAGGGCATCGACAAGCTCACCGCGACGCACGAACACCCCTTCTGGTCACCATCACAGCACGACTGGGTCCAGGCCGGGAATCTCAAGGCGGGCATGACCCTGCGCACGGACGACGGCCACACGGTCATCGTCACGGGCAACCGGCCTTTCACCGACCGGGCGCGCACGTACAACCTCACCATCGAGAACGTGCACACGTACTATGTGCTGGCGGGGGCGACGCCGGTACTCGTTCACAACAGCAACGGCTGCATCCTGCCAACGCCAAGCGTCTCTGATTCCAAGCTTCAGAACTTGGTTAACGACCTCTATAAGGGGACGACCAATCCGGCCCGAACTGGAGATGGTACGACGATGTCGGCGATTCGCGATGAGCTCAGCTCAGGTCAACTCGTGCACGGCCGTAACCACGTAGCCAAGGGAAATCAGTACGCTAAGGCGCTGAATAAGTGGATAGGAAGAAATCATAGAGACGGCGACCCGCACGACTTGATAGTGGCGAGAAGTCTACTTGCCGACCTTAAGTCGGCCCTCGCAGGGAATTGATGGAGATGGACGAAGAGCAGTTTTTTCAGGGCATCCTCCAGGAATTTCCACAGCTTGAGAGCTTGTGTGCCGAGCATGTGGAGTTCTATGAGGAGTTCCTCTCCCATGTTTTCCTCGCAGACGTCGTCCGATGGACGGTGAGTTTGTTCGGCGAGGCTGGCCAGGGTTTGGCTGAGGAGGCCATCGGGCTTCGGTTGATCAACTTCATCGAGGGTGCGTACGTTCATGGCGATTGCGCAGTCAGGGAATTGATCAGGGTTTCGTTTGTTGAAAACCTGCCTTACTCTGGTCAAGAGGGTTTCCGAATTCATGAGCACTTGACGGGGAATCTCCGCAGGATATTTTCGGAGCGTTAATCCCTGCGAATGCTGCGTCGCAAGACGTGGTTGCGCAGAGCGGTTTCAGCGCAACTCAGATAGCCTCAGCAAAAATGAAGCCCCGTCAGGTGCGTCCTGGCGGGGCTTCTGCGGTGGGTGACGGCAGTAGTTGACGGCAACGTCAGCGGACGAGTGTGGTGCAGGGTGGCGGTTCGTCGCCTTCGGAGCGTGCCGTCTTGGTGTTCTCCGGGCTGTCGAGTGCGGTGCTGAGGGTGTCGATGGCCTCACCCTGGAGGCGGAGTCGGACGTGGGCGTAGACGCCGGCGGTGACGATGCGGCATGATCCAGCAGCTCCTTGATCACAAGGGAGTGGCGGTCGAGTGGCGGAGGTCGTGAAGCGGATGCGGCGGAGCCCTGCCCCGCCGAAAAGTCGGTTGAAGCGACGGGTGAGATCACTGGGGTCGAGGGGGCTGCCTGTCGCGGTGGTGAAGACGAGCCCGCGGTCCGTCCAGGCCGTTCCGGCGATCAGGCGTTCTTCCTTCGCCCCCGAGGTAGCACGGCTTGCCCTCCGGCCCGGCCCAGGGCAGCAGACGCAGCTGATCCGCCGGGCTCACCATGCCCGTACCTCCACTCCGCCGACCAGCCGGGCATCGATGTCGATGCCGTGCACGGCCAGCCGCACCACGCGTCGCCGTGCCCGTCGGCGCTGTTGCTCCCGGCGCTCGTGCGCGACCAGGTACGGGCGAACCAGCCCGATCTCCTCACCTCGCAGTACCGGGGGAGCCGATGCGCGGGACGGACACACGGTCGGCGCCTCCACACAGAGGCCGGGTGGCTGATCGGGGCTGCGATGGCGGCCCGGCGCGGGCCACAGCGGCCGCAGCAGCGGCTCGAAGATGCGGACGATACAGTGCGGCACGTCGACGCTCCTTGTCGGCGTTGGCCATGCCCCCGGACCGTTCGCCCGGTGATCCATCCAGTGATGCCCCGCCCGGGAACGGGTCCAACCGCGCGGAATGTGTACGTCCTCGGCGAGTTCAATCGCCCGCCCGAAGTCGTCCATCTCGGCGGCGATGGCCACCGCATGCACACCGACATTGGTCGGCCCCCAGGTGACGCCGAAGTCGGGCAGTTCACCCGTGACCCGGGCGAGGGCCCGGGCTTCGGCCAGGCGGGCGTCCGCATGGTTCCGGTCCTTCATCCGGCCCGCGATCACCGCAGCCCGCAACTGCATCACGCCCCGCACCGCCTCAACGCCTGCCGGACGACGCGCCTCCTGCCCGGCGAGGTCGCACAGGGCCCGGTCGATCACCCGGATGCGAGGAGTTCCTTGATCACGGCGAGGTCGACACCATGTTCCAGGAGCAGGGTAGTGGTCGAGTGGCGGAGGTCGTGGAAGCGGAAGCGCCGGAGCCTGGCCCGGTGGAGGAAGCTGCGGAAGCGGCGGGGGAGATTCGCCGGATCGAGAGGCCGTCCAGCCGGCGTGGTGAAGACGACAACGATCTGTGGGCGCTCCCCGGCGACGGTTCCACGTCTGCTTCACCGCCCGTATCGCCGGCGGCCGGCTGGAGATGTCCGACGGGTTCACCGAGCTTCGGTTCGAGCCCCGGAAGACATGGAGCAACTGCCGATGCACCTAGACAACGCGAGAAACCGTACCTGGGCTCAACCGGCTGTCGGCTGTGTGTTCGGCCGCTCAGCAACCGTCGCAAGGGCAGCAACAGTCGCAGCCGTCACAGCCGCAGTCACATCCCCCGCAGCCACCGCTCGGACAGCAGTCGCAGTACTGGCAGCAGCCGTTGCGCTTCTTCCGCGACCAGGGCCCCTCGTACTCCTCGGCGCAGCACATCTTGCAGGTGCAGCACAGCGTGAGGAACACCCCACAGCCCGCCCAGAACCCGCGCCTGCCCTTGGGCGGCAAGGGGATCGGGGGTCCGAAGCCGCCACCCCCACCGCTGTAACCGCCACTCCCGTCACCGGCGTACGGATTGTCTCCCGCGTACGGGTTCCCACCGGCGTACGGCCCGTGCGGCGCCTCCTGCCGGGGCGGCCCGTACGGCCCCGGCCCCGGTGCCGCCCCCGGCCCCGGCTGGTGCGCCGCGCACCCCGGTACCGTCCCGAACGCCCGGTCCACCGAGCGCCGCAGTTCGTGCACCAGCAGCAGATGGACCAGCTTGCCGTCGGCGAACTCCGCCTCCCGCAGCGCCAGCCGGATGCCGTGCAGGGCGTCGTCGGCCAGCCGGCGGGCCTCCGTCAGCGATGTCCCGGTGGCGGTGAGCGGGTTCCAGGCGCCTGACACGGTGTCAGCGTGCCTGTCCTCCACGGCGTCCAGCAGGTGCGCCAGCCGCCCGAACAGACGGCCCGCCTCGGCGAGCGGCTCGGCGTTGCCCGGCCGCCCCGCCAGCACGGCGGTGTACGCGAAGGCGGCCGCGGTGGCGGTCTCGGTCGGCTCGGTGACCGTGAGGATCGGGGTTCCGGGCCCGGCCAGGGTCTCCAGGCCGAGCTGCCGGTCCACGGCATCGACGAGGACACCGGTGTCGAATCCGACCGCCGATCCGCCACGCGCCCCGGCCCGCCCCCAGCCCGCCGCGACCCGGCGCGCCGCGGCCGCCACCGGCTTCCGCGCCAGCAGCCCGTCCCGGTCGGCGACATGGTCCCGCACCTTGGCCGAGGCGAGCACCAGCGAGACCGCGGCGGCGAGCCGCGCACCCTCGCCCTGCGCGACGGACGCCGTTCGCATCCCGCGCAGGGCACACGGGCCGGCCGTACGTCGCGCCCCGCTCACCACACCGGCCTGAGCCTCCGTCAAAACCGATATGAGCAATCCGTCATAGTTCGTCACGATTCGTGCGAATTGCCCGTGGTCCCGGCGCAAGGCGAGACACAGCCCGCACAAGTGGGCCATCCACTGGGTCTTGAGGTTCTCCCCGAGCCGGTGGGAGCAGGGTCTGACGATTCCGAACACGATGATCCCCCGTGCCGTGATGCGACGTTGAGCTGCGGCATCGTATCGGCCGACTGTCGGTTCGTATCAAGGTCACCGTTCACCCGTACGCACGACGCATCACCCATCCGCAGCTGACAATCATATTTCACTCACAGTCAGCAGCCGTATGAGTCACGACCCTTGGGGCACAAGGTCTCTCGACGGATCCCCCGTGCACCAGTACCGTCACAAACCCCCCGCGCGGCGTCTATCCACTTGGCGCGCCGTCCGCATCATGGATGACCATAGGGATACGGAAAGCAAGAAGACCGCTGTGAGAGGAGGCGTCCATGGGATCGGTACGCAAGGCGAGTGCGTGGCTCGGCCTCGTCGACGACAACGATGACGAGCGCTACTACGACGACGACTACTCCGAGGGCACCGAGTCCGGGGACGCCTGGGTCACGGACCCCCGGGTGAAGGTGGCCACGGACACGGCCGAGGAGAAGGGCCGCCGGATCGGCACGGTCACCCCGGACAGCTTCCGGGACGCCCGCGCCATCGGCGAGCTGTTCCGGGACGGGGTCCCGGTCATCATGAACCTCACGGCGATGGAGCCCGCCGACGCCAAGCGCGTCGTGGACTTCGCGGCGGGGCTCACCTTCGGTCTGCGGGGCACCATCGAGCGGGTCGCGAACCGCGTCTTCCTGCTGACGCCCGCGAACACGGAGATCATCAGCGGCGAGCCGGCCTCACGCCGCGAGGACGGATTCTTCAACCAGAGCTGAGGCAGGGCCGCTCACCGGCCCCGCCCCCTCGGGGGCTCACCGGAAGGCATCGAGCCCGGTGAGCGCCTTGCCCAGCACGAGCTGGTGCATCTCGACGGTGCCCTCGTAGGTGAGCACCGACTCCAGATTGGTCGCGTGCCGCATCACGGGGTATTCGAGGGAGATCCCGTTGGCGCCGAGGATCGTGCGCGCCGTACGGCAGATTTCGATGGCCTCGCGGACATTGTTGAGCTTGCCGAAGCTGACCTGCTCGGGACGCAGGCGGCCGGCGTCCATCCGGCGCCCCAGATGGTGGGCGAGCAGGATTCCCTTGTGCAGTTCGACCGCCATGTCGGCGAGCTTGGCCTGGGTGAGCTGGAAGCCGCCGATGGGCCGCCCGAACTGCTCCCGTGTCTTCGCGTACTCCACGGCCGCCTCGAAGCTGCTGCGCGCGGCGCCCATCGCGCCCCAGACGATGCCGTAGCGGGCGTGCGAGAGACAGCTGAGCGGTCCGCGCAGTCCGGTGACCTCCGGCAGGACGGCCGTCCGGGGCAGCCGTACGTCATCGAGGACGAGTTCGCTGGTGACGGAGGCGCGCAGGGACCACTTGTGCTTGATCTCGGGCGCCGAGAAGCCGGGGCTCCCGGTGGGGACGACGAAGCCGCGGATGCCCTCCTCGGTCTGCGCCCAGACGACGGCCACCCCGGCGACCGACCCGTTGGTGATCCACATCTTGCGGCCGTTGAGCACCCAGTCGTCGCCGTCACGCTTGGCGTGGGTGCGCATGGAGGCGGGGTCGGAGCCGTGGTCGGGCTCGGTCAGGCCGAAGCAGCCGATCACCTCGCCGGCGGCCATACGCGGCAGCCACTCCTGCTTCTGCTCCTCGCTGCCGAACCGGTGGATCGCGTACATGGCGAGGGAGCCCTGCACGGAGACCAGGGACCGGATGCCCGAGTCGGCCGCCTCCAGCTCCAGGCAGGCCAGCCCGTACTGCACGGCCGTCGCCCCCGTGCAGCCGTATCCGGTGAGGGACATCCCGAGGGCGCCGATGCCGCCCAGCTCCCGCGCGAGTTCCCGGATCTGCGGCAGCTCGCCCTTCTCGTACCAGTCGGCGACGTACGGCAGCACCCGGTCGGCCGCCCAGCCGCGGACGGTCTCCCGGACGGCCAGGTCCTCCGGGTCCAGCAGGTCGTCGACCCCGAGCGGGTCGGCGGCATCGAACGGGGGCAGCTTCGCGGACGCGGACATGGGACACCCTCCGGGACACGGGAACGCAGCAAAACTAGCAGCGCTAGTTACGACTCTCCAGCCGACGTTACGGCGCAGCGTTCCGCACGTCCAGAGGAGGTCAGGCGGAGACCCGCCGCTTCCCGGCCGCCGCATGCGCTTCCCGCGGCGCCGGCAGCCCCACCTCGGCCCCGGCCGGCTCCTCGCCGCACTGCATGATCCACGGCAGCCGCAGCGCCATCACCGCACCCAGCAGCAACAGCCCCGCGCTCACCAGCAGCGTCATATGCAGCCCGTGCACGAAAGAGTCCCGCGCCGCCCGGCGCAGCGCGTCACCGGCGGACCCGCCGAGGCGTCCGGCAACCTCGTAGGCCTCACCGAGCGAGTGTCCCGCCGCGTCCGACGCGGGGCGCGGAACGCCCGGCACCGACCGCAGCCCCGGCGCGTAGACCGCGTTCATCACGCTGCCGAGCAGCGCGATGCCGATGCCGGCACCGAGCTGGTACGACGTCTCGCCGATCGCCGCCGCACCGCCGGCCTGGTCCGCCGGGGCCTCGCTGAGCATCGACTCATAGGCGCCGAAGAGCGTGGTCTCCAGGCCGAAGCCCAGCAGCACGAACCCGGTCACCAGCAGCGTCGCGTTGTCGGCGCCGCCCATCGCCGTCAGGGTCAGCACCGCGGCCGCCGTCAGGCAGAAGCCGGAGCACACCATGCGGCGCGGTCCGAAGCGGCGCAGCATCCGCGCGCCCGCCAGGCCCGCCGCCATCGCGGCGATGGTCAGGGGCAGCAGCCTGAGACCGGTCTGCAGGGGCGAGAGGCCGAGCACCAGTTGCAGGTACTGGGCGGCGATCAGCTCCAGGCCGACCAGCGCGAGCATCGCCAGCACGATGCAGCCCACGGAGGTGCTGAACGCGGGCCTGCGGAACATCCGCAGGTCCACCAGCGGATGCGGGAGCCGGCGCTGGCGCCGTACGAAGAAGAAGAGGAGGGCCGCGCCCACCAGCAGCGGCAGCACGGTGAAGGGGCTCCCAGCCCCCTCGCCGCCACCGAGCCGCTTCACCCCGAGGACGACGCCGAAGAGTCCGGCCGCCGCCATCAGGGCGCCGGTCACGTCCCAGGGGCCGCTGCCGTCCCCCCGCGACTCGGGGAGCAGGATCCGGCCCACCGGCAGGCTGACCAGCATCAGCGGGATGTTGACCAGGAAGACCGCGCCCCACCAGAAGTGCTCAAGCAGGAAGCCGCCCAGCAGCGGGCCGACAGCCGCGCCGACGGCGGCTACCGCGCTCCAGATGCCGATGGCGAGCGCGCGCTCGCGCCGGTCGGGGAAGACCTGGCGGAGGATCGAGAGGGTCGCGGGCATGATCATGGCGCCGCCGACGCCGAGCAGCGCGCGGGCGAGGATCAGCGTCTGGGCGCTGGGCGCGAGGGCGGCCACGGCGGAGGCGACACCGAAGAGGGCGTAGCCGAGCAGCAGGACGCGTCTGCGGCCGACGCGGTCGCCCAGGGTACCGAAGAGGATCAGCAGCGAGGCGCAGACCAAGGGGTAGACGTCGACGATCCAGAGCAGCTCCACGGCTCCGGGCCTGAGGTCCTCGGTGACGGCGGGGACCGCCACGTGCAGCACGGTCGCGTCGAGGGCGACGAGCAGCAGGCTCACACAGAGGACGACGAGGACGACCCAGCGGTTGGCACCGGCCCCGGCCGTCCGACGGCGCGGCCGTACGGCAGCCGTGGTCGTCCCGGACATGTACGTACCTCCCAGATGATCCCTCGCGTGGGGCGGAGCGACGGGGTGGGGACTCCCTGTCGTACGGCCGGAGAGGAGCGGTGTCTCCGGCCCGCGCAAACCCACGCGGGTGACTCGTCAGCGTACGCGAGTTCACCGCGCGGACACGTGGCGGACCTCTCACACGTGTGACGGAACCCGTGTGGCGTACGCCACGTCGCCCCTTCCCGAGCATGACCCGGCGACCGGTGCGGTTCCCCGCCCGGTCGATAATCGAGCCCGTGACCGCTCTTGAAACGCGCGTGGCCCCCTCCCGCGTCCCCCTCCCGCGCCGGGCGGTGCCGGCCCTCCTCGGCTACGCGGCGGTCCGCGTCCTGGGGCTGCTCGTGCTGGCGGCATGGAGCGCCGCGCGCGGCAAGAGCGCGTACACGCTGCTGACCGCGCGCTGGGACTCGCTGTGGTACGCCCGGGTCGCCGGGCCGGGGTACGGCCACGAGGTGCGGCTGCCGAACGGGGACGTCCACTCCGATCTGGCGTTCTTCCCGCTGCTGCCATGGCTGGAGCGGCTGCTGCACGCGGTCGCACCGCTGTCGTACGCGGACGCCGGTTTCGTCGTCAGCCTGCTCGCCTCACTGGCCGCCGCGGCGGGGATCTTCGCGGTCGCCGACCGGGTGTACGGGTTCCGGGCGGGCATCTGTGCGGTGCTGCTCTGGGCGGTGCTGCCGGTCGGAATCGTGCAGTCGATGGCGTACAGCGAGTCGTTGTTCACGGCACTGGCGGCCTGGTCGCTGTACGCGGTGCTGACCGGGCGGTGGGTGAGCGCGGGTCTGCTGGCGTCGCTCGCGGGGCTGACCCGGCCGGTCGGGGCGGCGGTGGTCGCGGCGGTGTGGGTGGCGGGCGTGGCCTCGTTCGTGCGGGACCGAAGCGCGCACGGCACGCACGGCGCGCGTCACGACGAACACGCCCCGGCGCAGGAGCGCAACGCACACTCGGGGAGCGAGGAGGCAACGGGCAGCGCTCATCAGAAGGCGTACGCCCCCCAGGCACCGGAAGCCCCCTCGCTCGCCTCGGGCACATACGTTCCCTGCACCCCACCTGTCCCCCCACCCGCCCCCGGCGCACGCCCCACCCCGCACGCCCCCTGCTGGCGCCGCGCCCTCGGGCTGGCGCTCGCTCCGCTCGGTACCGCCGGTTATGTCCTCTGGGTCGGCCGTCACACCGGCAAGGGGCCGCTCGGATACCTGGACGTCCAGGCCGGATGGCGCAATGGCTTCGACGGCGGGTACGCCTTCGCCCGCTTCGTGGCCGACAAGTTCACCTCCTTCCCGGCCGCCTTCGCCGGCGCCGGACTGGTCACCGGGGTCGCTCTGCTGATCTGGCTGTACGTCACCGGTGTCCGCGGACGTCAGCCGGTCGAACTGCTGGTGTACACGGGTGTCGTGCTCGCGCTCGCCCTGTGCGCCTCGAGCTACTTCGGTTCCAAGCCGCGGCTGCTGATGCCCGCCTTCCCGGTGCTGCTGCCGCTCGCCTGTGCCCTCGCCCGGCTGCGCACGTCCCGATCCGTGCCGGTGGTGGCGGGGTTGGCGGTCGCGTCGGCGGTCTACGGGGCGTTCTGGCTGAACGGCTCCGGTCCACCGTGATCGATTTCGCCGCCCGATGACGCTCCGGAGAATTCCGCACCAGGACCGGGTTAACGCATTCATAAGCGCCATATAAACAACACCCGGCATGATCAGAGGAATTGAGGAGAGGGGCGTCGCAGGATTGCGGAATCCCGGTAATTCGTACCGGCCTTGAGAGGTTTCCCACATCACATCGTCATCACAAAGCCCCTGTTTCGACCGGGACCCCAGCTCACTCGCTGTAACGTCGATTGGGTGCGTACCGAACGAAACCTCACCCGGCGTCTGGACCGGGTGTTCGCCAGGCTGGACCGTGAGCCGGAACGACCGGCCCACATCGATGTGCCGAGGATGAGCCGGCACCGGGTCGTTCTGTTCTCCGCGACCCTGGCTTTCTACCTGGCGATCGTGTGGGCCGTGGTGACCACCTCCTGGCTGGTCCGGCTGGACTGGCAGGTCATGTTCTTCCGGCCGTACCAGCAGTGGCCGCAGATCCACGCGTTCCTCGACTACTACGTGGTGCTCGGCCAGCGTGGCCCCACCGCCGTGATGGTCGCCGCCTGGCTCGGCTGGCGCTCCTGGCGGCAGCACACCCTCCGCCCGCTGCTGACCCTGGCCGCCTCGCTGCTGCTGCTGAACATCACGGTCGGCGCCGCCAAGATCGGCATGGGGCGGCTCGGTCCGCACTACGCGACCGTGATCGGCTCGAACGAGATGGGTCTCGGCGGCGATATATTCCCCAGCGGCCACACCGCCAACGCCGTGGTGACCTGGGGCATCCTGGCCTATCTGGCCTCCACTGCGAGAGCGCGCCGCTGGCTGTCGGCGCTGTCGGCGGTCACCTCGCTCGGCGTCGGCCTCACCACCGTCTACCTCGGTACGCACTGGCTGAGCGACGTACTGCTGGGCTGGGCCGCCGGCCTGCTGATCCTGCTGGCCCTGCCGTGGTTCGAGCCGCTGATCGCCAGGGCGGAGGGATGGCTCTTCGACCTGCGCGACCGCTGGCGCGACCGCCGCAGCCGGCCCGTCGCCGAACCGCTCGTCCCCGTCACACCGGTGGTGCTCAAGCCGCGCGGCGTGCCCCCCGAGGCGGCACCGGTACGCGAGCCGGTCTCCTTGACGCGCGTCTCCCGGGGCCCGATACACCTGGCTCCCGGACCGCACACGACCCGCTCCGAACGCACCCCGGTCACCCCCGTGGGCAGCCGTCGCCCACCGCACGCCGACCGCCTCCCGCGCGGCACGTCCCAGCCGGCCCGCCCCCTGACAGGCGGCTGACGGCGGGAGAGGCAGCGGGCCCCGGTACGCACAGCCGGCCCGCGCCACGACGAAGGCCCCGTCTCCCTCCCGGGAGCGGGGCCTTCGTCGCGCACACGCCCGAGTGCGGCGGTCAGCCCTTCCAGGCGCGGGCCACCCGGCCGTCCCGCACCTCGAAGTTCAGCCGCCCGACCCGGTACTCCATGGTGATGATCGCGCCCGGCGGCAGCGACCGTACCGTCGACCACCCCCGCTGCCGGGCGAGCCGCTCGGCGTGCGCGGCGTCGAGGCCGACGTACCCGTCCGGACTGTCCTGGGGCTCCGCTGGCGGAGTGGGAATCGGTGCCATGCCGCCACGCTAGGCCGCATCCGGCGGCGACGGAAGCCGGGCACGGCCGGGTAAGAGAAGCATCCGCCCCCGGTCACACTTCTGTCACAGCTTCCCGGCCCTCTTTCCGCCGCCATGTCATCAACTGCCGTCGAAGCGCCGTCACACGTACGGGGGTTTCCGTACGGCTTACCGGGGTAATCGAACAGAATTCACGCGTGTCGGAGTGCCTCCTCGAATTGCCCGGCGGAAAGTGCCGCAGTGGGGATCGGGGCGGGCCCGGGGCGCGATTCCCCCGGCAATCCGGTGCGGTGTCCCGGCAGCTGACGCCGCAGAGGAATTTCACGGATTCAGCACACCACCGCCGTACGCCACCTGCCGGAGCCCACGGCCCCGCGAGCATCCTGACGGCGCTCGCGAGGAGGCGTGGTGCGGGCTGTGGCGGTCCCGGGCGCGACGAGCGAAGGGGCGAGCGAGCGATGGGGACCCAGACCCTAGGGGCGGCGGCACGACCGGTGCGGGGCAGCCGGGGCGGCCGGCTGGTCGTCGACTGGCTCACCACCACCGACCACAAGAAGATCGGCCATCTGTACCTGGTCACGGCGTTCGGCTTCTTCCTGGCCGGAGGGATCATGGCGCTGCTGATGCGGGCCGAACTGGCCCGGCCGGGACTGCAGCTCCTGGACAACAACCAGTTCAACCAGTTGTTCACCCTGCACGGCACGATCATGCTGCTGCTGTTCGCGACCCCCAGCTTCGCGGGCTTCGCCAACGAGCTGATGCCGTTGCAGATCGGCGCCCCGGACGTGGCCTTCCCGCGGCTGAACATGCTGTCGTACTGGTTGTTCGCCTTCGGCGGGCTGATCGTGCTGGGCTCGCTGCTGATGCCCGACGGGCCGGCCGCCTTCGGCTGGTTCGCCTACGCGCCGCTCAACGACACCGCGCACTCCCCCGGCATCGGTCCGGACCTGTGGATCACGGGGCTGGCGCTGGCGGGCTTCGGGACGATCCTCGGCGCGGTCAACTTCATCACCACGATCATCGGGATGCGCGCGCCGGGCATGACGATGTTCCGGATGCCGATCTTCACCTGGAACACGCTGTTCACGTCGATCCTGATCCTGATGGCGTTCCCGGTGCTGGCGGCGGCGCTGCTGGTGCTGGAGTCGGACCGGCGCTTCGGCTCGCAGGTGTTCCAGGCGGGCAACGGCGGGGCGCTGTTGTGGCAGCACCTGTTCTGGTTCTTCGGGCACCCCGAGGTGTACATCATCGCGCTGCCGTTCTTCGGGATCGTCACGGAGATCATTCCGGTGTTCAGCCGCAAGCCGATCTTCGGTTATCTGACGCTGATCGGCGCGACCATGGCCATCACCGGTCTGTCGATCGTGGTGTGGGCGCACCACATGTTCGCGACCGGCGCGGTGCTGCTGCCGTTCTTCTCCTTTATGTCGTTCCTGATCGCGGTGCCGACGGGCGTGAAGTTCTTCAACTGGACCGGCACGATGATCAAGGGCTCGCTGTCCTTCGAGACGCCGATGCTGTGGGCACTGGGCTTCCTGGTGACGTTCCTGTTCGGCGGGCTGACCGGAGTGATCCTTGCGTCGCCGCCGATGGACTTCCACGTCACGGACTCGTACTTCGTCGTCGCGCACTTCCACTACGTCGTCTTCGGCACGGTCGTCTTCGCGGTCTTCGGCGGCTTCTTCTTCTGGTGGCCGAAGTTCACCGGGAAGATGCTCGACGAGCGGCTCGGGAAGATCCAGTTCTGGACGTTGTTCGTGGGCTTCCACACCACGTTCCTGGTGCAGCACTGGCTGGGCGCCGAGGGCATGCCCCGCCGGTACGCCGACTACCTGGCGGCCGACGGCTTCACCACGCTCAACACGGTCTCGTCGATCGGCGCCTTCCTGCTCGGCCTGTCGACGCTGCCGTTCCTGTACAACGTCTGGAAGACCGCCCAGCACGGCGAGAAGGTCGGGACCGACGACCCCTGGGGCTACGGCCGTTCCCTGGAGTGGGCGACCTCCTGCCCACCGCCCCGGCACAACTTCGTCACCCTGCCCCGGATCCGCTCGGAGTCCCCGGCGTTCGACCTGCACCACCCGGAGTACGCGGGCCAGGCTCCCCAGCCCGAGCCAGAGCGGCATCAAGCCGATCGCGAATCCTCCTGACCGCCTCGGTCAGCTCGGCGGGCTCCAGCACCTCGAAGGGAAAGCCCAGCATCATGATGTGCACGACCATCATGTCCGGGCTCGTGGCCCCGCTGCGCAGGATGCACGCCTCCTCCCCGTCGGCCTCCAGCGTCCCGGCGGACAGTGAGATCCGCTCGGCGGCCTGGTGCAGCGGCACCAGCAGCCGGACGGCGGAGTGCGTGGCGTACGCGCGCGTGGAGACGCCCTTCGACACATAGGCGGCGAGGTCCTCGGCGGGAGGCTCCCGCGGGGTGAAGCGCGGGCCGTGCGGGGGCGTGGGGGTGATGCGGTCGACGCGGAAGGTCCGCCAGTCCGCCCGGTCGACGTCCCAGGCGACCAGGTACCAGCGCCGCTCGGTGCACACCAGCCGGTAGGGCTCGACGGTACGGCGGCTCGATGTGCCCTCGTGGCTCTCGTACGCGAACCGCAGCCGCTCGGCGTCCCGGCACAGGTGGGCGAGTTCCGTGAGCACGGCCGGGTCGACGCGGGCCACCGGCGGGCCGCCGCGCAGCATCGGCACGGTGAAGGCGTTGAGGGCGCTCACCCGGCGGCGCAGCCGGCCGGGCAGCACCTGCTCCAGCTTGGCGAGGGCGCGTACGGAGGTCTCCCCGATGCCCTCGATGCCGTGCCCGGCGGCGGTGCGCAGGCCCACGGCCACCGCGACGGCCTCGTCGTCGTCCAGCAGCAGCGGCGGGAGTTCGGCGCCCGCGCCCAGCTGGTAGCCGCCGCCGGTCCCGGGCCTGGCGTTGACCGGGTAGCCCAGCTCGCGCAGCCGGTCCACGTCCCGGCGGACCGTGCGCGCCGTGACGCCGAGCTGTTCGGCGAGTTCGGCGCCGGACCACTCACGGTGGGCCTGGAACAGCGAGAGCAGGCGCAGCAGTCGTGCCGAGGTCTCCAACATGGGCCCGAGTCTGCCAGCGGATGCGGACAGCCGCTGTCCTCGTCGGAACAGCGGCTGTCCGGTGCTGGACGACCGTCGCTCAGAGTGTCAGGCGCTGGCCGGGCACGATCAGGTCGGGATCCCCGCCGATGACGGCCTTGTTGGCGGCGTAGACCCGCTGCCAGGTGGTCCCGTGCCGGGCCGCGATGATGCTCAGTGTGTCGCCCTCACGGACCGTGTAGTCACCGCGGGAGGCACTGCGGTCGGCGTGTACCGGGGGGCGTGGTGGCGTCTTCGCCGGTGCGGACTTCGTCGTCACGCCCTTCGACGCGGTGCCGCCGGAAGAGCCCGTGGAAGTCGCCGCAGGTGCCGCACCGGAAGCTCCGGCGCGGGCCGAACAGACCGGCCAGGCGCCCCAGCCCTGGGCCTGCTGGACCTTGGTGGCGACGGCGATCTGCGCGCTCCTGGAGGCCTGGTCGGCCGTCGGGGCGTAGGCGGTGCCGCCGTACGCGCGCCAGGTGCCGGCGGAGAACTGGAGTCCGCCGTAGTAGCCGTTGCCGGTGTTGATGTGCCAGTTGCCGCCGCTCTCGCACTGGGCGATGCGGTCCCACACTCCGTTGTCCGCCGCGGTGGCGTTGCCGGTCGCGGCCAGCAGTCCCAGCGGGGCCAGCAGAGCGGCCCCGGCGAGCGCGGCCGCCGTACGGCCCTTGCGGGCGCTGTCGGGACGGGCGGTGGTGCGGGTGGTATCGGCACACTCGGACATGTGATTCCCTCTCCACGAACCCGGGCTCCCCCAGGCGGAACGCGCCTCGCCGCGGATGACCGCGGTTCCTCGCGTCCGCCCCGTCCACCGCGACCGGAGTCGGCGATCGTGCTCTGCCTTGCCGGCCGGCGAACGTACCCGAGCGGTGCTCGTTGCACACGGCGGAGGAATGTAAGGAGGGGGAGCGGCCGGAATCAACCAACCGCTCGTCCCTCCAGGCCAGTTGCCGGTTACCGCGAGTATCGACGATTTTCGGCCACCCATTTCATCCAGCGATTTCAGTATTTGTCGACCAACGGGTCAAGCGATCTGTGACCCACTTCACGCACTCAAGTCCCTTGACCGGCAAGGTAGTTGACGGTGAGTTGCCAGTGCCGCACCGAAGGTGACGCTGTGCGGTGGAAGGTTCGAACCGGATCGGTTCGGGGCGTGACTCCCACCACAGGACGTCCGTTGTCTTCTTCATGAGCCCGGAACCCCGGGGCTCATCGGACGGGAGCCACCCGGCCGACCCAGCACCGCATCCCGAGGGAGCCACCCGTGCCGCGCATGCTCGACGTCAGTGACGCCGTACGCGCCGAGATCGGCGACGAAGAAGCCGACCGGCTGCTCGCCGGAGAGAACGCCCCGGGCAGTTACGACTGCACGTCCTGTCGCACCCCGGGCGACTCCGAGCAGGAGCGCACCAGCACCGTTCTGTTCGTCGGCGACGAGACCGCCGTCCTCGCCTTCGCCCACGCCGGCTGCCTGCCCTCGCAGGTCGTCCAGGTCACCGAGGAGCAGTTGCAGGGTGCCGTCCGATCCATCGGCGGCGCCGGCGGTGACTTCGCCGGCGCCGCCCCGCCGAAGGCCGTGCCCGAGCAGGCGGTGCTCGGTGTGACGAGCGGACTCGTCCTGATCGAGGGCGAGTTGCACCCCGCGCTCGTGGTCGAGCCGACCTCGCCGATCGTGCGCCCGGGCACCACCGGGGCCGGTGACGACTTCCTCCCGCTGCTCATCGAGCAGGGTTACACGCCGGTGACCGATCTGGCCTCGGTGCCGCCGGTGCTGCACGGCTGGTCGGTACTGCTCGCGGTGGGCCAGCTGCATGCGGTGCTCCAGCCGAGCGCCCACGGGGGACAGTCGGTCGCCTGGTGGCAGGCGCATCAGCCGCTGCAGGTGACGGACGGCTGGCGGGCGGCGGCCAACAAGCACCAGCAGGTGCTGCTGTTCGCGGCGCCGGTGGGATCGATCGGGCGGCAGCCGCGGGAGGATCTGCTGCGGGACGCACTGGACAGGGCGGCGGCGAACGGCATGCTGGTGGCCGCGGCACTTCCTCTCGCCGGTACGTGAGTTCACCTGTCGGGGGGCTGCGCGTAGGCGGGCGGTTGCGGGTTCGCCGTGGCCCTTCGCGCAGTTCCCCGCGCCCCTGACGCGGTGACCGCATCTCTTCGGGGCCCCGGTCGTTTGGACATACGTGCACGCATACGACACTCCTTCTCCCCGCCGGTCCGCCTTCTCCTCCGTGCCGTCCGCCAGGTCGGCACACGAGTCTTCGGACGGGCCATCGGCCACGCCGATCTACGACACGCTCTACGCGGAGTGGGTCAGGACCTTCCGTACGCTGCCGGGTGACCGCAGCGGTGAGGAGGACCTGCGGTTCAGCGCCTTCGGGGATATCCCGGACGGTGCCGAGTCGTACGGCGGGCATCGGGCGGGGTCGTTCAGCAGCTCGTACGGCGCCTACAGCGCCGGGGCGTACAGCGCGCGACAGCAGTCGCCCTCGCAGTGGCAGCGGGTCGGCACGCTCGGGCGGCAGCAGGACACCGGGATGCACCATGTCCCGGCGGCGCTGCCGCTGCCGCCGGGACCGCGCCGGGGTGCCTGACGGACAAACGTGAAGGGCGGCCTCCCGGAGAACCGGAGGCCGCCCTTCACGTCGTACGGCTGTTACTTCTTCTTGGCGCCGCGCTTCTCGCGCACCCGCACCGAGATGTGGATCGGGGTGCCCGCGAAGCCGAACTCCTCGCGCAGCCGGCGCTCGATGAAGCGGCGGTAGCCCGCCTCGATGAAGCCGGAGGCGAAGAGCACGAACCGCGGGGGCTTGGTGCCGGCCTGGGTCCCGAAGAGGATACGCGGCTGCTTGCCGCCCCGGACCGGGTGCGGGTGGGCCGAGACCAGCTCGCCGAGGAAGGCGTTGAGGCGGCCGGTGGGGACGCGGGTCTCCCAGCCGGCGAGGGCGGTCTCGATCGCCGGGACCAGCTTCTCCATGTGACGGCCGGTGCGGGCCGAGACGTTGACGCGGGGCGCCCAGGCGACCTGGCCCAGCTCGGTCTCGATCTCCCGCTCCAGGTAGTAGCGGCGCTCCTCGTCGAGGGTGTCCCACTTGTTGTAGGCGATGACCAGCGCGCGGCCCGCCTCGACGGCCATGGTGATGATCCGCTGGTCCTGCACGGAGATGTTCTCGGAGGCGTCGATCAGGACGACCGCGACCTCGGCCTTCTCCACGGCGGCGGCCGTGCGCAGGGAGGCGTAGTAGTCGGCGCCCTGCTGCAGGTGGACGCGCTTGCGGATGCCGGCGGTGTCGACGAACTTCCACGTCGTGCCACCGAGTTCGATCATCTCGTCGACCGGGTCGCGGGTGGTGCCCGCCATCTCGTTGACGACGACGCGCTCCTCGCCGGCCACCTTGTTCAGCAGCGAGGACTTGCCCACGTTCGGGCGGCCGATCAGCGCGATGCGGCGCGGGCCGCCGACGCCGGTGCCGAAGCTCTGCTCGGGCGCGTCCGGCAGCGCGTCCAGGACGGAGTCCAGCATGTCGCCGGTGCCGCGGCCGTGCAGGGCCGAGACGGGGTGCGGCTCACCGAGGCCGAGGTTCCACAGGTAGGCAGCGTCGGCCTCACCGCTCGGGCCGTCGACCTTGTTGGCGCACAGCACGACCGGCTTGCCGGCCTTGCGCAGCAGCCGTACGACCGCCTCGTCGGTGTCGGTCGCGCCCACCTTGGCGTCCACGACGAAGACGACCGCGTCGGCCGCCTCGATCGCGTACTCGGCCTGGGCGGCCACGGAGGCGTCGATACCGAGGACGTCCTGCTCCCAGCCACCGGTGTCGACGACCTTGAAACGGCGGCCGGCCCACTCGGCCTCGTAGGTGACGCGGTCGCGGGTGACGCCCGGCTTGTCCTCGACGACCGCCTCGCGGCGGCCGATGATCCGGTTCACCAGGGTCGACTTACCGACATTGGGGCGGCCGACGACGGCGAGCACGGGCAGCGGGCCGTGACCCGCCGCCTCGATGGCTCCCTCGACGTCCTCGATGTCGAAGCCCTCTTCCGCGGCGAGCTCCATGAACTCCGCGTACTCGACGTCGCCGAGAGCCCCGTGCTCGTACTGGTGCTCGGCCGGGCCGTCGGGCTGGATGTCGTCGTTCATGAAGTGCGTACCTCGTCGTTCATTCGTGGTGGTCGGTGGATCGGTCCGGTTTTCTCCCGGCTGATCCACTACTCAAGTGTCGCCCGGCGCCCGGTCAGGCGCCTGGCGTTTTCCAGGTGGCTGGTGAGCTGCTTCTGGATGCGCTCGGTCGCCTCGTCCAGCGCCTTGCGCGTGCGCCGCCCGCTGCCGTCGCCCGCGTCGAAGGGGTCGCCGAAGACGACGTCCACGCGGGAGCGCAGCGGGGGCAGCGCCTTTATCAACCGTCCGGGCCGCCGGGAGCTTCCCAGTACGGCGATGGGCACGATCGGCGCCCCGCTACGGACCGCGAAGTAGGCGAGCCCGGCGCGCAGGGAGGCGAAGTCGCCTTCGCCCCGGGTGCCCTCCGGGAAGATGCCCAGCACTCCCCCGGCCGCGAGCACGCCGAGGGCCTGGGTGATGGCGGTGCGGTCGGCGGAGGCGCGGTCCACCTTCAGCTGCCCGATGCCGGTCAGGAAGGGGTCCAGCGGGCCGACGAACGCCTCCTTTTTGATCAGGAAGTGTGTCGGCCGCGGCGCCACGCCCATGACCATCGGGCCATCGATGTTGTGGGAGTGGTTCACGGCGAAGATCACCGGGCCGGTCGCGGGCACCTTCCAGGCGCCGAACACACGCGGCTTCCACAGCCCGTACATCAGGCCGACGCCGATGCGCCGACCGACCTCGGCACCCCGCTCCGAGGGGAGGGACGGCTGGGTCACTTCCCGGCCCGCTTCTCCTCGACCAGGGTGACGACGCACTCGATGACCTGGGCGAGGGTCAGCTCGGTGGTGTCCACCTCGACCGCGTCGTCGGCCTTGGCCAGCGGCGAGGTCTTGCGGCTGGAGTCGGCCGCGTCCCGCTTGATCAGTGCCTCACGGGTGGCGTGGATGTCGGCGCCCTTCAGCTCGCCGCTGCGGCGGGCCGCCCGGGCCTCCGGGGAGGCGGTGAGGAAGATCTTCAGGTCGGCGTCCGGCAGCACGGTCGTACCGATGTCACGGCCCTCGACCACGATGCCGTTCTCCGCGCCGGTGGCCAGCGAGCGCTGCAGCTCGGTGATCCGGGCGCGCACCTCGGGCACCGCGCTGACCGCGCTGACCTTGGAGGTGACCTCCTGGGTGCGGATCGGACCGGCCACGTCCACGCCGTCGACCGTGATGGCCGGGGCGGCCGGGTCGGTGCCGGAGACGATCTCCGGCTTGCCGGCGACGGCGGCGATGGCGGTCGGGTCGTCGAGGTCTATGCCGTTGTTCACCATCCACCAGGTGATCGCCCGGTACTGGGCACCGGTGTCGAGGTAGCTCAGGCCGAGCTGCGCGGCCACGGCCTTCGACGTGCTCGACTTGCCCGTGCCGGAGGGACCGTCGATGGCGACGATCACGGGCTTGGCGGTCGGGGCGGCGCCGTTTTCCACGGGAGGGCACCTTCCTGGTGAAGGGTGGTGGGCGGGGTGTGGGACGCGAGGGCGCCCCGCACAAGGTTACTGGCTCGCGGGAGGCGCCCTCGCCGTGCATTACTGCCGCAGGGCCCAGCCCCGCTCGCGCAGCGCCTCCTTCAGGACCGGTGCGCCCTCCGGCTCCACCATCAGCTGCACCAGACCGGCCTGCTGCCCGGTCGCGTGCTCGATCCGTACATCCTCGACGTTGACGCCGGCCCGGCCCGCGTCCGCGAAGATCCGCGCCAGCTGGCCGGGCTGGTCGTCGATGAGCACGGCGACGGTCTCGTACACGCGCGGCGCGGTGCCGTGCTTTCCGGGTACCCGCACCTGTCCCAGGTTCCCGCGGCGCAGCACGTCCTCGATGCCGGCGCTGCCCTCGTTCCGCTTGGCCTCGTCGGAGGACTGCAGGGCGCGCAGGGCCCGCACGGTCTCGTCGAGGTCGGCGGCGACGTCGGAGAGCAGGTCGGCGACCGGGCCCGGGTTCGCGGACAGGATGTCGATCCACATGCGCGGGTCGGAGGCGGCGATCCGGGTCACGTCCCGGATGCCCTGTCCGCACAGCCGTACGGCCGCCTCCTCGGCGTGCTCCAGGCGTGCGGCGACCATGCTGGAGACCAGGTGGGGCATGTGGGAGACCAGGGCGACGGCGCGGTCGTGGGCGTCGGCGTCCATCACGACCGGGACGGCCCGGCAGTGCGAGACCAGTTCCAGGGCGAGGTTCAGCACCTCGGTGTCGGTGTCCCGGCTCGGGGTGAGCACCCAGGGGCGGCCCTCGAAGAGGTCCCCGGTCGCGGCCAGCGGGCCGGACTTCTCGCGGCCGGACATGGGGTGCGTGCCGATGTACGCCGTGAGGTCCAGGCCGAGCTCCTCCAGCTCGCGCCGCGGGGCGCCCTTGACGCTGGCCACGTCCAGGTAGCCGCGGGCCAGGCCCCGGCTCATGGCGTCGGCGAGCACGCCGGCCACGTGCGCGGGCGGGGCGGCCACGATCGCCAGGTCGACGGGGCCCTCGGGGGCCTCGTCGGTGCCGGCTCCCAGCGCGGCGGCCGTACGGGCCTGCTCGGGGTCGTGGTCGGCGAGGTGCACGGTGACCCCGCGCTGGGTGAGGGCGAGGGCGGCGGAGGTGCCGATCAGGCCGGTTCCGATGACGAGGGCGGTTCTCACTGGGCGATGTCCTTGCGCAGGGCGGCCGCGGCGCCGAGGTAGACGTGGGCGATGTCGGCGCGGGGCCGGTCCGACTCGATATGGGCGAGGACGCGCACGACCCGTGGCAGGGCGCCCTCGATGTCGAGCTCCTGGGCGCAGATCAGGGGGACGTCGACGATGCCGAGCTTGCGGGCGGCGGCGGCCGGGAAGTCGCTGTGCAGGTCGGGGGTGGCCGTGAACCAGATGCTGATCAGGTCGTCGGTGGTCAGCCCGTTCCGTTCCAGGATGGCGGTGAGCAGCGCCCCGACCTGCTCGTCCATGTGTCCGGCCTCGTCCCGATCCAGTTGGACGGCCCCCCGGACCGCTCGTACCGCCACGGCGCTGCTCCTCGCTGACATGTGTGTCTGTGCTGGCCCGTCCAGCGTAGTCAGCCCGCGCGGCCGGGGCGCGCGGCGCCCGATCACTGAGACGATGCGAACGTACCGGTATCCACCGGTTTGATCCCTGCCCCCAAACTCTGTTCGGAGTGGTGACATGACCCAGCCCGCGACGCGGCGCACGGTTCTGGCGACGGGCGCTGTGGCGCTCGCCGCGCCCTGTGTGGGATGCGGCGGCAACGACAAGAGTTCCTCGGCTTCCGGCTCCTCCGACAAGAAGGAGCTGGCGAAGACCGGTGACATCCCGGAGGGAGGGGGCAAGGTCTTCAAGGAGCGGAAGATCGTGGTCACCCAGCCGAAGAAGGGTGACTTCAAGGCGTTCTCGGCGGTCTGCACACACCGGGGGTGCACGGTGAACCAGGTGGCGGACGGCACCATCGACTGCCCCTGCCACGGCAGCAGGTTCCACATCGCCGACGGCTCGGTGGCGCACGGCCCGGCGACCAGGCCGCTGCCCGCCGAGACGATCAAGGTGGAGGGAAATTCGATCCGTCTGGCGTGAGGCGCCCGCGTACGCTCCGGGCATGCAGCCCGAGAACCCCGAGCACCTGGTACGCGACCACACGATCTACGCCTGTGTCATGGGTTCCCGGGCCTTCGGCCTGGCGACGGACACGAGCGACACCGACCGGCGGGGGGTGTTCCTCGCCCCCACTCCCCTCTACTGGCGGTTCGAGAAGCCACCGACCCATGTGGAGGGGCCCGGCGAGGAGCGGTTCTCCTGGGAGCTGGAGCGGTTCTGCGAGCTGGCGCTGCGAGGCAACCCGAACATCCTGGAGTGCCTGCACTCCCCGCTGGTGGAACACCTGGACGACACCGGCCGCGAGCTGCTGTCCCTGCGCGGCGCCTTCCTCTCCCGCCAGGTCCACGACACCTTCACCCGCTACGCCCTCGGCCAGCGCAAGAAGCTCGAGGCCGACGTCCGCACGACGGGGGCCCCGCGCTGGAAGCACGCGATGCACCTGCTGCGGCTGCTGATGAGCGCCCGTGACCTGCTGCGCACCGGGGAACTGCGCATCGACGTGGGAGACCGGCGGGAGCCCTTGCTCGCGGTGAAGCGCGGCGAGGTGCCGTGGGCGGAGGCAGAGGCGTGGATGGTCCGGCTGGCGGGCGAGACGGAGGAAGCCGTGCGGGGCACCCCCCTGCCGCCGGAGCCGGACCACGCGCGCGTGGCGGCCTTCCTCTTCCGGGTGCGCCGCTCCTCAGCCCTGTCGGCGCAGCCGTACGACCAAGTCGTGCAGGGCGTCGTAGGCGGTGGGCGCGTCGGGGAGGGCTGAGGTGGCCTGCGCCTCGTCGAGCAGCACGTGCAGCCGCTCCACGTCGGCCCGCACGCGTGCGGGGTCGACATCGGCCGCCCCGTGCTCCCGCTTCGCCTTGGCGGCCATCAGCTCGGGCAGATAGCCGGGCGCGTCCACCTCCTCGAGGAGCGTGGGCAGATGGGCCTGGATCTCACCGCTGCGCATGAGGTGGGTGCCGGTGAGCAGCACCCGGAACGTGTAGAGCAGCGGCTTGAGTTCGCCGGTCTTCTCGAACAGCCGCCACTGGGTGACCGCGAATCCGCGGTAGTGGTGGGCATGGTGACTGGTGAGGACGCCCGGCACCAGCGACGCCAGTTCCCGGTGCGCCTCAGTGCTGTGCACGACCAGGGGGGAGAGCAGCTGCTCCAGGACGTAGCCGTTGCGGCGGAGCATCAGCCGTGCGAACTTGCGCAAGTCGTGGGTGACGAGGTCCAGCTCGACACCGAACCGCACCCAGGCCCGGGACCGGGTCTCCTCCGGTTCGCGAAGCCCGACGAGTTCGGCCGTCGGCAGCAGGTGGACGCCGCGCAGGTCCACGTCCGAGTCCTGCGAGGGGAAGCCGTACAGGTGGGCTCCGGAGACGGTCGCGAACAGCAGGGGGTCGGGCTGTTCCGCGACCACGGGTGCGAGGTCGATGTCGAGGTCTTCGATCATGGGCCTAAGCGTCCCAGAGCGATCCCAGGGCCGACAGGTCGCCCCGGTACTCGATCCGCTCGGTCCAGTCGGCGGGCCAGGCGTCCGCGCCCAGCCAGGCGCCCGCGAAGGCGCCGGTGAGGCAGGCGATGGAGTCGGAGTCGCCGGCGGTGCAGGCGGCCCGGCGCAGGGCGGTGACGGGTTCGTCCGGGAAGAGCAGGAAGCACAGCAGTCCGGTCGCGAGGGCCTCCTCGGCGATCCAGCCCTCCCCGGTGGCCCGGCACGGGTCGGTCTCCGGGGAGGCGGTCCGCACGGCCTCCTGGAGGCGGTCGAGGATCACCAGGCACTCGTCCCAGCCGCGCGCGATGAAGTGCTCGGGGCTGGGGTCCTGGGAGCGGGTCCAGAGGTCGCCGAGCCAGGTGTGGTCGTAGCGGGTGCGGTGGTCCAGCGCGTAGGACCGCAAACGGCCGACCAGGCCCGTCGGGTCGACGCCCCGCGCGAGCAGGTGGACGGCGCGTGCGGTGAGGTCGGAGGCGGCCAGCGCGGTGGGGTGGCCGTGGGTGAGCGCGGACTGCAACTGGGCGGCGCCGGCGCGCTGTTCCTCGCTCAGGCCCGGGGCGAGCCCGATGGGGGCGACGCGCATGTTGGCACCGCAGCCCTTGGAGCCGAGCCGGCTGGCGTCCTGCCAGGCCCGCCCTTCCTCCTTGAGCAGACCGCAGGCGGTCAGGCAGGTGTTGCCCGGGGCCCGGTTGTTCTCCGGCGACTGGTACCAGTCCACGAACTCCTCGCGCAGCGGCCGCCCCAGCCGCTGCGGCGCGAGGTCTCCGCGCTCCATGGCCGTCCGGAGCGCCCGCCCTAGGGCGAGGGTCATCTGCGTGTCGTCGGAGACACGGGCCCGCTGGGGCAGCTCCCTCTCCCGCCAGGGCCCGAACGTCGAGAGGATCGACGGCACGGTCTTGAACTCGGTCGGGTAGCCGAGGGCGTCCCCGAGGGCGAGACCGAACAGGGCTCCCGTTGCGGCACGTTTGGACACGCGATCACCATCCCCTTTTATCGTCACCTTGACAATAAAGGGGGGTGGCGATCACGGCAAGTGCGTTCTAGAGATCGACTTCGTTCATCAGCATGCCGACCTCGGTGTTCGACAGGCGCCGCAGCCAGCCGGACTTCTGGTCGCCCAGGGTGATCGGCCCGAAGGCGGTGCGCACCAGCTTGTCGACCGGGAATCCGGCCTCGGCGAGCATGCGCCGCACGATGTGCTTGCGGCCCTCGTGCAGGGTCACCTCGACCAGGTAGTTCTTGCCGGTCTGCTCCACGACCCGGAAGTGGTCCGCGCGCGCGTAACCGTCCTCCAGCTGGATGCCGTCCTTCAGACGCTTGCCGAGATCACGCGGGATCGGGCCGACGATGTGCGCGAGGTAGGTCTTCTTCACGCCGTACTTCGGGTGCGTGAGGCGGTGCGCCAGCTCGCCGTGGTTGGTGAGCAGGATGACCCCCTCGGTCTCGGTGTCCAGCCGGCCGACGTGGAAGAGCCGCGTCTCACGGTTGGTGACGTAGTCCCCGAGGCACTGACGGCCCTCCGGGTCCTCCATGGTGGAGACGACACCGGCGGGCTTGTTCAGCGAGAAGAACTGGTACGACTGGGTCGCGACCGTCAGGCCGTCGACCTTGACCTCGTCCTTCTCGGGGTCCACGCGGCGGCCCTGCTCGAGCACGATCTCACCGTTGACCTCCACACGGGCCTGCTCGATCAGCTCCTCGCAGGCGCGCCGGGAGCCGTAGCCGGCGCGCGCGAGGACCTTCTGCAGCCGCTCGCCCTCCTGCTCGGCGCCCGGGAAGGTCTTGGGCAGCTTGACGTCCTTCTTGCCCGCGTACCGCTCCCGGTTGCGCTCCTCCACCCGCGTCTCGTACTCGCGGGAGCGCGCGGGGGCCGTACGGCCGCTCTGCTGGGGCTTCTTGGGCCCGCCCTTGGCGCCACCCCGCGCGGCACCGCCGCGTCCGGCCTTGGGGCCGTCCTTGGTGGCCCCGGGGCCCACGTCGTAGCGGCGCTCCTCGGGGCGGGGCTTGCGGGGACGACCCTGCCCCTGCTTCTGGTCCCTGTCGTTGCCGGCACCGCGGTAGTTACCGCGCCCGCCGCTCTTGCCGCTGCCGCTGCTTCGCATCAAGGTTTCCGTCTTAGTCGTCTGCGTCCTGACCGCCGGGCGCGTCGGGCGCGTCCGGGTCGAACGACGGGACTCCCTCCTGGGTCTCGGCCTCGATCGCCTCCGCCTCCGGGAGGAAGGGCGCGAGTTCCGGGAGTTCGTCCAGGCCGCGCAGGCCCATCCGCTCCAGGAAGTAGTTCGTCGTCCTGTACAGGATCGCACCTGTTTCGGGTTCCGTGCCCGCCTCCTCGACCAGACCGCGCTGCAGGAGGGTGCGCATGACGCCGTCGCAGTTGACTCCGCGCACCACGGAGACGCGGCTGCGGCTGACCGGCTGGCGGTAGGCGACGACCGCGAGCGTCTCCAGCGCGGCCTGGGTGAGGCGCGCCGTCTGGCCGTCCAGGACGAGCCGCTCGACGGCGGGCGCGTACGCGGCACGGGTGTAGAAACGCCAGCCGCCCGCGACGAAGCGCAGCTCGAAGCCGCGGCCCTGCACGGTGTACTCGTCGGCCAGCTCGCGCAGCGCGTCCGCGATCTGCCGCCTGGGCCGCTCGAGGATCCTGGCCAGGTGCTCCTCGGTCGCGGGCTCGTCCACGACCATGAGCATCGCCTCCAGGGCGGGCTTGAGGTCGAGGCCGGCGACGGCATGGAGCCCCCCGGGCCGTTCCGCTGTCTCCTCGCTCATGCCTTCTCGTCCTCCTTGGGCTCCTCGGGCGGCCGGTCGAACTCGTCGGTGACCATCGGCGCCGCGTCCGTGTCGCCGCCCGTCCAGCGCACGGTCAGCTCCCCGAGCGCGGCCTCCTGCTCCAGGGCGACGGCCTTCTCCCGGTACAGCTCCAGCAGCGCGAGGAACCGCGCCACGACGGTCAGGGTGTCGTCGGTGTCCTCGACGAGAGCCCGGAAGCTCGCCTCGCCCAGCTCCTTCAGCCGTGCCACCACGATCCCCGCCTGCTCCTGGACACTGACCAGCGGGGCGTGGATGTGGTCGACGTAGACCTGCGGCTTGGGCTTGGGCTGCATCGCCTTGACCGCGAGCCTGGCGAAGCCCTCGGGGCCGATGCTGATGACGACCTCGGGCAGCAGCTCGGCGTGCTCGGGTTCCAGGCCGACGGTACGGGGCCAGCGGCGGGCCTCCTCGTCGAGGCGCTCGTTGAAGATGTCCGCGATCCGCTTGTAGGCGCGGTACTGGAGCAGCCGCGCGAACAGCAGGTCCCGCGCCTCCAGCAGCGCGAGGTCGGCCTCGTCCTCGACCTCGGCGGCGGGCAGCAGCCGGGCCGCCTTCAGGTCGAGCAGGGTGGCGGCCACGACCAGGAACTCGGTCGTCTGGTCCAGGTCCCAGTCCGGCCCCATGGCCCGGATGTGCGCCATGAACTCGTCGGTGACCCGGGACAGGGCGACCTCGGTGACGTCCAGCTTGTGCTTGGAGATCAGCTGGAGGAGGAGGTCGAAGGGGCCCTCGAAGTTGGCGAGGCGGACCTTGAAGACGCCGTCGGACGGGGCCGGGTCACCGGGGGACGGTTCGGGCTCCGGCTCCGGCTCTGGTTCGGGCTCCGGCTCCGGCTCTGGTTCAGCGGCTTCGGGTTCCGGGACCACGATCTCGGGAGTCGCGGGCCCGGCGACCTCCGGCGCCGGCTCCGGAACCTCCACAGCCGGCTCAACCGGCGGAGCCACCCGCGGAGCCCCCGGCCCCCGCCCCAGCGCACGCCGGCGACCGGCGCCGGCGCCGGGGGCAGGTGCGGGAACGTCGTTCGAGGTCATGGCCCCCGCAGGCTACCGCTACCGCCCGCGCAGCCGTCGTACGAGGATGCTCGCGTCCCCGCGGGACTCCAGGTCGGCCAGGACCACGGCCACCGCCTCGCGGACGATCCGACCGCGGTCGACGGCCAGACCGTGCTCGCCGCGGAGCACGAGACGGGCGTGCTCCAGGTCCATCAGCTCCTCGGCCGACACGTACACCGTGATCTTCTCGTCGTGCCGCTCACGCCCGCTGGGCCGCCGGGACGCCGCCCGCCCGCGCTTGCGCGGCTGGGCCGCGGCAGAACCTTCCTGCGCCGCCTGCCGGCGCGCCGGGCGGGTGCGGGACTCGCCGGCCTCGGCCTGTCCGGCCTCCGCCGCGGCATGCTCCGCGCCCTCTCCGTCACCGCCCTGGACGGGCACCGCCTGGGGTGCGTCCTCGGCGGCGGCCACATCGTCGCTCTCCCCCGCGGGAGCCGGCACCCGGGCCTCACCGTTGGTCCCGCGCCGGGGACTGGACGGCTGGAGCGCCGTCCCCCCCGTCGTACGGAACAGTTCGTCGGCCCCGGGCAGACTCACTCGGCGTGACACCGGGCGAGCACCTCCCTGGCGAGCTGGCGATAGGCGGCGGCACCGACGGAGTTGGAGGCGTACGTGGTGATCGGCTCACCGGCGACCGTGGTCTCCGGGAAGCGGACCGTGCGCCCGATGACCGTGTGGTAGACGTGGTCGTCGAACGCCTCGACGACACGCGCGAGCACCTCACGGCTGTGCACGGTGCGCGAGTCGTACATCGTGGCGAGGATGCCGTCCAGTT
Source organism: Streptomyces sp. NPDC006314 (assembly GCF_040613075.1). NCBI lineage: Bacteria > Bacillati > Actinomycetota > Actinomycetes > Kitasatosporales > Streptomycetaceae > Streptomyces > Streptomyces sp. NPDC006314. Next base: position 28,500 of record NZ_JBEXRL010000005.1, on the reverse strand, counting down.
CCAGCTCGGGGTTGAGCCGCTCCTGGACCTTCTCGATGGTCTCGGTCAGCAGGGCCACACCGCGCAGGGCGAAGAACTCGCACTCCAGCGGCACGATCACCTTGTGCGCGGCCGTCAGCGCGTTGACCGTGAGCAGGCCGAGCGAGGGCTGGCAGTCGATCACGATGTAGTCGTAGTCGTCCATCAGCGGCTTGAGGGCGCGCTGCAGCGTCGACTCGCGGGCGACCTCGGAGACCAGCTGGACCTCGGCGGCCGACAGGTCGATGTTGGAGGGCAGCAGGTCCATGTTGGGGACCGCCGTCTTGAGGAGCACCTCGTCCGCGGACATGCCCCGCTCCATGAGCAGGTTGTAGACGGTGAGGTCCAGCTCCATGGGGTTGACGCCGAGACCGACCGACAGCGCGCCCTGCGGGTCGAAGTCCACGAGCAGCACGCGCCGGCCGTACTCCGCGAGCGCGGCACCCAGGTTGATGGTCGACGTCGTCTTGCCGACGCCGCCCTTCTGGTTGCACATCGCGATGATCTTCGCGGGGCCGTGGTCGGTCAGCGGGCCCGGGATCGGGAAGTACGGCAGCGGGCGTCCGGTCGGACCGACGCGCTCACGGCGCTGGCGGGCAGCGTCGGGCGCGAGCGTGGCCGCGTACTCGGGATCGGGCTCGTACTCGGCGTCGGGGTCGTAGAAGTGCCCCTCGGGCAGTTCGTCGTAGTCGGCGAATTGGTTGTGGGGCGCGCCACTTCCGTCGCCGGCCATGGCGTTCACGTGATGGCCATCCATGCTCTGGTGTGCTGTCCGGGCCGGTTGCGGCCCCGGACTCTGGTGGGCTGCGAAGGTGCGCACAGCTACGGAGCCGACAGCCTCGAATCCCGTGGGGTCCTGGCCCCGTACCGGCATTCCTGGTTGACCACCCCCGGGAGAAAATGTCGACTCATTCACAAGTCGTCTTACCTCCTTGGTGACCAGGAAACTTCTAGACAAGGTCAGCGTGGCACCATGCCGACGGTTGGCGACTCTATGGCGTGTCAGCGGTCCGCAGCAACACAATCCGCTGGACCCGGCAGGATGTGTCGGCAATGAAACATCTCGCTGTCAAGGGCGTACGGCCGTCGCGCAGCAGGTTTCACCGGTGTGCGAATCGGTCGAAGGGTCACGTTCGAGGCGAGTTGACCGAGAGTCGCAAAGTGACCATACACACACCCGGCCGGACCTTGTCGGGCAAGGTCCGGCCGGACGCGCGATGTTGACGAGTCGTGTTGACGAATCACCTTTTGCCGGTGGGCGACTTAGCGACTCACCAGGTCACAGGGGTCAGCCGAGCAGCGAGTCCAGCTCGACGTGCTCCAGGCCGTGCGCCTCGGCGACCTCCCTGTAAACGACCTTGCCGTCATGGGTGTTGAGACCCTTGGCGAGCGCGGGGTCGCGGCGCAGCGCCTCCACCCAGCCGTTGTTGGCCAGCGAGACGATGTACGGCAGCGTGGCGTTGGTGAGGGCGTTGGTGGAGGTGTTCGGTACCGCGCCCGGCATATTGGCGACGCAGTAGAAGACCGAGTTGTGCACGCGGAAGGTCGGCTCGGCGTGCGTGGTGGGACGGGAGTCCTCGAAGCAGCCGCCCTGGTCGATCGCGATGTCGACAAGGACACTTCCGGGCTTCATGCGGGACACCAGCTCGTTGGTGACCAGCTTCGGGGCCTTGGCGCCCGGGATGAGGACCGCGCCGATGACGAGGTCGGCGTCGAGGACGGCCTTCTCCAGCTCGAAGGAGTTGGACATGATCGCCTTGACCTTCGTACCGAAGATCTTGTCGGCCTCGCGCAGCTTGTTGATGTCGCGGTCGAGCAGGGTCACGTCGAAGCCCATGCCGACGGCGACCTGGGTGGCGTTCCAGCCGGAGACACCGCCGCCGATGACCACGGCCTTGGCCGGGGTCACGCCCGGGACGCCGCCCGGCAGCACGCCACGGCCGCCGGCCGCGCGCATCAGGTGGTAGGCGCCGACCTGCGGGGCCAGGCGGCCCGCGACCTCGGACATCGGGGCGAGCAGCGGCAGCGCGCGGTTCGGCAGCTCCACCGTCTCGTAGGCGATGGCCGTGGTGCCGGACTCGATGAGCGCGTCCGTGCACTCCTTGGAGGCGGCCAGGTGCAGGTAGGTGAAGAGGGTCTGGTCCTTGCGGAGGCGGTGGTACTCCTCCGCGATGGGCTCCTTGACCTTCAGCAGCAGGTCGGCGGTGGCCCACACCTCGTCGGCGGTGTCGAGGAGGGCGGCACCGGCGGAGACGTACTCCTCGTCCGTGATCGAGGAGCCGAGACCGGCACCCCGCTCGATGACGACCTGGTGGCCGTTGCGCACCAGCTCGTGCACGCCGGCGGGGGTGATGGCCACCCGGAACTCGTTGTTCTTGACCTCGCGGGGGATGCCGACCTTCACGTCGATCACGGTCCTTGGCTCAGAGGGTATGGGGGGTGTCATTGCGTGACATACCCAGGCATGCATGGGCACACCGGGAGACACCGCAGGAGAACGTGCGGCAGAGCCAGTTTAATGAAGGCGTTCCGACTGTCTAGCCTTTCATTGCATCAATCTTCGTTGGATGTACTGCGGATTTCGCAGGCACTCACGTCGCCTTCCAGCCGTTCGTCACTCTCCGGTGGCTCCTCCTCCAGCATGCGCGCGGCCGCCGCGCGGTGCAGGTGGGCCGACGCGGGGTCGCCGAGGCGCTCCAGGGTGTCGGCCAGCCGCAGCTGGAGCGCGGCCTGCAGGCGGGCGTCCTCGGCGCGCCGCGCCCACTCCACCGCCTCCCGGCAGGTGCGCAGCGACTCCTCGGGCCGCCCCGCGTACTCCTGCACCCGGGCCAGTTCGCTCAACGCCCGCGCGTGGGCGGGGACATCGCCGCCCTTGCGGTGGCAGGCGACGGCGGCCCGCCAGTTCCTGAGCGCCTCGCCGTAGCGGCCCGCGTAGGTGTGGGCGGTGGCGATCCGGCCGTACAGCCGGGCCGCCTGTCCACGCTCGCCCCGGGCCAGCCGCTCGGCCAGTGCCCGGCCGAACCAGTCGGCGGCCCGGTCGTAGTCCCCCAGCTCCTGGTACGCGCCGCCTACGGATTCCATCGCGCGGCCGGTCGCGTACGGGTCGTGTGCCTCGCGTCCGGCGTCCAGCGCGGCCCGGTAGCGGGCCAGCGCGTCCCGGGTACGGCCGGTCTGCGCGTCCAGATCGCCCAGGTTCAGCAGGGCCGCGGCCTTCTCCCGGGGCAGGCCGCGGCGCTCGGCGACATCGAGCACGAGGCCGTGGACGCCGTACAGATCGGGGGCCGCGGCCTGGGTGCCGACGTGCGCCACGATGGCCCTGACCAGCTGTGACAGCAGCCGCCTGGCCAGGGTGTCCAGCTCTCCGTCGGCCACCGCGAGACGCGCGGAGGCCAGCAGGGCGGGCCGCCGGATGCGCAGCCAGTCGGCGGCGGCCCTGGGGGTCGGGAAGCGCACCTCGCGGGGCATCGCGCTCAGCTTCTCCCGGGCCTGTGGGCTGTCCGTCTCGGTGATCGCCCGGCAGGACTGCAGGAGCCGTACCGTCCGCTCCAGCATCCGGGCCCGGGCCAGCTGCAGCTCCGCGGGCCGTTCCTGGCTCTCGGCGAGGGCGCGCAGGAGCGGGTGCAGGCAGCCGGGGACGTCGTACTGGGGCAGCGGGGAGTCCATCGCGCGCAGCAGGCCGAGGGCGACGAGGTCGTCCAGGATGGCGCGGGCGGCGTCGACCGAGCAGCCGGCGAGGGACGAGGCGGTGTGCGGGTCGACCAGGCCGGCCGGGGCGAGGGAGAGCAGGCGCAGTAGCCGGGCGGCCGAGCCGGGCAGCTGGGCGTACACGAGCCGGAGGACGCGGGCCAGCGGGGTGCCGTCGTTGCTGTCGTCGGTGCCGGCGCGCAGCCGTTTGGCGAGGTCGGAGACGGCGGCCTGGGGGCGCGCGGCAAGCCAGCCGCCGGCCAGGACCAGTGCGGCCGGGTGGCCGCCGCAGGCCTCGACCAGGGTCTCCGCGGAGCGCGGGTCGACGGTGACGCGGACCGAGCCGGTGAAACCGGTGAGCAGTTCCACCGCGGACTTGGTGTCGAGACCGCCCAGGGTGCAGGGGCGGACGTCGGCGATACCGGTGAGCGGGCCACCGGAGACGGCCACCACCAGGCAGTCGGGGGCTTCCGGGAGCAGCGCGTCGACCTGGTCGGTGCCGGCCGCGTCGTCCAGCAGGAGCAGCGCCCGCCGGCCGGCGAGGGCCGTGCGCAGCGCCTCGGTCAGCTCGTCCTCGGCGGCCCCGGCCGGGGCGGGCAGATCCAGCGCGGCGAGCAGCTCGCGGGCGGTGCGCTCGACCGGGACGGGAGTGCCGTCGGGTTCGCTGAGCCGGGCCCGCAGCACCCCGTCGGGGTAACGCTCGGCGACCTGCCGGACGAGTTCCTCGGCGAGCGCGGTCCGGCCGGAACCGGGGCGGCCGGCGATGAGCAGCACACGCGCGCGGGGCACCTTGCGGCCGGAGAGGGTGTCCAGGCCCGCGCGCTCGATGTCGGCACGCAGCTCCTTCAACTCCCGCGTGCGGCCCAGGAAATGACCGTTCGCGGCCGGGTGTGCGGACAGCCGCACATCGTCTGTGTCCACCGCCTGATCCGTCACGGGCCACACTCCCGTCCCACCGCACGCGCAAGCCCGCCGGATCTTCCGGTACGGGCGTTTTCCAGAGCCTAGTTCACGCTCTGCGACGTTCCGTGAGGAGCGCGGCGGGCGCATCGCCCGATCGGATCAGGCGATGGTCACACCAGTACGCCGGACGGGGTGGCTCAGGACTCGAACGGGCGCGCCGGCCAGGGCGCGTCGGCGGGCCGCAGGGCGTCCAGCCCGTCCCCGCCGCGGGCGGCGACCAGGGACAGCACGCCCACCACCAGGCAGTTGTTGTGCACGTCACCGGCCAGCACCCGGCGCACCAGCTCGTCGGCCGGCACGCGCGCGTGCTCCATGTCGGTCTCCTCGTGCTCCGCCTCGAAGCGCTCCCCCTCGGCCTCGGACAGATCGCGGGCGAGGAAGATCCGTACGGCCTCGTCGCAGCCGCCGGGGGTGGTGTAGACGTCGGTCAGCACCCGCCAGTCCCCGGCCTTGACGTGCGCCTCCTCGTACAGCTCCCGCTGGGCCGCGTGCAGCGGGTTCTCGCCGGGCACGTCGAGCAGGCCGGCCGGGATCTCCCACAGCTTGTGCCGCACGGGGTGGCGGTACTGGTTGATCAGCAGGACGCGGTCCTCCTCGTCCAGGGCGAGGACGGCGACCGAGCCCGGGTGCACCTGGTAGTCCCGGCGGACCACCGAGCCGTCGGGCATGACCACGTCGTCCGTGCGCACGGAGGTCTTGTTGCCCACGAAGGGGGTCTCGGTCGCCCGGATCTCCCAGCCCTCGGGGGTGTCCTTGATCGTCATGCCCTGTCCTTCCACGTGCGCGTAAAAAACCGGCCCATACGAAAGCCGGGGTGCCCACCTTTGAAGGTATGCACCCCGGCCACCGTACAACCGGTGTGTTACTTGGAATTCTTCCGCTCGACCGAGGCCTTCACGAGGCCGGCGAACAGCGGGTGAGGACGCGTCGGCCGCGAGCGCAGCTCGGGGTGCGCCTGCGTGGCGACCAGGTACGGGTGGACGTCACGCGGGTACTCCACGTACTCGACGAGCTTGCCGTCCGGGGAGGTGCCGGAGAACAGGATGTTCGCCTTCTTCTCCAGCTCCGCGCGGTAGGCGTTGTTCACCTCGTAGCGGTGGCGGTGCCGCTCCTCGACGTACTCCTTGCCGTCGTACACCTCACGCACGATCGAGCCCTCGGCCAGCTTGGCGGGGTACATGCCCAGGCGCATCGTTCCGCCCATGTCGCCCTCACCGGCGACGATGTCCATCTGCTCGGCCATGGTGGAGATGACCGGGTGGGCGGTGGCCGGGTCGAACTCGGTGGAGTTCGCGTCCGGGATGTCGGCCAGGTTGCGCGCGGCCTCGATCACGATGCACTGCAGGCCGAGGCAGAGGCCGAGCAGCGGGATCTTGTTCTCACGGGCGTAGCGGATGGCGCCGACCTTGCCGAGCACACCGCGGTCACCGAAACCACCCGGGATGCAGATGCCGTCGACGTCCCCGAGCTGGGCCCTGGCGCCGGCCGGGGTCTTGCAGTCGTCGGAGGTGACCCACTTGATCTTGACGCGGGCCTTGTTGGCGAATCCTCCGGCGCGCAGCGCCTCGGTGACCGACAGGTAGGCGTCGGGCAGGTCGATGTACTTGCCGACCAGGGCGAGGGTGATCTCGTGGTCGGGGTTGTGGACGCGGTCGAGCAGGTCGTCCCAGGTCGTCCAGTCGACGTCCCGGAAGGGCAGGTCGAGCTTGCGGACGACGTAGGCGTCCAGGCCCTCGCCGTGCACGGTCTTCGGGATGTCGTAGATCGAGCGGGCGTCGGGGCAGGCGACCACCGCGGCTTCGTCCACGTCGCACATCAGGGAGATCTTGCGCTTGATGGCGGTGGGGACCTCTCGGTCGCAGCGCAGCACGATCGCGTCGGGCTGGATACCGATGTTGCGCAGCGCGGCGACGGAGTGCTGGGTCGGCTTGGTCTTCAGCTCGCCGGAGGGGCCGATGTACGGCAGCAGCGAGATGTGCACCACGAAGACGTTGTCCCGGCCGACCTCGTGGCGGACCTGGCGGACGGTCTCCAGGAACGGCAGCGACTCGATGTCGCCGACGGTGCCGCCGACCTCGGTGATGACGACGTCCACCTCGTCGGTGGCCATGCGCCGGATGCGATGCTTGATCTCGTTGGTGATGTGCGGGATGACCTGCACGGTGTCGCCCAGGTACTCGCCGCGCCGCTCCTTGGCGATCACGGTCGAGTAGACCTGACCGGTGGTGACGTTGGCGGAGCCGTCCAGGTCCCGGTCGAGGAAGCGCTCGTAGTGGCCGATGTCCAGGTCGGTCTCGGCGCCGTCGTTGGTGACGAACACCTCACCGTGCTGGAAGGGGTTCATCGTGCCCGGGTCGACGTTCAGGTACGGGTCGAGCTTCTGCATGACGACGCGCAGACCGCGGGCCTTGAGCAGCATGCCCAGGCTGGAGGCGGTGAGGCCCTTGCCGAGAGAGGAGGCGACACCCCCGGTGACGAAGATGTGCTTGGTCGTCGAGGATTTGGGCGGCATGGCCAAGAGGGGGCTCCCGTGGTCGCTGTCTGTGATGCCGGGCGGCTTCCCGCCCGGAGATTTCCGGGGGTGCCGTCGCTGCGGTTCGGGGGTTTGTCTCCCACCGGTCCACGGGCTACCAGGGTATCAGCGCCCGGACGAGATGGCTTCCGGCCACGCTCCGCACTGGCCTCGGCACGGGTGTGTGGAGTACACAGGGCTATCACCCGCTGCTCACTCGTTCGGCCCACACAGGTTGTCCGGAGCGGCACGCACATCATCTACGTGCGTCGTATCCTGCTCGGACACTCGCTGCCGAGCCCGGCCGGAACGACGGCACACCCCCGCCACCATCACCCGGAACAACGAGAGCGCGGCAGTTCGTTGAGCAAGGACTGTCGTGTTGCCTCAGGGCTCGGCGGGCTGCTTTGCTTCACAGCTCAACGACGCATAACAACGACCCCTTGACCGCACTAGCGACAGCCCCCTGTGCGGGGGCGACGTGGCCGTTCGACTGGAGTTGCACGTGGCCGGGCGCATCGAAGACTACGCACTCATCGGAGACATGCAGACCGCCGCGCTGGTCTGCCGGGACGGCACGGTGGACTGGCTGTGCCTGCCCCGCTTCGACTCGCATGCCGTCTTCGCCGGCCTGCTGGGCACCGAGGAGCACGGCTTCTGGCGGCTCGGCCCGGCGCACGCCGTCGATGCCAAGCCTCCCACCGCCGCCCGGCGAAGCTACCGCGGCGACTCGCTGATCCTGGAGTCGGAGTGGGACACCCCGCGCGGCACCGTCCGCGTGACCGATTTCATGCCCCCGCGTGACGGCGCCCCGCAGCTGATCCGGATCGTGGAGGGCGTCACCGGGCGCGTGCCGATGCGCTCGGCCCTCAGGATGCGGTTCTCCTACGGCCGGGTCGTGCCGTGGGTGCACAGGCACGAGGGCCGGACGGTGGCGGTCGCCGGTCCCGACTCGGTGTGGTTCGACACGGAGGCCGAGACCTACGGCAAGTCGCTGACCACCTACGCCGACTTCACCGTCGCTCCGGGCGACCGGATCGCGTTCACCATCTCGTGGCAGCCCTCGCACAAGGAGCCGCCGCCGCTGCCCGAGCCGGAGGCCTCGCTGGAGGCGACCGAGGACTTCTGGCGCGAGTGGGTCGAGCACTGTACGTACCACGGCCCGTACCGCGAGGCGGTGGTCCGCTCCCTGATCACCCTGAAAGCGCTGACGTACGCCCCCACCGGCGGCATCGTCGCGGCCCCCACCACCTCCCTGCCGGAGGACATCGGGGGTGTGCGCAACTGGGACTACCGCTACACCTGGCTGCGGGACGCGGCGATCACCCTGTCCTCGCTGCTGCGCACCGGCTACCGCGAGGAGGCCCGCGCCTGGCGTGAGTGGCTGTTGCGCGCGGTCGCCGGCGACCCGGAGAACCTGCAGATCATGTATGGCATCGCCGGCGAGCGCGAGCTGGGCGAGGCCGAGCTGGACTGGCTGCCTGGCTACGAGAGCTCCGCCCCGGTCCGGGTCGGCAACGGCGCCGCGCACCAGCTCCAGCTGGATGTGTACGGCGAGGTCACCGAGGCCCTGCACCTGGGCCACATGACCGGTCTGGCCCGCAACGACTACGCCTCCCTCCTCCAGCTGAAGCTGATCCGCTACCTGGAGGACCACTGGCAGGAGCCGGACGAGGGCATCTGGGAGGTGCGCGGCCCGCGCCGTCACTTCGTGCACTCCAAGGTGATGGCCTGGGTGGCGGTGGACCGCACCATCAAGCTGATCGAGTCCGGTGACGCGGACGGCCCGCTGGAGCGCTGGAAGGAGCTGCGCGACGACATCCACCGGGACGTGTGCGAGAAGGGCTACGACAAGGAGCGCAACACCTTCACCCAGTCCTACGGCTCCCAGGAGCTGGACGCCTCGCTGCTGCTGATTCCGCAGATGGGCTTCCTGCCACCGGACGACAAGCGGGTGATCGGCACGATCGAGGCGATCCAGCGCGAGCTGTCCACCTCGGACGGGTTCATCCTGCGCTACCCGACGGAGGGCGAGGACGAGGGCGTCGACGGCCTGCCCGGCGACGAGGGTGCCTTCCTGGCCTGCTCGTTCTGGATGGCGGACGACCTGGCGATGATCGGCCGGGTGGACGAGGCCCGTAGGCTGTTCGAGAAGCTCCTCGCGCTGCGCAACGACCTCGGTCTGCTCGCCGAGGAGTGGGACCCGCGCCTGCAGCGCCAGGTCGGCAACTTCCCGCAGGCCTTCAGCCACGTTCCACTGATCGACACCGCGCTGCGGCTGACGGCCTCCGGGGCGTACGGCGGCTGAGCGGGAGCAGCGGACCGCGCGCGCCTACGCTGGGAGAGTCACCCAGCCCCTGCACGGAAGGGGGCGGCCATGGCTCCCCCATCGAAGGCGGCCGCGGCCCTCGCCGCGTTGCGCGAGGATCTGGTCGGCGACGTGTTCGCCCCGGGCGACCCGGGCTACGACGAGGCCCGGACCGTCTTCAACGCGATGATCGACCGGCGGCCGGCCGTGATCGCCCAGTGCGCGGACGCCACCGATGTGGTGCGCGCCGTGCGCTTCGGCAGGGAGCTGGATCTGCACATCGCGGTGCGCGGTGGCGGGCACGGCGTGGCAGGGACGGCGCTGGGCGACGGCGCGCTCGTGGTGGACCTGCGCCGGATGCACCGGGTGACCGTGGACCCGGCGGCCGAGGCGGTCCGGGTCGAGGGCGGCGCCACGATGAGCCATCTGGACCGGGCGACCGAGCCCCACGGCCTCGCGACCACCGGTGGACGCGCCTCCACCACCGGGGTCGGCGGCTTCGTCCTCGGCGGCGGCACCGGCTGGCTGGACCGGGCCTTCGGCCTCGCCGCCGACAATCTGCTGGGTGTGGAACTGGTGACCGCCGACGCCGAGCGGGTGCACGCGAACGCCGACGAGAACCCCGAACTGTTCTGGGCCCTGCACGGCGGGGGCGGCAATTTCGGCATCGCCACCGCGCTGACCCTGCGGCTGCACGAGGTGCCCGAGTTCTCGATCGTCCTGCTGATGTTCCTGCCGGAGTTCGGGCCGGAGGTGATCCGCACCTTCCGCGAGATCATCCGTATGGGACCGGACGAGGTGAGCGGCGCGGTGCTGTACCTGACCGGTCCGCCCGAGGAGTTCACGCCCCCGGAGCTGGTGGGCAGGCTGCTGTGCGCCGGCCTGCTGACGTACGTGGGCGGCGAGGACGACCTGCGCAAGCTCGCCGAGCCGATGCTCGCGCTGCCGCACGAGGTGGAGCTGGCCGGCGATGTGCCGTATGCCGACCTGCAGTGCATGCTCGACCAGCCGCCCGGGATGCGGAACCACTGGTCGGCGGAGGCCCTGGCCGGCCTCCCGGACGACCTCGTGGAGGTGTTCTGCACCCGCGCGGACAGCATGCCGGTGCCGACCAGCACCCGGCATCTGCTGTTCCCGCAGGGCGGGGCGATCGCCGCCGGCCCGCACGCCTACCCGGTGGCGTACCGGGACGCGGCCTGGGCCGCGCACCCGTTCGCCGTCTGGGAGGACCCGGCCGACGACGAGCGGGCGATCGCCTGGGTGCGGGACGTCCGCGCCGACGTCCGGCCGTGGAGCACCGGCGCCGTGCACCTGAACCTCATCGGCGACGAGGGCCCGGAGCGGGTCAGGGCGGGCCTGGGCGAGGGGAACACCCTGCGTTTGGAGAAGCTGAAGCGGCGGTACGACCCGGACAACGTGTTCCGCTTCAACCACAACATCAGGCCCGTCTGAGCCGGCCGCCCGTCAGCCCCGGAACTCCTGCGAGCACCGCCTCACCGCTGAGCGCGGGCTGGTCACGGACCGGGTATCTGACCGTGCGGATCCTGGCCGAGGGGGGAGACGTCACCGGGCGGACGGTGGCCGAGGCGTGCAGCAGCGAGCTGGTCACCGTGGCCCCGGGCGACGACGTGGAGCGTGCCGTGCAGCTGACGCGGGGCAAACGTTGCGGCGGCCGCCGGTGGTCGGGGAGGGGCGGTGACGGTGAGCCGCGCCGAACGGGGCAGCTGGAGCTGAGCAAGAGCGGAGTGTTCGCGCTCTTCGGCTCCAAGCAGGAGGTGGATGGTGCGATCATGCGCGGAGATGTCGCCGGAACGTTTCCGCGGGTAGCGTCCGCTGCATGGACAGCCGTACGGACCACCGATTCGACACCCAGGGCGCGGGGATCACCGTTCAGCGGGCACTGGAGCTGCCCGGCCTGCGCAGTGGGCTGCCGGAGATCCTGGCGGGCGCCGACCGGCTGGGGCGCACCGTGCGCTGGGTGCACGCGGGCGAGGTGCCGAACATCGCCTCGCTGCTCAAGGGCGGCGAGCTGCTGCTGACCACCGGCTACGGCCTCGGCACCCGCCCCGCAGAACAGCGGGCCTTCGTACGGACCCTCGCCGAGCGCGGGATCGCCGCCTTGGTGGTGGAGCTGGGACCGCGCTTCGACCGGCTGCCCGCCGCCCTGGTGGACACCGCCCGCAGCGCCGGGCTGCCGCTGGTCCAGCTGCACCGCGAGGTGCCGTTCGTGACGGTGACCGAGGAGATCCACACCGAGATCGTCAACGGCCACTACGCGCTGCTGCAGCGGGCTGAGGAGGTGCACCGGCGCTGCACCGAGGCCCTGCTGAGCGGTGGCGGGGTGCCGCAGGTGCTGGGCATCCTGGCCGACTTCAGCGCCAATCCGGTGTTCCTGGAGACGGCGGACGGCCGGCTGCTGTACGCCGCCGGGTCCGGCCCGGAGGGCGCCGATCCGCTGCAGGTGTGGGAGGGGCTGCGCGGCCCGCAGAAGGACGCGCCGCCGCCGGCCGGTTCGATGCTGGTGGACGTGCCCGGCGGCGGACCCGGTACGGCGGGCTCGGTACGCGCCCGGCTCGTCCTTCTGCCGGTCCGCTCACCGCTGGCTCCGGTGCACCGGATCGCCACCGAGCGGGCGGCGGGCATCCTGGCCGTGGTGCTGATGCAGGCCCGGCAGGAGGAGGAGCTGGCGGCACGCGGGCGCGGTGACTTCCTCACCGATCTCGCCGAGGGCCGCGTCACGGCGGAGGACGCACCCGCGCAGGCCCGCGTCCTCGGCTTCAAGCCCGGGGACGGCAGACTGCTGCCCGTGGTGATGCGGGTCGGCGACTCCCTCTCCCCCGAGGGGGGTGCCGCCCGTGCGAGCGGAGCCGAGCGTGGGGGCGGTTGGGCGGTACTGGCCAGGGCGGTCTCGGAGGAGCTGGCCGCGGTGGGGGTACCGGTGCTGCTGGGTGTGCGGCCGGTGGAGGGCCGGGTGCTGGTGCTGCTGGGGCTGCGCTCGGAGTCGGAGCGGCCGGCGGTCGCGGACCGGGTGGCGGCGGCGCTGCGCGCGGGTGTGGAGCGGGCCGGGGTGCGGCGGGCGGGCTCTTCGCCGCCGGTGGTGGTCGTCGGCGTGGCGGGCGGCTGGGCGGCCGCGTCGGCGGGGCTGCGGCACGCGGCGGAGACGGCGACGGCGGCACAGGGCCTGACCGACCGGCCCTGGTACGACGCCCGCCGTCTCGACATCGACCTGCTGCTGTGGCGGCTGCGCGGCCACCCGGACCTGGCGGCCTTCGTGGACCGCGCGATCGGCCCGCTGCGTGACCACGACCACCGCTCCAGGCCACCGCTGCTGCCGACCCTGGAGACCTACCTGGCACACGCCGGCCGCAAGGCCGAGACGGCCCGCGAACTGCACCTCAACCGCCAGACGCTCTACAACCGCCTCGCCCGCATCGGGGAGTTGCTCGGGACCGACCTCGACGACCCGCAGACGGTCCTGGCGTTGAGCCTGGCCCTCCGCGCCCGCCGCCACGTCCCTTAGCCCCGAGGGCCACCGCAAGCGGGCCGGCCCTCGTCGGCGTCATCTTCACCACGCCATGACGGGCCGCCCGGTGCCCACGGGTGACCGGGATGCCCTACGGCCACCGCGACTTCGTCCACGCGCCGTGCCGCTCACCTGGATGCCCGGCTGGGGTGGCTGTGGCGCGCCGTCCACCGGATGCTGGCCTGGCAAGCGGCACCTTAAGTGACACAAGGTCACTTAACCGCCTTGTATCCCTCCCAGGAGACGCATGATGAAGCACGTCAAACGTCTTGGTCTGAGCGCGGTCACCGGCCTGGCCACTGCCCTCTGCTGCGCCTCTGTGGCGTCGGCCGCCACAGCGACCGTCGGCGCTACCAACCCCCCGCCTCCCCATCCCCAGCAGAGCGAAGAGGTCTTCGGTCTGACGGCGAGGCCGACCCAGATCAACAACGTTGATGTGCCGCCTCCTGGCAACAGCCAAGGGGACGAGCTCATCGTCACAGGGGACCTCATTCGGTCCAGCGCCACGGTGGGTCGGTTCGACGAGGTCTGCACCGTAACCCGCACCGGCCCCACCGATACGAGCGACCTGCAGTGTCAGCTCACCCTTTCGCTGCCCGGGGGACAGATCACCGTGCAGGGCGTGTTCGCCATCGGCAGTGCCGGCCCCGGTGACATCACCCTGGCCATCACCGGAGGCACGGGGCTCTACCGCACGGCCCACGGCTTCATCCACGCCGTCAACACCAATTCCGCCGAAACACAGCTCACCGTTCACCTCATCCGCTGAGTAGGTCAGGCCGCTCGCCGTTTCACGAACGGTTCCTTCCGGCGCCTCCGGGCCCTCACCACACACCGTCTGGAGCGGTAGAGGCGTCCGAGCGACGATCGACGCCGGCCGCGCGGGCGGGCCGGTCAGGCACCCCGGCCATCCGCCGACCTGATCCAGAAGGCCGCCTAGGCGAGCGGCCGGGGCTGGGTCAACTCGTCGTACACGCTGAGCACCTGGGCGACGGTCTCGTCCTCCGTCGGCCAGGTGGCGGCCTGCCGTGCGCCCCGCTCCCGCAGCAGTTCGCGCCGCTCCGGATCGGCGAGCAGTCGTACGACGCTTTCGGCGAGCGCCTGCGCATCGCCGTACGGGACGAGGTCGGCGGCGTCGCCGACGAGGTCCGGGATGCCGCCGACGCGGGTCGCGACGAGCGGCACGCGCGCGTGCAGCGCCTCCTGGGCGAGGACGGACCGCGACTCCCAACTGCTGGTGACCAGCGCCAGATCGGCGGCGGCCAGCAGCTCCGGCACGTCCTCGCGGTGGCCGATGAGCCGCACCGGCAGTTCCTCGTCCTCGATCCGACGCTGCAGCACCGGACGCAGCGGGCCCTCCCCGGCGACGACGACCAGCGGCAGGGGGTCCAGCTCCCGCCAGGCACGGGCCGCGTCGAGCAGGACGTCGTAGCCGCGGTGCCGGTCGAGGGAGCCGACCGCGATGAGCAACGGGCGGCCGATGGTGCCGAGTTCGGCCCGGACCTTGGACCGCAGCCGGTCGGGGTCGTCGTGGGACGGGGGTCCCCCCGCTCGAGCACAGCCGAGAGTGAGGGAGGGCCGGCGCTGCCCGGGCAGGCCGACGGCCGCGAGCCGGGCGTCCCGCGCGCCGCTCCGGCGGGCCCGGTCGACCAGGTCGGAGCTGGTGCCGAGGACGACGGCCGCCGTCTTCACCACCCGCCGCTCCAGCAGCCGCAGCAGATGCGCCCGTGCCCCCTCCGCCCGCGCCCGGTTGTGCCAGGTGACGACCAGCGGGGTGGTGCGCCCGCCGAGTGCGAGCACGGCACGGAAGGAGGCGTGCAGACCGTGCGCGTGCACCAGGTCGGCGTCGGCGCAGGCGGCCCGGAGTGCGGCCACGGCGGCCGGGTCGCTGCTGCGTGGCACGTGTACGTGCTCGGCGCCGGCCCCGGTGAAGTCGTAGGCGCGATCGGCCTCGACGGGGGCGCAGACCGTGACCCGTACGCCCCTCGCCACGAGCCCCTCGGTAAGGGAACGTACGTGCGCGCTGCTGCCGGCGTTGCCTCCGCCCAGCACCTGCACGGTGCGCAGCGGCCACTGGCCGTGCGGTGCGCTGCTGCTCACGGGGCTCACGGGGCCGGGGCTCCTGGTTCGGCGTGGTGTGGTCACGAGGAAACGTACAGAAGGTAGCGGGGTCAGCGGGGTGAAAGGACGTGCCCCGCGCCTCCGGCGCGCACCGTCCCGAGCCGCCGCCCACCCCGGGTTCCTGCCAAGCATGCCAGGACGTACGGCCGTTCCGGGAAACCCCGGTGGGCGCACCGTGCGGCGGCCCGGGGCAATGCGCCGGAGCACGTCACCCACACGGGTGAGAGCATTCCCGGCGCGGCCGAGTGCTGCGCGACCGGTCCGGTGAGGTCGGACGCTCGCGGCACCCACATACGACCGGCTCAGTCCCTCACGGCGCCCGTACCGCCGGAGCGGTCCCTCACAACGCCCGCGCCCACGCGGTCACCCGGTCCCCGTACACGGCGGCGGCCACGACGGCGACGGCGTGCGCGAGCAGCCCCGCGCGCCGGTTGCACGCGACCACGGCGGTACCGAGCGCCGCCCCGAGCGCGTGCGCCCCCGTGTCTCCGATCATCACGCGCTCGCCGAGGTCGTCGGGCAGCACGGCCGCGGCGGCACCCATGGCGGCCGCGGTCAGTTCGCCGCCCGGCCCCTTCCGCAGCAGTCCGGGAGCCCCGAGCGCGAGCACCGCGCCCACCGCACGCCCGGGGCGTACGTCGAGGAGATTGACGACGTGCGCGGCCCCGGCGATCACGACACCGGCCAGCACCTTGTCGACCGGCCGCTCCTTCATCAGGGCCCCCGCCACCAGCCCCGCGGCCGACATCCCGAACAACTTGACGGCGCCGCTGGTGACCTCGCCGTCCCGCAGCGCCCCCAGGTGCGCCCGGAAACCGCGCCGGTGATCGCCGGCGACATCGTCGTACGCCCCGCAGACCCCGGCCGCCAGCACCGCGAGCCCGGCACCGGGGTGAACCCGCGCGGCCCCCACCGCCGCCGCCGCGGCCGACGCCGGCCCGGCATACATCCCGACCGTCCGCCCGGCGTAGTTCCTCCGCTCCCACCGCGCCCGCCCGCCGGGCGCGGTCCTCCGCAGGACGGCCACGCCCGCACGCGTCACACCGGCAGCGAGGGCGAAGCCGGTCTTCCTGCCCGCACCCCTGATCCTGCGCCCACCCTGGAGGCCCAGCCAGGGCGCCCGCCCGGCGGCCGGCCGCACTCCTACCCGTCCGCCCGAGCCGTGGCCAGCAGCTCCTCCGCATGCGCGCGGGCGGTCTCGGAGTCCTCCTGGCCGGCAAGCATGCGGGACAGCTCGCGGACGCGGTCCTCGCCCTCCAGCACCTTCACACCGGACCGGGTGACGGAGCCGTCGTCGGTCTTCTCGACCAGCAGCTGCCGGTCGGCGAAGGCGGCGACCTGGGGCAGGTGGGTGACCACGACGACCTGCGCGGTCTTGGCGAGCTTCGCCAGGCGCCGCCCGATCTCGACCGCCGCCTTGCCACCGACACCGGCGTCGACCTCGTCGAAGAGGTACGTCGGCACGGGGTCGGTGCCCGCGAACACGACCTCCACGGCCAGCATCACGCGGGACAGCTCACCGCCGGACGCGCCCTTGGCGATGGGCCGGGGCGGGGCGCCGGGGTGCGGGGCGAGCAGCAGCTCGACCTCGTCGACACCAGAGGATCCGTACGCGACCGTACGTCCGCCGACCTCGACGCCCTCGGGGTCCTCGGTCTGCCGGATGTCGAACGACACGCGGGCGTGGGGCATGGCGAGGGAGGCCAGCTCGGCGGTCACGGCGGCGGCGAACCGTTCGGCGGCCTCCGTCCGCGCGTCCGTCAACGCCTGTGCGAGACCGCCCAGTTCGACGCGCAGCGCGTCCCGCTCGGCGGTCAGCTCCTCGATCCGCTCGTCATCGCCGTCCAGCTCGGTGAGCCGCGCGGCGCTCTGCTCGGCCCAGGCCAGGACGGCGCCCACGTCCTCCCCGTACTTGCGGGTGAGGGCGGTCAGCGCGGCCCGCCGCTCCTCCACCGCGGCCAGGCGCAGCGGATCGGCGTCGAGATCGTCGGCGTACCCCGCCAGCTCACCGGCGACATCGGCCAGCAGGATCCCGATCTCCCCGATCCGGTCGGCGAGCGCGGCCAGCGCCGGATCGTGCGAGCGCACGGTCTCCAGGGCCCGGTGAGCGCCCGCGACGAGGGTCGAGGCGTCGATGCCCTCGGGGTCCTCGGGAATGCCCGCGAGAGCGGCGTGCGCGGCCGTCGCGGCGGACGCCAGGGCCTCGGCGTGCCCCAGCCGCTCCGCCTCCTCGGCCAGCTCGGCGTCCTCCCCGCCCCGAGGTTCCACGGCGGCGATCTCGTCGAGCCCGTACCGCAGCATGTCGGCTTCCTGCGCCCGCTCACGCGCACGCGTGGTGATCTCCTCCAGCTCGGCGGAGACGGCCCGCAGCCGCCGGTAGGCCCCCGTGTACTTGGCGAGCGGCCCGGTGACCGCGTCCCCGGCGTACCGGTCGAGCGCCTGCCGCTGCCGGGACAGCTTCAGCAGCCCCTGCTGGTCGGTCTGCCCGTGCACGGCCACCAGATCGTCGGCCAGCTCGGCGAGCAGCCCCACGGGCACGCTGCGTCCGCCCAGGTGTGCCCGCGAGCGGCCCTCGGCGGAAACGGTACGGCTGATCAGCAGGGCCCCGTCGTCCAGCTCGGCCCCGGCCTCCTCGGCGCGTACGACGGCGGCGGCGTCCGCGGGCACGGCGATCCGCCCCTCCACGACCGCCTTCCCGGCCCCGATCCGCACGAGCGCCGGGTCCGCCCGGCCACCGAGCAGCAGCCCCAGGCTGGTGACCACCATGGTCTTGCCCGCACCCGTCTCACCGGTGACGGCTGTGAACCCCGGCGACAGCTCGACGACGGCATCGTCGATGACCCCGAGCGACCGTATCCGCATCTCCTCCAACACGGAACAGACCATACGAGGTCCGGGGCGGGGAGCGCACATGGCCCGCCCATGTCACTCCGCCGAGTGGTGCGGCGCCCCCCGCCACCCAGTGGTCGGCAGCGCGAACTTCGCCACGAGCCGGTCGGTGAAGGACGAGTGATGCAGCCGGGCAAGCCGCACCGGCACAGCCCCCCGCCGCACCTCCACCCGCGCCCCGGGCGGCAACTCCACGGTCCGCCGCCCGTCACACCACAGCACCCCGGGCGGAATATGCGGCAGAACCTCCACGGCGAGCACCGAATCCGGAGACGTGACCAGCGGCTTCGCGAACAGCGCGTGCGCGCTGATCGGCACCATCAGCAGCGCCTCCACCTCGGGCCACACCACAGGCCCCCCGGCAGAGAACGCATACGCCGTGGAACCGGTCGGCGTGGACAGGACGACCCCGTCACACCCGAACCCCGTCACCGGGCGTCCGTCGATCTCCAGCACGACTTCCAGCAGCTTCTCGGCGCCCGCCTTCTGTACGGCCGCCTCGTTCAGCGCCCAGTCGGTGTGCACGATGTCCCCGTTGCGGTGCACGACGACGTCGACGGTCATCCGCTCCTCGACCTCGTACGACCGCGCCACCACCCGGTCCACGACCCGGTCGAGGTCGTCCCGCTCGGCCTCCGCGAGGAACCCGACGCGCCCGAGGTTGACGCCGAGCATCGGCACCCCGGAGGCCCGCGCGAACTCGGCCCCCCGCAGCAGCGTGCCGTCGCCGCCGAGGACGATCAGCAGCTCGCAGCCGTCGAGGCACTGCGGAGTCGCCTCCTTGACCAGCTGCACCTCGTCCGGCAGCGGCAGATCGCGCGCCTCCTCCTCCAGCACCCGCACTCCGATGCCGTGCCGCAGCAGCCCCTTGACGACGAGTTCCGCGCTGCGGATCGCCGCGGGCCGCCCGGTGTGGGCCAGCAGGAAAACAGTACGCGCCAGGTTCTGTGTCAACGCGGCCCCTCCGTCACTGCACGGTCGACGTCGGCCGGGGCCAGTGCGGGGGCCCCGGACCGCAGCCAGAGAAAGTACTCGACATTGCCCGAGGGCCCGGGCAGTGGGCTCGCGGTGACGCCACGCACCCCGAGCCCCAGCTCCCAGGCCTTCTCGGCCACTCCCCGTACGGCCTCCGCCCGCAGCTGCGGACTCCGTACGACACCCCCGCTGCCGAGCCGTTCCCGGCCCACCTCGAACTGCGGCTTGACCATCATCACCAGGTCGGCGTCCGGCTTCACGCACCGCTTCAGGGCGGGCAGCACCAGCCCGAGCGGGATGAAGGACAGATCGCCCACGACAAGATCCACAGGTTCCCCATCGATCGCCTCGAGTGTCAACTCGCGTACGTTCGTACGGTCCTTGACGGTGACGCGTTCATCGCTCCGGAGAGACCAGGCGAGCTGTCCGTATCCGACGTCCACCGCGACGACATGGGCGGCGCCCGCACGCAGCAGGACGTCGGTGAAGCCTCCGGTGGACGCGCCGGCGTCCAGCGCGCGCCGGCCCCGGACGACGAGCCCCCGCGGTACGAAGACCTCCAGCGCGCCGGCGAGTTTGTGCCCGCCCCGGGAGACGTAACCCGGATCGCTGTCGTCGGCCTGGACCACGATCGCCGCGGCGGTCTCCACCTGGGTGGCCGGCTTGGTCGCGACGATCTTGCCGACGGTGACCCGTCCGGCGGCGATCAGCTGGCTGGCGTGCTCGCGCGAGCGCGCGAGCTTCCGGTGGACCAGCTCCGCGTCCAGACGGCGGCGTGCGACTCCTGCCACGTTCGGTTCAGCTCCTGCTCTGGTGGTACGGCGATCGAATGGTGCGACCCGAAGGGTCTCATCGAGGGGCGGCGGTCGGGTGACGGGTGGGAACCGGCGGTCCCGGGCGGGCGTCGAGCGCGGTGAGCGCGTCGCGCAGCCCCCGGTGTACATCCTCGTACACCTCGACGTGTCCGTCGGTGGCGAGGTGGTCGGCGTCGGCCAGCCGCTCCAGCTGGGCGTCGACCTCGGCGTTGCCGGTCGGGGTGCGCGGGACGTTCAGGGGGGCCGGGGCGGCGGGGTCGTCCGCGGGCTCGGGCTCGCGCTCGGGCCCTGCGGCGAACGCGGCGGCCTGCGGGACGATCTCGGCCTCGGACACGGACTCGCTCATGCCCAGACGCTACCCCGAACCACTGGGGTACCGTCGGTGGCGATGGCCACGATCGAGGAGTGCCGCGCCGCGCTGGGGAAGCTTTCGGACAACATGCAGGGGGCCGAGGGCGAGGTCCGCTCGGCCGCCGCCCTGGACCGCTCGGTGAGTTGCCACATCACCGATCTCGACGTGACCTTCGCGGGCCGTATGACCGGCGGCCGGATCGAGGTCGACGAGACCCGTCCGGGGCCACCGCGCCAGACGGCGCAGATCAGGCTCGCCCTGGCCGGTGACGACCTGGTGGCCCTGGTGGACGGCGAACTGAACTTCGCGACCGCCTGGGGCAGGGGCCGGGTGAGGCTGGAGGCGAGCCTGGTCGACCTGTTCCGGCTCAGGAAGCTGCTGTGACCTTCTCCGCCCGTGCCTTGCGCGCGGCCGGCACCACCAGCGGGGTCCCCGTCTCCGGGTCGTCGATGACCTGGCAGCGCAGCCCGAACACCTCCTCGACCAGCTCCGCCGTGACGATGTCGTTCGGCGCGCCCTCGGCGATCACCTCGCCGCCGCGCAGGGCGACGAGGTGGGTGGCGTAGCGGGCGGCGTGGTTCAGGTCGTGCAGGACGGCGACCAGGGTGCGGCCCTGGGTCTCGTGCAGCTCGGCGCACAGGTCCAGGACGTCGATCTGGTGCTGGATGTCGAGGTAGGTGGTCGGCTCGTCCAGGAGCAGCAGCGGTGTCTGCTGGGCCAGTGCCATGGCGATCCACACGCGCTGCCGCTGTCCGCCGGACAGCTCGTCCACGTACCGGTCGGCCAGCTCGGCGACCCCGGTCTGCCGCATCGACTCCTGGACGACCCGTTCGTCCTCCGCGGACCACTGCCGCAGCAGGCCCTGGTGCGGGTAGCGGCCCCGCCCGACCAGGTCGGCGACCGTGATGCCGTCGGGCGCGACGGACGACTGCGGGAGCAGGCCGAGGGTCCGCGCAACCGCCTTCGCGGGCATCGACTGGATGGCCTGCCCATCGAGCAGCACGCGGCCCCGGCGGGGCTTGAGCATCCGCGACAGCGCCCGCAGCAGAGTCGACTTGCCGCACGCGTTCGGGCCGACGATCACCGTGAAGGAGTTGTCGGGGATCTGCACCGACAACTGCTCGGCGATCACGCGCTGGTCGTAGGCGAGGGTGACGTTCTCGGCGGACAGGCGGTTCACAGTGCTCCTCGTCGTGTTCGGGTTCGTGCCGCTCGTGTCCGGCCCGGCCTGTGTGCGCCTCATATCCGGCCCGCCCTGCGCTCGGTGACCAGCAGCCACAGCAGATAGCCGCCGCCGACGACGCCCGTGACCACGCCGACGGGCAGCTGGTCGGCCCCGAAGACGCGCTGCGAAGCCCAGTCGGCGGCGACCAGCAGGGCGGCGCCCATGCAGAGCGAGGGCACCAGGTTCGGGCCCGGCGAGCGGGTCAGGCGCCGGGCGAGCTGCGGGGCGGTGAGGGCCACGAAGCTGACGGGTCCGGCGGCGGCGGTGGCCGCCGCGGTGAGCAGCACGGCGCAGACCATCAGCACCAGCCGGACGCGCTGGACGCGCACGCCGAGCGCGCCTGCGATGTCGTCGCCCATCTCCATCATCCTCAGGCCGCGCGCGTGGGCGAGGACCAGCGGGACGAGGACCGCGCACAGAGCGAGCAGCGGCCAGACCTGCTCCCAGTCACGGCCGTTGAGCGAGCCGGTCATCCACACGACCGCACGGGCCGCGTCGACCAGGTCGGCCTTGGTGAGCAGATAGCCGTTGACCGCGGTGACGACGGCGGAGACACCGATGCCGACCAGGACCAGCCGGTAGCCGTGCACGCCCTGCTTCCAGGCGAGCAGATAGATCGCGAGACCGGTCGCGAGTCCGCCGATCAGCGCGCCGACGGTGACCTGCGTGGAGCCGCCGGACATCAGCACGATCACGATCAGCGCGCCGGCCGTCGAGCCCTGTGACAGGCCGAGCACGTCCGGACTGCCCAGCGGATTGCGGGAGATGGTCTGGAACAGCGCGCCGCCGAGGCCGAGCGAGGCGCCGACCAGCAGGCCGACGAGGACGCGCGGCAGCCGCAGCTCGTTGACGATGAAGTCCTGGTACGCGGTGCCGTTCCCGGCGAGCGTCCTGAGCACGTCGGCCGCGGGGATCGCGGCGTCGCCGGTGCCGATCAGCGCGACACCGGCGGCGAGCGCGGCGGCCAGGAGGAGCCCGACGACGATCAGGGCACGCAGGTCCAGGCGCAGGGAGAGCCCACCGGGAGTGCGTACGGCACGGCTCCTGGAGTGTGTCTTCACAGCTGGGCCGTCCTCCGCCGTCGTACGAGAAAGATGAAGACCGGGCCGCCGATGATCGCGGTGACGATGCCGACCTGGAGCTCCGCGGGGCGGGCCACGACCCGGCCGATGATGTCGGCGCCGAGCAGCAGCACGGGCGACAGGACCGTGGCGTACGGCAGGATCCAGCGCAGGTCGGGGCCCGTGAAGGAGCGCACCACGTGCGGGATCATCAGGCCGACGAACATGATCGGGCCGCAGGCGGCGGTGGCGGCACCGCACAGCACGGTGGCGGCCAGCATGGCCAGGGCGCGCGTGCGGTTGAGGTTGGCGCCGAGGGCGCGGGCGGTGTCGTCGCCCATCTCCACCGCGTTCAGCGGCCGGGCCAGCGCGAGCGCGAGGACCGTGCCGACCGCGAGGAACGGCAGCACCTGCGTGATGGTCGTGTCGGTGGCCGAGGCCAGCGAACCCACCGTCCAGAAGCGCATCTTGCCCAGCGCCGCGTCGTCCAGGATCATCGCGGCCTGGAGATAGCCGTAGAGGGCCGCGCTGATCGCCGTACCGGCGAGCGCGAGCCGTACCGGGGTGGCGCCCCTGCCGCCGCCGAGGAACCACACCAGCGCGCCGACCGCCGCGGCTCCCAGGAAGGCGAACCACACATAGCCGGTGAGGCTGGTGACGCCGAAGCAGGTGACGGCCGTGACGACGGCCGCGGAGGCGCCGGCGTTGATCCCGAGCAGTCCGGGGTCGGCCAGGGGGTTCCGGGTGAGTGCCTGCAGGACCGCGCCCGACAGGCCGAGGGCGGCACCGACCAGCAGTCCGAGGACCGTGCGTGAGAGCCGCTCGTTCACGACGACGTCACCGTACGTACCCGTGTCGTGGAACAGGCCGTGCCAGACCTGGTCATACGACAGCGCTTTCGCCCCGATCGCGATGCTCGCCAGGGCGACGAGCACCAGCATCGCGACGGCGAGCAGGAGCCCAAAGGCCCTGACCGCCCGGCGGGTTGGGGGCGCGGGGGCGCTCTCCGCGCGCTGTTCTGGAGGACTGTCGACCAACACCAGGTTAGGTTAGCCTACCCTCGCATCGAATCTCGATCCCCAGGTACCCGCAGTGCGGTTCACAGTCCGAGCCGGGCCAGCGCCTTCCCCCCGTCCAGCCGGCAGGAGTCCTGCCCCGCCGCCGTCCAGGCCGCCGCACACAGCGCCCGCAGCCCGTCCAGCGTCCCGCCGTCGCCGTCCAGCTCCAGCCGGTCCGCACCGGCGGTCGCCGTCCACCCACCGCAGCGGAACCCCTCACCCTCCTGGGTGACCTCCGGCTGCGCGGTGAGCAGCCCGCGCAGATCCGCGTCCACGTACGTCGGCCGGTGCCGCGGCGGCGCGGCGAGCAGCTGGGGCCCGTCGGTGACCCCGGTCAGCACCAGCAGCGAGTCGACATGGCCGTTGAACGCGCCCTCGATGTCCGTGTCCAGCCGGTCCCCGACGACCAGCGGCCGCTTGGCACCCGTCCGGATGATCGTCTCCTTGTGCATGGGCGGCAGCGGCTTGCCCGCCACCTGCGGCTCGGCGCCGGTCGCGATCCGTACGACCTCCACGGCCGCTCCGTTGCCCGGCGCGATGCCCCGCCCGCTCGGAATCGTCAGATCGGTGTTGGACGCGAACCACGGCACCCCACGCGCGACGGCGTACGACGCCTCCGCGAACCGTCCCCAGGGCAGATCGGGTCCGCCGAACCCCTGCACCACCGCCGCCGGATCGTCGTCCGCCGACTCCACCGGGGTCAGGCCCCGCTCACGCAGCGCCACCCGCAGGCCCTCACCGCCGATCACCAACACCCGCGCTCCGGTCGGTATCTGCTCGCTGATCAGCCGCGCCACGGCCTGAGCGGAGGTGATGACGTCCTCGGCCCCCGTCGGTATGCCCAGCTCCGTCAGATGCCCGGCCACGGTGTCCGGCGTCCGCAGAGCGTTGTTGGTGACGTACGCGAGACGCATCCCGCCCGCGCGCGCCACCGCCAGCGAGTCCGCCGCGTGCGCGATCGCGTTCCCGCCCGCGTACACCACCCCGTCCAGATCGAGCAGCGCCGTGTCGTACGCCTCGCTCAGGGGCTGCCCACTACCCTCGGGCCTCGTCCTGACGCCCTGGCTCATGTCCACATCGCTCCTCGCTGACTCGCCTTTTCCCCCGATCATCCCGCATGCCACCGACACACGTACGATGCCGGGATGAACACTGCAGGTCACTCGGAAGCAACGGAGCGCCGAGGCCTGGAACTCACCCCGTTCCGCGGCCTCCGTTACGACCCCGACCGGGTCGGCAGCCTGGCCTCCGTCACCTCTCCGCCGTACGACGTCGTCGTACGTCCCGACGGGGTGCACCATCTTCAGTCGGCCGACCCGCACAACATCGTCCGTCTGATCCTGCCCCAGGCCGGCACCCCCAGTGCCCGCACCGAACAGGCGGCGGACACCCTGCGCCGCTGGCTGGACGAGGGCATCCTCACCGCGGACCCCGAGCCGGGGCTGTACGTGTACGAGCAGCGGGACGGCAACGGGATGATCCAGCGCGGCGTCATCGGCGCCCTGCGCGTCTCGGAGCCCGAGGAGGGCGTGGTGCTGCCGCACGAGGACATCATGCCGCCGGTGGTCGCGGACCGTGCGGCCCTGATGCGCGCCACCCGGGCGAACCTGGAACCGCTGCTGCTGACCTACCGCGGCAACGGCACGGCTGCCGAGGTCGTCGAACGTACGGCGAAACGCCCGCCCCTGCTGGCCACGACCACCGAGGACGGTTTCCGGCACCGCCTGTGGTCGGTCACCGAGCCGGCCGACATGTCGCTCATCCAGTCCGAGCTGGCCCATCACCAGGCGCTGATCGCCGACGGCCACCACCGCTGGGCCACCTACCGCCGGCTGCGCGCGGAACACCCCTCCCCCAGCCCCTGGGACCACGGCCTGGTCCTGCTGGTCGACACCGCCCGCTACCCGTTGCGCGTCCGCGCCATCCACCGGCTGCTGCACGGCCTGCCGGTCGCGGACGCGCTGGCCGCCGTGCACGGCCTGTTCCGGGTACGGCGCCTCGACGCGCCGCTGGCCGAGGCACTGGAGGCACTGGCGGACGCGTCCTGCGCGGGCAACGCCTTCCTGCTGGCCGGCGACGGCGCCTTCCACCTGCTCGACCGCCCCGACCCGGCCCTGCTGGCCCGGACGATCCCGGCGGACCGCCCGGCCGCCTGGCGTTCCCTGGACGCCACGGTCCTGCACGCCGCTCTCCTCGACCATGTCTGGCACATCCCCGAGGACTCCCCCGCCCATGTCGCCTACATCCATGACACGGCCGCCACGGTGGAGAAGGCCGAACGCGACGGCGGAACGGCGGTCCTGATGCACCCGGTCCGCGAGGAGGTCGTACGCGAACTGGCCCGCCAAGGCGTCACGATGCCGCGCAAGTCGACGTCCTTCGGACCGAAGCCGGCGTCGGGTCTGGTGCTGCGGGCGCTGGAGATCTGAGCGCCGGAGAACCGTGTGCTCGAGACCCGATACGGACACCGAAGAGACAGACAAGAGACAGATAAGAAAGAGGGCAGGCCCCGGGCGGGGCCTGCCCTCTTTCTTGTCTGTGGCTGACGTCAGTCCTCGTCGCCGTCCTCCTGGGAGGCGCCGTCCTCCTGGGAGGCGCTCGGGGACTCACCCTCGCCGTTGCCCTCGTTCTCGCTCTCGCTCTCGCTCTCGCTCTCGTCGAGGGCGTCGACGAACTCCACACCGTCCATCTCGGCGAGCCGGTCGGACGCGTCCGTGCTGCCGTCCCGGTCGGCCTCGACGGCCTTCGCGAACCACTCCCGGGCCTCGCGCTCCCGGCCCGCGGCCAGCAGGGCGTCGGCGTAGGCGTACCGCAGACGCGCGGTCCACGGCTGTACGGAGTTGGAGGCCAGCTCGGGGCTCTGCAGGGTCACGATGGCCGCGTCCAGTTGCTCCATGTCACGCCGGGCGCCGGCCGCGACGAGCCGCATCTCGACCTGCCCGGCCTTGTCCAGCTTCTGCACCTCCGGGGCGCCGGCCATGTCCAGCGCCTTCTCCGGCCGCCCGAGCCCGCGCTCACAGTCGGCCATCACCGGCCACAGGTCCACGCCGCCGGTCATACGCCGGGCGGCCCGGAACTCGGCGAGGGCCTCGCTGTACTTCTGGTTCGCGTACGCGGCGAAGCCGGCGGCCTCGCGTACGGCGGCCACGCGGGACGCCAGGCGCAGGGCCACCCTGGAGTAGCCGTACGCGCCCTCGGGGTCCTCGTCGATCAGCCGGGCGACCATCACCAGGTTCTTCGCGACATCGTCCGCGAGCGTCTTGGGCAGACTCTGCAGCTCCTGCCGGACGTCCTTGTCGATCTCCTCGCCGGTGACGTCCTCCGGGATCGGCAGCCGCTTGATCGGCTCCCGGTCACGGTCGCGGTCGCGGTCGTCGCGGAAGCGGCCACCGCCACGGCGGTCGTCACGCCCGTCACGCCCGTCACGCCCACGGAAGCCACCGGGTCGACCGCCACGGTCGTCCCGACGGGGCCCACGGCCGCCGCGGTCGTCGCGACCCTGGAAGCCCCCGCGCTCACCGCGGTCACCGCGGTCGTCGCGGCCCCGGAAGCCACCCCGGTCGTCACGACGGTCGTCACGGCGGAACGCGGGACGGTCACCACCGCGGTCGTCACGACGGAACGCGGGACGGTCACCGCCACGGTCGTCACGACGGTCGTCACGACGGAACGCGGGACGGTCACCACCACGGTCGTCACGACGGTCATCACGACGGAACGCGGGACGGTCACCGCCACGGTCGTCACGACGGTCATCACGACGGAACGCGGGACGGTCACCGCCACGGTCGTCACGACGGTCATCACGACGGAACGCGGGACGGTCACCACGACGGTCGTCACGACGGTCATCACGACGGAACGCGGGACGGTCACCACCGCTGCGGTCATCGCGCCGGTCATCACGACGGAACGCGGGACGGTCACCGCCACGGTCATCACGACGGTCATCACGACGGAACGCAGGACGGTCACCACCGCTGCGGTCATCGCGCCGGAAGCCGCGGTCCCCGCGGTCGTCACGCTGGAACCCGGGACGCGAACCCCGGTCGCCCTCACGGCGGTACCCGCCACCACGGCTGTCGTCACGCCGGTCATCCCGACGGTCGTCACGGCGGAAACCGCCGCGCTCACCACGGTCACGGTCGTCACGCCGGTCGTCGTCACGCCTGTAGGACGGGCGGTCGCCGCCGCGGTCGTCGCGACGGAAGCCGCGGTCCCCACGGTCGTCCCGACGGTCGTCGCGACGGAAACCGCCGCGCTCACCACGGTCACGGTCGTCACGCTGGAACCCGGGACGCGAACCCCGGTCGCCCTCACGGCGGTACCCGCCACCACGGCTGTCGTCACGCCGGTCATCCCGACGGTCGTCACGGCGGAAACCGCCGCGCTCACCACGGTCACGGTCGTCACGCCGGTCGTCACGCCGGCCGAACCCACCGCGGTTGTCGTCACGCCGACCGTGACCACCACGGTCGTTGTCGCGACGGTCGTTGTCGCGACGGAAGCCGCCGCGGTCGCCACCGCGGTCACCACTGTCCCGTCGCCGCTGGTCGCGCTCCGGTCGGTCGTCGGGAGAGTTGGTGGACATGGTGACTCCTGTCATCGGTACCGCAAGCATTGTAAAAACGAAAGGACCCCTGGTCCCAGCTGAACGCTGGTGACCAGGGGTCCTCCCAAAGATTGTTCGGCGGCGTCCTACTCTCCCACAGGGTCCCCCCTGCAGTACCATCGGCGCTGTGAGGCTTAGCTTCCGGGTTCGAAATGTAACCGGGCGTTTCCCTCACGCTATGGCCACCGAAACCCTAATGGTTTCGAGCGAACAAGCACACTTTTCTTTTATGCGTTCTACTCAAAGCCGGCAACGGTCGTTGCCTCAGAACTAACACAGTGGACGCGAACAACTGAGGACAAGCCCTCGGCCTATTAGTACCAGTCAACTCCACCCGTTACCAGGCTTCCATATCTGGCCTATCAACCCAGTCGTCTACTGGGA